>JBARRT010000149.1:0-74579 GCA_049644365.1 Candidatus Acidiferrum sp. | reverse complement strand
GCACAGTGTTCCACGTGGAACATCCACAGTCGGCAATTGAATCTTCAACGTTCTCAACTCAACTCCGTCCCGATATTCCGACTTCCTTGAACTCCATTTCAGAAAATCGCAGCCGCAAACTAGTTTGCGGTGCAAACTGAATTCCGCTTGAGATCCTCCAAGGCAGCGCAAAGCTACATTGTTTCACGTGGAACAGCCGAACCACAAACTGAATTCACGGAGCCTTCAATCCGTTCCACGTGGAACAATGCGCGAGTTCTTTTACAAATTTCGTCCGCAGCGCCATTGTTCCACGTGAAACATCTTGCATCTGTGCGTTTGCTTTGCTAAATTTTCGCTGGCGAGGTAGCGTTTGTCTCGAATCATCGCGGTTGCGAACCAAAAAGGCGGGGTTGGAAAGACTACGACGGCGGTAAACCTAGCCGCTTGCCTCTCTGCCGCTGGACAAACTACGCTGCTTGTCGATTGCGATTCCCAGGCCAATGCC
Source organism: Candidatus Acidiferrum sp. (assembly GCA_049644365.1). Lineage (GTDB taxonomy): Bacteria > Acidobacteriota > Terriglobia > Acidiferrales > UBA7541 > Acidiferrum. Next base: position 74,092 of record JBARRT010000149.1, on the reverse strand, counting down.
ACAGCCGCCATCGGCTTTACGAAGGATCCCGCGAGGAAAACCCTCTATCACACACTGATTGCGGGCGAGCCTTTCGAAAAGATTATCCAAAAATCACAAGTAAATGGGTTAGATGTCGTCCCCGCCGACAAAAACCTTGCTGGCGCTGCCGTCGAGCTCGTAATTGCGGAAAACCGAGAGTATAAGTTACAAGCCGCACTGAAAGTTCTCCAGGACAAATACAATTTCATCATACTGGACTGCCCTCCTGCATTGGACTTGCTGACACTGAATGCGCTGGTAGCTGCAACCGCCGTGCTGGTGCCTATCCAGTGTGAGTATTTAGCCCTGGAGGGCGTTTCGGAGCTGCTGGATACGCTGATGCGCATCCGACGAACATTGAACCCAAGCCTTGAGATCGAGGGTATCCTGCTCACGATGTATGATGAGCGGACGACGCTTTCGCGGCAGGTTGCCACGGATTTGCGCAGCTTTTTTGGAACGCAGATCTTTCAAAGCGTGATTCCGCGCAATGTTCGCCTGGCGGAAGCGCCCAGTTTCGGGAAACCGATCATTCTTTATGACATTCATAGCAAAGGGGCGGAAGGCTACACGCAGCTCGCCCAGGAGGTTATTGAAAATGCCGAGAAACGCGCTGGGACGGGGACTCGGAGCGCTCATTCGGGAGCCTGAACCAAAGGCGCCGCCAGAGTCCGCTCCCATTCAACCGCAAGCAACGACAGCCGGCGGTGCAGCCGTAGTGCCTACGCGGGAAACCGTCCACGTGGGACCGCGAGAAGTGGATATCGATCTCGTTGAGCCCAGCCCATACCAACCAAGAACGCGCTTTCGAGAGGAAGCCTTGGATGAGTTGGCGCGTTCGATTCGGGCCAGCGGCATTATTCAGCCGCTGGTGGTGCGGCCGATTGGCTCGCGATTTCAGCTAATTGCCGGGGAACGGCGCTGGCGGGCGGCGCAACGCGCGGGCCTGAACAAAGTAACGGTGATTGTAAAACAAGTTCCAGACGAGTTGGCGCTGGAAATGACGCTGGTGGAAAACATCCAGCGAGAAGACCTGAATGCGATCGAGGCGGCACGGGCATTTGAACGCTTGATTGACGAATTTCAGCTTACACAGGAATCGGTGGCAGAGCGGACGGGCAAGGACCGTGCAACGGTGGCGAACGCGATTCGGCTGCTGAAGCTCGAGACGACGATTCAAGATTGGATTGAAGAGGGCAAACTTTCGGCCGGGCATGGCCGAGCGCTGCTTGCCGTGCAGGATTCGCAACTGCGCATGCGCTATGCCCAACGCGCGGCGCGCGGTGGATTAACGGTGCGGCAGATCGAGCGGCTGGCGTCGCGGCGTTCGCGAGGCAATCAGGCTGCAGCTGAGGTTCACGTGGACGCTAACATCAAATCTGCTTTGGAAGAACTCCAGCGACACCTCGGTACGAAAGTGCTGCTTCGCCAAAAAACAAAAATGCGGCCGGGACAGTTGGTCGTGGAATACTACGATGAAGCGCAGCTGATGGGGATTTATGATCGCTTGATGAAGTAACGATACGGACTCAGCGAACGCTCCTGTCCCTTAGTTCAGTCGGTGCATTCGACAACTCGTGTGTGAAGCTGCGTTGACTTGTCTCCAGATGCAGCTAAAGTGGAAGAGTCTGATTTGGGGGTATTGAAATGGCGTGGAAGTGGCCCAGCGCAACAAAAGATGGTGCCGGCGAAGAATGGACCGGATTCATTGATCAGGGCGTGACCCTGGAAGGCACGCTCACGGTCACCGGAACGTTTCGAGTGGACGGCAATGTGAAGGGCAATATTATTTCGGAGCAGACTGTCGTTCTTGGCGAAGGCGCCAAAGTGGAAGGACAGATCGAAGGAAATCGCGTGGTGATTTCGGGGCGCTTTGACGGCGTGATTTTTGCGAAAGGCCGCGTGGAGATTCAGGCCAAGGGAGTAGTGACGGGAGAAGTTCATGCGCCGTGCATGGTGATTGATCCGGGGGGGATATTTGATGGACGCTGCCACATGCTGGCGTCTTCCGAAGCGGCATCCAAGGTGACGATTCCCATTCGCGCGGTAGGCAACGGCTGAGCTTCTTGCCTAGGCTCGGTTTTAAACTTCGAGAACGTGCGAATTGCAGGATTTAGACTACGATTGAAAACCTGGATTAGGCGACTGGAGCTGGGGAGCTTGCAGTTGCTTCTGCGACTCGGCGATGCCGCCTTGGATGTTGGATTCCCAGTCGAGATGCGGCACAGGAGAAGCTGCGGCAGCTTTGTAGAATTTCAGCGCGTCAGCTGGACGATTGAGCTTCTTTAGACACAGGCGGCCCGCGGAAAGAAGCGCCAGGAGAGACTGCCGTTCGTTTGGATGTGCCTTAGCGAGAAGTTCATATTCAGTTACAGCGCGATCGAAGTTCTGCTCTCCTTCCGCAAGGCGGCACAGCTCGAGCCAGGTTGCCGCGGGCAGGCGATCACCGCCTGCATTCGCATACTCCTGGTAGTCTTGCCAAGCCGCTTCGTGGTCCTGCGACTTGAGATGAAGCTGGCACAGCTTGGCTGTAGCCGCGAGATGACCCGGAATATCATTCTTGCGCCAGTGCAGCTGGCGCAAGATGGAATGCGCGTCAACAGCATCGGGTTTAGCCGCAACATGCTTTTGGAGAACAGAGATGGCATCGGCAAACTTTCCCTGCTCCATGAGCGCCGTTCCTTGAACGACCGCAGGGTCTGCAGTCCAGCCGATTTTATCTTCGATGACTGCGTTGGCCTTATGCTCCAAGCCAGTGCGCTGGATGATGAGGGCGGCCAACGCGCCAGCCACGAATCCGCCAACGTGAGCCCAGTGAGCTACTCCTGTCGCTTGGCCGAAGAGGCTGCCATAGAAAATTTCCATGAAGAGCCACAGCGGAAGCAAACAATATGCTGGAGCCTTAAAGCGAATGCGGAAGATCAGCATGAACCAAAGCATCTGGATCTTCAGCTTGGGGAAGCGAATCAGAAAGCCACCCATGAGAGCTGCGACGGCACCCGAAGCACCAAGGGCAGGCGCAATACTTCCGGGATTGAACCAAGCATGAATGATCGAAGCCGCAATGCCGGCGGCGAGATAGAAAAGCGGGTAGATCACTCGGCCCCAACGATCTTCGAGGACAAAGCCAGCAAGCCACAGAAACCACATGTTGCCGATCAAGTGCAACCAACCACTATGAAGGAACATAGAGGTTAGGTATGTAATGGGCCGAGGATGCGCTGGCACGAATCCGTAATTGTCCAGAATGGAGCTCTTTTCTTGCTCGGCGAAGCGCTGCCCCAGTGAATCCATCTCCGCCTGGAGTTCCTCTGGGTCGGTGCCTCTTCGGATTCGCGTGTCCCAGGTATCTTCAGGCTTCCGATTCGAATCCGCGATTTGCTTCCACGACTCTTCCGGGATCTTTCTCTGGACATCGGCGATGAATTGCTGGACGTCTTCGGAGGTCTTCAATTCCGGGTGCATGGCAGCGAGCAGAATGATGTGCATCCGGACTTCGGCGCGCTCGGGCGCTTGTGCTTCCATCTGCCAGTGGGTGCCGAGGAACACTATGATGTTGAGAGCGATTAGCGCGAAGGTGACGACGGGCCAGCGGCGGCCTTCCATGTTTTCATGGCGCAGAGGGATGAGCATGGCAAGGCCCTTTCCGTTGGATTCGAAACAAAGGCTGATCTTCTTTGAGTGTAGGGAGCGAAACGATTTGCTGTAACTGTCCGAGAGGGCAGTGCCAGTCAATTGGTTAACGTGGCATCGCTTGGCTCCGCTGGAAATGAAATCGTGGCGGAAGGGGGCTGGGTTGACACGTTTCTGAGGGGCGACTATCGTTCGAAAGCGGGGTCAAGAGGGTGAGCGACGAATGAAAATTCTGGTGATTGGCGGAGGCGGGCGCGAGCACGCGCTGGTCTGGAGACTCAAGCAGAGCCCGCTGGTGGAAAAAATCTGGTGTGCGCCGGGCAACGGCGGAATCGCGGGGGAAGCGGAATGCGTGGCCATCGATGCGGGTGATGTGGCTGCAGCGATTGCGCTGGCAGAAAAAATTCAGCCGGACCTGACAGTGGTTGGGCCCGAACTCCCGCTCGTGAATGGGTTGACGGATGCGTTTCGAAAGCGGAATTGGGCGATTGTGGGCCCTTCGAAGAAGGCCGCACAACTGGAAGGAAGCAAGATTTTTTCAAAGGAATTTTTGACGCGGCACAAAATTCCGACGGCAAAGATGTACGGCACATACAAGTCAGCGCGCGCTGCGAATGCCGCTCTTTCGAAAGTGGGCTGGCCGGTGGTGATCAAAGCGGACGGGTTGTGCGCCGGCAAGGGGGTTTTTCTTGCGCCGGACGCGGAGGCTGCCAAGGATTTTATCGCGCGCGTGATGGAAAAGAAGGAACTGGGCTCGGGCGGGAGCCGGATTCTTCTAGAGGAAACGCTCGAGGGCGATGAGCTCTCGTTCATTATTCTCACGGATGGGAAGAGTTACGCGCCGCTGGTGCCGACGCGGGATCACAAGCGCGTGTTCGATGGCAACGCAGGGCCGAATACGGGAGGCATGGGAGCTTACTCGACGGACGATTTGCTCCCGGAGGAGCTGCGCAAGATCGTCATAGCGAATATCGTTGAGCCTACCCTGCGCGGGTTGGCGGCCGACGGCATTCCGTATCAAGGCTTTCTGTACATAGGGCTGATGCTGACCAAGTCCGGGCCGCAAGTCCTGGAGTTTAATTGCCGGCTCGGCGATCCGGAGACGCAGGCGATCGTGGCGCGGATGAATTTTGACCTGGCGGAAGTATTGAAAGATGTGGCGGACGGAAAGTTGGACGCAGCGAAATTGCGATGGAAGGCGGGAGCGAGTGTATGCGTAGTGCTTGCCTCGGGCGGTTATCCCGGAAAATTTGAAAGCGGAAAGCGGATTGAGGGGCTAACCGCTTTGGCGCAGAATTCTGGTGTTAAGATTTTGCATGCAGGTACGAAACGCGAAGGGGAGGCGGTGGTAACGAATGGCGGACGAGTTCTAGGAGTGACGGCTTCTGGTTCTTCGCTCAATGCTGCCGTTTCCACGGCCTATAAAGCCATCACCAAGATCCGTTTCGAAGGAATGCATTATCGGAAGGACATCGGCGCCCACGGCACGCGATTGCAGGCTGCGGGAGACTGAAAAATATGCCGAGCGTCAAGCATCTTTTCCGCGCCGCGAAAAAGCGTCTCCCCATGGAGGAATTGTGCGAAGTTCGCGTGGCAGATAACGCCGGTTTTGAAGGCTGTGCGCACGCGCGACCGGATAGCCCCCGTCAAGTCCTGCTGGTGGATAGTGAAACTCTCGAAGCTATGAACCTGCCGCCGGGCATCATCCGCGAGAACATAACGACGAGCGGGCTGAACGTGAATGGGTTGGAGATTGGGCAGAAACTCCGTGTTGGCGAGTCGCACCTGGAAGTCAGCGCGGTGTGCACGCCATGCGATCAATTGGAGAGAATCCGGCCGGGACTGCGAAAAGAGATGTGGGGGCGACGCGGGATGCTGTGCCGCGTGATTGAAGGCGGGATGATCCGGCGCGGCGATGCGATCGAGAGGCTTTCCTGAGAATTTAAGGTTTGGGCTTTCGCAGAAGCGATGGAGCTTCGGGAGGCCGCTTTTTGTCCTCTTCGACTTTCTCGATCGGCTCCGCGGGCGGGATGATCCATTCGAAACCGTGTTGTTCCGCCATCGTGCCCATTACAAAGGACGCGTTGTTCGTAACCAAGGGCAAGAGGGCGCGCATGAAATCGACGGAGTCCAGCGGCGCGGCCTTCTGCGCCTGGCCACCGTGCAGGTTTTCTAGCACTTTAGTGAAGCGCGGCTCCTTCGATGCGAGTTGCACAACTCGCGGATCATTGCCTTGAATGAGTTCCGACAACCTTGGGCCCTTGAGGTCCACAGGATAGCGGACCTCCACCAAAGTTCGCGGCGCATGTTTTTCCGGAGGATAGAGCTGCGTGAAACGGGGGCGGAGAATGCGCGTCTGCCAGTATTCACCGCGAGTGGCAATCTGCTGTTGTTCGATGCGATATTCCGCGACCCAGACTTCGGGACCATATTGATTAGAACCATAGCCGATGATGACAAGCTGGAAAATGGGATCGTCCGGGACGAAATCGAGCTTGTGGTGGAGCTGCCCCACGAGGGGGCGGAGCTTTTCGAGAAAGGTGATGCCAATAGCATCTAGATCGGGCTCGGCCTCTCCGGGAGCCGGGTCCGTGCGGCGCTCATTGGCGCCAACGCGGTGAAAATCGCGATCGATTCGAATGGGTTTTGGGTCAGCAGGGACACGCCATTCCGAAGCGCCAAGCAGGACTCCGATATGAGCGGCATCCAGGTTCATCACGCGGGGTGGAACGGAATTCCTCTCGACGGGCTGGTCGATGGCGGCAAAGAGAATGATGTCCCTGGCGACATGAATAATGACGCGGCCGCCCGCCAAATTGGCGACGATTTCGTCTTCGTGGCCCTGGGCGAAACCGGAAGCGGACAGGAAAGCAGCGAAGAGCAGTAAGAGAAATAGAAGGCACCAGCGCGGTGAAGGCCCGCGTAGCGTGGAGAGAATTGAGAAACGGCTGAACATTATTTTTCTGGCGGTACTGCGGCCGCCGCCGTCTTCGCCTTGGCGAGCATGGCGTCCAAGGCGGCGCGATCGAGATAGTTTCCGTTGCGAATCACGGCGAGAATCTTACGAGTATTTGAGATATTTTCCAGCGGATTTGCGCCGAGGAGAACCAGGTCCGCGGTTTTCCCTGTTTCGACCGTTCCACAATCCTTTTCGCGGCCGAGGAATTGGGCGGCGCCGCGCGTGGCAGCCTGGATGGCTTCCAGCGGAGTGAAGCCAGCCTGCACCAACTCCGCGAGTTCGCGATGAAGGCTCTCGCCCGGGAAAACAAACGGGTCCAAAGAATCCGAGCCCACGAGCAAGGGAATCCCTCCGCGGTGCAGCTCGCCGGCAAGTTTCCAGTCATTGACGGCCTGGCGGCCGAGCCACGCGGCGTGCTTTTTCATTCGGTCGTCGTTGAAAGAACTGCGCCACTCCTTGGCGAGGGCCGGAGGGACAAAATCCAGATTCGGATCGTCCAGCTTCCACGCCTCCGGATGCGAAGTAATGTCGAGCGAGGCGATCGTAGGCGTAATCCAGGTACCGTTCTTCTTCAGTGCTTGAAAGAGGGTTGCGGCTTTTTCGGTGTTGTAGGTGAGATCGGCTTCGTGGGCAATCGCTTCCCACGCGGCGGAGTCTCCGGTTCGTTCGGCTTCGACGAGACGCTTGCGGAGCTCTTCTTCCTTGGAGGAAAAAGAAAGAGCGAAACCGCTATAGAGAAAGTGCTCGATGCTGCGCATACCGGCGTTCGAGGCTTCGGCGGCGCCGATTTCGAATGGCAGATGGCCGACGAAAGAGATGTTCTGTTTTCCGGCTTCCTCGCCGACCGCGAAAAATGCTTCGCGCGACGGCATGGAGATCACCTTGATGAAATCCGCTCCACGCTGCTTCAGATCACGCACGGCGGCGCGGGCTTCTTCGGCGTTCGCGACGGGATATTGCTCGGGTGTCTTCTTGCCGCGGCCGGTCAGCCAAGGGCCGGAAGCAATGATGTGCGGAGCGAGGAATTTGCCGGATTCGATGTCGCGCTTCCAGGAAAGAAGCACATCGAGGTCGCCACCCATATCGCGAACGCCGGTGATGCCATTGGCGAGCAGAAGAGGGAGCAGGACTTCTTTGCTCCAGGAGGGATCGGCGCTGACGCCGGCAAGGTGCACGTGCATGTCCCACAAGCCGGGAATGAGGAATTTGCCACGAGCGTCGATGACGTGGGCGGACCTATCGAACTTGGTTCGCGCGGCAGGGCCGATCGCGGCGATTCGGCCTCCGACGATGACGATGGTTTCGTCCGGCTGAGGTGCGCGGCCCGTTCCTTCGATGATGCTGACATGCTGCAGGACCAGAGGAACGTCCTGTGTAGCGAGTGAAACGAATGGGCAGAGCACCGCGAGGAAGAAGAGTCTTGCCAAGAGCTTCACGCTACACGACCTGTCCGGGCAACCGAGGACCACTGGCTTGACACTATCACACCCGAGAGAATGGAACGGAAGCACGATTCACGAGGCGGACAGAAAATCGTACTTGACTGTGCATCTGGCTTACAGTAGCAATAAAGCCGTACTGCCATGGCGACGAAAATTCAAGGCATCGAAGGGATGAAGCATGGCGAGCTGGAGTTCGAACTCCAGCGCGGAGCGAAGTTCGTGCTCTTTCAGTACTGCATTTCCGTGATCGTTCTGACATTCCGGCGTCCTTCGAATATTTATTTTGTTCGCCAGGGTGAAAATGCGGTGGTGAAGGGCTTGCCTTTCACGCTGCTCTCGCTGGTGGCGGGCTGGTGGGGCATTCCGTGGGGGCCGATTTACACGATTCAGTCCATCTATAATAATTCGCGCGGGGGCAAGGACGTCACGCAGGCGGTAGTCAACTCGCTGCGTGCACAGGCTGCGCCGGCCCCGGCGGCGGCACCGATTCCCGCGAAGAATTAAGCGAGCGTGGTTCCCCCCATCCGTCACTTCCGGTAAACTACAAGGCGAAAACTCCGGCGGCGAACAGCTATGGGACTCCGAAAACTGAAGAACATCAAACACAACGGAAAGTCAGTCGTGCAAATTCTGGAAGCGCATGAGCGCTTTTTTAGCGGGAAAGACGGCGGGGCGAGGGCGGACCTTTCCGGCGCGGACCTTTCCGGGGCGGACTTGAGCGGTGCGAATTTGAGCGGGGCGATTCTTCGTAACGCGAACCTCGAGGGGACGGATCTGCGGAAGGCAAAACTTCCGGGCGCGGATCTCTCCGGGGCAAACCTGCGAAAAGCGGATTTGCGCAACACGGACATGACGGAGGCGATCCTTCCAGGCGCGAACTTGACGGAAGCGCAGGCCAGCGGCGTGGAGTTTTTCCGCTGCGACCTTTCGAATGTGAATTTCCAGCGAGCGCATCTTCGTAATGTAAATCTGCGTCTTGCCAACGTGAACGGCGCGAAGTTCTCCGGCGCGGACATGGGTGTGGCGATTCTGCGCGAGACGGACTTGACCGGCGCTGATCTTTCCGGCGTGGACCTTTCCACCACGCTGTTGCCAAAAGGTTTTTCGGCGGCCCAAGCTGCGAAAAGGAGCGCCTAGAGCGGATTTTTCGCCCGTGCTCGGCAGGCCCCAGGCGTAGAGGAATGGCGGCATAAAACCGCGCGCCACAAGGGCTGGCCGAAAGCCGGGCCAGCAGTTCTTCGTGAGTGTTGTGGCCACACCCACCATTCAACTCGACAGTTCGGCGGTGCGCGAGCGCGTGCTGGAAGCGATTCGCGGGCTGCTGCATGAGCTGGGCAGCCAGGGCGCGCTCCCGATGCTCAACGGCGGTTCGCAACTGGACCGCGAGCTCGGACTAGGCAGCCTGGAGCGCGTGGAATTGCTGGCGCGTTTGGAGACGGCTTTCGACATTCGATTGCCGGACCGGGTCGCCTCGGAGGCGAATACTCCAGACGATCTGGCGCGAGCGATTCTGGAGGCACCTGGAGCGGGTGCGGATGATGGCGAATCCGGATCCGCGCTGCGAGCTTCTGTAACCACGCAAAAACTTCACCGTGAAGCGGCGGACGCGGGAGTATTTTCCGCGGAGACGCTCATCGAAGTGCTGCGCCACCGCGCGGTGCACGACGCCGAGCGCGCGCACCTGCTGATCACCGAAGATACCGACGGAATGGAACGAAGCGCGACGCTGACTTTCGGCGAGCTCTATGCCGCAGGTCAGCGCTGCGCGGCGGAGTTGGGGCGGCGCGGAGTGCCCGCGGGCGGCCGCGTGGCGCTGATGCTGCCGACCTCGCGCGCATTTTTCGTGTCGTACGCGGGGATTTTGCTGGCGGGTGCGATTCCTGTGCCGATCTATCCGCCGTTCCGGGCGGATCGCATCGAGGAATACGCGGCGCGGCAATCGGCGATCCTGAACAATGCGGAAGTTTGCCTGCTGCTGACGTTCCGGCGCGCGGAGGCGGTTGCGAAATTATTGAGGCCGCGCGTGCGTTCGCTGACGGAAGTGGCCGATGCGGAAAAATTGATTGAGGCAGCGGACAAAGCTCCACCGCCGTCACCAGGAGCGCTTCCACTGCACCTCACCGGCAGCCGCGCGCGCAAGGGCAGCGACATCGCGCTGCTGCAATACACCTCGGGTTCCACGGGCGATCCGAAGGGCGTGGTGCTGACGCATGCGAATCTGCTAGCCAACATCCGCGCGGTGGGCGAAGCGGTGCAACTCGGGCCGGGCGATGTGGGGGTGAGCTGGCTTCCGCTCTACCATGACATGGGACTGATCGGCGCGTGGCTCACGCTGTTGCACTTCGGGATTCCCCTTGCCGTGATGTCACCGCTTGCTTTTTTGACGCGGCCGGAACGCTGGTTGCAAGCATTTCACAAACATCGAGGGACGATTTCCGCGGCGCCAAATTTTGCTTATGAACTTTGCGTTCGAAAGATCGCGGACAAAGACATTCAGGGCGTGGATCTCAGTTCGTGGCGCGCAGCACTGAACGGCGCGGAGCCGGTGAATCCAGAAACGCTGGAGCGGTTTGCGAACCGGTTTGCGAGCTATGGCTTTCGGCGTGAGGCGCAACTGCCGGTTTACGGACTGGCGGAAGCGACGCTTGCGGTTACCGTACCACCGCTAGGCCGCGGGCCGTTGGTTGACCGGGTGGAGCGCGAGACCTTTGCTGCGCAGGGACGCGCAGTTCCCGCCGCACCAGAAGACAAAACTTCTATCGCCTTTGTTTCTTCGGGGCAACCGATACCACAGCATGAAGTGCGCATCGTGGATGAGAGCGGAAAAGAAATGATGGACCGGACGGAAGGATTTTTGTGGTTTCGCGGGCCGTCGGCGACCAGCGGTTACTACCGCAATGTGAAAGCAACAGAGGCGTTGCTGCCGCTGGGTCCCGCGAGCACAGAGGGGGAATACGCGTGGGTAAATTCCGGAGACCGCGCGTATCGCGCCGATGGGGAGATCTACGTCACGGGGCGGGTGAAAGATATCATCATCAAGGGCGGGCGAAATTTGTACCCGCACGAAGTGGAAGAACTGGCGGCGCGAGCGGAGGGAATTCGCAAGGGATGCATTGTCGCGTTCGGGTTGAAGGATGAAGGTTCGGGCACGGAGAAACTGGTGGTGGTTGCGGAGACACGGGAGCGTGACGCGGCGCGGCGCGCTGGGATCGCCTCTTCCATTACGGACTTGGTGACGCAGGGATTGGGGCTTCCGCCGGATCGCGTGGAGCTGATTCCACCGGGAAGTATTCCGAAGACTTCGAGCGGCAAACTGCGGCGCGAAGAGACGAAGCAGCTCTATCTCGCGGGGACCCTTTCCGATTCGCGGGCGCCGGCGTGGCTGCAGATTGCGCGGCTGGGAACAAAAGGCGCACTGGGCAATGTTGCGCGTGAATTCGTTGCTGGGGTGAAGCGCGGGCTGGAGATTCTTTACGGAGTCTATTTCGGCGTGGTGTTTTTGCTGTGGATCGTGCCAGCCTGGACGATCGTGCATTTCATCAAGGATCATCGCGCGGCGGGAAGATTCACCTGTGCCGCGCTCAAGATTTTGCTCGGGCTCGTCGGGTGCCGCGTGACCGTCGTCGGGAAAGAGTACATGGACACGCCCGGCGCGAAGATTTTCGCGTCGAATCACACGAGTTATTTCGACGTATTGCCACTCATGCTTGGGCTGGGCGTGCCGTACCGCTTCGTCGCGAAGATGGAAGTCGGTCGAATGCCCTTCATCGGCAAGTTCCTGAAGCAGATGGGACATCTCAAGTTTGACCGGACGGATGCGGAGTCGCGCTTGCGACAGGCGCAGGAAATCGAAGAGTTTTTGCGCAACGGCGAGTCTGTTTTCGTTTTCCCGGAGGGGACGTTTACGAGAGAAGACGGCGTGCGGCCATTTCAGCTGGGCGCATTCAAAGCGGCCGTGGCGACCGGCGCGCCGATACTTCCGGTTTCGCTCGCGGGCACGCGGAGATTTCTGCGCGATGGAACGCACTTGCCGCGGCCGAGCAACGTGACGATCACGCTTTCGCCGCCGATCTATCCGCGCACCGCGAATGGGGCGGACGACACTGCTGATGCATCGGGCTGGCACGAACTGATCCGCCTGCGCGACGCCGCGCGTGACGCGATTGTACGCCACTCCGGTGAGCAACTGCTTTAGGTTGTCGTTGCGCAGCGGAGCGAAGGTGAAATCTGTCTCCAATTTTTCATAGCACCATGTAACAAACCCACCCACGAAAAATTTCGAGAAACCTACAACTTCAGGGCAGCGGGAAGCATCTCTACGGGGAGACAAAAGCGAGATGCGGATTGCTGCCTACCTGCCTGAGGCACGCCGCGAAACGCGCGGCCGAGCGATGGTGCTGCCGGCTAGCGCAGAAAACTAAATTCATGGGAGGGTTTATGAAGTGGAAGTTAGCGGTGTCTTTATTGGCAGTTCTTTCGCTTTTCGGCGTAAGCGTGCATGCGCAAGACACGCCGAAGCTCGATGTTTTCGCGGGCTATTCCTATGTGCGCCAAAATCCCAGCACCTCGGGCGTCAACAGCTTCAGCCTCAACGGAGGCAGCGCGTCGGTCGCCTACAACGCGAATAGCTGGCTCAGCGGTGTTGCGGACTTCGGCGGCTATCACAGCGGCAATATCCTGAACACCGGCACAAGTGGAACGCTTTCCACGTATCTGTTCGGGCCTCGCGTTTCCGTTCGTCACTTCGGACGCGTAACGCCGTTTGGCGAAGTTCTCTTCGGCGTGGCTCGTGCGGACGCGAGCGTGGCGGGGACCAGCGGTACGGACAACGCGTTTGCCATGACCGTAGGTGGCGGCGTGGATTACAAACTGACCGATCACTTCGCGGTTCGGCCCGTGAAGGTGGATTACCTGATGACCCGGTTCTCCGAAACGGGAACCGGAGCGAATACGCAGAACAATCTGCGCGTTTCGACCGGAATTGTTTTCCGGTTCTAGTCAGCGAGCAAAAAATCGGTTGCAAAGTGCAGGTAGAGGGGCCGCGATAGGCAGTCGCGGCCCCTTGCACTTTTTGCCGGGATGATCCAACGCGTAGCCGTTAGTTCTCAGTGTGGCATCGTGTAAATCACGGTGATGTAGGTGTCGATCTCAACAGGCTGACCATTAAGAATAGTTGGCTTGTAGCGCCACTGCTGAACTGCTTCCAGTGCGGAACGCACGAAGATTCCATCGCCACTGACAATTTGCAGGGACTGAATCGTGCCGTCGGTACCGATGATGGCTCGCAATTCGACGCGTCCTTCGCGGCGCGTCTGCTTCGCCAGGATCGGATAGGTGGGCTCGACCCGGTGAATTAGCATCGCGGGATCCAGGGTCGTGAACCGAACCACGCGAGGCCGCTTCATTTGGGTTTCCGTCGTGTTCGGCGGAATGGGCCCATGTCTCCCGCCATCAAAGGGGAGGAATCCCTCGGGTCCTCCGATAGGACCATCTCCCATTCCTGGAGGTTGTGGCTCGCCTGTGGGATTTCCGGACGGGTTGGAGTCATGCGTTGGAATCGTCGGAGAAATTTGTGTTGGCGCGCAAATATGACAGACTGCGTGCGGCCCGCCGGAATTATGCTGCGCGCCAGAATTTTGAGATACATCGCGGTACCGAGAATAGGGCGGAACGGGAGTTACATTGGCGAGGGCGATGCTCTGCGGCTTGCCGAAGAGAGAAACAAGGATGAGCGCGGTGAGAATGGCGCTCTGCACTGCGATGGAAATTGCCAAGGAGCGGCGCCGAATGCTTCGCTGGCGTCTGCGTTGTTCGGCGTCGCCATCCATGAGGCAGCCGCGTAACGAACCGAGACCTTCCTCCGAAATTTCGTCAGAAACTTTCTGGGGATCGAGAGACATCACACACCTCCACAGGATTTTCTGCGAGGCTGGACCGCTCCGCGGTCGCACAGAGCGAAATGACAGAAATTATGCGGCGCCGATTTCCTGGGGGTTGCTCTAGAACTCCAGGAGACCGGCGCCGCGCTCGCAGGGATGTGAGGTTGCGCGCGTCCTCACACCGTTGGACACCGGGGCTCGACACAAGTTCCCTGAGCTCCTGCCGGAAGGTAACTTCGGGGCAATGGGAACCGCATCCAGTCTCGAAGCCTACGGCAAGTCTATTACTACCAATAAGTTACAGAAAATCGTATCCGGTTTAAGCACTCATGCATCTTATGTCTTGTGGACGTGGATCTTAGGAGGTCAATTCCGATGGACCGGCGTAATGTTGTCACGGTAGGTGTGCGCCGCACGGGTTGGGCCGCACTGGACCGCGATCCGCAGCAGGACACGGTGGAATTCATCTGTCCGCACTGCGGCGCGCGGGACAAGAAAAATGCCCGGCGCGAGCGAACGCAGTATCATTTTACCGATGGCTTTTTGCAGGACTTGCAGGGCGAAATGACGCAGTGCCATTCCTGCAAACAGTGGCTACGAGTCGTGCCGATCGTGATGTTGCACGATCAGGATGAGACGCGGCGATTCGAAGCTGTCTTTTCCGAGGAAGAGCTGGTGAATTCGCACTAATTTTCTTCCCCATCGCAAAACGAAAACGGGGCGCCTCGATTGAGTTCGGGCGCCCCGTTCTATTTTCCTCGACAAATTGGATGAACGTTTCCGTTGTATTTTCTGAGCGGACTAGTGGCGATCGTGGTCGTGATCGTGATCATCCCAATCACGATCGGAATGCCAGCGACGGCCGTCCTCATCCCACCATCGATGTCGCTCTCTCCAGCAGCGTTCCCGCGCCTCGTGCAAGTCGCGGCGGGCGCGGTCCGCTTGCCTGCTGTTCCAGCCGTGATGCTCCACAGCTTCGTGGAGTCTGTGGTCGGCTTTGGCAATGCGGCGCTGGCACTTATCGTAACTCTCGGCGGATGCCCTGGGTGCACCCGCGAATGCCAGCATCCCAAGCAGTGCGGCCGTAGCCAGCACCACTCTGGTGAAAAACTTCTTTCCTCCCGTTTGTATGGTCATGGTTTCTCCATCCTCCATGTTTCGCCCCTGCTGGATTGGGGATTTGGCCCCAAGCTATGAAACACTGTACCGGCGAGAATGTAGCAAGAGTCAGACCATACCCTAACACCATGAAAATAAAAACGTTGTTGTCAATTAGGAGTCAGTAAGCCTGTAAAAAAGCGTCGACGCCCATGTGGTATTTCTCGAGGCCCGCGCGGATGTGATCGAAGGCTTCATCCACGGTATCGGCAAATTGGAGCATCTTGTATTCGTCCTCGTTGATGGTGCCCCAGCGCACCATGGCCTTCCAATTCAGGACTTCATCCCAATACTTTTTGCCGTAAATGAGAATGATGTTGTGCTGCGGAAGTTTGTGTGTTTGCAGCAGCGTGAGCATTTCCCAGAGCTCGTCCATGGTGCCGAAGCCCCCCGGAAAAACGATGAGCGCTTTGGCGATTTGCGCGAACCAGAGTTTACGCATGAAGAAGTATTTGAAATTGAAGCTCAGCTCGGGGCTGATGTAAGGATTTGCAAACTGTTCGTGCGGAAGCTCGATGGAAAGGCCGATGGACTTGCCGCCCGCTTCGTAGGCTCCGCGATTGGCCGCTTCCATAATCCCCGGGCCGCCTCCGGAACAGACGACGAAGCGGCGCGGCCTGGGGCCTAGGGTGAGCGACCAAGAGGTCAGCTTGTGAGATAGTTGGCGCGCTTCTTCATAATACCGGGACATTTCGAGCAGGTTCTTGGCGTGACGCAGGGCTGCGCGGTGTTTGGCCAGACTCACAGCGGACATTTTCGAGATCTTCTCTTTTTTCAGGCGCGTATGGCGGGCCTGCGCCGTTTCGCGCGATTCGATCCGCGCGGAGCCGAACATTACGACGGTGTCGCCAATGCCCTCGCGCTTCAGTTGCACAAGCGGGTGAATATATTCGCCGAGGATGCGAATCGGGCGGGCAGGCGTGCTAGACAGGAACTCGGGGTCCTGATGAGGCGGTTTGGGCGCGTGTTGAGGCTTGGGTCTCTTGCCATTGGGCATGGATGTTCTCTCCCTAGGGACGAGCATTGATTGTAGGAATCGCGGAGTCCTGCGGCAACGCCTTCCGTGGAACATGCGTCGAATGAAGTACACTCCCGAAGCGTGGGGGGCTGGCCCTGAGAGGAGTCGAAGGGGTTGGCTGGTGCTGCCAGGTGCTCGGAATGAAGCGAATCGCAGGTATATCGATAGGTCTCCTATTTGTGCTAGCTCTGGCGGGGGCGCCCGCCCTTGCGCAGGCGCCCTCTGGGCCCATTCCGCCTAAGCCGGGCGCCGAGGTGCAACAAGCCCCCAAGGACATGCCCAAAGTAAAAGTGCAGGTCGCGCTGGTGAATACGCCGGTGACAGTGCGCGATGCCCGCGGAGAAATGGTTCACGACCTGGAGGCGCGGGATTTTCAGATTGCCGATAATGGCGTGGCGCAGCAGATTTCGCATTTCGATCTGGGGGGCGATCCGATTTCGCTGGTCATCCTGATCGAGACGAGTTCGCGGATCGAAGCCTTGCTTCCGCAAGTGCGCAAGACGGGAATTCTCTTCACACAAACGGTGATGGGGTCGAGCGGAGAAGCTGCTGTAGTGGGCTTCAACGATTCCGTGGACAAGCTGCAAGACTTCACGACAAACGGCGACCTCATTGAGAACACGATTGCGCACCTTGGCGAGGGAACGTCGGGATCAAAACTCTACGATGCGATGGCCGTGGGCGTGGAGATGCTCAGTGGACGTCCGGAACCAACGCCGGATAAGCCAGGGCGGCGGCGCGTGTTGATGATTCTCTCGGAAGCCGCGGATGCCGGCAGCGACGCGAAGTTAGGCGAAGTGCTGCGGAGTGCGCAGCTCGCCAATGTGACGATTTATAGCGTCGGGCTTTCCACCACGCGTGCTGAGCTGCAGGCCAAGCCGAAAGACACGCGTCCGCAGCTTACGCCGCCGGGCACGTTTCCGCTTCCGCCGCAGCCGGGTACGCCGCAAACTCCCACCAGCGAAGCGAACCGCTACGGCAACATTGATATTCTGGCAGCGGCTGTCTGGGCCGTGCAGCACGTTTACAATCAGATCAAGGACCACGCCCTCGAGGTGGCCGCAGCGGCGACCGGCGGCGCGCACCTTTCCACGTTCAAGGATCGCTCGATCGAAAAAGCCATCGATGAAATCGGCGGCGAGCTGCACTCGCAGTACACCATCAGCTACACACCGACTGGAACCGACGCGAGCGGCTACCACGAAATCAGAGTGAATGTCGTTCGAAACGATGCGAAAAATCTGAAGGTTCGCGCGCGACCGGGATACTACCTCGCAGTCCCCGAATCCTGAACAATTGCTTCGGTAAGGTTAGACGACCTGTCTCCAAAACGTAGCGTCGCGTCCAGCTAAGAGCGCGTCCTTACGCGCGTTCCAGCGGAGGAAATGGGGGGAGTGGGTGTGCTCGGTGTGAGCTTCGCGAGTTTCCCAGACTTCGTGGAGCAGGAGTGCGCCGGGCGTGTCGGCGGAGCGATACAAATCGTAGCGAAGGCAGCCTTCTTCTTTTCGAGTGGGACCGACCAAGGCGCGTAACTCCGCTTCGAGAATCGTTTCCTGGCCTTCGCGCGCCCGCAGCAAGACAATCAGCGTGACAGCGTCCTTGGGCAGCTTCGCGTTGGTGCGTGGGCGCGAACGGGTCCTTCGCAAACTTTTCTTCTTGCCGGAGCGCCTGGAGGCCGCTCTCTTCGCTTTGCGTTTGGCCATAATGGCCGGGATTGTACTCCAAACTTCCTCAATCGCAAGCAGAACCGCTCTTGATACTAGGTAGTTCCCGCGTTATGCGGGTTCAAAAATATTTGAGATCCACCAGATGGGATTGGCCGGGCTTTTCGATTGGCTGTCCTCAGTGCTTGAAGAGGAACGCCACACAGACGGGCGAGGGCACCTGCAGAACTTCGCCGGTCGCGGTTAACTTGCCGGTGGCCGGATCGATTCGGAACTCCACGATATTTCCGGAAAGCTGATTCCCCGCCAATAAGTACCGGCCGGTAGGATCCATCGCAAAATGCCGCGGTTCTTTTCCGCCGGTCGGCACATCAGCAACAAGGGTCAGCGTGCCCGTTTTCGGCTCGATGGCGAACACCGCGATGCTTTCGTGATCCCGGTTCGAGGTATACAAAAATTTTCCGCTCGGGTGAATGGCGATTTCGGCGGCGTCATTGCGCCCGGAAAATCCGGCCGGCAGCGCGGAAATCTGCTGCACTTGACGAAAGGCTTCGCGCGCGTCGTTCTTGAAGACGGTGACATTGGACTGGAGTTCGCCCAGCACGTACATGAAATTGTCATCACGGGAGAACGCGACGTGTCGCGGACCGGTGCCGGGATTCAGCGTCACGGAGAGGGGAGCGGCCGGACTGGAATTCGCGCCGGGCGTGAGCGTGCCCTTGGCGGCATCAAATTTGTAAATCAGAACGCGGTCCAAGCCGAGATCCGCGACGTAGACGAAACGATTGTGTGCGGATGGCTCGATCCAGTGCGCATGCGGCGCATCCTGCCGCTCTTTATTTGGCCCGAGAGCGCCGGAATCCTGCACGACCGCCGTGTGTTCGCCGAGCTTACCGTCCGGAAGAATCGGAAAGACCGCGACGTTTCCCGAACTGTAGTTGGCGATCAGCACGAACTTTCCCGAACGGTCGAGCGAGATATAGCACGGGTCCTCTCCCAGCGCCGGCAACCGGTTGAGCAGCGTCAGCTTGCTGCTTGCCGCATCGAGCGCAAACGCGCTGACCATGCTGTTTTTCCCGGCTTCGTTCACGGCATAAAGATATTTTCCGTCCGGATGGACGGCGACGAAAGATGGATCCGGCGACTCGGCCGCGAGTGCTGGAGCCGTCATCTTGCCGGTGGCCGGGTCAAACTGGAAGGCGTAAATGCCCTTGCTCTCGGTCTTCGTCGTGTACGTCCCAACGTAAACGAGGTATTGGCCCTTCGCGGTAGATTTCTTGGAGGACTGCGCCGACGAAAAAAGTAACAGCGGGGCGCACCACACCAGGAGAAACGCAAAGACTCTTCTTGTGATTTTCATGAGGCTAGCGATTCTACTTCTTTTCTTCTTCGTTTTCTTCCTGCAAGACGGCGGCGGCGGCGACGGAGTCATCTTCGTCGAGCCTCAGCAAGCGGACGCCCTGAGTCGAGCGGCCCGCTTCGCGGATTTCATTGGCATGCACGCGGATGACTTTACCGTTGTGCGTGATGATCATCACATCGGACTCTTCCGTAACCTGCAACGTGGCAACCACGTAACCGTTGCGGTCCGTCGTTTTCATGTTTACGACGCCTTTGCCGCCACGCGACGTGATTCGGTATTCCGCGAGCGGCGTGCGCTTCCCGTAGCCTTTCTCGGCCACGGTGAGCATCAGCGTCACCAGCGAGTCTTTGATCTGCTCGTTCTCGAGTTCTTCGAGGTTTTGCGTGGTGGTGTTGTGTTCTTTGGCGATGATCTCGAAGTCCGGCTGGACAGCGTCCATGCTGACGACGTAATCGTCTTTGTCGAGGTCCATGCCGTTCACGCCGCCGGCGTTGCGGCCCATCGGGCGCACTTCCGTTTCGCGGAAGAGAATCGCCTGGCCTTCGTGGCTGGCCAGGAAAATCATTTTCTTGCCGTCGGTGAGTTTCGCGCCGATGAGTTCGTCCTTGCCGTCCAAGGTGATGGCGATGATGCCAGTGGACCGCGGGTTGGAGAATTCCGTCAGCGTGGACTTTTTAACCGTGCCGCTCTTCGTGGCCATGAAGACGAATTTGTCCGCTTCTTCCAGGCTGCGCGCCGCGACCAGGGCGGTTAGTTTTTCGTCTTCCTGGAATTTCACGAGGCTCGAAATGGCTTTACCGCGGGTGGCCGCCGCCGCTTCCGGCAATTCATAGACCTTCAACCAGTAGACGCGTCCCTTGGACGTGAACAGCAGGATGTAGCTATGCGCCGAGGCGATGAACAGATACTCAACGAAATCTTCTTCCTTCGTCTTTGCGCCGATGCGGCCCTTGCCTCCGCGCGACTGGTGGCGATAGGTGTCCGCCGCCGTCCGCTTGATGTAGCCCGCGTGGCTCACGGTAATCAGCATCTCGGTGTCGGCGATCAAGTCTTCGAGCTTGATTTCGTCGACCTTGTCGACAATCTGCGTGCGCCGGTCGTCGCCGTACGCTTTGTGCACTTCGCGCAGCTCCGCGGTGATGACCTGCTTGAGTTTCTTGTCGCTCGCCAGAATCTCGCGCAACTCGGCGATCAATTCACGGATGGACTTTAGTTCCTTGAGAATTTCGTCGATAGAAAGCTGCGTCAGCCGGTGCAGTTGTAATTCCAGGATGGCGTCGATCTGCGCATAACTGAGGCCCAGGCCGTTTCCGCGGCCAGCCGCCTCGATTTCCGGCGCTCCCTGCGCGCGGTACTTCCGGCCGTCTAACTTCACGCCTTCGATTTTCTTCGACTTCCCGTTTTCCGTGATGGTGACGTCCTGCTCGCTGAAATACTTGAACAGGTTTTCCTTGGCGTCCACACGGCTGGAAGAGCCACGGATGATTCGGATCACGTTATCGAGATGATCCAGGGCGATTTGATAGCCGAGCAAAATGTGCTCGCGCTGTTCGGCTCTCTTCAGCTCGAAAATCGTCCGGCGGCGGATCACGTCGATGCGGTGCTCGATGAAGAGCTTGATCATCGGGATCAAGCCCAGCTCGCGCGGCTGCCCGCCGACGATGGAGAGCAAAATCATGCCAAAGGATTCCTGCATCTGCGTGTGCTTGAAAAGATTGTTGAGGATGAGCTGCGACTCTTCGCCGCGCTTCAGCTCGATGACGATGCGCATGCCCTCGCGTGAGGATTCATCGCGCACGTCGGAGATTCCTTCGAGCTTCTTGGTCTGTACCAGCTCGGCGATGCGCTCGATCAGCCGGGCTTTATTCACCTGGTACGGAATTTCCGTGATGATGATGCTTTCGCGGTCTTTGGTGGTCTCTTCGATGGCGGCCTTGGCGCGCATCGTGAAGCTGCCGCGGCCCGTTTTGTAAGCGGCCTCGATGCCTTCGCGGCCCGCGATGTACGCCCCGGTCGGGAAGTCCGGGCCCGGCACAATCTTCATTATTTCTTTCAGCGTCGCGTCGGGCTTTTCGATCAGCAGAATGGCGGCGTCCACGATCTCGCGCAGATTGTGCGGTGGGATGTTCGTGGCCATGCCGACAGCGATGCCGCTCGCGCCATTAACCAGCAGATTCGGGATGCGCGACGGCAGGACGACGGGTTCTTCGCGCGTCTGATCGAAGTTCGGGATGAAGTCTACGGTTTCTTTTTCCAAGTCAGCGAGAATGTCTTCGGAGATTTTCGCCAGCCGTGCTTCGGTGTACCGCATGGCCGCCGGGGGATCGCCGTCAACGGATCCGAAGTTTCCCTGTCCGTCGACCAGCGGGTAGCGCATGTTGAAATCCTGCGCGAGACGCACCATCGCGGGATAAATTACAGCCTCGCCGTGTGGATGATAGTTGCCTGAGGTATCGCCGCAAATCTTGGCGCATTTGCGGTAGCCGCGGTTCGAAGCGAGGCCGAGGTCGTTCATGGCCACCAGGATGCGGCGCTGCACGGGCTTCAGCCCGTCGCGCACGTCGGGCAGCGCGCGCGCGATAATCACGCTCATCGCGTAGTCGAGATACGACTTGCGCATCTCCGCTTCGATATCGATCGGAAGCAGTACTGATGTATTTGTTTCGTCCACCATTTCCCCTCGCTGTTGCTGAAATTCCCCGCCGCAGGTGCGCGACCCGCCGTGGCAGGCACACCTGCAAGCAATTTCTACCGTTTCGCCGCGTGCTCCAAAACGAACGCTTTCACTGTGTCGAAAGCGTCGGCCGTGTTGGTAAACCGGCGTGCGGCAAAAGTCGCCTCGATCTCGCGCAAGAACGCTTCGAGATCAACTTCACTTGCAAACTCAATCGCAACGCCTCGCTCGTTGTCCGGCGCAGTTGTCGGCGTCGCGCGAAATTCGCTCACGCTCAGCCCTCGCAGCCCGGGCAGCGTCGCCCATCCCAACTGATAGATCATGGCTGGCTCTTGCCGCGTGCCCGCAAAACAAAGAAAACGGCCAGACCAATGGCCAAAACGATCAACAAGCCGATCGAATCCACCAGCAAGAAAGTCCGCCAGCCTTCCGCGTCGGAAGAGTCACCAAGGCGCAAGGCCTCCCGCCAATTTCGAAAATAATGGGCCAGCCTCGGCAAACGAAAGCCGATGGTGGCCGTTGCCGCCAGCAGCAAGCCCCAGCGGATAGCATTGCGAATGGAACCAGCATCCGTGTTGGCTTGCGCCGCCACGCGTCAGATATCCAGGTTCACGACTTCGAGGGCGTTATCCTCGATGAACTTGCGGCGCGCTTCGACGTTTTCGCCCATCAGCGTCGTGAAGATATCTTCTGCTGCAACGGCGTCTTCGAGCTTCACCTGGAGCAACGTCCGCGTGTCCGCGTTCATCGTCGTATCCCACAACTGCTCGGCGTTCATTTCGCCCAGGCCCTTGAATCGCGTGATGGTGAAATCTTTTTTGGCGTCTTCGACGACGTAGTTGAGTACGTCGGTCGCTTTTTCTTTCGTCACCTTGTCGCCGTTGCGCACCACAGTGAACGGCGGATGGTTGAACTCTTCGATCTGTTTCGCGAGCCCACGCAAACGCTTGTATTCCGCGGTGGAAGCCACCGCCCAATTGATCTTCTGGCTGTGCGGGGGGCCAAACTGGATCTCGTACAAGCTGTGTTCTTCGTCGAAGATGATTTTGCCTTCGAGCTTCAGCTTGGTCTTTTCGAGTTGCTTCAACAGTTTTTCCAGGGCCTTCTTGTCCTCGAAGTCGGTCTTTTTCTCGAGGCCGCTTTCGGCCAGAAGTTCGACGAGCGCGTGTTCGCGCAGCCGGCGGCCCAGCTTTGCCGCAGCCGCCTCGTACTCCTGCACATTCAGCAGAAACGAAGTGAGCTTGGCGCCTTCCAGCGAGACGCCTTCCTTGGCTTTCACGACGTGGTCTTCCGTGGCGCGCTTCATCAGCTCGCGGGCGAAATCCCGTTCGTCGCGGATGTATTTTTCCGTTTTGCCGCGCTTCACGCGATAGAGCGGCGGCTGCGCGATGTAGATGTGCCCGCGCTCTATCAATTCCTTCATGTGGCGGAAGAAAAACGTCAGCAGCAGCGTGCGGATGTGGCTGCCGTCCACGTCCGCGTCGGTCATGAGGATGACTTTGTGGTAGCGCAGCTTGCCGGCGTCGAAGTCGTCTTTGCCAATGCCGGTACCGAGCGCAGTGATGATGGCGCGAATTTCTTCGTGGCCCAGCATCTTGTCGTAACGCGCTTTCTCGACGTTAAGGATTTTGCCTTTGAGCGGCAGAATCGCCTGATATTTGCGGTCGCGGCCCATCTTCGCCGAGCCTCCGGCCGATTCACCCTCGACGACGAACAGCTCGCACCGCGCGGGATCGCGCTCCTGACAATCCGCGAGTTTTCCCGGCAGGCCGCTCGAGTCCATTGCGGACTTGCGGCGTGTCAACTCGCGTGCTTTGCGGGCGGCCTCGCGGGCACGCGCCGCTTCAATGCACTTCCCGATGATGCGCCGCGCCACGGTGGAATGCTTATCGAACCACTCGCCGAGCTTTTCGTTCACGAGCTGCTCGACGTCGCCTTTGATGTCGCTGTTGAGTTTGCCTTTGGTCTGGCCTTCAAACTGCGGTTGCGGCAGCCGCACGCTCACGACGGCAACGAGCCCCTCGCGCACGTCATCGCCCGTGATGGTGACTTCGTCCTTCTGTTCCTTCAGCATTCCTGCCGAAGAAGCGAAGTTGTTGATCGAGCGCGTCAGCGCGGAGCGGAAGCCGGAGAGGTGCGTGCCGCCATCCACGGTGTTGATGGTGTTCGCGAACGCAAAAACATTTTCACCATAGGTGTCGTTGTACTGCAGTGCAATTTCGATTTCGACAGTGCCGCGCTTCCCTTCGATATAAACTGGCGAATCATGCAGCGTGGCTTTGCCGCGATTGAGATGCTTGACGAACTCCGTGATCCCGCCAGTGAACTTAAATTCCGTGGTCTTTTCCGTGCGCTCGTCGGTGAGCGTGATCTTCAAGCCTTTATTGAGAAAGGCCAGCTCGCGCAAACGCTGCGCCAGGGTGTCAAAACTGTAGACGGTCTTGTCGAAAATCGTCGGGTCGGGATGAAATGTAACTTTCGTTCCGGTCTTGCGCGTCTTACCGGTCTGCTTCAGTTTGTTGGTGGGTTTTCCTTTTTCGTAGGTCTGTTCCCACACGGCGCCATCGCGCGAAATCTCCAGCTCCAGCCAGTCGGAAAGCGCGTTCACCACGGAGACGCCGACGCCGTGAAGCCCACCGGAAACTTTATAGGTGTCACTGTCGAATTTTCCGCCCGCGTGCAGCACCGTTAGCACCACTTCCGCAGCGGGGCGTTTTTCTGTGGCGTGCATGTCCACAGGAATGCCGCGGCCGTTGTCCACCACGGTCACGGACTCGTCGGCGTGTACGGTGACATTAATTTCGTCCGCAAAACCGGCCATGGCTTCGTCGACCGAATTGTCCACCACTTCCCAAACGAGATGGTGCAAGCCCATTTCACCGGTCGAGCCAATGTACATCGCAGGACGCAAACGCACCGCTTCGAGTCCGCCGAGAACTTTGATGGACTTCGCGTCGTATTTGTGGCCGCCCTGCGGCGTCACCGCGGCGTTTTCTTTGTCGCCCATGTGTTCTCCCCGCGCACAATTTCATCGCGCGAACCAGCGGCGCTGAATAGACCCCGAGCCATTCGGAGCGGGCATCCGCGCTAAAAAGAAACGTTTTGTGTGAAGCAAGGAAGGCGTATTTGCGGATTGATCCGTGCGTCGCCTTACCCTTTGATTCCGGTTTCTCTGGGCGAATCCGAAACTCGTAGGGTTTCCTGCTCCATCCCGTCCCGCGCAGCGAGACGTGGCGAAGACTCATGTTTCTCCAGGCGGGTGACTTCGCAGCTCCTGGCGCGGAGCCGATTTCCGGGTCACATCTGCCTGGCGGACGTGTCGATTTTGAAGGGTACCGAAACTCTAATCGACAGCCTCTAGAGTGTACCCGATCTAATCCTATTTCTCAAGACTTGGGCACTCTTTTATGTTGCGATAACTGCTTCATTTACATGTAGTTAGGGAGTGGCCTGCCTCTCTGGATGGAAAAGAAAAAAGGCGCCCAACTGAGCGCCCTTTTCACAAAGAAAGTAGTGCTTCGCGACCCGTCAGATGCGCATGGGCATGATGATGTAGCGGTAGCGGTAAGACTCGTCGGCAAGCGGGCGCATCTGGCCGGCGGATTGTTCGTCCTTCAGCTCGATGCTGATGGGGCCATCGGCGGCGGCGGCGAGAAAATCCAGCATGTAGCTGGAGTTGAAGCCGATGGCGATGGGATCACCCTTGTAATCTTTCTCGATATTTTCCTTGGCTTCGCCGTACTCCGGGCTCGAGGCGGAGATCTCGATGCCTTCTTTCGATACAGCGAGTTTGACGGCGTGCGAACGCTGGTCGGCAAGCTGCGAGACACGGCGCACGGCGTCGCTCAATTCGGTGCGCTCGATGACCACGCTCTTGTTGTTGTCGCGCGGCAGTACCGCTTCGTAATTTGGAAATTGTCCAGTGAGAATGCGCGAAATCAACAAGCGATGGCCCACCTGGAAGAAGAGATGGCTTTCGTCTTTCGCGAACTCGATGTGCGCATCGGAACCGGCGGCGCTGGACAGTTTTTCAACCTCATCCATCGCCTTCTTTGGAATAAGCACTTTTACTTCGCCGTTCAGCCCCGCGAGTTTGTGATCCGTCTCGGCAAGCGCCAGGCGGTGGCCGTCGGTCGCTACCATGGCCAACGTGTCCGGTTTCAGAATTAGCAGCCCACCATTCAGCGTATAGCGCGACTCTTCCATAGAAATGGCAAATTTGGTTTTACCAATCAGGTTCTCAAGGATCGGAGCGGGGATTTTCACCAGCGTGTGCGGCATTGCTGGCAGCGCGGGGAAATTTTCCTTGGCCATGCCCACAAGCTTGTATTTCTTCCTGTCGCTGACGATCTCCACCCAGTGATTCTCAAGGAGCTTGACCTTAATCTCGCCTTCGGGCAGCAAACGGACGAGCTCCAGTAGTTTCTTAGCGGGAATGGTTCCCGCACCCTCTTTCTTGATCTTGGCCTCACAAGACGTTCGAATGCTCAGTTCGAGGTCCGTCGCCGTAATCGTCAGGCTACTTCCTTTAGCCTCGACCAGGAGATTCGAAAGAATGGGAATGGTCGTCTTACGCTCGACGACGCCTTGGGTTGTGTTGAGCTCATTTAGTAGCGCGGACTTTGTGACGCTGAATTCCATCGCTTCGTGTTCCTCGCGTGCCGTTCCAGGTGCGGTCATTGTGACTTTGTCCTCAGTCAGGGCGGGGACGCGCCCTATCTTGCTTGAAATCCACCGCTCCCGTACTGTACTCGCTTTTTGCCAAAGTATAAAGTCCGCTTGTTGACTATCTATTGTGGAAATCAGTGGGAAACGCACTTTCACCCCTCTCGAATTGATTTGGAATCCTCTCACCCCCAAAAACCATAACTACAATCACAACAAGAGAGTGTTTCAAGTTTAGAAATCTATAAGGCTTGTTGTTGTGATGAGCGCTGTGAATTTGTGGAAAGCCCACTAACTTCCATCACCTCCATTCTTTCGCGTACTCCTGTTCCCGCGCACGCTTTGCGGAAACCTCGGAAATCTTCCCTCATTTACTTAGTTTTACACCGAGGCGTCCCGATCCATACACGCCCATCCACAAAAATTCCGCAACTTCCTCAGAGCTTCTCCACAAGGTGAAAACTCCGGGATTCGCTCCGGCAAATACGCAAAGGCATAATAGAGGTGCGGAAGAAGGAGAGAGAGAAAAGCAGGTGAACTACTGCAACGCGTCTAGCAAACGCGTAATTGTCCGGTTTAAATCCTTGTCGGACCGGCGCATCTCCTCGATCTTGTTGATCGAGTGCAGCACCGTCGTGTGATGCTTGCCGCCGAACTGCCGGCCGATCTCCGGCAGCGAGGCGGTCGTGAGCTGCTTCACGATATACATCGCCACCTGCCGCGGGAACGCAATTGCCCGTGTATTGCTGCGAATCTTCAAGTCCTGTTCGCGCAGATTAAAATGCTCGCTCACGCGCTTCTGGATGAGATCAATCGTGACGCGCTTCTCCTGCGAAGCGATGATGTTCCGCAACACCTGCTGCGCCGTCGAAAGCGAAATCGTAGCGCCGGTCAGCGAAGCATAAGCCATCAGCCGCGTCAGTGCGCCTTCCAGCTCGCGGACGTTGGACTTGATGGCCCGCGCGATATATTCCGCCACATCATCCGGCAAACCGAAGCGGTCGTTTTCCGCTTTCTTCTGTAGAATCGCGATTTTCGTCTCTAGGTCCGGCGCCTGGATATCGGCGATCAATCCCCATTCGAACCGCGAACGCAGCCGCTCCTCGATGGAGTTGATGTCCTTTGGCAGGCAGTCCGAGGAGATCACGATCTGTTTCTGCTGCTCGTAGAGCGCATTGAACGTGTGAAAAAACTCTTCCTGCGTCCGCTCTTTTCCTGCAATGAACTGAATGTCATCCACCAGCAGCACGTCCACTGTGTGGAAGCGGTCCCGGAAGCTGATCATGCGGTCAAAACGCAGGGAATTAATCACTTCGATCGTGAATTTTTCCGCGCTGACATAACTGAGGCGCATCGCGGGATTACGTTTCTTGATGGTGTGTCCGATGGCATGCATCAAATGCGTCTTGCCCATGCCCACGCCGCCGTAAAGGAAGAGCGGGTTGTAAGCTTTCGAAGGCTGCTCCGCCACAGCGCGCGCCGCAGCATGCGCGAATTCATTGGACTTGCCAACGACAAAGGAATCGAACGTATAGCGCGTGTTGAGTTGGTGGTCGCTGCTCTCAAAATCCAGCTTGGCCTGCTTCCCTCCGGAGACGACCGGCGCAGCATGCACCGGCTCTTCTTCGGTGCAGACGTACTGCACCTTTACACTGGGGGTGCCAAGCTCGTGAAAGACGGCCTTCACGATTTCGCCGTAGGTGCGCGTCAGGACCTGCCGGAATACGGCGCTGGGAATCTGCACAAAGAGGGTTTCGCCCTCGGCACGGTTCAACCGCGTGGGCTGGAACCAGGTCGTGTAGGTATTCGTGCTGACCCGGGACTTTACCCGCTCGAGGAATTTTTCCCAGGCATTGGCTGTTTCGCGCTCCCGCCCAGTTTGAGTTGCAGTTGTCATCGGAGAGAAAAGAAAACCCTCTGCTATTTCCACAGATGTGAAAAAGCTGTGGAAAGCATTCTTTGCGTCTTTCTTCAGGCTTCGGGATTCTGCCCGTGCCGGAACGCTGTGCTTTGCCCCTGTCGCTCCGCGCACGGCCCGTCCGGGATTGCCGGCCCATGTACCGCCGCTATGAGACAGCGCGGGATTGTCTCTGATTGGCGCGTAGGGAGCAAGCGAAAAGTGTGCGAAGGGATGCACCGCCGTTCACACACCATGCACAGCTTTTCCACACGCACGCTGCTTGTGCAATTCCTGACTGCATCCGCAATTTTCGCGGCATATTCCACTTAAATTTGACGCTGGGACCAATCCTTGCACAGGTTTCATGCAACTAAGCCTGAGGAAAACATATTTTTTATTGGCTTTTTTTGTCGGGCCGACTGAATTCGTAGATGCCCAGCGGGTCTTCTCCGATGAGCAGCCGGTCCGGCTCGACAAGAATGGTGTTGGCTTCCAGCCGCGCACCCTGTGGGGTGTAGATCTTGTAGCTCGCGCGGCGGTTTCCTTCCTTATCAAAGCGCAGGAGCGTGTTACCTAGGGCGATCCACACTTCGCCGTTGGAACGATCGACCCCCACTGCTGTGAGGATGCGTTTCAGCGAAGGGGGATCGCCGCGGCGCTCCTGCCGCTCGATTTCCTTGCGGGTAGCCTGGGCGGCGGGCCAGGCGTCAAGCGCCGTATATTGAATATCTTGCCGCGCATAGCCCAGCCGGTCGAATTGCCTCACCGTGGGCTCCGGCAAATACGCAAAGGCATAATAGAGATGGCCCTGGCCGTCGGTGGCCATCTCCCCGATGTTGAGGTAGCGGTTCAGATCCGGGCGTTCCGCAATCGGTTCCGGCTCGCCGAACTCCCTCACGTCTCGTCCGTTCTTGTCGAAAACGATCACCAGGTTCGGTTCGCGGAGTGTGCCCACCGCAACCTCGCCCTCCGGCAGAGCAGCCACCGCGACCGGAGCTTTCACGGGGATCGAACGAAGAAGCGTGCCGTTGGGCGAGAAAACCTGGACAAGGTTCGCGCCGCGATCTGCCACATAAATCTTGCCCTGAGCGTCCGCGTCGCAATCTTCACCGAAATTGATCAGCGGGTGATCCCCTTTGGATGTCGTTGAACCCGGCGCAAGTTCCGCGATGCTTAGTACCTGCTTGCCTGCAGGATCAAACACCACCAACCCCGGCGAAGGCGACGCCAAAATATATAGCCGTCCATCGCCGCCGCGCTTCACCGTGCGCAGCCCCGGCCCGATACCCGGAAAGACCCTGCGCTGAGCCGTCAGCTCGCCTTCCTCCTGAGCCAGGACGCTCCCGGCCAGGCACGCCAGCAGACACAGCACCGCAACAATTTTCACGATCAGCCCCATCCTCTTTTTCATGAAAGCTCAGATTACTACGGACGCGCGCAGGTTGCCCCGCGTTACGCACCTGCCTTGTTCGAGTTAATCACCGTGCGCCGCGGTGGGGATGTAGTTCATGGAACACCTCTGGACTTTTTGCGATTGACTCCACTGGATCGTGATATATATTATAGCCATATATGGGGAAAACACTCGATCGCGAACTCAAGAAAGGCAGCGCCGAATTGCTGATCCTCGCGCTTCTCGAGGAAAAAGCCCGCCACGGCTACGAAATCGGCAAGCTCATCGATGAGCGCTCCGAAGGCGTCGTCCGGTTTCACGTTGCTTCCCTCTACCCCCTTTTGTACCGGCTCGAACGCCGCGGCTGGGTGAAAGGGGAGTGGGAGCCCGCCGGCGGCCGCCGCCGCCGCTTCTACCGGCTCACGGCCAGCGGCCGTAAGACCCTGGCCAGCCAGCGCGCCCGCTGGCGCGAGTTTTCCGGCGCGATGAATCGCATCGTGGAGGTGCGCTGTGCCTGATTGGAGAAAAATCGTTCGCGAGAAAATTGGCAGCCTTCCCTTGAAGGGCGGGCGGCACGAAGAAGTGATCGACGAACTCGCCCAGCAGCTGGAATCTGCTTACGAAGACGCAATCGCAAACGGTGTGAGCGAATCCGAGGCCAGCCGTCGAAGTCTTGCTCAAATCACCGACTGGGAAAAACTTCGCAGCGAAGTATTCCGGTCCGTCGAGGGCACCCAACTCCCTATCTGGGAGCAGAACGGCATCTTCTCGCCTCGCCGCCTGCCTGTCTGGATCGCCCTCGCACTCACGCTGGCTCTCCTTGCGGTGCCGGCCTTCCGTCAGGTGCTGGCGATGATTCCCGTTCCCGGTACTAATCCCACGGCCTGGAGTTCAAGGGCGTTTTCGGAGAAGGCTCTTCGCAGCATCGAACAGTCTGGCAACAAACAGAAATATGCGCGCACGCTCGCTTTCGTCGCACTCCACAGTCCTGACGATCTCCAGGCCATGCGCGCAGCGGAAAAAGCCGTCGCGCTCGACCCACAGCTCACCTGGATCTCGGCGCACGTCAGTCATGCCACCTATTTGGTGCCGGGCTATGACCCACATCCATGGGTCGAACGGCTGAAAGAGTGGGATCCGCAGAATGCATTCCCCTACATCCTGGAAGCCGACGCAAACATTCACAGCGACTGGGAAACGCGGTGGGGCAGATACAACGCCGCAACCGGGGAACTTCGTGAAGCGCTCGCCGCCGAGCTAGCTTGGCGCTTGCCGATGGAGAAGGCTTTTGCGGCGCCGCGAATGGACATCTACGCGGCTAAGCAGTTTGCCTTGGATCGCCAGGTACTTCAGGAGCAAGGCCTTGATCGGCCCGATATGTTGATGGTCGCGACTGCGTCGCAGCTGCTTCCTGACCTTCTCGCGGTACAGATCTATCAGGACATCCAATTGAAAGATGTCGGGAATGCTGCCGAACGAACAGGTCAAACCCAGGAGGCACTTGCAGCCTACTGGACCGTTGCCCGTTTTGGGGAGCGGCTCCAATCGGATTCATGGGATATCATGCAAATGTTTTCCGTGAAGCTTCGCGAGAATGCTTACAAGCGGCTGATTCCGCTCTTGCGCCGCGAAGGGCGCGCCGGAGAAGCTGCGGCGGTCGAAGCCGCTCTCTCTGTTTTGCCTGCCTTAGATCCCATCGAAGACTGGCGCCTCAATAAAGCACTCGAAGCCAGTGCCGGGCGCTCTGCTCGTATTGTGGGGCTCGCCGCCTTTTTCCTGCTCGTTTCTGGGACCGCCACTGCCGTATGGCTGATCTCTGCAATCGCGCTACGGTGGAGACCCAATATGAGTCGCGGGCTAAACCGTGCGGCGTCCGTGCTCTGTTTCGCTCCGCCCTTGCTCTTTTTTGCGGGCTTCACGCTTCTTGTCGCCTACTACCCTTACGCCCAGCCAATCGGCCAGTTTTCTTCGCAGGAGGAATTGACTCGCGCATACGAACCATTCTTCGCGGACCTCCGCAATCTCATGGATTTCGGAATCACCAATGACGTGGGGCTTGCGCGAATGTTCTGGCCGTCCATTTGGTGCGCCGCCGTTGCGCTTGCAGGCGCAGCGTTGCTCCACTGGGTAGCGCGCCGCGAGCGCCCCGATCGTACCGGCGAAGCCTAATCAATCCGGAAGCGGAGGCGCTCAATGGAGAGCGCGCGGAGGCGGCCTGCGGCATTGCGCGGGCCTTCATCTTCGGTTTCGATCAGGACGCAGTTCATCTGCACATCGCCGGTGGCGACCTCGAAGCGTGCCGGTAAACCGTTCAGGAACTTCGCGATGATGCCGTTGCGGTCCATGCCGATCACGCCGCCGTGCGGCCCGGTCATGCCAACGTCCGTGATGTAGGCCGTGCCTTCCGGAAAAACGTGCTCGTCCGCCGTCGCAACATGCGTGTGCGTGCCCACTACCGCGCTGACGCGCCCGTCGAGATACCAGCCCATCGCCAGTTTTTCGCTGCTGGCTTCCGCGTGCATGTCCACCAGAACGAAAGCGACGTCTTCGGGAATTTTCGCCAGCTCGCTGTCCGCCTTTCGAAACGGATCATCAATCGGCGTCATGAACACGCGTCCCTGTAAATTCAGCACGGCAAATCTCACGCCGTTCTTCGCCGTTCCAATGTAAAGTCCGCTTCCCGGATTGCCCTCCGGGAAATTCGCCGGCCTCAACAGCCGCGGTTCGTGCGGCAGGAATTCCAGAATTTCTTTGCGGTCCCAGCTGTGATTTCCCCCGGAAATCACGGCAATCCCCAGGTTCAGCAGCTCTTCCGAGAGCCGCGGTGTGATCCCGAACCCCGAGGCCGAATTTTCGCCGTTCGCGATCACCAGGTCGATCTGCCGCTGCGCGACGATGTCCGCCAGCCGGTCGCGAACGATCTGCCGTCCCGGCGACCCTACGATGTCCCCTACAAAAAGTACGCGCATGTTCCTGGTGACTTTTGTGCCTCGGCTGAGTTGCAGAAGGAGGCTGCATAGCGCTCCTCGGCAGCACTCACCTGATAGAGAAATGGAGCGGACTGCTTGGCCGTGGGGCGCTAGGCCGTGAACCTCTGAAATAGTAGGGCGCCACGAGCCAACCGTTAGGCTTTCCTGCCCCGCTCGCGTGTCTTCCTCCTTCCTGCCGGAAGAGACCCGCCAGCGGGACAGGCCGTGCACACGGGCTGTCTATCCGCAGCACCTCAGAGATTCGTCATTGGTTCAAACAGCTTTCGCACCCTCACTTGCTTCGAAGTACCGCTCCGCCCCCATTGTAGCCTCCGCGCGGATGCCGCGTCCAACCGCCGCTTAGTTCCGCAGTCAAAAGGATTAGCTCCGCCAAGACCGAAGTCGGAGTTAGAATTGCGCATACCAAGAGGAGGATTCGCCGTGCTCCAGCAACGCTTGTTCGCCTGTGCGCTCTTGCTCTCTGCCCTTCTAGCCGGCCCCTCGGTCGCTCGAGCGGACGGTTCGGCCAGCTTGGCCGCCTCCGGCCAGCTTGGCAAAGTGGATTTCGCGACGAGTTGCGCCGCGGAAGTGCAGCCCTCGCTCGAAAAAGGCCTCGCCCTTCTGCACTCGTTCCAGTACACAGAATCCGAGAAGACCTTTGCTGACGCCTCGACTCGCGATCCGAAATGCGCCATCGCGCACTGGGGCAAAGCCATGGCCACGTATCTTCAGATTTGGGAGTTTCCGAATGACAAGACTCTGAAAGGCGGCCGCAAGGAGATTGAGAAGGCGCAGAAACTTCATCCGGCTCTTCCACGCGAGCAGGATTTCATCAATGCGGCAGCCGCCTTCTTCCAGAACAAATCCAAGATGTCCCACGCCGCCCGCATCCAGGCCTACTCCTCAGCGCTGGAGCGCCTGCACGCGCAATCTCCCGGCGATGTGGAAATCAGCGCTTTCTATGCGCTCTCGCTGATCTCGCTTGCCGAAGAAGACGTGGACAATATCGCAAACCGGAAGAAAGCCATCTCCATTCTCGATCCGCTGCTCCGGTCGCGTCCCGATCATCCTGGAGTCGCGCATTATCTGATTCACGCCGCGGACCGGCCGGAGTTCGCGCCGCAAGGTCTTGAAGCGGCCCGCCGGTACGCGGCCATCGCCCCGGATTCCGCGCACGCCTTGCACATGCCATCCCACATCTTTGTCCGGCTCGGCCTCTGGCAGGATTCCATCGTCTCGAATATCGCCGCGAATACTTCAGGCGCTCATGCCGCGGAACTGCATCTTGCCGAATCTCACTATCAAACCCACGCCATGGACTTCTTGAGCTACTCGTATCTTCAGAGTGGCCAGGAAGCCAAAGCTCGCGAAGTCATCGACCACACGGACCATGTCGTTGGGGCGAGCGAGGAGAATAGGGCCGAAGATCGCGCCTATCTTGCTGCCCGGACCGCTCTCGAGCTGCACCGCTGGAAGGAAGCCGCCGCATTGCCGATTCCCACCCTGCGCAAGAACTGGCAGGACACCACGTTCTGGGCCCGCGCCATCGGCGCCGCGCGCGCCGGCGACGTGGCCGCCGCGGAATCTGCCGTCAAGGAGCTCACACAACTCGTTGCCGAACGCGAGAAGCGTGCGCACAAGAGAGGCTATTCCGTTTCGAATGAAAAGGCTGCCGACCTGCGCGAAGCGGAAGCTTGGCTGGCCTTTGCCAAAGGAAAGTCCGACGAGGCTCTGCAAGAATTGCGTGCCGCCGCGGACCATCAGGACAAGAACGGCGGAGAGTCCGTCAGCATCCCCGCACGTGAAATACTCGCGGACATGCTCCTGGAACTCAGGCGCTCTGCCGAAGCCCTCGCCGAATACCAGACGGTTCTCAAGAATTCCCCGAATCGCTTCGATGCGCTCCTTGGCGCCGCGCGCGCGGCAGACTCTGTCAACTCACCCGCTACGGACAATGCGAGAGATGCCTACTACCAGCACCTTTTGGGGATTTGCGGCCCCGGCGCCGACCGGCTCGAAATGAAGGAAGTGGCGTCCTTTGTTGCCGCGCACAATCGAGAAAACCCACAAAGCATCGAATGAAAGACCCCAGTGCACCCGGATTACCGGAACTGAAAACTATCTTGCCCAGAAATAGCGAATCTTTTCCGCTTCCGTGCTGGCTCTATTTTGATTGGAGAATCCTGCGGACGCCCGGGGGAATTTCGTGGAACCGGCTCAGTCTATGAAATCGATAACCGCCCCTTCGCGCCGGTCCTGGAATCCGGCGAACTGGCCGAAGTTTGGCGCCGTCACGTTATTGTACACCGCGTTGAAATTGCCGTGATTTGTGACGTTCAGCGAATAGACACCGAGCCGGACGTGATGCCCCTTGCCTTTTCCATGCTCGGAGCCAAGAAAAGGAATGCGGAATTCACGATAGAGCTTCACGTCCAGCGTGAAAAACGAATTGAAGCGCTGCCCGTTCGGCGTCCCCACATAGTTTTGCAGCGTATCGATGTTGGAATAGGGATAGCCGGTGTGTATATCCGCGATCGGGCTGAACTTGAAGCCGCGCGGCAAGGAAACAATTCCCCAGGTCACAACGCGGTGGGGCACGTCATACGGCAGGATGCCGTACACATTGGGGCGAATCACCGGCTGCGCGAAAGGAATGAGCACGGAAGAAAGATTGTTCAAATCGCCCCGTGTGCGGCTCCAGATGTAGGAGACATTCACCTCATCGTTGCGGTGAAAGGTGAAATGTACGGTGCTTTCCAGCTCGCGATAATGCGATGAGCCCGTGTTTGTGAGAGCCAAGCGGGATTGCGCGCCCGGCGCAGCCGTGAAAGGATTCACCGTAAAAAGATACGTCGTGTGGCTATCGATGTAACCGACGCGCAAAAACATATTTTTTCGCAACTCGCGTTCCACCCCGGCGTTCCACGTCAGGTTACGTGGCGTCGTGCCCGGCTGGCTCGGCAATACGCTTGCGGTCAGTGGGTTCATCCCGCCGGCGTAGGTGTTCGTGTAGGTCACCGGGAGCCCGCTCGGCAGCCCTGCGGCATCAAATGGCGTAATCACCCGAGTCGGGTTCGCCGCGAAGGCTCCCGCCAGAAGGGGCAGCAAACTGTAGAACAGACCCACGCCCGTTCGAATGACGGTCTTTCCGTCTCTGCCAGGAGAGTAGGCCACACCCGCGCGCGGAGCCACCGCGCCGGACCAACCCTTGGTCTCGCTGGACAACCGTGCCCCCAGATCAACGGCCCAATTGGAATTCAGCAACCAGTGATCCTGGAGGAATTCCGCCACGGCCGTGTCCGATGCGTTCTGCGCTGTCCCAGGCAGAAAAGTGATCTCTTGCGCCAGCGTCCCATCCTGACGAAGGACTTGCACCGGATTCGAGCTGCTGATTCCTGTGTACGACCGATGATCGAAATCCACGCCCACGTGGATTTCGTGGCGGCCGAGCCAGTGTTTCTCGGCGAATTGGTACGCGGAGACCAGCTGGAATTCCTTGCCCTTGCGCGACCATTGATTGAAGAAATTCCCGCCCCAGCCTTCCGGCGTAACCAGCATGTCCGCCGGGCCTTGGCCATGCGCATTGCTGTCAAACCGCGTGTACTGCGCAATCGTGCTGAAGATGGCGCCGGAACCAAACTGATACCGATCCGTTAGCCCAACCGCTATGCCTTTTTGGTTCAGGTCATTCGAGGCCGGCTGGGGAACGAGAGCATTGATATCCGCATGTTGTTGCCTCAGCGGGAACGCGTTCACCGTGAGCATCAGGATGTGTGTATTGGAGAGGATCGCCTCTACGGTCGAAAACGAGCTGAACCCCTGCTTCTTGCTGATGTCATTGGGCCAGGGCAAGCCGCGCACCGTGCGCTTTTTCATGTCGTACTGGAAAATTTCCGAAAAGAGCAGTTTGTGGGCAAGCAACGGTACGCCAAAGTCCAGCCCCGGGGTCGCCTCCTGCAGTCCGATCATGCTCCCGTTCTTGCCGAGCACGGACGGAATGAAACTTTTCAATCGGTAGTTCCACCGGTCGTCGGGAGGTTTGGTTTCCACCACCGTCAATCCCCCGGAAAAACTTCCCAGGCCTGCGTTATACGGCGTCTTGTACACCGCGAAGGACTGCACGGCGTCGGTCGGCACCGGCACGGAGAAACTTCCCGTCACCGGATCGGTGGTCCGCGCCGAATTCACGAGCAACAAGCTCTGATTCTCGTCCGCGCCTTTGAAGTTCAGTTTTCCATCCTGCGTTTTCACTACCCCGGGAGTAACCGGCAGGACTTCCCGGATCTTTTCCTGCGCCGTCGGAAGTGAAATCAGTTGGCGCTGGGTAAGGGTCACGCTCGGCGTCGACGCGCTCTCGGTCGCTATAGCCTCAGTATCTTCGCTTACCTCAACTTTTTCCGTGACCGTCTCCAGCTCCGCCCTGATATCCTGGACGGTTGCCTGTCCCTCATTCACTGTGACCGTCTTTGTATAGGCTTTAAATCCCGGCTGGTTGATCGAAATCGTGTACGTCCCCGGCTTGAGGCCCTTGAATTCGTAGCTCCCCGCCTCGTCCGTACCCGCTGTAAGCGGGCTGCCGTCGGGCCCCGGTGTCAGCTTCAAAATAACGCCGGCCAGCCCATTCGAGGTGTTCTCCTGCAGCGTTGTCACCATCCCGTGAATGGACCCTGAACGCGAACTCTCCCCGCGAGAGTGGGTTTCTTGCCCAAACACCGGACCAGCCGCGAGCAGCAATGCAAAAACAGCCACCGCTTCCAGAAACCAACCGCAGGCGACGCCGCACGCCTGCGCAGTCGCGGGACGTGAAGGCACGGCTCTGCCGCTATCAAGTTGAGGGAAGCTCATAGTTAAGTCAGCCCAAAGGCTAATTCCCAATTATCTCGCGACTAGTTCTAGTACACCGACGAATATCCGCGGCACCCTTGTCCAGCCAGTGAACAGGCCCGTTTGCTTCCTTTCGAAAACTCCCCAACGAGGGCCAGCTTAATCAGATGCAGGCGAAGGGACATTCTGTCCCGTCTCAAGGCACGAATAAGCCAACCCCGCGAGCCTCTGCCATTTATCCTAGCGGGGTCACGGGTTTGTTCAGGGCCGTCTTAGAAATGGAACCCTAGCTCCACCGTATAGTTCCGCGGTGTCACAAAATGCGTTCCGCTGAACGTCGAAAGAAAATTGTAGAGCGCCACCTTGTTGGTCAAGTTGATGGCCGTGAGTCGCAAGCTCCACTTGTAACGGTCGCCATGGAAGAGGTCATCATCTCCAATACTGGCATCGAACAGGTGGCGTGGGTTGACGCGTGGTGGATTGTGGTCGTCATTCTCCGTTCCAGGTGCCGGTATCTTGAGCCGGGTCGACCCGTACAGAGATGGGTCGCACGTACCCAGCGGAGCGCTCAGCGTCGGGGAGACGCTGCCGCAGAACAGCCCGGCCTGTGTCTGCTGGTCCGCGGACAGTCCTGTGAGATCCACCGGCGTCGTGGTGTCTCCGGCAAAGGGAACAGCGCCAGCCACAAGACCGCTGTCGTAGCGCCAATTGAAAGCCACCCACGGTCCGCGTTTCCACGGCTGGTATTGCGCGTGCGTGGTTTGTTGAAACACTTGGTCGTGATCGATGCGAAACACAGGACCATCGCTGGTGCCTAGCCCGCCGACCTGGGGCTGGAAGTAGCGGGCTGAGGCATGACCAAAAACGGTCAAGACCGTGATGCCATGAAAGTTGGGCACGCTGACGCGCCCGTTGAACCCGCTGATCTTCGAGTTGTGCCAGCCAATCGGAAAGAAAATTGGCGTATTCAGTAGATCACTGAAGTCGTACGCGTTGTGGGTGTATTTCCAAAGGTAATCCGCGTCCACCACGAGGTATCTCCCGAACGCCTGCTGGAAACCCGCATGGAATTCATTGCGTTGACCGGCGCGAATCGGCCCCGAGGACCCGCCAAAGATCGCGTCCAGCAACGGATCACCGTTTACGCTGGCGACAACCAGATTCTCGTTGAAAGGAGTTTCGAGGATGCGGGCATAAGAGGCGCGGAGAACCGTGTTACTGGGTTTGATGTTGTAGGCAATCCCGACACGCGGTTCGATTTGTGACTCTTTGGTGAGGCCTCGATATAGATCGCCTCGCACGCCCACGTTGAATGACCAATTCCCCTTGGTAATCGTGTCCTGCAAATAAAGCGCGATCTCTCGGATGTCACCGCGGCCGTGGAAGCCGAATAACGTGCTTTGTGGAGTGGCGCAGCCATCGTTAGTGGAAGGCGTCGGTCTCGAAAGATCGATGCAGCCCAGAAGCGGGATGAAGGGCGCCGATGCGTTGGGATTGGCGGCCACATTTTGCTGGAAGCCTGCGGCAGCGCACTGGGACGGATCCGTCAACGTAATATCCCCCACTCCGACAAAGTCCCCGGCAGCATTTTGTGCTAAGCACGGCGAATTGATCGTCGGGTCCGTAAGTCCGAGGCGGAAGTCTTCTGTCAGCAGCGTGTGCTGGAAGGTGGCTCCCATCTTCACGTTATGGATGCCCTTCACATAGGACAGATCGCTGCGAAGGCCTAGGTTCGTAAGCTTGCGCTGCTGGGCTGCCGTCTCGGAGATGTCCGCAAGGAGATCTGCGCTGGGATAGTAGTTGAACTGGTCGTGCCGTATGAATGCGCCGACATTCAGCAATGTGCTCGTGCTGAATAAGTGTGTCCAGGTGGGCGCGATGTTGTAGGTCTTGATTTGTGCGCGCTGATCCTGATTTGATGCCAGCGCGTCGAACGAATTAGGCGTCTGGAACCAGGAACGCGTATATCCTGCATTCAAATGCACGGAATCTGCACTTGTAAGCTGAAGGTCCACGCGGTCGAATACGTTCTGCTGGTTGCCCTTGGAATGGATGACTTGGAACTCTGGAGGATCCAGGAAGCGGCCCGTATTCAAGCCGTTCGCCGCGATGAAATTGCCCCACTTCGGCCCCCCAAACGCCATGTCAAAGCCCCCGTTCACCGAGCCAAAGCTCCCATAAGAAGCTCTCACGCTGCCAACTGGTTTTGTCTGACCGAGGCCGGAGCGCGTCGTTACCTTGATGACTAAACTCGTTTTGTCGCCGAATTCCGCGGGCGGAGCGCCGGAGATCACCTCCAGCGATTGGATCGAATCGATGGGGATTTGATTCGAAAAGACTTTGCTCGTCTGATCCGTGATTGGCTGGTTATCGACTGAAAACGAGGTCTCCGCATGATCGCCGATCGCATGGACCAAACCGTTGGAATCCGCAATGGCTCCAGGTGACGCCAGCGTCACCAGCGAGCTCACCGACGACGACGCGCTCTCTAGGGGAAGCCTTTCGAACAAGCCACGGTCTATGTCGGTGTGAAAAGTGGATTCGTTTTCCACCAGATCCCGCGCTTCCACGGTTACGCTCGTTGCCGCCGTCCCAATCTTCAATCCGATCTGCAGCGTCACCGGCACGCCGGAGCGCACGTCCACATCCTGCGTGTAGTTCGAAAAGCCCCCCGCCGCCACTAGTAAGTGATAAGTATTGAGCGGCACGTTCGTGAATTTGAAGCTCCCGTCGCTGCCCGTCGTGGTCTCACGCCGGAAGCCGCTCACCGCGTACGAAATTTCCACCGTCGCACCGGCAACCACCCCGCCGGAAGCATCCTTCACCACGCCTTCAATTGAACCGGAATTCCCTAGCTGCGCCTTTGTCGGCCCAGTCGTCAACAACAAAACAAATCCCAAAACAAAAACCAGCCAGATGCTCAATCGCTTCAACATTTTTTCTCCATCCCCCAAAGGGTTATCGGTAATGAGCGTGGATAGAAACCGCCTGGAACTGTGGCGGTTGCGCGACAGCCCGGATAGGCGTCATCGCACAGGGATTGGAACTATCGAATTGGAGATTGAGTTACGCGGAGGGAGGGGCGCGCCCGGCGCGATGCAGGGCAAACGAATCGCTCGGGGCCGCGTGTAGCGGGAGCGATGAATACCGGGTAACAAGCTCAGGTGTGCTGACGAGATCGAGCGGCGCCGCTGCCAGCGTTGGCATGTGCAACGCCTGGCAAATATGGCAGGCGGCGTCGGGACCCTTCGTGTGCTGGTGAAGGAAACTGCCGCCCGCGGCGAAATACAGAAGCGCGGCGCAGGCCAGGATCGCCAGCGCGCGCTGCGCCGTCGATCGTCCGAAAATCATATTCTCCGAGTGCATAAGCGACACTTTAGCTTAGCACCTTAGACGGACGAAAATCCTGATTGGTTGCTAAGAAAGTGATTTGAAAGGGACTAGGTCGGCCGGGGGGAGCGCGGACCTCACTTGAATTCGGAAACAACCGTTTCAAGCCGCCTGGCGCTGAGAAAGGTCAGGCCCCGCCTGAACCAATGTTCGCCCGCTGAATGCGCCTGCCAGCGTCGCTGACGGAACCAGCCTGGCGGAATTCAGTATGAACACGAGTTCTGAAGATACATGGATGAATGCGGCAAGCAACGGATTCAACAGGCCAAACGCTGCCATGCCTACGCCAATGCTGTCCACCACGAGTGTCCCAACGAAGTTCTGCATAATTGTTTTGCGGCAGCGCCGGGCAATCCGCAAAGTCTCGACCAGCTTGGAGAGATCGCTCCCGATCAGCACAACGTCTGCGCTTTCTTGTGCCACGTCCGTTCCCGACCCCATCGCTATGCCCACAGTCGCCTGTGCTAGCGCCGGTGCATCATTGACTCCGTCACCAACCATCGCCACGATATGAGAAGCCTCTCCCAGCCACTTCACGTATTGCAGTTTCTCTTCTGGCAGCAACTCGGATGCGACTTCATCTACTCCCAGCTTCTTGCCCACGTCCTCGGCAACGGCCTTGGCGTCTCCCGTCAGAAGGACAGTTCTCAGTCCCATGGACTTCAGCGATTGAATGGCCTCTTTTGCTTCTGGCCGCAGCATATCCGCGACGACCAGCGTTCCCAGGAATTTGCCCTGCCGCGCCACAAAAACTTCGGAGTCCGCACTGAGCCCATTCCCGCGCAATAGTGAAACCCCCCGCTCCGCTAAGAAATTCTGGCTTCCCACGAGCACTTCGTCGCCCTCGCAGATCGCGGATACTCCCTTGCCCGGCGTGTATTCGAATTGGCTCGAATCTTCGTACGCGACTCCTCGCTCGATCGCCTTCTTCAAAATCGCTTTGGCAACGGGGTGTTCCGAGCGCGATTCGGCCATCGCGGCTGTCTTCAGCAGGAGAGCTGCGGAGATTTCCGGAACAGGATGTACGTCCAGAAGTTCCGGAGTTCCAAACGTCAGCGTTCCCGTTTTGTCCAGAAGAATCGTGTCCACCTCGGCGAGTTTCTCAAGGTACAGGCCGCCCTTGATAATCGCTCCTTGCTGTGCGGCTCTTCCAATCGCTCCAAGGATTGCCAGCGGCGTTCCCGCAGCGATCCCGCAAGCTCCCGCCACAATAATCACGGAAATCGTGGAGCGAATGTTGTGAGTCACGATGAAAGTCAAAATGGCGGCGCCGAATGCGAAATAAACCAAGTACCCTGCCAGACGGTCCGCAATGCGCTGAATCGGCGCACGCGATTGCTCGGCTTGCTCCACAGCCTGGATGATCTTGCCGAAAGTTGTATCGCGTCCGAGTCGCTCCACTCGCACCTCGAGAGCGCCGGATTGGTTGATCGTGCCGGCGAATACTTGCTTTCCTGGGTTTTTTTCTACTGGCATTGATTCGCCGGTGATGGCCGCTTGATCAACAAACGAATGGCCGCCCACCACCGATCCATCCACAGGAATTCGGCTGCCAGGCTTGATGAGAACGAGGTCACCCACCACTACTTTTTGAACTCCAACCTCTCGCCATCCTCCTCGTTCGCTCACCGTTGCCGTCGAAGGCAGCAGTTCGATCAGGTGACGAATCGCTCGCCGGCCGCGTCCCACGGTGAGCCCCTCAAGGACTTCCGCCACCAGCACAAACAGCGTGATGACCAGCGCGGTAAACACTTCCCGGATCGCCAGTGCCGCCAGGATAGCGATGGCCATCGAGAGTTCCATCGTCATTCGCCGTTCGAGAATGTTTTCAATGGCTTCGTGGAAGATCGGATAGCCACCAGCCAAGGCGCAAATCACGCCGGCTAGGACCAGAGGAAGACTGAGGTGCACTCCCGCAAACCAAAACGAGGCCGCTGCGCTTGCTACGAAGACGATTCGAACGATCTCCCGCCAATCGAGTCCATGTTCGTGCTCCGCACTTTCGGCTTCGGAGTCATGGATTCCCGCCGTCGAAGAGTTGCCGACCCCCTCCGTGTGAATACCAGCCTTCATC
This sequence comes from Candidatus Acidiferrum sp., assembly GCA_049644365.1. Lineage (GTDB taxonomy): Bacteria > Acidobacteriota > Terriglobia > Acidiferrales > UBA7541 > Acidiferrum. The sequence continues at coordinate 31,066 of JBARRT010000149.1, read as the reverse complement.
TCGTTGTCCGGCATTTCGACCCCCCATCGCGCCCCAACAAGCGCGCCAGATCCTCTAGCTATTTCAAGTAGGTCCTCACGATTTCGATCAGTTCCTCGGCGGCCGCGGCCTGAGGAGAATCCTTAACGCGATTCGGGTCCAGGACATGGAACCAGATATGGCCCTCGACCAGTTCGCCCATCAAGCCATTCAGCGCTCCTCGGCAAGCCGCCACCAGCTGCAAGACGTCGGTGCACTCCTGCTCTTCCCGCAGCGCGCGTTCAACGGCCTCCACTTGTCCGCGAATTCGACGGACCCGGACCAGCAGTTTTTCTTTGTCTCTCGCCGTATGTGCCATGCAGCCCCGTCCTTATACTATCCCCTAGTATAGTATGTAAACGCAACTAAAAAAAGGGTTTACCCGCTTGACCCCGCAACCATTCCTACCTAAGCTCCGTCTCAGGAACTAGATGCAAGGTACAGCGCGGAAAACCAACCTTCTCATCCTACTCTTCTGCGCCGCCTTTCTGGCGTTGCAGTTTCACTATTGTTGTGACCCGGCGCCCACGCCGTCCTTCTCGCACTTCTGTCCTGTCTGCTCGACTTCAGGCTCCGTGGTCGCCACGCGGCCGCCCATCGTGGTGATTGTGCCGGTCATTCACCTGCTCGAAATTGCTCCTTTGGTTGTTTCAGTATCTATGCTAGTTCCGCGCGCCACCTCTCCGCGCGCACCTCCCTCCCTCTAGTTGCCCGCGGTTGCCTGGTAACAATCTCTGGGTCTCGAAACCATAAGTTGCTTCCCTGAGGAGTAATGCCATGAAGAGAATCGCAGTCCTGTCCGCCGTCATTTTCTGTTCTGCTGTTGCCTCGGCACAGCAAGCTTCCCCGCCCGAGCCGAAGAAAGACGTGCCCGCCACCCAATCTTCAGTCGCAGCGTCGGAAGAAACGCGCATGAAGACTCTCGAGGATCAGGTGCGCTCGCTCGCCGAAGAAGTAACCTTGCTCCGAGGTGAACTGAAAGCGATGCGCGACGCCAGGTCCGTCGAACCACGCTCCGAAGAACCCATTCTGCTTACGGCTGCACATGTCGCACCGGGCATTCTGGCTCCCTCCGGGGCCGCCGCCGTCCCCGCTTCGCCTGCGCCTGCTCCACCGCAGGCCACTCAGACTCAGATTTTTGGAGGTGCCTCGTCCAACGCCAAACTCCTCAATCCGGACATTAGTCTCATCGGTGACTTCATCGGCGCCGCGGGGCGCAACAACGTTTCTCCCTCGCCCTCGCTCGAACTGCACGAATCCGAAGTCGGCCTGCAAGCCATCATCGATCCCTACGCGCGCGCCGACGCTTTTATTTCCTTCGGTGAAACTGGCGTAAACGTCGAGGAAGCCTATGTGACCTTCACCTCTCTTCCCGCCGGGCTTCTTCTGAAAGTCGGAAAAATGCGCGCGGAGTTTGGCAAGGTCAACACCATTCACAATCACGCTCTGTCATTCATCGATCGGCCGCTCGTTACCAATAATCTCGTCGGCGGTGAAGACGGCATCGACGATGCTGGCTTCTCCCTGTCGCGTTTCTTGCCTGCGCCGAAAGACTGGTTTTTCCAAGGAACGGCCCAGGTTTTTCGCGGCGATTCCGACGATCTGTTCCAAGCTACGCGCCGCCAGGACGTGAGCGTTGTGGGCCATCTCCGCGCTTATCGCGACCTCAGCGAATCCACCAACCTCGACCTCGGCGTGTCCTACGCCCGCGGTCACAACAATGCCGGCGTCGGTACCATTTTCGATCCTTCCCGTTTTCTCACCAATCTCTATAGCGTCGACGCCACTCTCCGTTGGAAGCCCCTGCGCCGCGCCATTTATCACTCCTTCCTCTTCCGCAACGAATTTTTCTGGAGCGCGCGCGACCAGGTTTCTCCCGCCGACTTTTTCCAGACGCAGCATGCCTTTGGCCTCTATTCCGATGCTGAATACCGGGCCAATCGCCGCTGGACGATCGGTGGCCGCTTTGACCGCAGCGGTCACGCAGCGAATGCAAATCTCACGGACACCGGCTTTTCCGCTATCCTCACCTACTGGCCTAGCGAGTTCAGCCAGATCCGCGGGCAATACCGCTTCGGGCATCTCGCCGATCCGGTCACAACCAGTTATTCGAACGCCAACGAATTCTTGTTTCAGTTTCTCTTCGTGATGGGCGCGCATGGTGCACATCCGTTCTAATAGATTTTTCTGGAGACCCTCTATGCAACACACAACAACTCACACTCGTATCAGCCGTTTCAGCGCGCTTGCCGCTGCGTTCCTGCTTGTATTAGCTCTTGCCGTTTCTCCTGCGGGTCGCGCCGAAAGCAAACTGCAAATTATGACCGCCACGACCGACCTCGCCTCCCTGGCCCAGGAGGTGGGCGGTGACAGAGTGGATGTCGAATCCATCGCCCGCGGTTACCAGGATCCCCATTTCGTCGAAGCCAAGCCTAGTTTTCTGCTCAAGCTGCGCAGGGCCGATCTGCTCATCGTCGTTGGCCTAGAGCTCGAGATCGGCTGGCTCCCTCCGCTCATCACGCAATCCACCAATCCAAAGATTCAGGTTGCCGCGCCCGGCTATCTTGACGCCTCGCGTTTTGCCAAGATCCTCGAAATCCCCACCGGCCAGGTGACTCGCGCCGAAGGCGACGTCCACCCGCTCGGGAATCCCCATTATTGGCTCGATCCGGAAAACGGTTTGCGCATCGCCAAGGGCATTCAGAACAAGCTCAGCGAAATGCGCCCCAATGACTCTGCCTATTTCGCGCAGCGATACGCCGCGTTTGAAGAACGGCTCAAGCAAGCGGAACAAAATTGGCAGGCTCAGATGAAGCCGTACGCCGGACGCAAAATCGTCACCTATCACCGCTCCTGGCCGAACTTTGCCGAACACTTCGGCTTGAATGTCATTGGATACGTCGAGCCGCGTCCCGGCATTCCTCCCAGTCCCCAGCACACTGTGGAATTGATCGCGCAGATGAAGCGCGACGGCGTCAAAATCATTGTCGTGGAGCCGTATTTCGATCTCAAGACGCCCAACAGTGTCGCGCGGCAAACCGGCGGTCAGGTCGTCGTTCTCACGCCCTCGGTCGGCGGCGAAAAAGAGATCACCGACTATTTCAAGCTGTTCGATTACGACATTGCCAAGCTCAAGCAGGCTTTTGATACCGTTCACTGATTCGAACGTCCCGCTGAACTTGCAAAAAGCAGTTGAAGCCGGTTCGAAGGAGATGAAATCGCGATGCTGGAATTCTTGCTGCCCGCTTTCGTAGCGAGCCTTATTCTTACGGGGATTCACGCTTATCTCGGCGTCCATGTTGTCGAACGCGGTGTCATCTTCGTGGACCTCGCGCTCGCGCAGATCGCCGCGCTCGGCGCCACCGTCGCCATCGTTGCCGGCATGGACCCCCACGGCCGAGGCGCCTACTGGATCAGCCTGGGCTTCACGTTCCTCGGCGCCGCGATCTTCGCGCTTGCGCGCAGCCGCCGCGGCCACATCCCCCAGGAAGCCTTTATCGGCATCGCTTACGCCGTCGCCTCCGCCACCGCGATTCTTCTGATGAGCAAGGCTACCGGGGAGACCGAGCACCTGAAGGACATGCTCGTCGGCAATATCCTCGCCGTCTCCTGGGCCGAGGTGAAAAAAACCGCCATTCTCTACGGCGCCGTCGGCATCTTCCACTACATCTTCCGCAAGAAATTCCTGGCCATCTCCATGAATCACGCGAAAGCCGAGCAAGCCGGCCTCAACGTGCGCTTCTGGGATTTTCTCTTTTACGCTTCGTTTGGTTTTGTCGTGACGTCTTCCGTCGCCATCGCCGGCGTCCTGCTGGTTTTCTGCTATCTCATCGTCCCCAGCGTCGGCGCCATGCTCTTTGCGGACCGCATCGGCGCGCGCCTCGCCATCGGCTGGACCATGGGCACGCTAGTTTCCGCTCTCGGCGTCTATCTCTCCGCACAAATCGACTTGCCCACGGGCGCCACCATCGTTGTCACGTTTGGCGGCGTCCTCATCATAATGTTCCTGATCCATCTGCTTCTGCATCACGGCCGCGAAGCTCGCCAGCTCGAAGGCGCAGCCGCCGCCCAGCGCGAAATCTAGGATTGGCACGCTCGATCAAAAGCTTCGTCGTATTGCTTCGCTGCTATTTCGCGGGCTGCGCCGTCGGCGGCAAAATTCCATTCAATCGCAAATAAATCGCCTGCGTCGCATAGTGGTCGGTCCAACTGCCACCCAGCGCCACCAGCGCCCCTCCCCGCGAGATCGGCCGGTTGCCGAACAGCACGAATTGCTCCCCCAGTTTCGAATCGTCCACCTTCGCCAGCGCCGCGGTGCAAAACGCAAAGGAATCCTTCACCGCCGCCACCAGCTTGTCCTTCGGGTCCGTCTCCGCAATCTTCACGTCCGGCGCCGTCTGTCCTGAAATCTTCGAGCAAAAGGTATTGTTCGATTGTGCGATGTGCATCACCAGGTGCCCAAACGAATTCATCTCCGGCGAAGGCTTGAAGCCATACTTCTCCGCCGGCATGGCTTCCGCCGCCGCCACCATGTTCTTCTCGTATCGCGCTACCCCCGCTTTCACAAACCCGCTCACCGGATTCGCCACCGGCGACAGGTCCGGCGGCGCACTCGCCGCTGGTGCCGCCTGCTGCCCAAATGCACTGCCCGCCGCCATAAGCACCGTCATCACCGCAACCAGCAAACTCACACGTGTTTTCATTTCCCCCTCCCGACAAAATCCGTTCGAAAGCATACGCCCTCCACACCTCTCCAACAAGCGCCACTCGCTCCCGGCCCCTTTCCCGTTCACGGCGCCACTCCTATTCCCATTTTTTTGGAAACATTTTCGCCCGTGCCCCGTCTCTACCTATAGCTATCTATAGGAGCTCCGTGCTCAAGCCCAAAAACGACCTTCTCCAGGGCACCCTCGCCCTCCTGGTCCTCAAGACCCTCGCTCGCGCGCCCATGCACGGGTACGGCATCACGCTTCATATCCAGCAGGTTTCCGAAGACATCCTCCGCGTCGAGGAAGGTTCCCTCTACCCCGCCCTCCATCGCATGGAACAGGACGGCTGGGTCAGCGCCGAGTGGGGCATGTCGGAGAACAATCGCCGCGCTCGCTACTATCGTCTGACTGCCGCGGGCCGTAAGCAGCTCGCCGCGGAAGAACTCAACTGGCAACGCCTCACGCAAGCCGTCGCCCACGTTCTCAAGTTCGCTTGAGCGGCACGAAAGGAAGGTGCACCGTGTCTTGGATCGCTCGCCTGCGAGGCATGTTACGACGGGAACGCTTGGATCACGACCTCGACGAAGAGCTGCGTTCGCACATCGAGATGCGCGCCGCCGATAACCTCGCCGCCGGCATGTCCCCCGAAGCCGCGCGCCACGAAGCGCAAAAACGCTTCGGTAACACCGCCCTCCTCAAGGAAGACACTCGCAACGCCGACATTATCGGCTGGTTGGACGTGGCCGCTCGCGATTTTCACTACGCGCTCCGCATGCTGCAGCGCAGCCCCGGCTTCACCGCCGTCGCTGTTCTCACGCTGGCCCTCGGCATCGGCGCGAACACCGCAATCTTCTCCGTCATCAACTCCGTTCTGCTTCGCCCGCTTCCGTATCACGATCCGGGCAGTCTGGTGATGGTCTGGGAGACCAATTCGCAGCACCCCAAGCCCCACAACACCGTCTCTCCACCGAATTTCCTCGATTGGCAGACCCGCAACACAGTTTTCTCCGACATGGCCTATATCGCAGACGTGCGCAACAATCTCACCGGAAATGGCGACCCCGAGGAAGTCGTCATCCAGGCCGTCTCCGCTAATTTCTTTTCCGTGCTCGGAGTCAATCCCCTCCTCGGCCCCGGCTTCACTCCCGAAAATGGCCAAGCCGGTCACGATAACGTCGTCATTCTCAGTTACGGCCTTTGGAAGGATCGTTTCGCCGGCGATCCCGCCATTGTCGGCAAATCCATTCTCTTGAATGGGAAGCCCCTGACCGTGGTCGGCGTCGCGCCCCAGAATTTCAATTGGTTCATAAAGGACGGCTCACTCACCAGCGCAAAGCCCCGCCTGTGGTCGCCCTTCGTGTTTCCGCAATCCTTTCACGATCACAAGCAAATTGGCCGCTTCCTGACCGTGGCCGCGCGCTTGAAGCCCGGCGTCACCGCTGCGCAGGCGCAGGCCGAAATGACCGCCATCGCCGCCCATCTCGAACACGAGTATCCCGATTTTGACGGACACTGGAGTGTCAACGTCGTGCCGCTGCGCCAGCAGCTTTCCGGCGAACTCCGTCCTGCTCTGCTGATCTTGTTCGGCGCCGTAGCTTTCGTCTTGCTGATTGCCTGCGCGAACGTTTCCAGCCTGCTTCTCGCCCGCGCCGCAAGCCGCGAACGTGAGATGGCCATTCGAACGGCCATCGGCGCCAGCCGCTGGCGCATCGCGCGTCAACTGCTAATGGAAAGTTTGCTCCTTGCCGTAATTGGCGGGGGAATCGGCGTCGCGCTCACCGTGCTTGGCACGAATGCCCTTCTCGCCGCGAGCCCGCATAATCTTCTCGATCTCCCTTCCGTCTCGATCGACCTGCGGCTCCTGGCGTTTGCCGCTGCCGCCACCTTGTTGGCGGGCTTGCTCTTCGGCTTTCTTCCCTCCTATGTATCCGCGCATTCGCAGATCTCCCAAACTCTCAGAGAGGGCGGCCGCGGTTCGTCCACCGGCAAACGCCGCCGCTTCGCGAGGAGCGCCTTCGTCGTCGCGCAATTGAGCCTCGCGCTCGTCCTTCTCGCCGGCTCCGGTTTGCTGATTCGCAGCTTTGTTCGCCTCGTCGGCGTCCATCCGGGCTTTGATACCGCTCATCTCTTGACCTTTAAGGTCTCCCTTCCGCAATCCAAGTACGGCAACGACAAACTGTGCATGGCTTTTTTCCGGCAGTTGCTTGCCCGCATCGGTGCTGTTCCCGGAGTCCGCTCCGTCACCATGGAGAACTTTCCTCCCCTGACTGGTTTGGGTGCCGCCACCGGCGTCCACCTTCTCAACCAGCCGCAGGTAGCGCTGATGGATCTTCCCGTGGCGAACGTCCGTGTCGTCGGACCAGAATATTTCTCCACGATGAGCATCCCTTTGCGTTCTGGACGTCTCTTCAGTGAACAGGAACTGGCGGAAGAAAAGCATGTCGCCATCATCAACCAGGCCTTCGCGGACAAATATTTGAACGGCGTCAATCCCCTGGGCCAGAAAGCCGTCATCTACATGAAGAGCCTCGCGGAGTCTGGGAATCAGACGTCGGAAATCATCGGCGTGGTCGGGGATGTTCGCCAGATGGGGCTCGACGTCGCTGCGGAGCCCACTGTGTATTGGCCCATGCCCGAGCTTGTCTATTCCGGAATGACCATTCTGGTGCGCACTTCCAGCGATCCTCTGTCCGTGGTTTCCGCGATCCACACAGAGCTTCAACAATTGGACCGCGAACAGCCCATGGCCTCCATCGCCACCATGGAGCAGCTTCTCGCCGATTCTCTGTCCCGCGCGCGCTTCACCATGCTGCTTCTGGGAATCTTTGCCGCTGTCGCTCTGTTGCTCGCCGCCGTGGGCATCTACGGCCTGATCGCCTACAGCGTTACGCAGCGCACCCAGGAACTCGGCATCCGCATCGCCCTCGGCGCCCAGCGCCGCGATGTCCTCCGCCTCGTCCTCAGTCACGGAACTCGTTTGACGCTGCTCGGCCTCGCACTGGGAATTGCCGCCGCCCTGGCGATCACGCGCCTCTTGGCCAGCCTTCTTTTCGGCATCAGCGCCACGGACCCGCTCACCTTCGCCGGCGTCGCCGCCTTGCTCGCGTTTGTCGCCCTGCTGGCCTGCTTCATCCCCGCCCGCCGCGCCACCCGCGTCGACCCCATCGTAGCCCTCCGCTACGAATAGTTGTAGCACCTGCATCCTTGCTAGCGATCTTGCTCTTGTAGGGGCGGCTTTAAGCCGCCTTCTTGGTTTGTCTCTTGTAGTGGCCGGTCTTCAGACCGGTGCTTCTCTTTGTCGTACTTGTGCTGCTCACCCCAAATTCTTCATCGTCTTCTCAATCAACCCCGCCGTCCCCGCATACGGATCTCCTGGGCTGTCCCACTCCATCGAAAAATAACCCTTGTACCCGTGCCGTTTCGCAATTCCAAACGTCCGCTCCAAATCCACGTGCGCGACTTTGTCCTTCCCGTCGCCCATTTCCGTTTCCTTCACGTGAGAAATGTTGTACGCTTGGCCAAACATCGCCTCAATTCCCCGGTACGCATACTCCTCTTCATACGCCGCCAGCGTATTCGCAAAATCCGGCAGCGCATGCAGCCACGCGCTGTTCACCTTCTCGATCACCTTCACCAGGAAGAACGGATCTTCGCTGACGGGATTGTCATTCTCCAGGTTCACCACCACGTTCTTCGCCGCGCCATATTCCGCCACACGCTTCAGGCTCTCGACCGTTCGTTCCAGGTCCGGTTTCGAATCCTTCGCCCGTGGAATGTTCGTCCGCACGCTCGGCGAACCGATCGCCACCGCCGCATCAATCCATCGTTTGCTGAACGCCACCGCGCGTTCCCGTTCTGCCCCGTCCGCCGCATACGGGCTGTGTTCGCCGTCCACCGCCATGTTCACAATCGCTCCGCCCGCCTTCGCCACCGCCGCGCGCAATTCCTCGAGGTACGCCTTCTCCAGCGAACGGAAATGCTCGCTCCACGGCTCAATCTTCTTGATATTGAATTTCGCGCCGACGTGCGCCGCAAAATCCTTTAGCTCCATCTTCCCGCTGCCGTCGACCTTATCGCCTCGCCCTGCCACGAAATCCCTGAACGGATAAGACGCAATCGCAATCCGCTCCCGCACCGCCGCCGGAAACTGCATCCGCGGCCCGGCATCTGCCGCAAGAACAGTCTTCAGCCCCGGCCACACCAATGCACCCGCTGCTGAACCTGCAGCAAGTCCCAAAAATTGTCGTCGTGTATTCATCGCCAAAACCGCGCCAGTCTAGCAGACTCACCCATCACCCGCCATCCGCGCAGTCGTTTGCTCACCAATTTACCCGCTTCCGGCCATATGCAGGGCCGTGGTAGCCTGGACACACCCACCCACAGTTTCCAGCCCAAATCTCCCGGCGTCGTATCTTGTAAATTGTTCATTTTCTGTTGTCTAGTGGCTGTGCCACTTCCGGAAGTCCGGATGCATCGTACATCGAGGAGGTCAAAGCGTGGGGCCATACGGCAGAAATAACACCCGTCGTCCAGGAAGAAAGGAGACTCGAGCGATGTCCGCCAGAAGGTTCTTGCGGAAGCTCGTTATGGGCTTTCTGCGCCTCACCGCCGTGGTGCTGGTGAGCGCGGCCTGCGGATATATTGGCGGTCGCCTCTGGCCTTTGGAGTTGAATGCACCCCGCTACCCTGCCTTTCCCGCGCCCAGGATTCAGGACAATCGGTTAGTCGTGCCGTTTTCGCCTGGTGTAGCCTCCGCGGAAGTCGCCGCCTTCAATGACCAGCTCGAGGCCTTCCTGCATTTTGAATACTTGCGCGACCGGGAAGCCCGCAGCGGCAACGACACTTCGCACCTTCTGTTGACGGCCTTCGATACTCCGAAGGGACCCTCTTACAAGATCTTCATCGTCAGCGACAACGATCTGCTCACCGCCGTCCCGCGCCTCGCGGAACTCGAAGGCCGCAACCTGATCGCCCACTACGAGCTGAATACCTGGACGGAGAAGGATTTTGCCTACTACCAGCAGCAAAGCCATATGTTCGACGTTGCGTATGGCGTTCCCACGGAGCAGAAGCTGGAATCCCTCAGTTCTTTTCAACTTCTCCCCGCCCTGGCAAGGTTTCTCGTCTTCAAATCGCAAACCGACAACCGCGTGCTCGACCGAAGCGATGCCGCTCCCCGCCCTCTTACGAGGGAACAGGCCACACAGCTCGCCTCCGACATTCTCGCCGTCGCGGATTTCTACGCGCTCCCGCTCGACTATTTCCTCGGTGTCGGCGCCATGGAGAACGATTACATGGACATCGACGGCGATCTCACTCACGCCGTCTGGAAGAAGCGCGCCCAGCGGGACGACATTATTCTCCGCCGTGGCCGTAAGCGCGTCATGGTCAGCAACTACGCCATCGGCACTTGGCAAATCACGCGCGAAACGCTCCGTGCCGCCCACCAGCTTTATCTGAAGGACAAACGGGACTATACCAGGCTGCCCGCTCGTCTGCGGCCTCCGCGCGAGCTGAACCTGAATTCCGTGGATGATGCGGTGCTCACTACTTACGCCGGTCTGCTGCTCCGCGGTCTTCTCGACCATTTCGGCGGCGATGTAGACAAGGCCACCGGCGCCTACAACGGTGGCGTTAAGGCTCCCAACCCTGCCTACGCCTCCGGCGTGAAAGGCGTCGCTCAATACGCACGCCGCGTTCTGGAGCATGCCACCGCTTTGGATGACCCGGCGGGCAGCGCGAAGAATCCTGCCGTCGCCCCGTCCCTCGAACTCAGTGCCGATAACAGTCCCGCGCCCGGCACGCCCGCCGCTCCATCTGAGGCGACTGCCCCCCAGGAAAAACCTCCCTATCGCCGCGCCGACGACTGAATCCTTCCCTCCGCTGTCGGCAGCACCGGTCTCACCCCCGCGCAAACCATCGTCCAAACAAATGCCCCTGCCGCTGAACCAGCAGCCTTCGCCAGAAATCGCTTTCGTGTCGTGCGTCTCGTGTTCGCCAAAACCGCGTCAGTCTAGCAGACTCGCCTCGCCGTGCAGAAACCCAGTCCTTGTTGTGCCCCGTACGAACATCACAACGTCGCACAGAACCAGACCTCCGTCACTTGCCAGTACTTGAACCCCTTGCTACATTCACGGCTATGCGCATAAGTTTCCTCTGCTTCCTTGCGGTCGCGGCGGGTGTTACCTGCCGCAACGCAATAGCAAACACAGACGAATTCCAGGACGCCCTCGCCAAGGCGGCACGCACTTCCACTCTCACGGCGCCTGGCGCCAAACCTTTTCACCTCAAGCTTTCCGCGACGGATACCCACGGCAACTCTTCCGAATTTAAGGCCGAACTGGAGGTGTGGTGGGCTGCACCGGATAAATGGCGCCGCGAACTGAAATCGTCTGTCTTCACGCAAACTGCCGTGCAGGACGGCACGCGCTATTCCGAAACGAACTCTTCGGATTACCTGCCGTTTTGGCTCCACGAGCTGATCCAGGAATCCGTCGATCCCATTCCCGAGGCGCAGCTCAAAGATGTCGATGTGGATTGGAGCAAATCGGGTTGTGGGAAATGGGAAACGGAATATTCGAAAGACGCAGAAAAAATCTCCGTCTATAACAGTGTCTGTTTCAACTCGAACGGCACAGCACGAGAAATCTTTACGCAACCGCTTGGAGTAGTTTTTGCCGACTACAAGTCGTTCAGTGGGAAGGAGGTCGCGCGTTCTCTCACCGTTTGGCCAGGAGGCCGCTCAGAAGTCAAAGCCAAGGTCACTTTGCTCGAACTCCTGAAGGCGGACGATTCGCTTTTCTCTATCCCCAACGACACCGGTTTTCCATCGCGCTTGCGATTTCTCTCGGTTCCTGAAAGTGCCCTGCAACCAGACACGAAAGCCAACGGCCTCCCCGCCTGGCCGGTCGTCCACAATTTTCCCGCCTCCGGCCTCATCAGTATCAACGTGAAGGTTGACCGCGATGGAAAGGTCCGCGAAGTTGGTTCCCCAATCTCCAAGAACGTAGTCGTGAACGATGCCACCGCAGCGCAAATTAAAAACTGGAAGTTCCAGCCCTACTTGGTCGATGGGTTTCCCGTTCAGGTAAACACTAATATCACGCTGCACTTCGACGCGAAAATGGAGCTTCTCGGCGCGAATGGAAAGTCCTTTCCGGCTGAACCCTTTTTGGCGCACATCAACAAATCACGTGCGCTGAGCGATCCCAGAACTGAAGGTAGCCCTCCCTTTCATCTCCATGCCACGTTCCAAATCCCGCCCGACCAGAGCGGTACTTATGAGGAGACGTGGTTGTCGCCCACAAAATGGCGCCGCGAAATTCAGCTGGGCTCGGTCACCTTGCTCGCAACTCAGAATGACAACGAGGCCTACCACAAAAGCAGAGGTGCGGGCTCTACGCCCAAGGAACTCGACTACCTGATAGACCTTATGTATGGCCACTTTCCCCGACTCGACTCTTTCCAGGAAGGCGACTGGGGACAGTCGGCAGTGCAACTCGGTAGCATGGACTTGGTGCGCGTCGCGCGGGGTCAAGTCGATGCAGAAAATCGACCCATCACCGGCCAGGCCTACTGGTTTGACTTTGCTGGGTATCTGCGCGCCGATTTCGTCCAACCGCGGGCAACGATCTACTCCAAGTTTGAGGGGTGGAATCGAAAGCAAGTCCCTCGCCGCGCCGAAGTCTCCGAAAACGGCAAGCCCCGGATGCTCGTGGACATTGACAAGATTGAACCTGCGCGGGATGTCCCCGATTCTCTGCTGGTCCTCGAAGGTGTGAAACCAGAAATCCTTGGTTCGCCGAATGGAGGTCAGTCATCCGACCTCGTGCTTCCCAAACCCATTCACAAGGTCTCTCCCGAGCATCCCGCCGTTGGCCATGGCACGGTGCTTGTGGATGTCGTGCTCGATGCACATGGGCACGTCGTGGATGCCAAGATCAAGCAAAGCGCCGGCGAAGCTCTCGATGCGGCGGCGCTCAAGGCTGCCATGCAGTGGGAGTTCACCCCCATGACTATCAACGGTGTTGCGGGTCCCGGCTACGCCACGCTTCGCTTCGATTTTTGAGGACCGCGAGAGAACAAAACTAGCATCTAGTAACGCCTCACCTCTTCACAAACAAAACACAGTAACTATTCTCCGGCCAGTCGTTCACTATTTTTTCCACCTGCAACCCCGCCGCACTCAGTTCCTCAATCACGATCTTTTGCGAGATGCCGTGCCCTCCTCGGTTGCTTGGCACTCCTTCCACCGGATCCAGTCCCGCTCGTGGGGCAAAATCGATAATCGCCAGCCGTCCTCCGGGCTTCAATGACCGTACCAGGTTGGCATCGAACTCCACGGGCTTGGTCAGGTGATGGTACACGCGCCTCAGAAAAATCGCGTCGCAACAGCCGGTCGGCAGACTCGTGTCCGCTTCTTTACTCTCTACCACGATCACGTTCCCCAGCTTGCGTTTCGCCACCTCGGTCCTCAACTCCGCAAGCTTTTTTGCATCGATCTCCGTCGCATACACTTTTCCCGATGCGCCTACGCGCTCCACCGCCGCAAACGTGTACTCCCCCTCGCCTGCCCCAATATCTGCTGCGACCGTCCCCGGCTTCCATTCCATCAAAGCCGCCAGCCGCTTGATTTCATCCGCCGCGTTCCCGCGAACCTGCCCGGCGAGCACAGCCGCCATGCACACGAGGCCCAGCAGCAATACGTTTTTTCTTTTCATCACGGTACTAGCCCCTTCCCCAACACCCCAATCTTGCTCAGTGCAATTGGACGGCTTTAGCATCAACAAGTTGCCTCCACCGAAACCGTTAACCCCGCCTCCCTACCCGTCCGGCGCTCAATTCCTTCGATTCCCTGCATATGACTTAACCAATCTGCACTCCCATGCTACCCTTCGGCATGTTTGTTTACTGTGAGCCTCGAAGTGCCATTCATCAGCCCAATCGATCGGCGTCACTAACTCTTACGCCTGCGCTCCCTGTCCACTACCGTCGTCGTGAAAATTTCGTTGCTGTAAGTCCTTTGCCACTCATACGAGTTGTTCGCAAACTACTGAAAACCCAGCTGCTTTAAGTCCTTTCCTTGCCACTCATACAGACTTCTCTCCCGTAAGTCCTGTATTTACCACTCATAAGAAAACAACCGGGGTGTATACCAACAATTCCCATTCTGGAACTCCTACTTCGCCTATTCCACCAGTCACGAGTCACAAGTCACCAGTCACGCCAATGCCACGCCGCCCGCGTATAATGTCGGCTCTCAATCAAGGAGACGCCTCGCTATGAACTATCGCCGCTTCGGCCGCACCGGATGGAACGTCAGCGAAATTGGCTACGGCATGTGGGGTATGGCCGGCTGGACCGGCTCCGACGACGCCGAATCGCTCGCTGCCCTCCAGCGCGCCGTCGATCTCGGCTGCAATTTTTTCGATACCGCCTGGGCCTACGGCGACGGCCACAGCGAGCAGCTTCTCGGAAAAATCCTGCGCGCCAATAAAAATAATCCCGCCGTCGGCGGACCCGACAAGAAACTTTACGTTGCCACCAAAGTCCCGCCCAAAAATCTTCGCTGGCCCTCGCGTCCGGAATATTCTCTCGACGATTCCTACCCGCCCGACCACATCTTCGAGTACGTGGACAAGAGCCTCAAAAATATCGGCGTCGAAACGCTGGACCTCATCCAGCTCCACACCTGGGAAGACAGTTGGCTCAAGGATGACCGAGTGGCGCGCGCCGCGGAAAAACTTCGCAGCAACGGAAAAATCCGCGCCTTCGGCCTCAGCCTCAACCGCTGGGAACCTGCCAACGGCATTCGCGCCGTGCGCGCCGGCTTCGTGGACGCCGTCCAGGTCATCTACAATATTTTCGATCAGAATCCCGAAGACGAACTTTTCCCGGCCTGCCGCGAAAAAAATGTCGCCGTCATCGCCCGCGTCCCATTCGACGAAGGCTCCCTCACCGGCACGCTCACCCTCGATAGCAAATGGCCCGCGAACGATTGGCGCAGCACCTATTTCGTCCCGGAAAATCTCAGAGCCAGCGTCACCCGCGCCGACGCCCTCAAACCTCTCGTCCCCGCCGGAATGACCATGCCCGAACTAGCGCTGCGCTTCATCCTCAACAATCCCGACGTCAGCACCATCATTCCCGGCATGCGCAAACTCCACAATGTCGAATCCAATCTCGCCGCTAGCGAAAAAGGCCCCCTGCCCGCGCCGCTCCACGCGCAATTGCGCAAACACCGCTGGGACCGCACCCCCACGAAGTGGAGCCAATAAATGATCACCGCAAAGCACACCTGTCATTTCGACCGAAGCGAAGCGGAGGGAGAAATCTCTCTTTGTCTCTATGAATTTGACTTACGAAAACTACGCGCTTTGCTTCAGCGCACGCTCGACAAGCGTCAGGCATCGCTCGGCTTGCTCGCTCAGCAATTCTTCACGATCGTTGCGCTCGCGTTGCATGCTGTGAAGTTCGTCCGCAATCGCCAGCGCCGTCAGCACCGCAACTTTTTGCGTGTCCACGGTCTTCGTCGCGTCCGCGATTGCCTGCATTTTTTCGTCGACGTATTTCGCGAGTCTCTGCACGTACTTCGCATCCAGCTCTCCCTGGATGGAGTACACTTGCCCGAAAATCTCAACTTTTATCGGCCCGCTCATGGAGTCTCCGCGCGTCCTTATCGGCACAATACCACATTCGCTCCCGGAATAAATCCCGCCCGTCCGCGTGCGCCTCTCGTGGGAAGTCCCATTTACATTTTTCAAGCCGTCCGCTACCGTGTGAAATCCAGCCTGTTTGCCTCTCCAGCCCGCGTAATGCGAAATTCATCTGCTCACACAAGGAGCGCCTCATGGCCACCAAGCCTCATTCCAAGAAATCCGCCGCTGCGCCACAACACCCAATCCGGATCGTGCCACTCCATCGGCCGGAGGCGCGACGGATCGCAGCGGCAGCCACGCCCCAGCTCACGTACCGCGGTGGGCCGCTGCTCACTGCCGTCGAAGTCTTCACCGTTTTTTGGGGCGCGGAATGGAAACAAGCGGAGCAGAGCGCGATTGCCACGAACGTGAATTTGTTCTTCGACTACATTCTCACGAGCGCGCTGATGGATCAGCTCGGGGAATACAGCGTCCCCGGAAAAAATATCGGTCACGGCAAACGCACGGGCACCGCGACGCTCACTTCACCCGCTCCAAACGCTTCCGTGCAGGACAGTACGATTCGACAGGTGTTGCAGCAGGAAATCGCCGCCAAGAATCTTCCGGCGCCTGGCTCCAATTCACTCTATTTTTTCTTCCTTCCGCCCGGCGTGCAGGTTGTGCTGGGCGGCAGCGCTTCCTGCCGTGAGTTCTGCGGCTATCACGACTCCACCAGCGACAACATTTTCTATGCGGTCATGCCTTACCCCGGATGTTCCGGGTGTACGGGCGGCCTTAGCGTCATCGACGCGCTCACTTCCACCACCTCGCACGAACTTTGCGAAGCCATCACCGATCCGGTGCCCGGCCAGGGATGGTACGACGACAGCAACGGTGAGATCGGCGACATTTGCGCGTGGAAAACACGCACGCTCGGCGGTTACACGATCCAACTGGAATGGTCGAACAAGGCGGGGTCGTGCGTGTGATTTGCGAATCGGTTTTTATTGCGCGCGGAGTTGTGCGTTGAGCTGCTTTTCAAGCACAGCAACGATTTTGCCGCTGTAATCGCTGATCTGCGTATCGGTCAGTGTCGCTTCACGGCTTTGGAAAGTCACGCGCACCAGCAACGAATATTTTCCGGCGGGAACGTTCTTCCCGCGAAAAAGATCCGCTGCATCGATGCTGGAAATTTCGGAAATGTTGAGCGATCGGATTGCTTTCACAACGTCTGAGAAATGGGTTCCATCTGGTAAGAGCACCGAGAAGTCTCGCTCGACCGCTGGGAATCGCGGCAAAGGCTCATAGCGCCGCGCTTCCTTCGCGGCGCGATACGCCACGCAAATCGGATCGAGCTCCAATTCCGCCAGAAAAATGTCCTGGCGGAATTTTAATTTTTCGGCGACGCGGCGCGCAAGCTGGCCTGCTGCGCCGAGTTCGTTCTTGCTGAGCGCCACGCTGCCCCGCCGAGCAGCATGCAGCCACTCCGGGCCGCCGTCGCGCCAGGCGAAGCCGCCGGCGAATTCGCCGATCGAATCGAGATCGCCTTTGAGGTCGGCAAAGGAAAATTCGCGCGTGGATTCGTAAAGATTTTTCTCGCGCGCTTCGCCCGTCGCGCCGATCGTCAGGACGCGAGTCTCGATGGGTCTGGCTCCGTTGAGGCGATAGTGGCTGCTGATTTCGAACAGCCGAACGTTGCGCTGGCCGTGATTTAAATTCCATTCGAGCGCCGCGGCCATCGTCACGAGTCCGGTGGAGCGCAAAACGTTTGCCTCTTCGGATAGCGGATTCGCAAGACGCGCGGGAGAAATTCCGCCCGGCCGGAACAGCGCGTCGCGCTCTTCGGCGACGTGAGGAATCGTCAGGATTTCCCGGTAGCCCAAGCCGATGAGGCGCTCGCGCAAACGCGTTTCCGCTTCGTAATGCGGGAGGCGCGCGGCGCCCTGCCGCGCCGCAGGCAGGCGCGGCGGGAATTTATTGAGGCCATAAACGCGCGCGATTTCTTCGATGAGATCGATTTCGCGCTCGACTTCCGCGCGCCAGGAAGGCTGCGTGCATTCCCACGCGGCGAGCAGCGAACCTTCCGCACCGCGATTTTGATCGATTCGAACGGGCGCAAAGCCGAGGGCGCTGAGGTTGGCTTCCACTTCTTTGTCCGGGACGTCCGCGCCCATCACGCGAAGAATTTCCGCGCGCGTCACGCGGAGTTTTTTGGGCGCACGTTTTCCGGGATAGATATCAACGACGCCCGCCAGTAATTCGCCGCCGGCGAGCTGCAAAATCAGTTCCGCGGCGCGGCGCGAAGCCAATTCGGCCATTTCCGGATCGGCGCCGCGGCCGAAACGCGTGGAGGCTTCGGTGTGCAATTTCAGAAAACGCGCGGCGCGGCGAATGGCAATCGGTTCGAACCAGGCGCATTCGATCAAAACATTTTTCGTGGAAAACGAAATTTCCGTTTCCGCGCCGCCCATGATTCCGCCGATTCCCACGGCCCGCGAGCCGTCGCCGTCGCTGATCATACAGATGTTCGAATCGAGCTGGCGCTCTTTGTCAGGCGCGAGCTGCCGCTCGACTCCATCGAGCGTTTTCATTTTTTCGCCGGGCTTGGCGCGGCGGACGATGATTTTGTGGTCCCGCACTTTGTCATAGTCAAAGGTGTGCAGCGGGTGCCCCAGCTCGAGCATCACGTAATTCGAAACGTCGACGACATTGCTGATGCTGGCGACGCCGGAAGCTTCGAGCCGGTCTTTCAGCCATTTCGGTGACGGCTGAATTTTCACGTTTCGAATGACGCGCGCGGTGAAGCGCCCGCAGAGTTCCGGCGACTGAATTTCGACTTTGACGGCGTCGCTGGCCTTCGCGGCGCTTTCCGCCGGTTTCGGCGAAACGGATTTCAGCGGGAGTTTGTAAATGGCACCAACTTCGCGCGCAATTCCCAAATGGCCGAGACAATCGGGGCGATTGGAACTGACTTCTGCGTCAATCACCGCGCCGTGCGGGCCGTTTTCGATTCCGGCGATGTTCGTACCGGAAAGGGCGAGGCGCGAGGAAAGCTCCTGCGGCGGCGCCGTCACGTCGACGAAATCTTTCAGCCAGTTGTAAACAATCTTCATCGTTGCTTGGTCGACCCTACAAAACCTGAAAACCTTTCTTCAGGGGCTAAAGCCCAACAGCAGCCACCCTCTAATGTCGGACCTAAAGGTCCGACCCCCTAAAGACACATGCACTTTCGACCTGAAGAACGTACGCTTCGCGCTTAGGGAAACTGGCGGAGGAAGCGCACGTCGTTCTGGAAAAAGACCTGGATATCGTCGATGCCGTACTTGAGCATCGCGAGGCGATCGATGCCGATTCCGAAGGCGAAGCCGCTGACTTTCTTCGCGTCGTAATTGACGAAGCCGTAGACGGCGGGATCGACCATGCCCGCGCCGAAGAGTTCAATCCAGGCTGCCCCTTTGCATTTCGAGCACGTTCCACCGCCGGCTGCTGTACCGGTTCCGTCGCAGAAGGGGCAGGAAACGTCGAACTCGACGGAAGGCTCGGTGAACGGGAAATAGCTGGGCCGGAAGCGCGTTTTCACGCTGGGGCCAAAAAACTGCTGCACGAAATACTCGATGGTGCCGGTGAAATCGCAGAAGGTAATGTCCGTGTCCACGGCGAGGCCCTCGATTTGGTGAAAGGCGAAGGAATGCGTGGCGTCCGGATTATCGCGGCGATAGACCTTGCCGGGGACGATGACGCGCACGGGCGGTTTCTGCTTTTCCATGGTGCGAATCTGCATGGGCGAAGTGTGCGTGCGAAGAAGGAGCGGCGTCGGAGCAGTCTTTTTATCGGGTGAAGGGGGCAATTCCAGATAGAACGTGTCCATGTCGTCGCGCACGGGATGGAATTCGGGAATGTTCAGCGCTTCGAAATTGTAATAGGGCGTTTCGATTTCGGGGCCTTCGACGACGGAGAAACCGATGGAAAAGAAAATGTCTTCGATTTCCTGGAAGACCTGGCGGATCAGATGATGCGAGCCAACGGGGCGGATGACGCCGGGGAGAGAAAGGTCGACGCGGTCGCGCGCGAGCGCGGGTTCTTCTGCGCCGGTCTCGATTGCGGCACGGCGCGCCTCGATTTGAGTTTCCACATGGGCGCGTAGTTCGTTGAGTTGCTGGCCGACGGCGCGTTTCAACTCGGCGGTAGCAGGCTTGAGCCAATTGTCGGTGATTTGCGTAAGAACACCGGATTTCCGGCCAAGCCATGTATCACGGAATTGCTTCCAGGAAGACTCGTCAAGCGCGCAAGCACAATCAGCATCGAAGCGTCCACGAAGGTCAGCGAACAGCGCGGAAAGTTCCTCGGGCCGTGTGATGCCGAGATGGACGAGGGGCAGTCCCGTTTTGTTTTCGTGTGCGGTCATCGCGTTTAAAGGCGAACATCGCAGGGCACCATGCAGCGTGCCCTTTCAGAAGAACATATCACGCGTCGTGAATCGCCAAGACGCGATGATGATAGCCGGGATTCCTCGACTCAGGGCCAGCAAAATGCACCAGCCCTGCGCTCGGAATGACAGAAAACCAAATGCCTCACCCCTAAAGGTTGAGCTACAGCGCTATGCCCTTTTCGCCTTGGCTGTAGGCGGAGCGGCGGCTTTGGCGGTGGCCACGAGTGATGTGAATGCCGCGGCGTCTTTGACCGCGATGTCGGCGAGGACTTTGCGGTCGAGCGTGACGCCGGCGACTTTCAATCCGTGGATCAACTGGCCGTAGGTCAGGCCGTTGTTCCGAGCGGCTGCCCCGAGGCGCTGAATCCAGAGCTTGCGATACTCGCGCTTTTTGACGCGGCGGTCGCGCTTTGCGTAGCGATCGGCGCGATTGGCTGCTTCCTGCGCAGACTGGTAGAGCTTGCTCTTGGTGAGAAAAAAGCCTTTTGTCCGTTTGAGGTACTTCTTGCGCCGTGCACGGCGCTTGGTGCCGCGTTTTACGCGAGCCATGGGATTTCTCCTTCGGTTTTATCTAAGCCGATGTTTGAGAAGCCAGGAGTTTCCTTCGGACGGGTCTAAAGACCCGCCACTACAAAGAAGAAACCTCAGCCTGCTCAAGACCTCGGCCAACTGCTCTTGGGAAACAAAACGGGTTGCGCGGACGCGAAAATACACGCGTTGCGCAACGGGTTTGTTTCCGGGGTAGTGCTGAATGCAGTGCTCTTGGCGCGACCGCAGATGCGGTTGCATCGAAGAGGTCGTCCGCGAAGCGCAGACGACGGCGGGCTAAAGCCCGGCCTCTACATTTGCCCCGACAATATCGGGGCGGATCGGCCGGCAGGCACCCGTGAAGCGCTGCCTGGCACGATGTGCAGGGTTTGCACCCTGCGATTCAAACGGAAGGGCACGATGTATCGTGCCCCTACGAAGAAAGTCAAATGGCGTGCAATGTTAAGGCACGCACAGAAAAATCGTTACGGCTTTAGCCGTAGGGAAGCATCTGCCGGACGCTGGCCACGTCGGCCTTGTTCACGAGCGTCAATTTCTTCAGCTTGCGCATGCGGCCCGGGGCTTTGGTGCCCATTAAGTGGCGCTTGCCGGAATGACCGCGCTTGATTTTGCCGTTGGCGGTGATCTTGAAGCGCTTCCGGGCTCCGCGATGCGTCTTTAACTTCAATTTTGGTTTCGATCGGTTTCTTGGCATTGCCTGATTCCTTCTTCTGAGATTCGGTGGTGACACCGAAGAGGCCGCACTAAAGTCCGGCCCTACATAACCCTCTTGCGCTGATTACTACTGCTGCTGGGCGCTGGATGCCGACTGGCCTGCGGGCCTGGCGACGCTGACGCCTTTTTTCGGCGCGAGCAAGGCCACGAGGACGTTGCCTTCCATGCGCGGCATGGTCTCGATCTGCCCCTGGTCACCAATCTCCATGAGCAAGCGGTTCATCTTGGCGCGGCCGACTTCCTGGTGCGCCATTTCGCGCCCGCGATGGAAAATCATGGCACGCACCTTGTGGCCTTCGCCGAGGAACCGGATGATCTGGTTCTTGCGAACCTGATAGTCATGTTCCGCGGTGGCGGGCCGAAACTTGACTTCCTTCAACTGCGATCCACGGCTGCTCTTGCGCTGCTCGTGGGCCTTCTTATTGGCTTGGTAGAGATACTTGCCGTAATCGGTGATCTTGCAAACCGGCGGATCGGCCGTGGGCGAAATTTCCACCAGGTCGAGCCCCTTTTCCTTCGCCAGCTTGATGGCTTCAAACGGCTGCATGACGCCGAGCTGGCCGCCCTCTTCATCAATCACCCGGATCTCGCGAGCCCGAATCCGCTCGTTGACGCGGACACGATCAGTCTGCTGCCGGAAATTCCGTTCTGCGATATATCCCCCTAATTCAAAAAAGGCGCCTGCAAGCTCCGGTTAGCCGGAGACGGGCCCTCGAGTTCACCCACCCAAGCCCACACAGCGCAAAAGCGCCAGGGGATGGGCTTCAAAGTATAGCACGCGTCAGCAGTTGGGCGGCAAGTGGCAAAACGGCACAGCGCGGGAGTTTCGCAGAGCTTGTATGGTGCGGACGCATCGCACGAATAATAAAGATAGGGACTCAGGAGCTCAGGCCGAGTTCGCCTTTCGGTCCGGTGATGTGGGCGCGAAGCCGGTCTCTGTCGCTGCGTTCGACGGTTGCTTCGACTCCGATGCGTTGGAGGACCTGGGACAATTCGGCGGGGTCCACGCCCATCACCGTGAAATAGTCGAGGTCGCACTTCTTGGGAGCATCCTTCGAAGGATGGACGGAGTCTGCGCTCCATTCGATGAAGAAGGGGAGGATGCCGTGGCGGTCGTCGGCGAGATTGATGGTTTTCCAATTGAGGACGCGGCCATCGGGACGTTTTCTGGAGCCGTCGTCGGGGCCCTGAAAGGCGATTTGATTGTCACGCAGAAGTTTCGCGGTGGCGGCGATGTCCGGCGGGTGAACGGCCCAACCGATGAGGCGCGGTTCTTTCATTTGGCGGATTTGCGGGAAGTGGACAATTTTCTGCTGCGCGGGATCCGGGGCGATGATTTCCAGGTAACGGTGCTCGCCGAGAGAAAGCAGGGCGTTGCGCGTGCCGCGGCCGGGATGGACTCCGCCGATGGCGGGGCGGACGCCGGTGTTTTGCTCGACGAGCTCCATGCCGAGATCGAGGTCGTTGCAGCCGAGAATGATGTGATCGAGCAAGGCGGGCACCTCATCTTCTTCGGCGTCGCCCGTGGCCCAAGATAAGGACGGGGCTGCGAGCGCGGCGCCGGTGAGCGCGAGAAAGATACGGCGTGAGAGCGGCTGCGGCATTCGTAACCTCCCGGGAGTGGTCCGCGCTCGTCCGGTTAGAGCGAAATTTCCGAACTGCACTGGCCGCGCTTGCTTAAATAATGATGCCAGAAAAGCCGGGCGGCGACGGCGCGGTACGGTCGCCAGGGCTGGCTGAGTTTTTCCAGGCGCTCCGGCGAAGGGCGCTTGCGGAGTTGCTTCACCTCTTGCACCGCTGTGGCCAGAGCTAAATCGCCGACCGGCCAGATATCGGGCCGCCGAAGCGCGCTCAGTAGATAGATGTCGGCGGTCCAATTTCCGATGCCTTTGAAGGCGATGAGCATTTTGCGCGCGTCATCGTCGTGCAATTCGTGGAGGTAACGGAGATCGAAGCGGCGGCGGGAGAGCGATTCGGCGAGAAGACGGGTGTAGAGAGTTTTTTGGCGGCTAAAGCCGATGCGAAGCAACTCCGCATCGGTCAGTTTCAAAAAGCCACGCGGAGTGAGCGGGCGAACAGCGGAGTTGAGACGATCGAAAGCGGCTTTCGCGGAGGCAAGGGAAACTTGCTGCTCGAGGATGATGTAAACGAGCGTGGGGAACCCGGGCTCGCGGACCCAGAGCGGAGGCTGGCCGTACCTTTTCACGACCTCAGCGAGATGGGGATCGCGATCCGTGAGAAAACGCACACTTTGCGCGAAGAAATCTTCGTACAAGATGGTTTGCGGGGATTGCAAGGCGAGATTCCGCTTGATCCTTGAAAGTGCTTTAGCTGGTCGCGCGGGATTCGACTTCGCGCTGGAGCGATTCGATGACTTCGGCGAGGGGCTTGGGGCCGAGGTCGCCTTTGGTGCGATGGCGGACGGAGACGGTGCCGGCTTCAGCTTCCTTGGCGCCAACCACGAGCATGTAGGGAATTTTTTGCAATTGCGCGTCGCGGATTTTTGCGGGCAATTTTTCGTTCCGGTCGTCGAGATGGACGCGCAGGTTGTGGCCCTTCAGAGTTTCGGTGACGTGCTTGGCGTACTCGGCAACTTTTTCGCTGACGGGGCAGACTTCGACCTGCACGGGCGCAAGCCACAGTGGGAACGCGCCGGCATAGTGCTCGATCAAAATGCCGAAGAAGCGCTCGACGGAGCCGAGCAGCGCGCGGTGGACCATGAGCGGCTGATGCTTGGCGCCGTCTTCGGCGACGTACTGCAAGCCGAAGCGGGCGGGCAAGTTGAAATCGAACTGGACAGTGGTGAGCTGCCAGGGGCGGCCGATGGCGTCGATTAATTTGATGTCGATCTTCGGGCCGTAGAACGCGGCTTCGCCGGAGATGGTCTTGTAGGGAATGTTCATGCGCTTCATGGTGTCGGCGAGAGCCGCAGTCGCGCGGCGCCAATCTTCGGGCTTGCCGGCGTAATTCTCCGGATGCGCTTCGTCCCAATCGGAAAGCTCGACTTCGAACTTGTCGAAGCCGAAGTTTTTCATGACGGCGAAAGCAAAATCGACGCAGGCTTCGACTTCTGATTCGATTTGATCGGGCGTACAGAAAATGTGCGCGTCGTCCTGCGTGAAACCACGCACGCGGAGAAGGCCGTGGAGTACGCCACTGCGCTCGTAGCGATAAACGGTACCGAGCTCGGCTAGCCGCACGGGAAGATCGCGGTAGCTGTGAAGCTTTGCTTTGTAAATCAAAATGTGGCCGGGGCAATTCATGGGCTTGAGCTGATAATCGGCCTTTTCTACTTCTACGGGACCGAACATGCTGTCCTTGTAAAAGCCGGTGTGGCCGCTGGTCTTCCATAGATCGAGGCGCATGATGTGCGGCGTGTAGACAAGGTCGTAGCCGCGCTTCAGCAACTCTTCGCGGAGCCAGTCTTCGACAATCTTTCGAATGAGGCCGCCTTTGGCGTGCCAGAAGATGAGGCCCGGGCCGGCTTCTTCCTGGATGCTGAAGAGGTCGAGTTCCGTGCCGAGCTTGCGATGATCGCGGCGCTTGGCTTCTTCCAGGCGGTGCAAATGTTCGTCGAGTTCTTTTTGCGTGAAGAACGCGATGGCGTAGATACGCTGAAGCTGCGGATTGCCTTCCTGGCCTTTCCAATACGCGCCGGCGACGCTCATTAATTTGAACGCTTGAATGCGTTTCGTGGAAGGAATGTGCGGGCCACGGCAGAAGTCGATGAATTTTCCGGTGGTGTAGAAGGAAACCATGGGCTCGCTGGCTTTTTCTTCGACCAGCTCACACTTGAAAATCTGATTTGTTCTTTTGTAAAGAGCGAGCGCCTCCGGCTTGGGCATGAGTTTGCGCTCGTTCGGCAGATCCTGGGCGGCAAGCTCGTGCATTTTCTTCTCGATTTTCGCGAGATCCTCCGGCGTGAATGGTTCATCGCGCAAGAATTCGTAGAAAAAACCGGTGTCGATGGGCGGGCCGATGCCGAGTTTCACGTTGGGATAAAGCTCCATCACCGCGGCGGCGAGGAGATGCGCGGCGGAATGCCGGAAAACAAAAAGTGAGTCGGGGTCTTTTTCGGTGAGGATACGCAGCTTGACGTCTTGCTCGAGCGGACGGCGCAGGTCGATCAGCTCGCCTTCACCGTCGTTGGGAGCGGCCACGCGCGCGACCAGAGCGGCGTCGGCAAGGCGCGGCGAAATGCTTCGCGCAATCTCAGCGGGCGTAGTGCCCTTGGGGACATCTTTTACACTGCCATCCGGCAATGTGACGTGAATTTGCTCCATGTACACGGCCACCTGAAAAGAGAAACATCAAGCTTATCGGCGGCTTCCAGCCGGGTCAAGGAGCGCGGCGAGCTACTGCGAGGCGAGAGCAAGGAAACTCAATGCCGGGGAGTCGAAGTGAGGAGGGCGCCGAACTCAGGAGTGCCGCGGAGCTTTGCGAATGCGGGCTCTTCGTTCAGCCATTCCGCGAAGCGGACGGGGTCTTTGGTTTTGGATTTTGCGCGGCGGAGCGCGTCCATCGTGCCTTTACGGTCTCCGTCCATCGCTCTGGCCACTGCCAGATTGCCGAGGGCCCACATGGAATCCGGATCAGCAACGTTGGCCAGTTCAAAATAGTCTCTTGCGTGACTCGCGTCTTTCTGATCTAGACGCCCATTTCCCATTTCCATGGCCTGAACCAGCAAGCCCGCAACAGCCCGCTTTATAACGCGCAATTTCTCCTCGCGCTTCTCGTGTTCGGCACGGCTGCGGAGGGCGTCGAGCTGTTTTTCCACCGTATTATGAATTTCCGCGCGGTTGGGCGGGTCTTGCTGCAATTCGAAAAGTCCGGCAGAAATTTCCCGGCTCAAATCTTCTTGCTCCGCGAATTCCTGTTTCTCCCGCTTCGTGCCGTCGCGAACAGCCTTGTCCTTTTCCAGCGCATCGGCTCGCGCACGAAGGGCAGCGCTATCGCCGAGCCCCGCGAGCATCTGCGCGCCTTGGCGATACTCTTTCCAGGCGATGTACAAAGTGCCGGATTGCTCGAGCGCTCGTGCACGGTCGGTTTCCTTGGCGGCCTGCAAAGCTATGAACGAATCGTCCCGGCCTTCCCGGCCGCTCTTCATGGCCTGCAATCGAAACCAGGCAAGCCCTTCCTCCATGGTGGCAGCCGGTGCCCACTGATGCGGTCCTTCGAACGGCCGTAAGAAATGCGGGTAGCCCAGCTTTTCCAATTCATCGTCCGTGCGGACAAGCTCTGGATAGTTGAAATCGTAGGTACCCACGGCCGCGAAGACTACGAAGGGGGCGTCTTTCGAATCGAACGCAATGGGATGAAATCCTGCACCATTGAGGAGCACCCCAGCCGCGCATTTGCAGACTTGCGCAATCTGTGCGGCTACGCGCGCACCGCCAGAAAATCCAGCGAGATAGACGCGGCGGTCGTCAATGGATAACCGCGCGTGCGTATCCTGGACGATGGCTTCGGCTGCCTCGGCCTCAATCTTCCACGAGCCGTTCCGGGAATTGTTCGAACCTACGAGAATATAGCCATGGCGTTGGGCAGCTTCCTTCATTGACTCGACGGGGACGCTGCCGCGTGCGGCCGGATCAAATGCGTAAACGATTGGCCAGCGCTTGTCCGGTACATATTGAGAGGGAAGATAAAGGGCGTAGCTTTGTTCCGGCTGCTTCGTGGCAGCGACGCGAGGAAGGATCACGCCGGTTTGCAAAGGCGAGGGCTTCTCACCGGGGGTCTGGCCCTCTTGGGCCAGAAGCGGGCTGGCGATAAAAGAGAGTGCCGCGAGAAGTAGTCTGAAATTTGGCAAACCGTTTCTTCCTCCCTTAGACGCACGGGACAAAACCGGGAGAGCACGAATTCGCTGCTCTGCGGGTCGGGCGCCATATGCACGTTTCGTTCCCGCTGGTCTACAGGGTAAACTCTTCGTTTCTTCGGTGGCGCTGAAATTACGGGGGCCTGCGAATGAAACGATTCGTGATGCAACCATTGTTTGCACTCCTAATCCTCGCTCCTATGCTGGCGAGCAGAGCGCAGCAGACCAAAACGCTGCCGCAGCCGGACGAGCGTTTCAAGGTGGACATTTTGCTTGTGGTGGCGCATCCCGACGACGAAGGTGCGGCTACTCCTTATCTGGCGCGGGCGCTGGACGAGCATAGGCGAATCGCTGTCGTCTTTGGCACGCGTGGCAGCAGCGGGGCGAATGAGGCGGGCGCGGAACAGGCTGCGGCGCTCGGCGACATCCGCGAGATCGAAGCGCGGAATGCTCTTGCAACGCTGGGGATTACAAACGTTTGGTTTCTGGGGGGCAAGGATACCGCTTCGCAGAATGTTCTGCAGTCGCTTGCAAACTGGTGGCACGGCCCTTCGCTCGAGCAACTCGTGCGTCTCGTTCGCGTGACTCGCCCCGAAGTGATTCTGACTTTCTTGCCCGGCACGTTCATTGGCGAGGACCACGGCGACCACCAAGCCTCCGGTGTGCTGGCGACGGAAGCGTTCGATCTTGCCGGGGATCCCGCGGTGTTCCCGGAGCAAGTTGCGGGACCGACCAAGCGCCTCGAACCGTTTCTCGAAAATCTACGGCCGTGGCAGGTAAAAAAAATTTATTACTTTCCCGATGCAGAGCGGGAAGACATTTTTCGCGGCAAGGGCCCGGAATATTCCGTCAAGGACATTTCCAAGTCATCAAAGCAGCCTTACTGGCGCATGGCGCTTGATTCGTTCCGCTCCCACCAGAGCCAGGCGAAATCTTTCCTCGACACGCTCTCCCAGATGGATGAAGCGCAAATCGAAAAAATGGCCACATCCGATGGCGGGTGGACGGACGCACAGCATTTCGTGCTCGGCAAGTCGCTGGTTGGAGGCAGCGTGAGCGGAGATATTTTCGAGGGCATCACGCCAGCAGCAATTCCCTTTGCCCGGGCGGAATTCTTGCCCGAGCCTTCGCGGGCCGACTTGTCCATCGAGCTGGACGGCCCGTGGAGCTATTACGCCGAGTTCCGGCGCGCGCATGGACTCACGCATCTGCCGCATCCGGAACCGCCGGAGATTGCGCTTCAAGCCCCCGGCACGCTCGTGATTCCCTTGTGGCTCCGCAATCGAACGGCGAAAACACAGGAAATCACGGTCACGGCAACTCTGCCTGCAGGATGGACGGCGCAAAGCGGCACAGGGAAATTCTCAGTGGCGGCGAAACAGACGGCTGCGGCGCGATTGGAAGTAAATTTACCGGCACTGGCTGAGAATGTGCCGAAGAAATTAGAGGCGCAAGAAGTCACCGTTCATGCCGAGTCGTATGGGCAAAGCATCGGCGACGTCAAACTGCGCGTCGAACTCCGCAAGCGGGCGTTGCCGCAATAACCAGTTCAGGATTTTTTCGCCCGGGCAGCTTCCATGGATTCCCAGGCAGCTTCGGGCAGCATGAGAAGATCATTGAACTCGCCGGCGCCGCGCAGCCATTGCCCGCCGTCGATCACCACGCATTCTCCGTTGATATATTCCGCCATGTCGCTCAGCAGAAACGCCGCCAGATTTGCCAACTCCTCGTGCTTTCCGAAGCGCTTCATTGGGTGCTTATCCTTGGAGTGTTCCTCGAACGGTTTTGACGGCATCAAGCGCGACCAGGCGCCTTCCGTCGGAAATGGTCCCGGCGCGATGGCGTTCAGCCGGATGTGATATTTGGCCCATTCCACCGCCAGCGAGGTCGTCATTGCCAGTACACCGGCCTTGGCGCAAGCCGAAGGCACCACGAATCCCGAACCGCAATTCGCGGCCGCGTAGGTGGTCACGATATTGAGCACGTTTCCGCCCAGCTTCTGCGAGATCCAGCGCTTGCCAAAAAACTGGGTGCAATGGAAGGTTCCGTTGAGCACGATTCCCACTACTGCATTGAAGGCGTTGGGCGTCAGCTTTTCCGTCCGGGCCATGAAATTGCCCGCGGCGTTGTTGACGAGCGCGTTGATTTCGCCGAATTGTTCCTCGGCTTTAGCGGCCGCGGCCTCGACGGCTCCATAATCTCGTACGTCGCAAGTGGTGAAAGCCGCCGCGCCACCTGCACGGTGGATCTCTTCGCATGTTTCGCGCAGCGGCTCTTCCCGCCGGCCGACAAGAAACATCCGCGCGCCGAGTTCGGCAAACCGCAAAGCCATGGACCGGCCGAGCCCTGTCCCGCCACCGGTAAGAAAAATGGCCCGGCCCTTCAACAGATTTTCCTGGAACAAGTTTCACCGCCTCGCCCGAATGACCGGTGGTGCATCTCCCGGCAGCAGCGCGATTCTAGTCCATCGGGAGGAAACTTGATGTCTTTTTCGAAGTGTACTTTGCTGGCGGACAATCTTAGGGATGCATCTGCGCGGGGATGATCCGCCCCATCGCCTTTGCATACTCCGCGGCGTAGAGCGAGTTTCCCGGATACTCTTCGCTTAGTTCGCGCAGGAGTTTTTGCGCCACCACATCCTTTTTTTCTCTTCGCGCAGCTAATGCCAGCAAGATTTTCGCAAAGGGCTGCAAGTACCGCCCTCCGTCGATAGTTTTTTCCAGTTGCGCCATGCCGAGCTGCTTGTCGCCGTGGATGCCGCCGAACCAGAGCATGAAGCGCTTGCCGCCCGAAAGGCTCCCGATAATGTAGTTGGCCGAGCCCAGCGCCACGTACGCGTCGTTCGCGTCCGGCTGTTCTCTCAGCAAGGACTTGGCATATTCGTTGGCTTCCTTCAGGCGCTTCAAGCTATCGAAGTGCTGCTTCTTGAGCATCATGTCCGCGTTCGATTCCATGCCGGAAGCGAGAGTCAGCGCAAAAAGTGCCTCCGGGTCCCGGTTATTCCTTGCCAGGCGGTTCTTGGCGAGTTTTCGCGCCTGGTCCAGCGCGTCCTGAAAGCTCTTCATCCGCTCTGGATCGGGTTTCCCTTCAATTCCGTGCAGGAATCTCTTCTCATTGAGGAAGAAATCGCTGGAGAGCACGCCCTGGCGGAAAAGCTCCTCGAAGAGATAACTCGCCGCGACCGCTACTTCGCCAAAAGGTTCCTCCGGATGCTGCGATTCCCAATTGTCGAATTTCTCGCGGGCGCTCGAAAAATCCTGAGCGTAAAGCAGGTGGAATCCCGAGGCGAGTTCCGGAACCGTCTGGAACGCCGGGCTGTCGCCGTTTTGGCTCGAACTCGCGGGGCAGGCGGCCGCCGCGAAGAACAAAACACAGAGCGCGCTGTGGATTCGTAAACGCATTCGAAACCTCTGCTTCAGAAGAGGCCCGGCAAGAAGCGCGGCTTGCCCATCATTGCAGCGCGATAGTCGGGATTCGCAAGGAGCACGCGCTCTTCCGTGGAGAGACGCTGAGCCAGGACTCCCATGTGCGCAATCGCTCCGGCCACGGCGGTGATCCAGGCCGTGTGAATCAGCGGAAGCGCCAGCATCTCGGCGAAGACCGCGGCATAGTTAGGATGCCGGACGTAGCGAAATGGTCCGGAGGTCACGACGCCGAGGCGCGTCGAATCCATCACTTGGACGTTCCAGTGTTCCCCGAGAGTCCGAATCACCCACCAGCGGACGGCGTTTGCAGCGAGAAACACGGCAAACATCGCTGCCGCGAGCTGCGGAATAAAAGGGCGCCGCAAGAAGACGACTTCGAAAGCGGCCCCCGCCAGCACCGCGGTGTGCAGCAAAACCATCCAGCGGAATTTCGGTTCGTCGACCTTCGCCGCGCCGCGCGCGACCATCTCCCGCTGGTGGCGCCTGGAGATGCGCAACTCCACGAGCCGCAGCAGAGTCACGGCCAGGAGCAACGCGAGAAACGCGATCACACTCAGGTCCATTGCAGTAGCAGAAACTCCGCGCTGAAGCCCGGACCGAACGCCGCCGCCACGGCGTATTCACCTGGTTTGAGCGGCCTTTTTTCCAGCCACTCTTGCAGAATAAAAAGGATTGTAGCGCTCGAAAGGTTCCCAACGTTGCCGAGAATATCCCAGGAGGGCTGCGTGTCACACTTCGTCAGACCCAACTGCGTCTCCACATTGCCGAGC
>JBARRT010000148.1:0-30033 GCA_049644365.1 Candidatus Acidiferrum sp. | reverse complement strand
CTAGAATTTCTCAGCATGCCTCACCATCTTAGTCTCTACGAGCCGGGCCAACCGCTAGAGTTTGTACATTTTCCGAATACAGGTATGGTGTCTCTTGTAATTGCGACCGAAGATGGAAAGACTGTTGAAGTAGGGGAGGTTGGCAGGGAAGGGTTTGCAGGGATACAGGCGGCGGTGGGCATAAACAGGAACCAAGTGCGCGAGATCGTACAAATCGCAGGAGACGGGTTCAGGGTGAGAATTGGCGCATTGCAAAGCGTCTTGCAATCAGCTCCAGAGCTTCAACGGATTTTGACCCGCTATGCGGTAGTTCAGGGGATGCAGTTCGCACAAACAGCCGCGTGTAATCGGCTTCACAATATTGAACAGCGCCTCGCGCGCTGGCTACTCATCACTCAGGACAGAGTGGATTCCGCGACGCTCGCTATCACCCACGATTTCCTTGCGACGATGCTGGGGACGGACCGGCCGACCGTAAGCTTGGCGGCTGGTATTTTGCAGAACAAGCAGATTATCGAGTACGTGCGTGGTGCAGTGCAGATTCTGAACCGCAGGAAACTCAAAGAGTGCGCCTGCGAGTGTTACGAAGTTATCCAACAGTATAATAACGAGATTGGATTGAAATAGTCTACCGAGAGTGTTCGATGCCCTGCAGACAGCAATCGTCCTTCGCAGTTAGATTGGATTTGAGGGCTAACCTGGCTGCGATGGTCAAAGAATTAAAAAAGGCAAAGGTGCCCGTTTTCGATGCTCAAGCTTTTCTCGATTCGGCTGGCGTAGCGAGAAAGGTTGTGGAGTATCGAAGGTCAGAGAAGATCTACTCTCAAGGTGATCCCGCCAGGGGTGTGAAGTACATCCAAAAAGGGGGT
Source organism: Candidatus Acidiferrum sp. (assembly GCA_049644365.1). Classification (GTDB taxonomy): domain Bacteria; phylum Acidobacteriota; class Terriglobia; order Acidiferrales; family UBA7541; genus Acidiferrum. Next base: position 29,164 of record JBARRT010000148.1, on the reverse strand, counting down.
GTAAAGCTCTCCGTTGTCAATGAGGTCGGCAAAGAGGCAGTCGTGGCGATTCTGGGAGCGGGTGATTTTTTTGGCGAGGGATGTCTGGCAGCCCAGTCTGTTTGTATGGGGACGGCCACGGCCATTACATCCACCTCCATCCTATTCATTGAAAAAAACGAGATGATTCGCGTCCTGCACGCTGAACATGCTTTCTCCGACCGATTCATCTCTCATATGCTGACCAGGAACATCCGAATCGAGGAGGATTTAATCGATCAGCTTTTCAATTCGAGTGAGAAACGACTGGCCCGCACTCTTTTGCTGCTCGCCCGGTATGGCAAGGAACCCCAACCGCAAAAGATGCTTCCCAAAGTATCGCAGGAGATGCTGGCGGAAATGATTGGCACCACGCGGTCGCGGGTGAATTTTTTCATGAACAAATTCAGGAAACTGGGCTTCATTCAATACAACAATGACGGTCTCCACGTCGACTCTTCCCTCCTCAGTGTTGTCCTGCACGAGTAGGCACCATCTTTCGCGCTTATCGGATGCGGCACACGTACCCTCGAGACGGGGTTCGAGGAAGTTTTCGGGGCACACCGCGAAAGAAGTTCCATGGAGCTGGCTTGTCGCGGAGGCCAAACGCGCTGGTAGCAGACACGAAAGACATTTGCACAACTTTGGCAGACTCGTGCCCTTACTGGAAAAATAAACCCTGGAGATCGAAGGTGACCACCTGTCGGTTTCGACCGTATGTACCGCCGCATCTTGGAGTTAGCTCGGCCTTGGAACCTTGAGCTTGTGCTCCGTGCTTGGCATGAAATATGCACATCCATATCATTGCGGGCTACTTGGTCGGACCCTCTATTGCCTCCACGTTTCCTGATTCCGTAAGGAAATCATTGAACTGGACCCGATAGCCCGCGCCAGATGTTTAGCCAGGCCAGGAGAGCAGCCGTGAGTCCGGATAGCGCGATAGAACGAATACTCGAACTGTCAGCGGAAGCCCAAATCAAGAGACGCGAAACCGCCGAGGATTCCCCCGCATTTCACAGCTTGACGGGAGCGATAGTAGCCTATGGCAAAGCACTTGGTCTTCTGTCAAAACTCAAGGAAGTCCAGACGAGACGCTATTCAATCAACTAGTCATCTGTGAAATGTCGTAGCCTGGATTCTGCGCATAGTCCCATCTAGACCATAATTCTTGGCGACGGTTTACAAGACCGTTGTAACCCCTAACGTGTTTTGAAAATCGGTTACATTGCATTCGTCCCGTCACCCAGGCCCGCAAGACCTGGTCCAGCTGGACCCTCGCTACGCAAACAACATGGCCGTTGGGACGAGAGGCGGCGGTTTTCCAAAACGCCGCCGCCTCGGGTGGGTCTCATGAATTTATGTCTCGGTGATAGGCGGGAACCGATCGGAGCAGTTTCGCTGTTGTTTCGCTATGGGGAAAATTCGGGGGGACTCCACGCATGCGCAGCCACATTTCCGTACATCGTGCCACTACCAAATATTTTTCTAACTCGTTTGTTTTCAAAACTGAGATTGAAAAGGAAGGACTTCCAGGAGATATTACGCCTGCCTTGGGCGCAGGAGGTCCCGAGTTCAAATCTCGGCGCCCCGACCAATAACTCATCAAAGTAACTGACTTTCTTCCTCTGTCTCATTTTGACTTCCTTCCAACTTGGGAACATTTGGGGACAATTGCCCTTCGAAAGAACATCAGTCCAATACGCCCACGCTTAGATGAGGGCCTACGAGTCTCGCCGGCTAGAACAACCCTGCGGCTTAAGGGAGCAGCTTGCGAGCGTTGGGGCGTGACTGAATATCCTCATGTGCGTGCGCCCGCATTAGCGAGCAGCTCTCGAGGATTCAGGACCTCGACACCCTGCATACCTTCAGTTCCGAACCAAAACGCCGGTTCCATTCCCAGCTCCGAATCCCAAGCGGCGCTTTTTAGATTGTCGCAGCCCGCAAAATACCTTTCCACAACGAGACCTATGGGCTGCTCGAAGCGATGGCCTACCGCAGCACGGCCCTCGAGGCGTCCTGCATATCGACAAGGATCAGAAATCGTGGCGAAGCCGGGATGGAAAAGATTGTATTCGGACACTTCAGGCGTGCCGATAGTGTTGAGAATCGCGTTGCTTCGTTTGCGTTTCGACGTAACGTTTCAGCTCAGCGAGTATCCGCATATTCTCCCTACGGAACGCCCACCTGACCAAGGGCTCCGCCAATTTCAATGAGCCAGGTACTTGGATCGCGAGATCGAGATCGCGGATGACGTACGTCGCGTGTTCGACTGGCTCAAACGTGTAACGAATATGAACGTCAACGTTTGCGGTAAGCGGGCCTTGCTTCAATAGCATGGTGTGATGGAAGGCGATGTACTTCGGAGGGTCATATCCCGTGACGGAGCTGGGCCTCTGACCGGCCGGTCCCGCGTCGAGATAGGTTGTGCCGAGACGGAAGGGATAGGGCGATACCTCCGTTGTCCCGCCGAACGCTTCTGAACCCGGTAGCCAGCGACCATAATTCGGCATGTCGGCAATCAGGTCAAAAATGGTCTCCGGTGAACCTTCGATTCGCGCCGTGAACCGCGGGTGCGAGGTGGGCATCTTGTCTCCTTTGATTGAAAGAATGGTTTCATCTCATTATCGGCATGGCGCTGACGTAACGTCTTCACACCGTGGGCACAGTGCCGCCGTCGATGACATATTCCGCACCAGTGATAGAGGCGGCACGGGAAGATGCAAGGAAAGCAACGAGATCCGCCACTTCTCTCGGTTGGGCTGGACGTCCGATCGGGATGCCGCCGAGCGAGTCCATTAAAGCCTGGCGAGCACCCTCATAGTCCGTGCCCTTGTTGGCCGCCAGCTCTTTCACCAAGCCGACCGCAGCTTCAGTCTCAACCCAGCCGGGCGAAACTTGGACCACGCGGATGCCTTTCGGGCTCACTTCCTTGGATAGACCCTTGCTGTAATTCGCGAGGGCGGCTTTCGCAGCAGCATAGGCAATAGTCGCTTCGTGCAGCGGCATTACACGCTGTATCGAAGTAATATGAATGATCACACCAGAGCCCTGGTCCAGCATCATCGGCAAGAGTGCCCGGTCCAGCCGGACAGCGGGGAACAGGTTCAGGTCGAGTGCGCGTTGCCACTCGTTATCGTCGAGCACTGCAAAACCGCCAGCGGGCGCTGACGAGCCACCGACGACATGAACGATGATGTCAATTCCGCCGAGGCGGCCGCGAACAACATCGGCGACGGTCGCGCAGCCCTCGGCAGTGGTAATGTCTGACGCTACGAATAAATCCGCATCCGCAAGATCGCTTGGTTTCGTGCGGGCTGTGGTGAGGACCGTCGCGCCCCCCTCACGCAATCGCATCACAACCGCCGCGCCGATACCCTTGGTGCCGCCGGTGACGAGGACATGCTTGCCGTCAAATTCGCGCCGATCCATGGTTCGCTCCGTTGTTGTCTAGGGGTTGAACTACTGAGGTCGTTGCTATGAGTCGTTATCCTTCTTTGAGGGTTAGCTTATTTCGCTAGTTCGCGATTGACCGCGGGCTAAGCCACCCCATACGACAGCTCGCTGGCGGTGGGAGCTACGGGAATTTGCGTAGGAACAAGGAAATTCGTCGCGAGAAGATACGCGTAGAGGTGGCCGAGAGGAGGTGCGAGACGCAGCTGTTTGGCGGAAACCCAGCCGTTGGTTTCGCTCCATTCCCAACCGCCGGGCGAAAAACTCTTGATCCATTCCTGCAAATCCGCCGCGGTCATCGGATAGGCGTAGATACGGACGTTCTGTGCGAAGAGACGCGAGAGGGCTTCCAGACGTCTGCCTTCCAGACTGCCGTAGGGGTCTTCAAATGCCCGGATCAACAGCGAAAGACCTGCGACGAAACGCAGGGGGGCTGTTGTGTAGCGATTCACGAAGGCCGTCATCGCATAGAGCTCGCGTTCGCGGAAAAGGAGCACGTCGGCGCCACGCGCGAGAAGCGCATCAATACGAAGCAGCAGGTCGGGGATATCTGGGCCCCGCTCTTCGGGCTTAAGCGGAGCCGCCGAGAGGCAGAAGATGCCAATCGGTGCGGAGTTGGTGTCCCCCAATTCCTTGTGAAGCTCCTGAATGCCTGCGGCCAGCAATTGCGTATGAATCAGCGCATGAGCGGGATCCACGTGTTCGAAGGATCCTGGCGCGAGTACAACGGCTTTCTTGTGCAGAACTTCGTTGGGAGGAACAGTGGCATCTATGGAGGAGAAGAACACGGCCTCTGCAAGTCCCTCGCGCACGAGGTGTACCAGGACCGTGGGGCGATCCCATCCAGCGAAGGCGGGGCCGCGAAAATCCACGAAGTCGATTTCGATTCGTTCCTTGACGACGTCTTGTGCCAGGCCTTCCAGGAAGGATTCCTTCGTCTGTAATTGATAGAACGCGGCGTAGATGAGATTGACGCCCAGAATGCCGATGGCTTCCTGTTGAAGGACATTGGCAGGATCGCGCATATTAATGTGCAGCAGGAACTCGTTGGGCGGGCCGCCGGGCTGCAACTGAAACCGGAGACCGACCCAGCCGTGGGAGTCGTTGGTTCCTGCGAAGTTACGCGCGGAGACGGTATCAACAAATGAAAAAAAGCGGGTCCGCGCACCGCGCGTCTTGTCTAATTGGATGAGCAGCTGGGCCCACTCGTTATCGAGCATGGCTTCAAGACGTTGCTTGGAAACATAGCGCGAACCCGCGCCGTAGAGATCGTCGCTCACTTCCTTATCGTAAGCAGAGATGGTTTTGGCGACGGTGCCGGATGCGCCGCCTACAACCAGGAACCAGCGTGCGACTTCCTGACCGGCGCCGATTTCCGCGAAAGAACCGAAGGTGGATGGATCAAGATTCAGGGTGAGCGCTTTTCGGTGCGTATCTAGTTTTTCAATGGAAGGCATAGCTAAGCTCCCGTCGGGCAACTTCTAAGAAGCAGACCTCTTTGAATAGAAATTCCGTTGCCAAAGTCGCACGGCCCTCTATTGCTGCCAGCCTCCGCCGAGCGCCCTGTAAAGCTGCACGAGACTCTGGTACTCGGTGCCGCGTGCCTCCGCGAGTGTGAGTTCCGCGGAAAAGAGCGACCGCTGGCCGTCCAAGACTTCGAGATAAGTGGTGGTGCCTCCCCTGTAACGCATGTCGGACAGGCGAACGGATTCCTGCAAGTCTTTGACGGTGTCCTCCTGGCGAACCCGCACCTGATGCAATTTCTCGTAGCCGATCAGCGCATCGGATACATCCCCGAAGGCGCGCTGAATTGTTTGCCGGTAAGCGATCAGGGCGGATTCATGCTGCGACTTTGCGAGCCGCAGATTTCCGCGAAGGGCTCCCCCCGTGAAAATGGGCTGGCTCACTTGGGCGCCGTAAGACCAGATTCCGACCTGCGAGCTCATTAGGCTGGAGAAAGCACTGCTTCGTCCAAACGATCCGCCGCCGGAGCCTGTCAGGGAGATTTGCGGAAAGAACTGTGCCTTGGCGACTCCGATTTCGGCGTTCGCGGCGATCAAGAATTGCTCGGCCTCGCGAATGTCGGGCCGACGCTCGATTAGCGAGGAAGGCATGCCCGGCGGCACTTCGGGAGGAAGCGGCTCCTCCACCAGCGGGCGTCCGCGCGGCACGGCCTGAGGGTAGTTGCCAAGGAGAATGCTGATGGCATTTTCTTCCTGCGCGATCCGCCGCTCCAAGTCAGGGATTTGAGCGTTCGCCGAATCGAGAACTTGCTGAGCCTGCAAAACATCAAGCTTTGTGGCTACGCCGTGATCGACGCGAAGCTTGGTAAGCTTCACCGAGTCTTCCTGCGTCTTGACGGTCTCGCGGGTGATTTGGAGTTGCAGGTCAAGTTGCAGGAGCGAGAAGTAGTCACTCGCCACGTCGCTCACGAGCGTCAATATGACTGTCTGCCGGGCATCCTCTGTTGCAAGGAGTTGGGCGCGTGACGCCTCGGTCGCGCGGCGCAGCTTACCGAAGAAGTCCAACTGGAACGCTGCGTCGGCCGTAAGGAGCAGAAAGTTCGATTTGGTCTGGAAGTTATGTTCTTTTCCACCGCTGAAATCCGCGTTCGCTTGCACTTGCGGGAATAGCCGAGACCGCGTGATGGCAAGCTGCGCGCGCGCTTCGTTGATGCGCTCTGTAGCGAGTTGCAAGTCGTAGTTTTGCTTTATCGCTGTGCGGATCAGTTCTTGTAATTGCGGGTCCTGGAAGACCTGCCACCAAGGAAGATCCGCATAGGACGCGGCCTGCGCCTGGACCTGTGGGTTCTCGCTCAGATCGCGGTAGGCCGTTGGAGGTTGAACGACGGGTCGATGGTAATTCGGGCCGACTTTGCAACCAGCAACTATACCCAAGGCCATCGTGGCAGCCACGACTGGCGCTAGTCTCTTCGTTGGGTTTCTCCGCCGTTCTCCTTTTGCGTCGCTCTCGCAGTAGTCCATCTCAGTCTCCCTCCGCCGGAGCGGGCGCTGCCGACAACGCTCCCGAAACGTGTTCCTTGCCGGCACCGGACCATTTCTCCACCAGGCAGAAGATCGCTGGGATAAAGAATATTCCAATCGCGCAGCCGGCCAGCATCCCACCGATAACCGCAGTGCCCATAATTTGGCGGGCCACCGATCCGGCACCAGTCGCCGTCCACAGCGGCACGCAGCCGAGAATGAATGCGAAAGACGTCATCAAAATAGGCCGCAGACGAAGCCTGGCCCCTTGGAGCGCGGCATCCACCAGAGGCTTTCCGTTCTCGTACTCCTCCTTAGCGAACTCGACGATCAAAATTGCATTCTTGGCGGCTAATCCGATGAGTACAATCAGGCCGATTTGCGAGTAGATGTCGTTCTCGATCTGGACCATATAAGGCGGGAGGAAAACACCGAGCAGGACGCGGCGCAACCAAAGGATTCCAAAAGCTCCAAAGATCGCCACAGGCGTACTGAGCAACACGCTGAACGGCAGCGACCAGCTTTCATACAACGCCGCCAGAATCAGGAACACGAACAGCAGCGAAAGTCCAAAGATCACCGAAGCGGGGACTCCTTCTCGCGCCTTCTGCTCCTGATAGGACATACCCGAGTAGTCGAAGCCCATCTCGCGCGGCATGGTCTGTTTAAAAACATCCTCGAGGGCCGCCGTGGCTTGGTCCGCACTGTAGCCCGGCGCTGCGCTCCCGTTGATTTGCGCCGAACGATACTCGTTGAAACGCATCGTAAATTCCGGACCGAGTCGCGGCCTTACGCTAGTTAGCGTGGACAGCGGGACGTTCTCGCCTTTGCTATTGCGAACGTAGAACTGCCCGACGTTTTCCGCCTTGGCGCGGTATTCGTCTTCCGCTTCGATATAGACCTGCCACTGACGGCCGAAGCGATTGAAATAGTTGATGAAGTATCCACCCATGAATGCTTGGATCGTCCGGTAGACATCGTTAAGGGGCACACCCTGCTTTAGCACTTTGTCCCGGTCCACCTCGACAAACTGCTGTGGGACACTGGGCAGGAAGGTAGTGCTCAAGCCCGCAATCTCAGGGCGCTTGCGCGCCGCTTCTAGAAACGTGCCCAGATTTTTGGCCAGGAACTGCACATCGTTTCCGGCGCGATCCTCAAGGACAAAAGTGAATCCTCCCGACGTGCCGACTCCGGGAATCGCTGGCGGCGAGAAGCTGAAGGCGATCGCCGCAGGCAACCTGCTCAATTCCCGGTTCAGATGTGCCTTGATGGCTTGAAATTGTTCGGCTCGGGTCTTGCGCTCATCCCAGGGCTTGAACGTAACAAAAAAGAACGCGTTATAACTGGTGCGCACATAGCTCAGCAAACTGAAGCCAACGACGCTGGTCGCATATTCAACCCCCGGAGTATTGGTCAGGATTCTTTCCACGTCAGCCGCGACCGCAGTCGTGCGTTCCAACGAAGCTCCGTTCGGGAGTTGGAGATTGACGAAGGCATAGCCCTGATCTTCGTCCGGAAGAAAACTGGATGGCACTCGGCTGGCAAAAAAGCCGGCCCCCACGCCAAAGGCCACGAGCAGAACGACCATGACAACGGCCTTTCGAATTAGAGCTGCGCTCCAACGGACGTAGCCTTCGGTTGCACGCTCGAAGACGCGGTTAAACCAATCGAAAAAACGCCTCAGTAATCCTCGGCTCTGTTTCTTTGGCCGGAGCAACAAGGCGGCAAGCGCAGGGCTGAGGGTAAGCGCGTTGAACGCAGACAGGAGCACCGAAATCGCGATCGTGACGGCGAACTGTTGGTAGAGCCGTCCGGTGATGCCAGGGATAAATGCTGTCGGCACGAATACGGCGGAGAGAACCAGCGCGATCCCGACGACAGGACCGGAGAGTTCTTCCATTGCCTTCAAAGCCGCGTTCTTGGGAGTCAGGCCCTCCTCGATGTGGCGTTCCACACCTTCGACCACGACGATGGCGTCGTCCACCACAAGGCCGATCGCCAGTACGAGACCAAAGAGAGAAAGCGTATTGATGGAGAAACCGAACACCGGGAACAACACGAATGTGCCCACGAGCGAAACCGGCACCGCAAGAAGCGGAATCAGCGTGGCGCGCCAGCCCTGCAAGAATAGGTAAACCACAAGAATCACCAGCGCGAGGGCGATCAGCAGCGTTATAACGATTTCCTTGATGCCTTCCGTGACCGCGCGAGTCTGGTCGAGCGATACGACATAATCCATATCTGGCGGGAAGCGCTCCTTCATCTGGGCCATTAGCTTCTTGACGCTTGCGGCTGCTTGGACGGCGTTGGAACCGGGCAACTGATAGGTAGCGATAATCGCGCTCGGTTGTCCGTTGAGGCGGCCAAGAACGCTGTAGTCCTGCGAACCCAATTCGATCCGAGCCACGTCCCGGACACGCACGGTCCCGCCGTCCGGCGTTTCACGCACCACGATCTGTCCGAATTCTTCCGGTGACGCCAGGCGGCCTTGCGCGAGAACGGAGTAGGTAAATTCCTGGCCCCTGGGCGCCGGTTCGCCGCCCGCCTTCCCAGCCGGGTTCACGGTGTTCTGCGCCTGAATCGCGCTGACGATTTCGGGAACCGTGATGCCCAGCTTTGCCAATTGGTCGGGTTTTACCCACAGCCTCATCGCGTATTGGCCCGCACCGAATACCTGAACGTTGCCGATACCCGGCGCGCGCGTGAGGGGATCGGTGATATTGATGTATGCGTAGTTCGCCAGAAATTTGGCATCGTAGGTTCCATGCGGCGAGTACAACGCAAGTAACATCAGAGGAGCGCTTACCGACTTTCGGACGGTAACCCCAAAGTTATTGACGTCGGCGGGAAGCTGAGAGGCAGCTTGTGTTACGCGGGCCTGCGTGAGAATCAAATCCGTGTTCGGATCAGTCTTCACATCGAAGTTTACGATCAGCGTTGTGTTCGAGTTGCCGGTGGCGTTCAGCGAATACATGTAATTCATATTGTCCACGCCGCTCACCTGCTGCTCGATGGGAGTGGCCACCGCCTGTTCGAGGGTTTGGGCGTCCGCACCTACGTAGGTTGCCAATATTTGAATCTCCGGCGGAGCGATGTTGGGGAACTGGGCGACGGGCAGACTTAATATGCTAATCGCGCCGACGATCACCATGACGATGGAGATGACCATGGCGACGATGGGACGGTTGATAAAGAATTTTGACATGGTATTACCTTCCCTTACTTTCGACGGCAAACGGCTTGGGGTTCACCTGCACGCCTGGACGTACTTTTTGTACGCCCTCGGCAACCACGCGTTCGCCTCGTTTCAGTCCGTCCAAGATAATCCACTGGGCGCCGATCCGGTCGCCCACCTTAACCGTCCGGATGCTCACTTTGTTCTCGTCGTCCAGCGCCGCGACTTGATAACCGCCTTGCAGCTCCGACACAGCACGCTGAGGGACAAGGAGCGCGTCTTTCTGGACTCGCTTAGCTGTCCGAACTTTGCCGTAGCCGCCGGGGCGCAGAATATTTCCAGGATTCGGAAATAGTCCGGCGATCCGAATTGCGCCCGTACTCTGATTCACCTGGCGGTCTGCAAAATAGACTGTGCCCTCATGCGTATAAGTGGTCCCGTCGGCCAGGATGAGTTCGAGGCGCAGACTCTTCCTTGCCGCCTCCCGGGTGGTCTCCGTTGGGAACCGTTTGTTCCAATCGAGATACTCACTTTCGCTGACGGTAAAATAAACCTTGATAGGGTCGACGGTGGAGACGGAGGTCACGGGCCCGCTGCCTGGATTGGCCAAGGCGCCTACTTGAAGTTGAGCTTGCCCGGCGATGCCGTCGATGGGTGCAATGAGGCGGGTAAAATCGACGTTGATCTTGGCCGTTTCAACGGCGGCCTCCGCTGACTTAATTTGAGCCTGGGCCGTTGCCACCGTGGCTTTCGCCGCCATATTGTTCTGGACGGCATTGTCCAAATCCTGCTGGCTGGCGGCTTGCTCTTTCGCCAGGGGGGCGTAGCGGTTGACATCAAGTTCGGTCCTGCCTTGCACTGCCTGGGCGTTGGCAAGTATGGCCTTGGCCTGCGCCAACTGCCCTTCGGCTTGGTCGAGCGCGGCCTGAAAGGGACGCGGATCGATCTCAAAGAGCAGCTGCCCCTTCCTGACGAATGCGCCTTCCTGGTAGCCCTGTCGCAGGAGATAGCCCGTGACCTGTGCCCGGACGTCGGCGTTCGTGAATCCGTCGAGCGTGCCGATCCACTCGCCAAAAATCGGAACATCCTTCTGCTCAACCTGCACGACCTCAACGTCGGGCGAAGCGCCCGGCTGCGCTCCCGATGTGTGCTTTGGGCGCGTCGCTCCAACAATCAGGCCGATGATGACCAGGAAAAGCGCGCCGCCTATCCAGAGTTTGTATTTCAGAAGTGTGTTCATGTTTTCCCCCGGTAGCGCGCCTTTACTCTAGAATCGATGTGTTAAGTTTCCGCACTTCGCTGAGTCAGCGCGCCGTCTGGTGCAAGGTATCAAATTCATCGGCTAAAATCGACCCGGTCGGCCAAGCCGCATGGACTTGTTCGTTGGCGAACTTCCACTGATCCAGGTCAACCCGTACCTGTAGTTGACAACAGTCAAATCCGGACGCTCCGGCCACTTCCAGTTACAATGCTTGTGCGAGCCGAATTTCCTTTTCGGCCGCCAAAATGTTCCCCAAATCCTTTTATGGGCATCTCTTGCCGGCGCTCCTCGCGGGATTGCTCTTGCGTCTTTTTTTCATCTGGCGCTTCCCTTTCTACTCCGGAGATACGCCTTACTACGAAGAGCTCGCGCGCAACTGGCTCTACCACGGCGTGTACGGCTTCTACTCGCATGGACAACTCTTGCCGTCGGATGCTCGGATGCCAGGTTATCCGGCGTTCCTGGCGATTATCTATTTCTGGGCAGGCCCAGGCAGGAAAGCCGTCATGCTGGTGCAAGCCTTCGTGGATCTCGCCACGTGCGTGCTGGCCGCTGGCATTGCCGCGCGCTTGGCGGTTGGCAAATCTGAAGCGAGTCGCGGTCGCGTTGCTGCGGCAGCACTTTGGCTGGCGGCCCTCTGCCCCTTCACTGCAAACTACGCCGCGGTGCCGCTCACCGAAGTTCTAGCAATTTTTTTCGCGACTCTTGCGATCTTCATTTTTCTTTCTCCTGCTTTCCTGCGAATCGATCTCGTCCAATCGGAAAGCGATTTTCGCCGCGCTGCACGATCCTGGCTCCTGGGCGGACTTGTCGTCGGGCTTGGAACGCTCGTCCGGCCGGAAACACCGCTTCTCCTGGTTGCTGTGTTTCTTGTACTTGGGCTTCGTTGTTACCGTTCCGAGAATCGGAAAAGATTCGTGCTCGCAACACTATGGATTGTTGCGGGCTCACTACTTCCACTGGCCCCGTGGGCCGCGCGCAATGCAGTGAGTCTCGGGCGCGTGCAGTTCCTGGCACCTCGTTACGCCGAAACCTATGGCGATGTTCTTCCGACCGGCTTTTACGCATGGACGAGCACCTGGATGTACCGCTTTCGTGACGCATATCTCTTCACGTGGAAGCTGCCTTCTCAGCAAATCGAATTGAAAGACGTTCCCGCCTACGCAACCGATTCGCCCGAGGAACGAGCGCAAGTCGCTTCACTTCTGGACCGTTACAATCGTATTCCCGGCATGACACGCGCGCTCGATCTTGATTTTGCCAAGTTAGCTCGCGAACGCTCGCGCCGTCACCCCATTCGAACGTACCTGTGGATTCCCATCGAGCGGGGTGCCGCCATTTGGTTCACGCCGCGAATCACGTTGCTGCCATACTCGGGCCGGCTCTGGCCTCCCGCGGAGAGTTGGCGCAGCAATCCCACCGATTTTGAAGTTACTCTTGGATTCGCGCTGCTCAACATTTTGTACCTCGGCATGGCGATCGCCTCCGCGTGGCTCTGGCAGGGCAATCCAGGAATTTTGCTTATCGTGACATTCATCCTCATTCGCACTGCGTTCCTCACGCAATTGCAAACCTGCGAGCCGCGCTACGTCCTCGTTTGCTTTCCCGCTTTGCTGGCCGTGGGCGGGCAACTTTTCGCTGGCCGTAGAACTCAGATTGAAAATCCTTAAAAAGCTGGCGTGCCTTGCAACAAGACTTATTTCTTGACAAGAATGCGGCGAGGAAGTATCTCAGCGACCGCAACGGAAAGGTCTTCCTGTGACTTGGACCCAGGTTTATGACCCTGCGGGTTATTGGTGGCTTTCCACTCTTATAGCAGCGTTACCGATCATCGTCCTGCTCGGTCTTTTGGCTGGATTGAGAGTGCGGCCCCATCTTTGCGCCATCGCCGGCGCCGCAACCGCGATACTCTGCGCCATTTTCGTACTGAGAATGCCCGCCAGCCTGGCACTGAGTAGCTTTTCTTATGGCTCCGCGTTCGGTCTTCTCAAGATCGTCTGGATCGTCATCGCCGCCGTATTCCTCTATGACATATCGGTCGAAACCGGCCAGTTCGAAATCATGAAGGAGTCTGTCGCCGCCATCACCCCCGATCGCCGCCTGCAGCTTTTGCTCGTCGCTTTCTGCTTCGGTGCTTTCATTGAGGGATCCGCTGGATTTGGCGCGCCTGTCGCCATCGCCGGAGCTTTCATGATCGGCCTTGGATTTAAACCATTTCAGGCCGCCGCGCTCAACCTCATCGCCAACACTGCGCCGGTGGCTTGGGGCGCCATCGGCACTCCCGTCCATACGCTCGCGGTCGTCACCGCGCTGAATGAAAGCGACCTCAGTGCCATGATCGGCCGCATTCTTCCCATCACCGCGATCATCGTTCCCTTCTGGCTGGTCCGCGCGATGGTCAGTTGGGAAGAAACCTTCGAAGTCTTCCCTGCCATCCTGGTCGTCGGTGGCTCTTTTGCCGCCACACAATGGTTCTGGTCCAATTACGTGGACAGCAATCTTGTGGACATTGCCGCCGGCGTCGCCTCCATGATCGCCACGCTTCTTTTCCTGCGCTTCTGGCAGCCGAAAAGGATCTGGCGTTTCGCGGATGAAGCAGCTGTAAACGCCGCTGAGGCCAGAGCCTCCATCAAGCACCACTCCGCCGGTCAAATCGCAAAGGCCTGGATGCCCTTTGCGATTCTCTCCGTTTTTGTGCTGGTGTGGGGATTGCCCGCGGTAAAGCTGGCCATGAATCAGGCAACGACGCCCTCCTTTAAAGTTGTCATGGCGGACGGCAAAGTCCGCCCCGGTCCGGCGGGCTGGGACTGGCCGTACTTGCATGCCAAAGTTTTTCGTACTGCGCCCGTAGTGCAAAAGCCGGCCGCAGAAGCCGCGCGGTTCGATTTCAATTGGCTCACGGCCACGGGAACGGGCTGCTTCCTTGCGGCCCTTTTTGCGGGAGCCATTCTCGGCCTGCAGCCTGTAAAAATGTTTCAAATCTTCGGCCGTACTCTTTTCCGTTTGCGTTTCGCCATCGTAGCCATGACTTGCATGCTCGGCTTAGGCTACGTCACGCGATACTCCGGCATGGATGCCATCCTGGGTCTCGCCTTCACGCGCACCGGCTGGCTCTTTCCCTTTTTCGGCACATTCATCGGCTGGCTGGGCGTCGCGCTCACGGGCAGCGACACCTCTTCCAACGCCCTTTTCGGTGGCTTGCAGAAAATCACCGCGCAGCAGCTCAACCTCAGCCCCATTCTGATGTGCGCCGCAAACAGCGCCGGTGGAGTCATGGGCAAAATGGTGGACGCACAGTCCATTTGTATCGCCACCGCGGCCACCAACCAGGTTGGCAACGAAGGCTCCATCTTCCGCTTCGTCTTCTGGCATTCCGTGGCGCTTGCGGCTGTCGTCGGCGCGATCGTCATGTTCTACGCCTATGTCTTCCCTCAATTCATCCCCAATGGGTTAAACTTCATCCACTGATGGCGCAATTTTCTTCCATCCGGCGGACTGAATCCTATGGGTGCTAGGATCCTTGAAGAACTGCGCGCGATCGTTGACGATCGCGGCCTGGTCTCCTCTCCCGAAGAACTTCACACCTATGAGTGCGATGGCTTGGTTAATTTCCGCGTGCTGCCGCGCGCGGTCCTATTGCCCACTTCCGTTGAACAGGTTCAATCCATCGTTCGCATCTGTCACCGGGAACGTATCCCATTCGTCGCGCGAGGCTCCGGCACCGGCTTGAGCGGCGGAGCGACGCCGGTCGAGAATGGTATCGTCATCAGCCTGGTCCGCATGAACCGCATTCTCGAAGTGGATTTTCCCAACGCACGCGTGGTCGTCGAGCCGGGCGTCCTCAATCTCGATGTCACCGCGCGCATTCAGCACAATGAATTCTTCTATGCGCCTGACCCCTCTTCGCAAACGGTGTGCACTATCGGTGGCAATGTCGCGGAAAATGCCGGCGGCGCGCATTGCCTCAAGTACGGTTTCACCACGACGCATGTCCTTGGCCTCGAAGTTGTTTTGCCCGATGGCTCGCTCGTCCACCTCGGCGGAAAAACACTCGATGCCTCGGGCTACGACCTCGCCGGAGTTTTCGTTGGTTCCGAAGGCACGCTCGGCATCGCCACGAAAATTATCCTGCGCATCGTCAAGCGCCCGGAGTGTGTGCGCACGTTGCTCGCCGCGTTTGACTCCACGAACGAAGCGGGCGCCGCCGTCAGCGGCATCATCGCCGCGGGCATGCTCCCCTCCGCCATTGAAATGATGGATCATCTCGCCATTCAAGCCGCGGAAGCCGCCGTCCACGCCAACTACCCAGACTGCGGAGGCCTGCTTCTGGTGGAGCTCGACGGCCCAGTCGCCGAAGTGGAAACCTTGATGACCAGCGTCAATGAGATTTGCCGCTCGAACGGCGCGTGGGAAATTCGCATTGCTCAATCCGAAGCGGAGCGCGCCCTGATCTGGAAAGGCCGCAAGTCCGCGTTCGCTGCCATGGGCCGCATCTCCTGTAACTACATCGTTCAGGACGGCGTGATCCCGCGAACCGCCCTCCCGCAAGTCATGGGCGAGATCCAGCGCCTCAGCCAGGAAGCGGGCTTGCGCGTTGCCAACGTCTTTCACGCAGGCGACGGCAATCTCCACCCCCTTGTTCTGTACGACCGCCGCGTTCCGGGCCAGCAGGAGGCCGCCGAAACGCTTTCTGCCAGGATTCTCGAACTTTGTATCGAAGCGGGTGGCTCCATTACCGGTGAGCATGGCGTCGGCATGGACAAAAAGAAAATGATGTCCAAAATGTTCGCCGAGCCCGATTTGGTCACCATGCAGCGCGTCCGCTGCGCTTTCGACCCGCTGCAGCTTTCGAATCCGACAAAAATCTTTCCGACGCCTCGTCTCTGCGGCGAAAAGCCTGGCGAGTACACGCCGCACACGCTCGAATCCTCCGGCCTCGCTGAGCGCTTTTAACGCCGTCGTATGGACTCTGCGACGCATTCCCGAAAAATTCCTCTTCACTCCTCACTGCGCTACAGGCTCATTTCTTTCATGGGCCAGGAACATGTTCACGCAGCAAGCGCTTCTGATGTCGTCGCTGGTGTCCAGCCGAAACATGTCATCGTACCCAGCAGCGAATCAGAGCTTGCCGAAGCGTTTCGACTTGTCAGCGAGGCCGGTTTGGCGGTCCTCCCGCGCGGCGGCGGCACAAAACTTTGCTGGGGGAATCCACCATCTCGCGCGGACGTTGTCTTTTCGACAGCACGGCTCAACGAAGTCACGGAGCACGCCTGGGCCGACCTCACCGTTTCCGTTGGAGCCGGTTGCACCATTCAAACGCTGCAAGAAACTCTTGCCCAGCACGGCCAGCGTCTGGCGCTCGATCCGCTTTGGCCGGCGAGAGCCACCGTAGGCGGCGTGCTCTCCGCGAATGACAGCGGCGCTCTGCGCTTGCGCTTCGGCGCGCCGCGCGATTTGGTCATCGGCGTTACGCTAGCCCTCCCCGACGGCACGCTGGCCAGTAGCGGGGGCAAGGTCGTCAAGAACGTCGCGGGCTACGATCTGCCCAAGCTCGCCACGGGAGCCTTCGGCACTCTTGGCATAATCACGCGCGCTGTTTTTCGGCTTCACCCGCGGCCACGAAACACGCGCTCCTATTCCATCGGCACAAAGGGAGCGGAAGAAGCTCAGCGCATCATCCACGCCATTCAGAATTCGAAGCTCGCCCACACCGCTCTGCAAGGACGCTTCGAAGATGAGGCAGCGCCGCTCGTGGATATCTTGTTCGAAGGAACCGAAGTGGGACTCGACGCGCAAGAAGCTCATCTCAAGGAACTCGCTGAGACGGCAGGCCTCACCGTAGCGTCGCCGGACATCTGGAATGCGCGCCAGGACCTCTGGTCCTTCGCCAAGCCGGAATCGGCCGCCATTGTAAAAATCAGTATCCTGCCCGCGGAGACGGATAAGTCGGCAACGGCAATCGCAAAATCCGCCAAAGTGCGGCAACTGCGCTTTAAGACTGTGTTGCAAGCTACCGGGATCGGTCTTCTGAAGCTCGAAGGAGACCCGGCCAACTTGCGATTTTCTTTGCAAGACTTGCGTGAACAGTTCGAAAGCAACGCTGGCTCTCTGGTTGTCCTTCATCGGCCGACGGGAATGGCGCCCTTCGATGCCTGGGGAAGCGCAGGTGACGCGCTGCCATTGATGAAAGCGGTAAAGAAGCAGCTCGACCCGAGAAATACCCTGAATCCCGGCCGTTTTGTGGGGG
Source organism: Candidatus Acidiferrum sp. (assembly GCA_049644365.1). Lineage (GTDB taxonomy): Bacteria > Acidobacteriota > Terriglobia > Acidiferrales > UBA7541 > Acidiferrum. The sequence goes on along the minus strand of JBARRT010000148.1, from coordinate 12,029 downwards.
GAATCTGATGTCCGATCCGGCTCCGATACTAATTGCCGGCAGCGCTTTCGACGCGCATCATCCGCCTTCGAATGAACTCATCGAAAAGTGTGTTCACTGCGGCTTTTGCCTTCCCGTCTGTCCAACTTATGTCTTGTGGGGCCAGGAGATGGATTCGCCGCGCGGCCGCATCTACCTGATGAAGCTCGCCAGCGAAGGCGCTACCGAGATGACTTCGAATTGGGTCAGCCATTTCGATAGCTGTCTTGGCTGCATGGCTTGCATGCCCGCTTGCCCTTCCGGCGTGGACTACGGAAAACTGATCGAGGCCACGCGCGCCCAGATCGAGCGAAACACCCAGCGTTCACCAGGCGAAAAACGTTACCGGCGCTTCCTCTTCGAAAACTTCACCCGGCCGGAACGATTGAAGCGTATGCGTTTGCCGCTGCTCGCCTACCAGAAATCCGGACTGCAAGCCGTCGTCCGCGCCTCGGGCTTGCTGAAGCTCTTCCCGAAGAGACTACAGGTTCTGGAGGCGCTGCTCCCAAGACTCGGACGAAGCGAGAACGTCGCTGAACTTACGCCGGCGGCCGGAACAAAGCGCCTTCGCGTTGGCTTGCTTCTGGGTTGTGTGCAGCGCGAATTCTTTCCGCAGGTGAATGCTGCGACAGCGCGCGTTCTGGCCGCGGAAGGCTGCGAGGTTTTCGCGCCGCGGACGCAACCTTGCTGCGGAGCGCTGTTGGTTCACGCCGGCGAGGAAGCAGCCGCGCTGGAACTCGCGAAGAAAACCATCGACGCATTCGAAGGCTCGAACGTGGAGGCCATCGTCTCCAACTCGGCGGGCTGCGGATCGAACGTAAAGGATTATGCTTATCTGCTGCGAGACGACCCAGCCTATGCGGATCGCGCTCGAAGTTTCTCCGCAAAATGCAAAGACGTCAGTGAAGTCCTCGCCGAGCTCGATCCGCGAGCGACACGCCACCCGCTCAAACTTCGCGTGGCCTTTCACGATTCATGCCACTTGCAGCATGCACAAGGCGTGCGATCGCAGCCGCGCGCGCTGCTCTCGAAAATCCCCGAACTCCAACTGGTGGAAATCCCTGAATCTGCCATCTGCTGCGGTTCCGCAGGCATCTACAACCTCGTCCAACCTGACGCTGCCAATGCCATCGGAGATCGCAAAGCTAGCCTCATCGCACCATTGAAAGCCGACGTGGTGGCGACAGGAAATCCCGGATGCTTGCTGCAGCTGCAGGCTTCTCTATCGCGAAACGGTCCGCAGACTCCGGTTGTGCACACTATTCAATTACTCGACGCTTCCATCCGCGGAACCGCGCTAAAAACTCTTCTGAAATAAAAATATGCTTACGCGGGAAGGCTTTGCCCGCGCGTTTCGGCTCCAAACGGAAGGAGAAGGAGCCCGATCGCGAATGCAATGGATGTCAGCGCGACCGGAATTCCCAGCGAGCCAAAATGTTGCACGCCCGCGCCGACGAGAAACGTGATCCCCGCTCCGCCGAAACGCGCAAACGAAGTACAAAACGCAAACGCGCTCGCGCGGCATTCCGTCGGGTATTGCTCTGGCAGCCAGAGCGTGTAGACGGCAAAGTTTGCTCCCCCCAATCCCAGAAAGAATAGGCAAACGAAAAACCAAGGTAACGCCGTTGGGCCAAGATAGAAAATCTTGCCAAATGTCAGCACGATAAAAATGATCATCAGCGTGAAATAGGACACCAATGCCCCGCGCCTTCCGAGCCTTTCTGCAAGCCACGGCATCGCCAGACATCCGAGAATCGTCGCAAACGCCACGAGCATCGTCGCGCGCGAAGCAAGCTGGGCCGCTTGCGGCCCGGTGCGCCCAGCGGCTTCCGCGAGCGCGGTCACAGCCGCTGGAACGTAAACCGTTCCCGCCCAAAGTCCGCTGATGGAAGCCAGCATGAAGAGCGAGTTCAGAATGGTCCGTCGTCGGCAAACGCCTGAAAAAAGCACCGCGAACGGCCGCCAGACCTCCCACGTTCGAACGACGCCCGCTTTCTGACGCCATCGCTCGGGTTCCGTCACTCCGTGGCGCACCCACGCCAGCACCAGCGCCGGCAAGCCGCCGACGGCGAACATCACCCGCCAGGCGTTGTGGCCAAAGTGCGTTCCAACGACGTAATTAGCCAGCGCCGCCAGAAAAATCCCCACGTAGTAGCCCGTGTGCATATATCCCGCACCGGCGCGCCGCCGGTTCTCCGGCCATTCTTCCGCAACAAACGTTCCGCCCATCGCCCATTCGCCGCCAATTCCAATTCCGGCAAGCAACCGCAGCACCGCAAGCTGCCAGACATTCGTCACCAGCGCGCTGAGAAAAGTGAAAAACGAGTACCATACCACGGTCAGCATCAGTGTTCGAACGCGCCCAAACTTGTCGCCGACCGGACCCCACAGGAACGCCAGTCCCCATCCAATCAGAAAAAGCGCAAACAGCAATCCGCCGTAGTAGCCGATGTTCCCTTTAGTCGCCGCAATGCCTGAGCGCGGCAGCAGGTCGCGCAGCGAAGGCACCAGCACCAGCGCGTAGATGAACGAATCCATGCCATCGAGCGTCCACCCTCCCCAGGAAGCCCAGAACCCGCGAATCTGATTTCGTGTGAGCGGCGCCGTTCGAACGGATGGCGTTTCGGGTTGGCTCGCATCGGCAAGCACGGCAGCGGGGACTATATCAAAAGCCGTCGCGACCCAAGCGAATATCCCTGCTATCAGATCACGAGCTCCGGAACGTCATCGATACGCGCCGATGAAAAAATAAATAGTCATGGCGGTTCCAACCAAGATAACGAACGCCTTCACCCAGGCTTGCGGCAGCTTCTGGGAAAAATGCGCGCTGGAGTAGCCACCACCAATGGAGCCCGCCGTCATTACCATCGCTTGCGGCCAAACGATAGTGCCCGCGACGATGAAAGTGATTGTTGCTACGCCATTGATCACTCCACCAAGCATGACCTTCAGCTTGTTCATCGCGTGAATATCCGTCATCCCCAGCGCCGCCAGCATCGCCAGGTTCATGATCCCCACGCCCCCGCCGAAATAGCCGCCGTAGACCGCCACAAACAATTCATAAATGGAGGCAACCGTCACGGCCTTATTGCTCGCTTCGTGCGTTATGCCCGCGGAAATTGATCCGCTGAGCTGCTTGCCGAACGCAAACAGAAGCGTCGCGCCAAGAAGCAGCCAGGGCAGCACGCGCAGAAAGGTCTGTGCCGGCGTCTTAATCAATAAGAACGCGCCCGCAAGCCCGCCGATGACGCTGGTAATTACCAGCGGAATCATGACGCGCCGCCCAATGTTCAATTTTTCGCGGTAAGCCCCGCCGCTCGCCGTCGTGCCCACCCATAGCGCCAGCGTATTCGTCGCGTTCGCCGGAATGGCAGGCACACCCGTAAATAGCAGCGCGGGAAAGGAGACAAAACTCCCGCCCCCGGCGACGGCGTTGATCGCCCCTCCGAGAGCTCCCGCGAAAAACAGAAAAATGGCTGTGTGCAGGTTCAATGGTGTTATGTATCACAGTTCCGGCCGCGCTCTCTACCCGATTGACTCGCGTGCCTGCGCGGTAGCATCATTTTGTCCCTCGCAGTCGCGTCGTATCCGAATTCTGAGCTTCCAAAGGGAGTTGCCGCCGTGGCCAAAGTTCGCGGAAAGAAAGATGCAAAGCCATCAAAGTCAAAGCACAAACTCACGGAAGCGCAGATTGCTGTCCACTGGAAAGAGGAACAATACTTTCGCCCTTCCAAGAAATTCATCGCGCAGGCAAATCTCAAGGATCCCGCCTTCGTCAAGAAATTCAGCGAAAAACATTTCCCGGAATGCTTCGACCACTATGCCAACCTTCTCGATTGGGACAAGCCCTGGCGCAAGACCCTCGACACTTCCAACCCGCCTTTCTGGAAATGGTTCGTCGGTGGCAAGCTCAACGCCTGCTACAACTGCGTCGACCGCCACCTCGCCAAACACAAGAACAAAGCCGCCCTCATCTTCGTCCCCGAACCGGAAAACGAGCCGCCCGTCGTCATCACCTATCAAGAGCTCTACAAACGCGTCAATGAAGTTGCCGCCATGCTCCGCGATTTCGCGGAGCTCAAATCCGGCGACCGCGTCACCATCCACATGCCCATGATTCCCGAGCTGCCCATCACCATGCTCGCCTGCGCCCGCCTCGGCATCGTCCACTCCGTCGTCTTCGGCGGCTTCAGCGGCGAAGCCTGCGGCCTTCGCGCTGCTGATTCCGGCAGCCGCGTCCTCATCTACGCCGACAGCTATTTCCGCAACGGAAAAAAGATCGATCACAAAGGTAACGCGGATATCGCCGTCGCAACCGCAAAAAAAGAAGGCCAGGACATCGACAAGGTCCTGATCTGGCGCCGCTATGCGGGCCACAACACTTCCGAAGCCCCGATGATCATGGGCCGCGATTTCTTCGTAGATGAAGTTCTGAAAGATTTTGCCGGGCAGACCATCGAGCCTGTCTCCCAAGACGCCGACGCACCCCTCTTCCTCATGTACACCAGCGGTACCACCGGCAAGCCCAAGGGCTGCCAGCACCGCACCGGCGGCTATCTCGCTTACGTCACCGGCACCGCCAAGTATTATCAAGACATTCATCCCGAAGACGTCTACTGGTGCATGGCGGACATCGGCTGGATCACCGGCCATTCCTACATCGTCTACGGCCCGCTCGCTCTTGCCGCGACCAGCGTGCTCTACGAAGGCGTCCCGCAATTCCCCGACGCCGGCCGCCCCTGGCGCATCGCCGAGCGCCTCGATGTCAACATCTTCCACACTTCACCCACCGCGATTCGAATGCTCCGTAAAGCCGGTGCGGACGAACCGAAAAAGTACAACTACCACTTCAAGCACATGACTACCGTCGGCGAGCCTATCGAACCGGAAGTTTGGAAGTGGTATCACGAAATTGTTGGCAAGGGCGAAGCCGTCATCGTGGACACCTGGTGGCAGACCGAAACCGGCGGCTTCCTCATCACCACAAAACCTGCGCTCGATCTGATGAAGCCCGGCAGCGCCGGCCCTGCCGCACTCGGCATTTATCCGGCGATCTGGGACGAAACACGGAGAGAAATCAAACCTGGCGAAGACGCCGCAGGCAACCTCTGCATCCGCAATCCCTGGCCAGGCATCATGCAAACCATCTGGGGAGAGCCGGAGCGCTTCGTCAAACAGTATTACTCAAAATACTGCAAGAGCCCGAAGAGCAAGAAGTGGCAGGACTGGCCGTACTTCGCGGGCGATGGCGCCATGGTTTCCGCGGACGGCTACTATCGCATCCTCGGCCGCGTCGATGACGTCATCAACGTCGCCGGCCACCGCCTCGGCACCAAGGAAATCGAATCCGCTTGCCTCACCTGCTCCGAAGTCGCCGAAGCAGCCGTTGTCCCCGTCGTTGACGAAGTGAAGGGCCGCGTCCCGGAGGTGTACATCTCGCTCAAACCCGGCATTCTTCCCAAAAAAGCAGTCGAGGATAAAGTCATCGCAACCATCGAAACCATGATCGGCAAAATCGCCCGCCCGAAAATGATCCACATCGTTCCGGACATGCCCAAGACGCGCTCCGGAAAAATCATGCGCCGCGTTCTCGCCGCCATTTCCAACACTATGGACACCGGCGACATCACCACTCTCGCCAATCCCGATATCGTCGAGCAGATTCGCGTCCTCGTCCAGGGCCGCCATGTCGGCCCTCTCAAGGAAGGCCCCGCCGATATCAAAATGTTCGGCGAAGACACCTAGAGTGCCTCGTGCGTTTCGCCTGCCATTCCCACTCGCTGACTTCGCTCTGGCAGTAGTCACAAGATATGCGACAATAGCCGCCACTAGATCGGTTCACATCCCCAATGGCAGACTCGCAATCACTTGTTGGCAAGACGGTTTCCCACTACCGCATCCTGGAGAAGCTCGGCGGTGGTGGTATGGGAGTCGTTTACAAAGCCGAAGACACCGAGCTGGGCCGCTTCGTCGCCCTAAAATTCCTTCCTGATGACCTGATGAGCGATCCCCAGGCGCTCGAGCGTTTCCGTCGCGAAGCTCGCGCCGCATCGGCTTTGAATCACTCAAATATTTGCACCATCTACGAAATCAGCGAGCACGACGGCGTGCGCTTCATCGCCATGGAGTTTCTCGACGGCGCAACGCTCAAGCACGCCATTATGGGCAAGCCGATGGAAACTGATCGCTTGCTCGATGTCGCCATTGAAGTCGCTGATGCCCTGGATGCCGCCCACTCCGAGAATATCGTCCATCGCGACATCAAGCCCGCGAATATCTTTGTTACCAAACGCGGCCATGCCAAAATCCTCGACTTCGGCCTCGCTAAAGTCGCTACCAAAAATAAATCCGGTGAGAAAACCGACGCCATGGCCACTCTCGCCGTCGATTCGAATCAGCTCACCAGCCCTGGTACTGCCCTCGGCACCGTCGCCTATATGTCTCCGGAGCAAGTGCGCGGCAAAGATCTCGACCCCCGCACAGACTTGTTCTCTTTCGGCGTCGTGCTGTACGAAATGGCAACTGGCACATTGCCCTTCCGTGGCGATACTTCCGCCGTCGTTTTTGAAGCCATCATGAATCGCCCCGCAATGTCTCCGATCCGCCTGAATCCCGATCTTCCGGAGAAGTTGGCGGAGATTATCAGCAAAACTCTGGAAAAAGATCGCAGCCTGCGTTACCAGGTCGCTTCCGAATTGCGCACCGATCTGAAGCGCCTGAAACGCGAGATGGACTCTAGCGCGAGCTCCATCTCCCGAGTGGAACCGGCAGAACACCATACTTCCGGCCGGTCCGTGGCCGTACCTGCCGTCACAGCCCCCAGCGCGGCGACTCCTGTGCAGACTGCGTCGTCCATCAGCGCTTCCACCGCCGTCCTGCAGGCCGTGAAACGAAAGCCGTGGCTCTGGCTGGCTCTTCCCGCCATCATCGCCGCTATTGTGCTCGGCGGATTCCTCTCCACCCGTCGCGCTCGCGCCCTCACGGAAAAGGATTCCGTCTTGCTCAGCGATTTCGTCAACACCACGGGTGATTCCGTCTTCGATGGCACTCTGAAGCAAGCCCTCGCCGTGCAACTCGAACAATCGCCGTTCCTCAGCATTGTTCCTCAATCGCGCATCCAGGCCACACTCCGTTTGATGGGACGCCCCGCGGAGGAGCGCATCACCAATGAAGTGGCCCGCGAAATCTGTCAGCGGGAAGGCATCAAAGCCACATTGACCGGCTCGATTGCCAACCTCGGCTCCCATTACGTAATAACGCTCGGCGCCGTGAATGCTCAGACGGGCGATACCTTGGCGAGCGAGCAGACTGAGGCGGAAAGCAAAGAACAGGTACTCAAGTCCCTGGACAAAGTCGCCTCCAGCCTGCGCCAAAAACTTGGCGAATCTTTGTCTTCCGTTCAGCAGTTCGCCACTCCTCTCGAGCAGGCCACCACCTCCTCCCTTGAAGCGCTCAAAGAGTTCAGCCTCGGAAACGCTGAGCACCTCAAGACCAAGGATTTCGCGGCCATTCCCTATCTCAAACGCGCCACCGAACTCGATCCGAATTTTGCTCTCGCGTTTGCCACGCTCGGCATTTGCTACAGCAACACCTCCCAGGAAAAACTCGGGGAAGAGAATCTCAGAAAGGCTTTCGCTCTCAAGGAGCGGGCCACCGAGCCCGAGAGGTTTTACATTTCCGCTCATTTCTATGACACCGTGACCGGTGAACTCGAAAAGTCCTTATCGGTCTATGAACAATGGCATCGCACTTATCCACGGGATACTACTCCGCTCGACAATCTTGTGTTCACTTACAATCCTCTCGGCCAGTTTGAAAAGACCATTGCAGCCGCCACCGAGGCTATCCGCATTGATCCGAAAGACAGCTACGCCTACGAACATGCGGCCTCCACCTACATCTGCTTGAATCGCCTTGCGGAGGCTCGCGCAATGGCCGAAGCGGCGGCCGCTAACAAATCGGATTCCTCCGGAACGCATCGTTCACTCTTTGTCTTGGCATTCTTGCGTGGAGATCAAGCTGGCATGCAGAAGGAGGTCACGGCAGTCTCAGGTTCCGAATGGGAACCATTTTTGCTTTCGACGATGGCGGAAGCCCATTTTGCACTCGGTAAGGTTGCTCTGGCTCGCTCCGCCTATAAGCAGGCCCAGGCCTCGGCCCTTCGCAATGGCTCGAAGGAGGATGCGGCATTCATGAAGGCTGGAATGGCGATAAGGGATGCCAACTATGGTAATTGCTCGGCTTCCCGTCCCGAATATTCCGCGGCTTTTGGCGAGCTACCTGCCGGATTCGGCCGCGGGGCGGTTGCTTTCGCAATGGCTCAATGTGGTGACATTGCCGCTGCGGAGAAAATATATGCAGACGAGGAGAAACTGCATCCGCAAGACACTCTCATCCACTCAGTCCGTGCGCCACTCCTGAAAGCCATCGTGAGCGTTCAGCGTGGCGAACCTGCCGATGCAGTGGCGGCCCTTGAAGTAAGTCGCCCCTTCGAAATGGGCAGCGGCGTCGGCACCCCAGCCTACTGGGTGCTCTACGTCCGCGGGCTTGCCTATCTACGCATGAAAGAAGGCGAGAAAGCAGCCGCCGAATTCCAAAAAATCCTAGACCACCGTGGATTCTATCCCATGAGCGAACTCATCCCGCTGGCACAACTGAATTTGGCGCGTGCCCGTGACCTACAAGGTGACACCGGAAGGGCCCGCACCGCCTATCAGGATTTCTTAGCCGCCTGGAAAGACGCCGACCCCGACGTTCCCGTCCTCATTCAAGCCAAATCCGAATACGCGAAGCTCCACTAGGCATTCGTCATTTGTGATTTTGCCCTACTGAGAAGATGCGCAGCGGAGTAGGACTTCTGCCGCCAGGTCCGCATCCATCAACGCCGCGCGCCCGTGCGAAGCGGAACAAACCTGCTGCGCCGTGATCCCTGAAGCGCCCCGCAAGTCCGCACCCGCCAGGTTCGCTCCATCTAGCACCACTCCGCGCAAGATCGCACCGGCCAGATACGCTCCCCGCAAGTCCGCCTTCGTCAGGTCCGCATCCAGCAGGATTGTCCCTTTGAGCTGCGCCCCCGTCAGGTTCGCTTCGAATAGCTTTGCGGAAGATAAATCCGCCTGCTCGAGATTGGCAAACGAGAGCACCGCCCTCTCCAGCTTCGTGTCGCGCATGTCTGTCCGCGAAAGATCCGTCCGCAAGAGCTGTGCGTTCCGTAAGTTCACGGCGTATAGCGACGCCCGGGAAGCCTTCACGTTCGAAAGCACCGCATTCTCAAACGTTCCGTAAGACAAGTCCGCATCGCGCAGATCCGCCCCCGAAAAGTTTGCGCCCGTCGCGTTCGCGGACACCAGCACCGCGTGCCCCACCTGCGCCCTGTCCAGCACCGCAGAGCGCAGCAGTGTTTCACGAAGATTCGCCCCGCGTAGATCCGCCTCGGAGAAATACGCGCCTTCCAGGTTCGCGCGCCACAACTTCGCATTGATGAGAAATGCTTTGTATCCGCGGGCAAATCGTAAATTCATTTGGTTCAACCGCGCCCCGGAGATTTTCTCCACGGTCTCTTCCGTCCAGGCCGCGCCGCGCGGAGGTGGCGACGAAAGCGTCGCCTCGGTCAAATCCGAATAGGGCCGGTAACCGATGGACTGAAAAACCATCGATGCCCAACGCCGTACATCCGCGGGAGAGTCGCTCTGGCCTGTGCTTCGGTCATAGGGCAATCCACGATTTACGCCGATCGAAAAGAGAAACAGAAGGCAGCCCACGGCAAGAGACGCCCGTAGGGTCCGCAGAACCAGGCGAAGAACATTCTTCGATTTTGGTAGCCGCAAATCCCCTGGCCGCAGCACCCGCGACACCACAAACGGCAAGCTTGTCGCCGACGCCACCGAAGCCGTGATCAAAAATACGTGCAGCAGTGTCCCGCGGAAATCCTGCCTTGCCAGGTAGCGCACCCAGAAAAAAAACAAAGTTACCGGCACTATCCAATAGGCCAGAACCGTGGACAGCACCGTTTCGAACGCCGTCATCGGAGATCTGGTATCGCCCTGCCACCGGAAATGCCGCCGCACCAGTCCCATCAAGTACCAAGGCCCGTCGCGTTCCAGCGTTTGTCCATCCGGAAAAACTGCCGGCAACGCGGCCATGCTTCCCCACAACCGCAAGAGCAAAAAGTGGAAACGCAGCGAGAGCGCCAGCAGCACCAGCGGCCCGCCGAGATACAGTCCCGTCATCGGAAGCAGATTGCCCAGGCGCGCAATGGGCAGCGCCGACGAGTTCAGCAGCAGCCGCACATCGGTTGTGAATGCAATCAGCAGGCAACTGATCAGGCTCGCACCCACCGTCAGAAAATAAAACAGGCGCGCCACTTTCGTTGCATCCCCGATCGCTTTCGAACTGTCCACTGCCGAAATCGATTCCGGAAGCACTGCGTCGAAAAGATTGGTCCCGCCCAGTCGGCCAAACCACAGCCCATCCACGCCGTAGGCGTTTGCGCCCATCAAGTTCGCGCCGCGCAGCTCCGTCCCGAGCAAATTTGCATTGCGCATATCCGCGCGCACCAGGCTGGCCCCGCGGAGATTCGCCATCGAAAGATCCGCGCCTACTAAATTGGTTCTGTGAAGATGTGCGCCCTGCAGATTGACGCCCGTGAGGTCCGCTTTCGCAAGATTCACGCCGCTCAAATCCGCTTTCGCGCCGGATTCTCCGCCCGTTTCCACCCAGATCTTGTGCTGATCCAGAATCTCGGCCAGATCGATCAGCGAAATTCCGATCGTGCCTTCTCCCGCCGGAATATCTTCGGCCCCATGATCTCGGCGCGAAACTTCAGTCTTCATGTCTTCGATTTCCAGTGCCATTCGAACGTTTTCCCCCGGCCCTTTGGCTTTCAATTGTAAATTCCCGCACGCGCTACTCGCGCGCAACGCCGCGATTTCAACTCAAGACGAATCTGAATTTCCCCAACCACGAACTGGGCTGACGCCGGGCAGGTTCCATCCTCTCCTAAATGCTTGGTGAAAATCGCCTGCCCGCAAGTACAGGCGGCGCAGAGGTAACGGGGGCATGTGGAAAAAATCGACCGATGAATTTAGGGTCGCCAGCGGGAGGTGAAAAGCAGGAGTGGAAAATTCAGGAAGAGAAAAGCTGAAAAGAAAAAACCCGAACAGAAAAAAACTGAGCCGGGGCGCTTCGCTGAGGGGCCAAGGCAGCCCCGGCTTATCCTGCCCGCCTCCGCAGTGAGCGAGCAAGAAACTCGTCAGAAACAAACTCTCTAAGGTCCCGCAAAAACGCTGCAAAAATTGTTTCAAAGTGCAGCAACAAATTCGGCAGATTTTTTGGCCGCAAAATTTAGCGGCGTGTCGCACAGGGAAGCGAGGAACTTCCCTTCTCTGCAAATTTCATTTCTCGGGCAAAACTCTATTTTTCTTCGTCGCCGCGCAGGAATTCGTAGCGCTCGATGGCGGCAACTACGCCGACGGCGCCTTCGTCGCGCGACTCCGTGCGCTGCACGCGGCCGAGGCAGCGTACGCGGACGGGGCCTGCCAGAGTGATCTCGTTGGGCAGGGTGAGAAGAATTTCAACGGGTGAGCCTTCCTTCACATCTTTCTGGAGGAAGAAGTAGACACCGCGGGAGCTGACGTCCCGGGATTCGGTGCTGGTCTCACCCACCGCCGCTCCCGTAGTCCAACGAACGGTGAGAGGCAGCCGCATGGAAAAGCGCTGGGTGGTGCGGCGTTCGGAGCCAGTCAAGGAAGTCCTCCTAGTCGAAGAGAGAGTGTATCCGGGAGGGGTCCAGGGAACAATAGAACTCTGGGTACAAAATCGGTTCAATTTTGCGAAGTACCGATGTACTAGGCCATTCGCCGTCTGAGGTTGGTGATTTGTGAACCGTGAAAGAAAGAACCTCGCCGACCGACGTGTGAGGCTCCGAGGCTCAGATCCCGTGGCTGGTTAACTATAACACCCCCCACCCCCCTATGTTTTTTGTAAGAGTGTGATTCGATGAGGGTTAAAGT
>JBARRT010000147.1:0-9461 GCA_049644365.1 Candidatus Acidiferrum sp. | reverse complement strand
CAACGCGGACGCCAGGGGTCTTCGACGTGGCGTCTATTTGTGAGCACGTCCTTGTGCCTCACTGGGGAACGGGGGATCTATGACACTGTTTCGAACCATCGCGATATTTTTGTCTGCATTTGGTGCCTTGGGCATCGCAGCTGGACAATCTCAGGAGGGCCGCATTCTGGGCACGGTGACGGACCAAAGCGGCGGGCTCGTCAAAGGCGCGCGCGTGACCATCACTAACGTAGACACCGGCGTGACACGCACGCTCGAGACGAATGACGCGGGCGATTACGTTGCACCCAGCCTGCCCCCGGGCCCCTACAAGTTGGTAGCTGAGGCGACGGGGTTCAAGAAAGTCGAGCGCGGCGGCATCCGGCTCGAAGTGGCGAAAGATATTCGGCTGGATGTGACGATGCAGCCCGGCAGCGTATCGGAAACAGTCACCGTAACGGAACAGATTCCTCTGGTGGAGACTACCAATGACACGCTTGGCGGGACGTTTGCGAACAAATCCATCAACGATCTCCCCCTGAACGGCCGCGATTTCCAGAACCTGGTGGTGCTGCGCCCCGGCGTCCAGCGCACCACCGGTGGTGGCTTCCTCTCCATCAGCTCCAACGGAAACCGGCCGGAAGACAACAATTTTATCTTCGACGGAACCGACAACAACGATCCGTATTACGGTACGACAGTCATCAACGCCGAAGGCGTGCAAGGAACACCCGGCAGCATCATTCCGATTGATGCGATCCAGGAGTTCAATGCTCAGGAGAATCCCACGGCAGAATACGGATTCAAGCCGGGGGCGATCGTCAATCTCGGAATTAGATCGGGCACCAACGACATCCATGGCACTGCCTACCTTTTCGAGCGCAACAATGCATTCGACGCGCGGAATTTCTTCAACGCGGATCCTAGCCCCAAGAAGGCACTGCGGCAGCACCAGTTCGGCGGAAGCATCGGAGCTCCCATCGTCAAGAACAAGACCTTTATCTTTGGAGCCTATGAAGGGCTTCGCGCTCTCGTCGGAAATTCTGAAAATGTCCCGAGTCCGGAAACGATCGCTGCGGGAGGTAACACGACATCCAGCATCCCGGTTGCGCAGGCCAGCGTTCAGTCAGCCTGCACATCGAGCGCGGTACCATGCGGTTTGAGCCAACTAAGCGCAAAACTGATCCCCCTCTTCCCGTCGAACAGCGACCCTACAGGCTTCCTCAACGTTGGGTTCCCGAACAAGAACCGCAACGACAATTTCATCCTCAAGGGCGACCATCATTTCAATGATCGGCACAGCATTACTGCGCGGTACTTTTTCGGCGACAGCCTCCAGATCGAAAGAGACATCGCTGTGCTGCGGCCAGAGTGGCAGTCGTCATCTCAACTTCGCGCCCAGGTTTTCGGCGTCAATTACACTTGGATCCCCAACGCTCGCTGGGTCAACGAGTTCCGTTTCGGCTACAACCGGTTCTGGCAGGCCATCCTCACCGTGGATCACGACAAAGATCCCGCCACCACGTATGGAATCAACACCGGCGTCACTACGCCGATCAATTTCGGAATGCCCGAAATTGCCATTGATGGATTCACGTCTCTCGGAGGCAATCACGGCTGGCCTCTCCTGACGATTCCCAACCAAACCTACCAGTGGGTCGACAATATTTCCTATACACGCGGGAAGCATACCTTCCGGTTCGGTGGCGAGTTCCGGCGCGGCAGCACCAACAACACGCGAGATCGTTACGGCAAGGGACGAATTCGTTTCGCAGGTGGCCAACTCTCCCTGCTCTGCGGTTGCCTGCCGGGTGGTCGTGACAGCACTCCCCTCGAGGACTTCCTCGCTGGACTCCCGCGCGGCGCCGTAAACGGCAGGACAGGAGGCCGCTTCTTTGTTGGGAACTCCGAACGGCATGTCTCCATCAATTCCTTCGGCTTTTTCGCCCAGGACGACTGGCGCGTCTCGCCCCGGGTGACCATCAATGCCGGGTTGCGATACGACTACAACGGGGTGATTCACGAGGAGAATGACCGTCTGGCGAACTTCAATCCGCTCGACGCCAGCGGAAATTTCAGCACAACGGCGGCTTTGGGCATCGCTCAGGTCGGCCACGGGATTGGCTCCCCGTACAATCCCGACAGGAACAACTTTGCGCCGCGGGTGGGAGTCTCGTGGGACCCGTGGGGCCACGGAAAAACGATCTTTCGTGTGGGCGGCGGAATGAGCTATGAAATCCCTCACCTCTCGATCTTTCTCGGTCAGAACGGCGTGAACAATGCCTCCACCGCGGGTTTGAACGTGATTCCGACCGCACCGGCAACAGGCATACCGGGTGCGACCGGCAACATCATCGCGGGGGCGACGAACTTTGGCGGGGACCAGCTGAATTGGTCGGTCGCTGGGCCAGTGTTCAGTTCGGTAATCGATTGCTCCGCTTCACCTTGTGACATTCTCGGTGCTAGTCGCAAACTGCGCACCCCTTATGTTTTTACCTGGAACTTCAACTTGCAGCAGGCCCTGACCCCAACCACGTCGCTTCAAGTCGCCTATGTGGGCAACAAGGGCGTAAAGCTCTACAGCGTTCGCGACATCAATCAGGTGGACCCGAACTCGCCGGCGGAAGACCCTGTGCTAGGATGCGACCACTGCGAGCAGGCAGGGCGGCCATTCAACACTCTCTTTCCCTATCTGGGCTTCATCAACTTTCTCGAGAATGACTACACGTCCATCTATCACGGGTTGCAGGTCACACTGACTCAGCGCGCTTGGAAGGGGCTGAACTTTGTCGCCGGGTACACGTGGTCTCACTCGATTGACGACGTTTCGCTCAACCGCGCCCAGCAGCCCCAGGACAGCACCCGTCCGGGCCTCGAACGCGCCAGCAGCGACACGGACTTCCGCCACCGATTCACTCTTGCGCTCACGTATGAGATTCCTGGCCGGTCCGGCTATGCGCACCTCCTCGAGGGGTGGCAGCTCAACTCGATCGTCACCGCGGAAACGGGATTACCCTGGAATCTGGATGACGGCATCGTGAACGGCAACGATTTCAGCTTGACCGGTGAATTCAGCGACCGTTGGGACCTTATTCCCGGGAAGAGCGTCAGTTCGATTCCGGGTTTCTCCATCAATGGGCCGATTCCGTTCGATACCGTTATTCAGCCTTGCTCTCCCTCACCGTGCTTCGGCAATCTGGGTCGCAACACGTTCCGTGGGCCGCGGCTCGACAACTGGGATTTTTCCATCGTGAAAACAACCAAACTGACCGAGCGCGTCAGCGTTCAGCTCCGAGCGGAGTTCTTCAACGTGTTGAATCATCCGCACTTTGCCAACCCGGCTGTTCTGTTCAACACTGACCCGTCGGTTCCTGAGACCTTGGGCTTGGTCACCGCGACTCCCGACGTGGCGGCAGCAAACCCGGTCATCGGAACGGGCGGACCGAGAAATATCCAACTCGGGTTGAAGTTCCGGTTCTAACTAAAGCTTCCATCCAATGATAAAAGGAGGCTGGATCGCAGGATCCAGCCTCCTTTTTCTGCCTGGCGAGGCCGCTGGCCAGAGGTTATTGCTTGATGACGGCGCCATCTTTCATGACAAAGGAGACTCTCTTCAGGGTACGGATGTCTTCAACTGGATTTTCCGGAGTCGCAATGATATCTGCGGCCATTCCGGGCTTCAGAAAGCCGCGTTCCTTGTCCACACCTAGCAGCCGGGCGGCATTCACGGTCATCGCCCGCAGCGTATCCGCGGCCGGGACTCCCGCCTCCATCCAGCTCTGAATATAGTCGACGGCGAGGGTCCCGCGGGTTTCTCCCGGCAGAGCATCAATCACGTCCGTGCCAAAGGCCATGTTCACGCCAATCTTGTGGGCGCGCTTCAGGCGATCGACCCAAATCTTGTGCTCCTCCGTGCCGGCCAGTTTTTCCGTGAACTCCGTTCCCACAAGTGTCACATTATTTTTCTTGGCGAGTTGCAAGTCCTCGTCGGTCATCCGGAATCCATGTTCGATGGAATCGACGCCAGCTTCGGCGGCGTTGTGCGCGCCGGAATGCGTCCAGCAATGCGCCGCGAGCTTCACGCCCGCGGCGTGAGCCTCCGCAATCATGAAGCGGATATCCTCCGTCGAATAGATATAGTCCTGATCATCGACCACGATTTTGATGACCTTCGCTCCAAAATGAATGTTTTGGCGGATGGCTTTGCGCATCTCGTCGCGCGTGTCCGCGAAGAGATATTCCGGCGTTGCGAGGTCCTTCTTCTCCGGCTGCAGATGGAACTGCCCGCCGTAGGGCGCGATGATGATTCCGGCGTTGACGATCGTCGGTCCTTGCACCCAGCCCGCTTCAATCGCGCGACGCAGGTCCGTGTCCGCATAATTTCCCGCGTTGCCGATGTCGCGAACCGTCGTAAAACCCGATTGCAGCATGGCCATGCCGTTCGCCACGCCCTCAATCGCACGATAGCCGGTGGAATCCAGCAGCGTTGTGAAGTAATAGTTTCCATGATCGCGTTTGGGGATCACCGTCATACACAAATGCGTATGGGCATCGAAGAGACCGGGGAGCACGGTGGCCTTCGAAAGATCAATGATCTTCGCTTCCGCGGGGATAGCAACGTTACCGCCGATTTCCTTGATCCTGTTTCCTTCCACCAAAATGATTTGATTGGCGGTGGTTTTTCCCGTTTCGGGGTCGAGCAACTTGCCCGCTTTGATCGCCACACTTTGCGAAGTTGAATTCAGTTGTGCTTTGACCGGCCGAACAAACAATGAAACCACCAATGCGGCAAACAGCAAGGTCCGAATCCTCATCGACTCTCCCCTCTGAAATAATCGAAATTCTTCTTACGGTTCCTGCTTGTAGATTTTTCCTTCTTTCATTACAAATTTTACGTTTTCCAGCAGCCGGACGTCCTCGAGCGGATTACCGGAAACGGCGATGATGTCCGCATATTTTCCGGGCTTCAAGGAACCGAGTACATCCGATTTGCCGAGCAAATCGGCGGCGTTGCTGGTGGCGGACTGGATGGCCTGCATCGGCGTCATGCCGTATTTGACCATGAACGCAAACTGGCGGGCGTTGATGCCGTGAGGGCAGACGCCTGCGTCCGTGCCGAAGGACATTTTGACGCCCGCACGGACGGCCTTCGTGAAGTTGCTGCGTTGAATCGCTCCCAGGCCGCGGTCGTGCTCGAGAAAATCCGCGGGCGTTTTGTGTGCCTTGCCAGCGTCCTGAATACATTCCTCATCGTAGATATCCATATCGAGATAGGTGCCGTGTTCCTTGGCCAGCGCGATGCCTTCGTCGTCGATGAGCGTGGCGTGCTCGATGGAAGCGACTCCGGCGCGGATGGCGTTCTTGATGCCTTCCGCGGCGTGTGCGTGGGCCTCGACGCGAAGGCCGAAGTTGTTTGCTTCATCGACCGCGGCATGGAGTTCTTCGGGAGTGAATTCAAGCGACTTGGGGTTGCTCCCGTGAGTGAGCACGGCACCGGTGGAAAGAATCTTGATGTGGTCGGCGCCGCGGTGTGCGAGCTCACGGATTTTTTGCCGGACTTCCCAAGGGCTGTTGGCTTCCCCATAGCGAAGATCCGGAGGGAGCTGAATATCCCGCGCCAGCCCGGTCATCGCCCCGGCGCCTCCACTGATCGTAATGTAGGCGCCGGCGACAAACATGCGTGGGCCGATGATGTATCCGCGGGCAATGGCGTCACGCATGGCGACATCGTTTAACGCGCGATAGACGCCGACGTCGCGCACGGTCGTGAAGCCGCCTAGCAGTGTGACGCGGGCGTTTGGGATGGCAGCGTAGCCGATTTCGACTGCCGACTTTTGCAGAACGAGGAGGGGCTCGCCTTCGCTAAGGTCAGCAAGATGCGTGTGGCAATCGATCAGGCCGGGGAGCACGGTCATCTTCGAGAGATCGATCACCGCCGCACCTGCGGGAACAGGCAAATTTTCGTCGACCGCTTCAATCTTGCCGCCACGCACCAGGATCATTTGGTTCGTTTGCACGCGGCCCGTTTCCACGTCAATGAGCTTGCCGGCCCGAATTACAGTAACTTGTGCTGCGGGTGGCGTTTGTTGCGCCGGAGCGTTGGCGGCAAAGAAGAGCGGAAGGACGACAAGACAGAAGATTTGCTTACGCATGGCTGTCCTTTCGCGTGCGCGGCATGCAAGCCTTACTTACACGAATTTTTTCAGATAGCGCCTGCGCATCATACCCCGGCCGATACGCTACGGAAAGAGAACAGCCGAAAATTGCAGGATATGAGCTGCAGGCTTGCTACAGCATTTGCCGCAAAACGTATTGCAGGATGCCGCCGTGATGGTAGTAGGAGACTTCTTCAGGTGTATCCACGCGCGCGATGACGGAGAAAGTCTTGAGTTTGCCGTCGTCCGCCTTTGCATGGACGGTGATTGGCTTCTTGGGCGCGAGGTCCGAGACGCCTTCGATTTCGAAAACTTCGTGGCCCGTCAGCCCCAGCGTTTCGCGATTCTCGCCATTTTTGAATTCGAGCGGAAGGACGCCCATGCCGAGGAGGTTGCTGCGATGAATGCGCTCATAGCTTTCCGCAATCACCGCGCGCACGCCGAGCAAGCGCGTGCCCTTCGCGGCCCAGTCGCGCGAAGAGCCGGAGCCGTATTCCTTGCCGGCGAGAACCACCAGCGGCACGCCGGCTTCACGGTACCTCACGGCGGCGTCGTAGATGGAAATCTTCTCGCTTCCGGGCAGATAGAGCGTCCAACCGCCTTCCGTGCCGGGAGCAAGCTGGTTGCGCAGCCGAATATTCGCAAAGGTGCCGCGCATCATGACTTCATGATTGCCGCGGCGCGCGCCGTAAGAATTGAATTCATGCGGCTTCACTCCGCTGGCAATCAGATATTTCCCGGCCGGGGAGTCCACGGGGATCGAGCCCGCAGGAGAAATGTGATCCGTAGTCACGCTGTCGCCGAGAATGGCGAGCACGCGTGCGCCGTGAATATCCGCAAGCGCTGGAGGCGTCTTCGGCATGTTTTCGAAGTACGGCGGCATTTTGATGTACGTCGATTTCTGGTCCCACTTGTAGATGTCGCCTTCCGGAATCGGCATGGACTTCCAGCGCGCGTCGCCTTCGTACACTTCGGCGTACTCTTTGCTGTATTGCGCGGTGGTGACTGCCGCCCGAACGGTCGCTTCGATTTCCTGCGGAGACGGCCAGACATCTTTGAGGAAAACTGGTTTGCCCGCGGTGTCGTTTCCAAGCGGCTCGGTCGTGAGGTCCACGTCCATGCGGCCCGCGAGCGCGTAAGCAACCACGAGCGGCGGTGAAGCCAGATAGTTCGCGCGAACCAGCGGGTGAATGCGGCCTTCAAAATTGCGATTGCCGCTCAGCACCGCCACGGCGATCAGATTGTTATCCTTGATGGCCGCACCGATCGGCTCCGAGAGCGGACCACTGTTGCCAATGCAAGTCGTACAACCATATCCGACCAGGTGGAAATTCAACTTCTCAAGATACGGCGTCAGTCCTGCTGCCGCCAGGTAGTTGGTCACCACTTTCGAGCCCGGCGCCAGGCTCGTCTTGACCCACGGTTTCACGTGCAGGCCGCGCTCCACCGCTTTCTTCGCCAGCAGCCCCGCGCCCAACATGAGCGAAGGATTCGATGTATTGGTGCAACTGGTGATCGCCGCAATGACCACCGAGCCGCTCGAGAGATTGAACGAGTCACCATTGTTTCGAACGGCGATGTTCTTGACCGGCGCGCCTTCCATGACTTTCGCAAAGGAAGCTTTCGCCTGCCGCAGCGCCACGCGGTCCTGCGGCCGCTTCGGTCCGGCGACAGTAGGCTCCACGGAGCCGAGGTCCAATTCCAATGTGTCGTTGAAGAGTGGCGCCGCAGTTGCGTCCGTGCGGAAAAGCATCTGCTCCTTGCAGTAGGCTTCGACAAGAGCAATATGTTCTTGCGATCTTCCGGTGAAGTGCAGATACGCCAGCGTTTCCGCGTCCACGGGGAAGAAGCCCATCGTGGCGCCGTATTCGGGCGACATGTTGGCGATGGTGGCGCGATCCGGGACGCTCAAACTGGACAGGCCCGAGCCATAAAATTCAACGAATTTGCCGACGACGCCCTTTTTCCGCAACATCTCCGTGACCGTCAGAACAAGGTCCGTTGCCGTAGCGCCTTCGCGAAGACGCCCATGAAGGCGGAAGCCGACAACTTCGGGAATGAGCATCGAAGACGGCTGCCCGAGCATCGCCGCTTCCGCTTCAATTCCGCCAACGCCCCAACCGAAAACGCCGAGCGCGTTGATCATGGTGGTGTGCGAATCCGTTCCCACCACGGAATCCGGATAAGCCTCCATCCTGCTACCGGAGGGCATCGCGCAGACAACCCGCGCAAGATATTCCAAGTTAACTTGATGGCAGATCCCCGTGTCTGGCGGAACCACCTTGAAATTGTTGAACGCCTTCTGGCCCCAGCGAAGGAAGGCGTAGCGCTCGACGTTGCGCTTAAATTCTAATTCGGCATTCAAGCCAAAGGAGTTTCCGTTGCCGAAGCTGTCCACTTGCACGGAATGATCGATGACCAGTTCGGCAGGGAAGAGCGGATTGATCCGCTTGGGATTCCCCCCCATACGCGCGAACGCTTCCCGCATCGTGGCGAGATCGACGACCGCAGGCACGCCCGTGAAGTCCTGCAGCAGCACGCGGGCGGGCATGAAGGCGATTTCTTTCTCCAGAGCGCCGGGGCGCCAGCCAGCCAGCGCGCGAATGTCCTCGGCGTGAACGAAACGGCCATCTTCGCATCGCAAAAGATTTTCCAGAAGAATTCGCAGCGAAAACGGGAGCTTTGCCAGATCGCTGACACCCTGTTTTTCGAGAAACTCGAGCCGGTGAATGTCGAAGGTCTGGGCGCCGACGTTGAGCTTGTCGCGTGTGCGGAAAGAATTGCCCGCGTTAATGGCCATTCTTACGGTCCTTTCGCTATGGTAGGCAGCCCTCCATCATAACCGAAATCGAATCCAGGTGCGGTGCGGGCTATACTTGTAGGGCCGTGAACATCGTTCTCATATCGACTTACGAGCTGGGTCGGCAGCCCTTTGGCTTGGCCTCCCCTGCGGCGTGGTTGCGGAAGCGCGGTCATCACGTAGTTTCTCTGGACCTCGCGCGACAATCGCTGGACGAATCTGCCGTTCGCGATGCCAGGCTGATCGCAATCTATCTGCCGATGCACACTGCCACTCGGCTGGCTGCACAGTTGATTCCTTCGTTGCGCGATTTGAATTCGGGCGCGCATCTCTGTTGTTACGGTCTCTACGCGCCCATGAATGTGGAATACCTTCGCACACTCGGAGTCTCCACGATTCTTGGCGGCGAATTTGAAGAAGGACTTGTGCATCTGGCCGAACGCCTGGCAACCGGCGGAGAACAGAGACTTGCCCCGCAACCCGAGTCACTCATCTCGCTTGCCAGGCTGTCTTTCGAAGTACCGGAC
>JBARRT010000146.1:0-19270 GCA_049644365.1 Candidatus Acidiferrum sp. | reverse complement strand
CACCTGAGCTGATCTGAAAGGCTTGTAATATAGGGCAGACTACCCTTCACACGACGCACTTCTGTGCTGCTCGCCGCTAAACGAGACCGCCGAATTGGATATGATTCAGGGCCTCAACAGTCATAATTCCTTGGGCAAAACTCTCGACAATATTCGAAAACAAGATCCTCTGATCACTCGTCATGCCGAAACCATAGCCTTTCCCTCGAGAATCCATGCAATGATTTCTAGACCTTTTCTAAAATCACTCATGAGATTTCTTATCTCGCCCAGCCTCAGGCTCTTCTCTGGTCTCCTCGCATAACTCTCGCTCGAAAGAAACGAGCAAACTTGACAAATCGCAAACTTCAGCTGCAGTCCCCGGTGTTCCTGCTTCTATTCTGCAGGCAAGCAATTTTCTGCGCAGTTTCTCCAGCTCTTCCAAATGCTCTAGCTTTTATTCATGAATCGTCTCAGAAGACATATTTTCTCTTCCTCGATCCGGCATCTGTTGTGAAGCAGGCTCTGTGTGGGCAAAGCCGCTTTTAGCCCGCCACTCAATTCGAGGCCGGTCTGGCCACTATCTATTCAGAGTACCTGTTTTGGCAAAACGTCAATGATTGCCGGCCAGCTCCCGGACACGAAGCCGTTGGTGCTCTTAGCCAGAATAGAGTTCAGCTTGGGAGACCTAGTCAAAAAGTACCAACGATTTCGCAGCTGCGGAATCCGAAAGGGGCTACTACATTTTTATGACAGGGCTTGTTGACTTTGGACTTTGGACAGATTACCGACAAGAGCTCTCGGCTCAACAACTTCCGCACGGCCGATTTCACTTCACATGCCCAAGCATTCGGTTCGCGACCGAATGCTCTAGCAGAGGCGCTAATTGGTTGATGGCAAAGAACTTTGGCTCCCCGGGTAGGATTCGAACCTACAGCCTCTCGGTTAACAGCCGAATGCTCTACCATTGAGCTACCGGGGATCCGCACAACGTATTTGTTTTCATTCTAATACAGCAAGGAAAATCACGCTACATCGACTGCTAAGTGCAAGTGAGTCCGACATCGTGGTTTTGCAAATTATCTTGGCGGAACGAACACATCGGCCGATTGCTATTTAAGGGCTTGGATTTGTAGGTCGCGGACAAGTGCCCGACCCTTCGCTTTGCGAGCCGAAAGCAGATTGATCAAAAAGGCGAATTCTGCAGCCTTCACAGCATGTTTGTCACAGAAATGTCACGAGCCACTCAAGCACAAGGGTATGTCAGCTTGGTACGCCTCCAAGCGCCTTATAGAGGGCAATCACCGCCACATAAACGTCTCGCTCGCTCTCGGCGACCGCGTCCTCCGCCTGAAGCTGAGTCCGCTCCGCATCCAACAGTGACAAGAAGTCGATTACGCCCTCGCGGTAGCGTAGCCTCGCAATGTCGGCTGCCCGTTTGCTCTCTTGCGCCTGCGTGTTGAGCTTTACGAGTCGTTCTTGTTGCGCGTGGTAATTGGAGAAGGAATTTTCCGTTTCTTCAAGAGCGCGCAGCACGGTTTCATCGTAGGAAGCGAGGGCTTCGTCCGTGAATGCGTTCGAAGCGCGCACACGCGCTCGCGCACGGCCTAGATCGAAGGCCGACCAGGTCACACCGGGCGACGCCGTTGACGCAAAGGATCGCGTTGTGAAAAAGAGACTGCCGCGCCCCGCCAGGAATCCAACAAAGGCAGAGACGCTCACCTGCGGGAATAGTTGAGCAACCGCAACTCCCTGACGTTCGGTAGCCGCAGAAAGACGCCGTTCCGCCGCTCGTACATCCGGCCGGCGCCTCAGTAAATCAGAGGCGTTCCCAATGGGCAAGGCCTTATCGATCGGAGCGTAGTTCCGCGGAGAAAGATCCGCAGAAAGCTCGCCTGGTCGTGTTCCCGTGAGCACCGCAAGCCGGTATTCCGCCCGTTTCGTTTCAAGTTCCAGCAGCGGTATGGTTGCGTCCGTAGCCGCGACGCGTGCGGCCGCGCTCGCCACGTCTTGTTCTTCGCCCACTCCAGCATCGCGGCGGAGCTGCGTCAATCGCAGTGTGTCTCGTTGATTCTTCAAGCTGCGTTCTGCCACCGCAAGGCGCCATTGCGCTCCGCGCAACTCAAAATAGTTGCGCGCCAGTTCGGCCACCACGCTAACCTCTACATCGTGCAGGTCCGCTTCGACCGCCTGATTGTCGCTTCTGGCTGCAGCCACTCCGTGACGAACTCGTCCGAATAAATCGACCTCCCAATAGGCGTCGAAACCCGAACGGAACGTATTAATGGTGCTCGGATCGTCACGAAATCCAGGTATCTGTTGTTTTACGTAACTGTAACTCGCTTCGACAGGAACCGTGGGATAGCGATCCAGCTTTCGCTCATCAAAGATGGCGCGCGATTCCGCGAGCCTCGCTCGCGCCACGCGAATACTGGTGTTCGTCGCAAGCGACTTTTGGAGCAGCGAATCGAGAACCGGATCCTCGAATTGTTTCCACCAGCGCGGATCGAACGGCGCTTCGGTGACAAGTTGCGGATCGGCCGCGTGGTAGGTTACCGCCGCAGGCTGTGGTGCCTTGTAGTGCGGGCCGACCGCGCATCCGTTAACGCCGAGTACGGCGGCGAAGAACACAGGGATTTTCAAGAGGCGCATGGACATGTTTCTACGCCTCCACCGAAGCACTGGGCGAGAGTCCTGCGCTAGTAGCAGATTTCTTGGTCTCGCGCCCTTCCACGAATCGCTGAACGACTACGTAGAAGACCGGCGTCAGCACCAAGCCAAACGCGGTGACGCCAAGCATCCCGAAAAATACGGCAACCCCAATGGCGCGGCGCATTTCTGACCCAGCTCCGGTAGACAGCACCAGAGGAATGACGCCCATCGTGAAGGCGAGAGAAGTCATTAAGATCGGCCGCAAACGCAACCGGCACGCTTCCAACACCGCGTCAACCCGGTTCATGCCTTCCTGCAATTGCTTTTCTCTCGCAAACTCCACGATAAGAATGGCGTTCTTGCAGGCCAGACCGACGAGAACGATCAAACTGATCTGCGTGAAGACGTTATTGTCGCCATTCAGCAGCCAGACTCCGGCGATGGCGGAAAACAAGGTCATCGGAACAATCAGGATGATTACAAGCGGTAACGACCAGCTTTCGTATTGAGCGGCAAGCACCAGGTACACGAGGAAAACAGAAAGTGGAAAAATGTAAACCATCGTGTTGCCGGCAAGAATCTTCTGGTAGGTGAGCTCCGTCCACTCGTATTTCATTCCGTTTGGCAATTGATCGTTAAGCACCTTGGCGATCGCACCCTCCGATTGGCCCGTGCTGAATCCCGGCGCAGCCGCTCCATTAATTTCCGCCGCTGGAAATCCGTTGTAATGCATGACGCGGTCCGGTCCATAAATCGGCTTAACGGTGACCACTGATCCCAACGGAATCATCTCTCCGGCTAGGTTTCTTGTCCTAAGGTGACTGATATCTTCCGGCTGCAGCCGGTACGGCGACTCCGCCTGCACATTCACCTGATACGTTCTCCCAAAACGGTTGAAGTCGTTGACGTAAAGCGAACCTAGGTAAACCTGCATGGTGTCAAACACGTCGCCGAGGGGAATTCCGTAGGTCTTTGCTTTTTCGCGATCCACATGCGAATCGATTTGCGGCACGTTGATGTCGAAGCTGGAAAACACTCCGGCCAGCCCCGGCGTCTGGTTACCTTTCTGCAGGGTCGAAGTCGTCTCCTTGAAGAGTGATTCCAAGCCCATGCCAGAACGATCTTCAATGTAGAGTTTGAACCCGGCCACCGTGCCCAATCCTTGAACAGGCGGCGGGGGGAAAATTGCGATAAATGCTTCTTCGATGGACCCGTATTGTTTGTTTAGATCCGCTGCGATGGCATTCGCGGAAAGCTCAGGAGACTTTCGCTCCTCCGAAGGTTTCAATGTAGCGAACACGATTCCCGAATTCGGACTGTTGGTAAAACCGTTGATCGATAAGCCAGGAAATGCGACGGCGTTCTGCACTCCCGGATGCTTCAACGCAATGTCGGACATCCTGCGAATCACATCTTCGGTGCGATCGAGCGTCGCGCCATTCGGCAACTGCGCGAACGAGACGAGATATCCCTTATCCTGCGTGGGAACAAATCCCGCGGGCACGCGCGAGAAGCCGAGAATCGTAAGCCCAACCAAACCGGCGTAGACCACAACCGCAATCACACTAGAGCGCAGTGTGTGCGTTACGAGCTTTCCATAGCCGCCCGATGCGCGGCCAAAAAACCGGTTAAACAGCTTGAAAAACCAGCCGAGCACGAAATCAATCGCCCGTGTAAGGCGATCCTTTTTCGCCCCGTGAGGTTTCAAGAGCAACGCAGCCAGAGCCGGGCTCAGCGTGAGCGAGTTAAACGCTGAAATCACTGTGGAAATGGCGATGGTCAGCGCGAACTGTTTATAGAACTCTCCCGAAAGTCCCACGATGAACGCAGTGGGAACAAAAACCGCGCACAACACCAAAGCGATTGCCACGATCGGTCCGCTAACCTCCTCCATCGCGCGCCGCGTCGCTTCATGCGGTTCGTGTCCTAGTGCGATATTTCGCTCCACGTTTTCGACAACGACGATTGCATCGTCCACCACGATTCCAATCGCCAGCACCAGCCCAAACAAAGACAACGTATTAAGCGAAAAGCCCAGCGCCAGCATGATCGAAAACGTTCCAATTAGCGACACTGGAAGCGCCAGCAGTGGAATGATGGACGCGCGCCACGTTTGGAGAAAGACCAACACCACAATCACCACCAGGATCAACGCCTCGACAAAGGTATGTCCGACCGCTTGAATCGATTCGCGCACGAAAACCGTTGGGTCATAGACGATCTTGTAGTCCACGCCTTCTGGAAATGATTTCTTGAGACGTTCCATCGTGTCGCGCACCTGTTGCGAAGTTTGGAGTGCGTTCGAACCGGGCCGCTGCGAAATGGGAAGAGCTGCAGCCGGCTTGTTGTCCAGCAGACTTCGGAGTGCATACGTGCTGGAACCCAGTTCGACACGGCCCAGATCGCGGATGCGCGTAATCTGGCCATTCTTGGCCGCGCGCACGATGATGTTGCCGAATTCTTCCTCCGTCGTGAGACGCCCTTGGGTGTTTACAAGCAATTGAAACGCTGTGCTTCCTGTATTCGTCGGCGGCGCACCAAGCACCCCCGCCGCGACTTGGACGTTTTGCTCGCGAATCGCCTGGACCACGTCCGTTGCCGTCAAGTTATGCGAGGCTAATTTGTTTGGGTTGAGCCATACGCGCATGCTGAAATCGCCCGCGCCGAAGACCTGTACGTTGCCGACGCCAGGGAGCCGCCCCAATTCGTCCTTCACTTGGAGAATGGCCAGATTCGCCAGATACAACATGTCGTAACGGTTGTCCGGAGACTCCAGGTGCACAACCATCAGCAAATCCGGTGAGGTTTTTTCCGTCGTTACGCCAAGGCGCTGGACTTCCTGCGGCAATCGCGGCAGCGCCTGCGATACCCGGTTCTGCACCTGCACTTGTGCTTTGTCCAGGTCCGTGCCCAGTCCGAACGTGATCGTCAGAGTCATCACGCCGTCGGCCGTAGCTTGCGAAAACATGTAGAGCATGCCTTCGACGCCATTGATCTGTTGTTCGAGGGGCGAGGCCACGGTGTCCGCAATGACAGTGGGATTTGCGCCCGGGTAGCTCGTACGTACGACGACAGTAGGCGGTACAACTTCCGGGTACTCGCTCAATGGAAGGCGAAAATAGGCAAGCGCTCCGATAACAAAAATGATGATGGAAATTACGGCGGCAAAAATGGGGCGCTTGATGAAGAAATTAGAGATATTCATGGCGGTCCCGGCCTATTCCCGCGCTTTCGGCTCGCGCAACTTCTCTTCGCGACCCGCAAGAGCGGATTGCGCGGATGTCTCACCCAATGAGTTAGGTTGGCTCGCCATGGAAATCTTCTTGGGTGTGACAGCGTCTCCCGGACGCACGCGTTGCAGGCCGTTCACGACAATGACGTCGCCCTGGTGCAAGCCATCACGCACGACACGCAATCCCTCCGCCATCGGGCCCAGTTTCACGGGGCGATAGGCGAGCGTGTTGTTTTTTCCGAGCACGAAAACGTACTTTTGATTCAAGTCCGTAATGACAGCCTCGTCTTTTGCCAGGCAGCCACCGTGCACCCCGCCTCCCTGTAATCGAATCCTCGCAAAAAGCCCCGGCGTAAGAGCCAAATTCTTGTTCGCGAAAGTGGCTCGCAAACGAATCGTCCCTGTCGAAGAGCTGACTTGATTGTCCACAAAGCTCACCTGGCCGGCGTGAGGAAATCCGTCTTCGTCCGCCAGGCCTAACTGTGCTGCGCTGCGCAGATCGTGCGAACTCGCCTCGTGGGCTTGCGTCACGCGCGCATATTTAAGGTAGGTCTGCTCGTCGACATCGAAGTAAACATAGATCGGATCGAGCGAAACCAGAGTCGTCAGGGGCTTGACCTGCGCCGCGCCGCTCTCGACCAAATTGCCTTCCGTGATCTCCGCCCGTCCTACGCGACCCGTAATTGGAGCCGTGACGCGGGTGAACTCAAGTTTCAGTTCCGCGCCACGAAGCGCCGCCTCCGTGGACGCGATGCGAGCTTCGGCTTCGTTGCGAACTGCGGCCCGCCGGTCGTACTCCTCGGCTGACATCCCGTCATTATTATGAAGGCGTTCGGCGCGCTCGAAATCGCTTTGCGCTCGCGAACGTTGTGCTCTCGCTTGCGAAAGATCGCCCTTCAGACGGTCCACTTCCGCCTGGAAGGGACGCGGATCGATCTGAAACAAGAGGTCGCCTTGCCGAACAATCGCGCCTTCCTTGAAATGCACGCTCTGCAAATAGCCGGAAACGCGTGGGCGAACCTCGACCGCGTTGACTGCTTCCAGTCGCCCGGTGAACTCGTCACTGTCCCCCAATTGCTTGCAAATCACCTCCGCTACGCTCACCTCCACCGGCGCTGGGGCCTTGGGTTGAGCTGAACTGGAACACCCGGCATTTAGGCCGGCGAGAGTCGCCAAGCCGATGGCCAGCAGCCGCCGCGGCGGGACTGTGCTGTGGTTCTTACTCTTCAATGGATTCGTTATTTCCAGCTGCATCTGTTTCTCCCAAGCTGTCTTGGCGTTTCTCGTTCCGACTTTCGAAGATTGGTGCCCGAAGCCAGCCGCACTGCATCCAAATTCAGTCCGGCTATCGTCGTGGCTTAAATAGATGAAGACGGAACAGGCATGGTTACATTGGAATACGTGACACCCAAGCGATACATGGTATACAATATGGAACCAGTCTCACTATGACTAAGCGCCCAGAGCTTTGTCCGGTAGAAGCCACCGCACGGATCGTCGGCGGACGCTGGAAAGCCGCCGTTCTCGAGCAACTTTTCCAAGGCACCAAGCGATTTTCCGAACTAAAACGCTCTATTACCGGAATCACGCAACGAACGCTCTCCCAGCAACTCCGCGATCTGCAGAACACAGGAATTGTTGAGCGTACCGTGTACGCGGACTCGCCGCCGCGAGTGGTATACGCCATTACTCCTCTCGGAAAGTCTCTGCGGCCGTTGCTGGTGACCATGTGCCACTGGGGCAAGTCGCACTCGGCCGCCATGGCCTTGAAAAAGCTCCGGGCTTCCGATCGGCTGCAATAGCCCGCGCAAGACTGTCAACGCAACCCGCGCATCCCCTCGCACACATTTATCAGCTCCTTGACATGCGGGGATTCACGTTGTTAACTCCCCCGCGTGAGGAGGTCCTTCCGCATGACGTTCAATGCAAGAATTCCTGGCGCGTTTTTGGCTGTGGCTGTCTTACTGGCATCTTCTTCTGCCCTATGGGCCCAGGATTCTGCCAACCGGCTCACGGCCATGGATGAGTTCCAGTTGCAAACCGCCACTGACCCGCAAATTTCTCCCGATGGAAAGAAAATCGTCTACGTGCGCCGCTTCGCCGACTCCATGACCGACAAGCGCTATTCAAATCTCTGGACCATCAACACCGACGGATCGGATCATCGTCCCCTCACCACTGGAAATCGCGCCGACGTGTCTCCGCGCTGGTCTCCCGATGGCACACGCATCGCCTATCTTTCCGATGCCGACGGCAAGCAGCAACTCTACGTCCGCTGGATGGACACCGGCCAGACCGCACGGATCACCAATCTCGATCAAGCGCCGGACGCCATCGCCTGGTCCCCCGATGGAAAGATGCTCTCCTTCTCCTCTCTCGTCCTCGGAAAGGGTCCCCATCTCGCCGACCTTCCCGCTCCTCCGTCTGGCGCAAAGTGGGCCGATCCTCCCGCCGCCTACGATCGCCTCGTCTATCGCTTCAATGGCACTGGGTACTTGAAACCCGGCTACATGCAGGTTTTTGTCGTCAACGCCGAGGGTGGCGCGCCACGGCAAATCACCAACGGCAATTTCCCCAACGGCGGCAACGAATTCGGCCCCGCGCGCGCCTCCTGGACCCCTGATGGCAAGTACTTGATCGTTTCCGTCAATCGCCACCCCGAGTCGGATCACGAATACCTCGACGATGAAGTCTACGAATTTAGTGTCGCCGACGGTTCCTTGCGCGCGCTCACGAACCGCAAAGGACCGGACAATTCGCCGGCTGTTTCTCCCAACGGAAAATTCATCGCTTACACCGGCTACGACGATCGCTATCAAGGCCACCAGACCACCAAGCTCTATCTCATGAACCGCGATGGCACCGGCTCCCACTCCCTGTCCGACAAACTCGACCGCGACGTCCAGGATCCGCAATGGGCTCCCGACAGTGGCGGCGTCTACTTCCGCTACGATGATCAAGGCGATTCCAAAATTGGCTTTTGTCCGCTCGACGGCACTTGCAAGAAAATCTCCGATCATCTCGCTTCCACTCTCAACGCAGGTGGCAGCGGCACATTCTCACTCTCCCGCAATGGTTTGATCGCTTTGACTTATGGCCGCCCGGATAACCCCGGTGACGTCGCCATAAACAACTTGGGGGCGATGAAAGTGCTCACCTCTTTGAACCAGGAGCTCCTCGCACAGAAGAAACCCGGCCATGTCGAGGAAATTTCGTACCAATCGTCAAAAGACAACCGCAAAATCCAGGGCTGGATCATCCACCCTCCGGATTTCGACCCTTCCAAGAAATATCCTCTTGTCCTGGAGATTCACGGGGGCCCTTTTGCTGACTATGGCGACCGCTTCGACTTCGAAAAACAAGTGCTCGCTTCCCGAGGTTACGTCGTTCTCTACACGAATCCACGCGGCAGCACCAGCTATGGCGAAGAATTTTCCAACCTTATCCATCACGCTTACCCCGGTGACGACCATTACGATCTCAATAGCGGCGTGGACGCGGTCATCGCTAAAGGCTACATCGACACCAACAATCTCTTTGTCACCGGCGGCAGCGGTGGCGGCGTCCTCACCTGCTGGACCATCGAGCACACCGAACGTTTCCGCGCCGCTGTCTCTCTCTATCCGGTCATCAATTGGTACAGCTTTGCGCTCACTTCGGACATCCCTTTCATCACCAAGTACTGGTTCCCTGGTTTCCCTTGGGACAACACCGACAATTACATGCAGCGTTCCCTCACCAATCTCGTCGCTAAAGTAAAAACTCCAACTCTAGTCATGACCGGCGAAGCCGACTACCGCACCCCGATTTCCGAAGCCGAACAGTTTTACACCGCACTCAAACTGCTGAATGTGGACACCGTACTCGTCCGCGTCCCCGAAGAACCACACGGCATCGGCCGTCGCCCCAGCCACCACATCGCTAAAATGCTTTACGTGGCCGGCTGGTTCGAACAACATAAGGCCAAGCCCTAATCGCACAGAAAGAGGCGTTCCATGAATTACAAGCGCATCGCAATTCTCGCAGTCGTGGCGGCGCTCGGCCCCGCAATTTCCGCCGGCGGATTTTTGCTCGCCGTATTCGCCGCCCCCGGCACATCCGGCTATAAAGTGATCAAGACCGTTCCCATCAGCGGCGAAGGCGGCTGGGACTACGTCTATGTGGACAGCGACGCCCGTCGCGTCTACGTCTCTCACGCCACCCAGGTTGTTGTGCTGGACGCGGATTCGTACGAAGTCGTTGGCAGCATCCCGGACACGCAAGGTGTTCACGGCATCGCCATCGCCTCCGACTTCGGCCGCGGCTTCACCAGTAACGGCCGTTCGAACGATGTAACCATCTTCGACCTCAAGACGTTGAAGACCATCGGCACAGTTAAGACGGATGCCAATCCCGACGCCATCGTCTACGACTCCGTCAGCAAGCGCGTCTTCACCTTCAATGGCCGCGGCAAGAACACCACTGCGATCAACGCCGCCGACGGCACCGTCGCCGGCACGCTCGCTCTCGGCGGCAAACCTGAATTCGCCGTCGCCGATGGCAAAGGCAGCATCTTCGTGAACAACGAAGACACCTCAGAACTCATCCAGATCGACTCTCAGAAGATTACTGAAACGCATCGCTGGCCCCTCGCCCCATGCAAGTCGCCTTCAGGATTGGCCATGGATCGGAAGAACCGCCGCCTGTTTGCTGTTTGCGATGAAAAAGTCATGGCGGTCGTGAATGCGGACACGGGCAAAGTCGTCGCGACTCCCACAATCGGTGAAGGTGTTGACGCCAGCGCCTTCGAGCCGGCTACTCAGCTCGCCTTCGCTTCCAACGGTGAAGGCACCCTTACCGTCGTCCACGAGGATTCGCCGGACAAATTTACAGTTGTCGAGAATGTCCCCACCAAAAAGAGCGCCCGCACCATGGCCCTGGACCTCAAGACCCACAACATTTTTCTCCCAGCCGCCGATTTCGATCCGCCTGCTCCCGGTGAACGCCGCGGCAAGATGAAGCCCGGTTCGTTCGTCCTTCTCGTCCTTGGCAAGTAGCCAGAACTCACCCGCGCGGCGCGAATCCGCCGCGGCCAAAAAACAAAAGCGTCCCGGCGAGGAGGGTCACCGGGACGCTTTCAGTTTGGGGCTTGAGGGAATTCTTAGTGCACGACGCCGACGTTGTGCGCACCGGCAACGAATGAAAAACTCGCGCCTGCGGCTTGCGGCACCCACCACATCTTTCTGATCCAGCGATTCTGGCTCACCATCATCTTCTTGCCAAGATAATCCATGATCGCCGGGCTCACCTGCGTCGCCGCGTAAATCGCATTGGAATTCGCAAACGGACGCAAGAACGGATTGGACTCTTGCCCGTATCCGCCGGTGACCGCGCGCTTCGTGGACCACGCATCAAACGCCGCGCCGCTGTGTCCGGCCACCGCTAGGCTGTACCAGATCACGCGCTGGCGATGCGTTTCGCGCGGGCGCGTATACACCGGCTTCACCGGGAGAAAGGGCTGGGCCGGCGCGGCTGGCAAAATCGCTGCCGCATCGGCCTTGGGAGTCGGCATCGCGGGTAGCTCGGATGCGGACGAGGAATCCTTTGTCGTGCTGTTGGCCGCCACGGCTGGCGTATCGGAAACGGCTTTCGCGGCGTCGTCCATCTGCGGGATGGAAACAATAAGGAGAAGCGCTTCAAGGATCATTTGCCACCTCAGTATTGCCCGTGGGTCTTGCAAGTTCGTCCCCACTCGCAATACTGGCAATTTACTGTACAAAAGGACAGGTGGCACTGGCCCATTGGTCACATTCTGGTTAGTACGACCCTCTGGCACCTCCGTTTGGGACTACTAAAACGGCAGTACTAGTCCACATTTGTGAAAATCTTTTGACATTCCCGGCACCGCCCTGCCACTCCGCCAAGCTGCCTTTGCAGGCCCCAATTTCCTGTCGCCAGCCTCCCAAGCAACGCTGTTTTTGCGTTAGGGCGCGGCTTCAGCCGTGCCAAATGCGCCACAAGATCAACGCGGCTTTAGCCGCTGAGGGCGCGCGAACTTCGCTTCGCTGCAAGATTGACTCTGCTATAATCCCCACCATTGACGCCCCGGCTCGGTCGGGGCGCCACCTCCACGATGGCGGCCAACGACTCTTCCGCAGCCAAGCGCGCTCGCATTCCTCAGCGAGGTCCGCAAACGCCCCGCTTCATCGTCATCGAAGGCCCGCTGCGCGTCGGCAAAACCACCCTCGCCAAGATCCTCGCCGAACGCCTCCACGCCCGCCGCATCTACGATTGCGAGGACAATCCTTTCCTCGCCGATTTCTACAACGCCAAGCCCGGCTCCGCCTTCCGCGCCCAGATGTACTTCCTCCTGGAGCGCCAGAAGCGCCTCCGCGAAGCTCTCGCCGTCGAAGCTCCCGGCCCGGTCCTCTCGGACTTCCTCATGGAGAAGGACCGCATCTTCGCCAACCTCAATCTCGACGACGAGGAGCTGAAGCTCTACGACCGCTACTACACCGCCCTC
This sequence comes from Candidatus Acidiferrum sp., assembly GCA_049644365.1. Taxonomy (GTDB): domain Bacteria; phylum Acidobacteriota; class Terriglobia; order Acidiferrales; family UBA7541; genus Acidiferrum. Next base: position 6,905 of record JBARRT010000146.1, on the reverse strand, counting down.
ACCGCGGACATTCCTGCTCCCGATCTGGTCATCTACCTCCAGGCCAAGCCCGAAGTCCTCCGCGCCCGCATCGCCAAGAAAGCCTCCCGCGACGAATCCCGCATCGCCCCCGAATACATCGAGGAAGTCGCCCGCGCCTACGAACATTTCTTCTTCCGCTACGCCGCCTCCGACCTCCTGGTCATCAACACCTCCGACATCGATTTCGTCGAGCGCAGCGAAGACCTCCAACAACTCCTCCGCCGCCTCCAGGATCCCGTCAAGGGCACCCAGTATTTCCTCCCTCTCGGCGCCGAATAAGCATTTGTAGCGGCGCCCCTTTAGGGGCCATCTTTCTTTCGGCTCTTTGTAGTGGCGGGTCTTCAGACCCGTTCTTTCTGCCCGCGTGGGTTTTGCCACGCCCCGGTCGGGATCGCGCCCGCTCTTCGAATTTGCTCTCGTAGGGGCACGATACATCGTGCCCACTCTTCGCACTTGTCCTTGTAGCGGCGACTTTACGTCGCCATCATTCTTTCGGCCTTTGTAGTGGCGGGTCTTCAGACCCGTTCTTTGCACCTACGTCTGGTACAAATCTCCAGCGAGGTATTTGAAACCGCTATCCACGGCCACCGTCGCGACGGTACTCCCGCGCCCGAGCTCCTGTGCCAGTTGCAGCGCCGCCACGACGTTTAGGCCCGAAGACGTGCCCGCGAAGATTCCTTCCTCCTTCGCCAGGCGTCGCGCCATCTCGCGAGCGGCCGGTTCCTCCACCGTGCGCACTTCGTCGTATTCGCCGTCCTTCAGGTGCGGCGGCCGGAATCCGGCGGCGATCCCCTCCACGCGGTGCGGCCCTCCTTTTCCCGTGGTGAGCACCGGCGAGCCTGCCGGCTCCAGCGCCACAATGCGCGCTTTGCGTCCCGCTTCCTTCAGCGCACGCGACACGCCGGCAATCATCCCGGCCGTGCCCACTCCGCCGCAAAACGCCGCCAGCCCTGTGCCCGCCTGTTCCGCCAGCTCCGTGCCGATTCCCATGTACGCGCGAACCGCATCCGCGTTATGGAACTGGTCCGTGTAGAACGTCCCCGGCTGCTGCGCCAACTCTTCCGCGCGCTTCTTCATTCTCTGGTACAGCTCCGGCACCAGCTTGCCGTTTTCGGCCGGACAAATCTCCAGGTCCGCGCCGAAAAGGCGCATGGTCTGCAGCTTTTCTTTCGCAAATCCGTCCGAGGAAATGGGCGTGAAGTGGTAGCCCTTGATCGCACAGACCATCGCGAGAGACGATCCCGTGCTTCCTCCCGTCCACTCGACCACGCGCATCCCTGCGCGCAGCTCGCCCCGCGCCTCCGCCCCTTCAATCATCGCCAGCGCCATGCGATCTTTGTAAGAGCCGGTGGGATTGTAGTACTCCAGCTTGACCAGCACGTCGGCCATCGACGGGGTCACGACCTTCCGCAGCCTCACCACCGGCGTATTCCCAATCGCCTGCAAAACCGAATCTCGAATTGCATTGCTCTGCGCCATGATCTCCCCCCAGGCCGCGCATGATTTAAGTTCCGCCGCAGCTTACGCGTCCAGAATGCGTTGCCGCAAGATCCGCATTGGCACGCCTTCGCCTCGTCCGTGTAGGGGCACGATACATCGTGCCCACTCTTCGCACTTGTCCTTGTAGCGGCGACTTTACGTCGCCATCTTCTTTTCGGCCCTTGTAGTGGCGGGTCTTCAGACCCGTTCTTTCCGTAGGGCGCAGCACCGCCGCGCCCTCTCCTCGAATTTGCCCTTTTGTCATCCCGAGCGCAGCGAGGGATCTGCTTCCCTCCTAACCTTCAAACCTTCCAACGTGCAACGTTCCATCGTGTTTTGGTTCCCACCGCCCCTCCCAGGCATAATCCCGTATCCCTCCTCCGTGAAAATCCCCCAGTAGATTGCAGGCTTCCCCTTATCCAGCATCCCCCAGGCTCGCACCCTTACGTACAGAAGGAGGCCCAACCGATGATGAAAGCGAATCTGGGTCTTGCAAACAGAGGCATAGATCGAATCCTCGAACTCTCCGCGGACGCGCACATACAAAGACGGGAGACGGTTAAGGATTCTCCGGAGTTTCACCATCTAACCGGGGCGATAGCCGCCTACGGGAAAGCGCTGTCGCTTCTCACAGCACTGCAACAGTTGGAAGAATTCTACGCCATGGTCGGTGAGCTTGACCGGACCGGCCGCCTTGCAGTGTGTTAGTTGAGGGAAAGCTGATCTAATTAGTGGAGAGAAAGGAAGTTGAATTAACAATGTGGCGCAAAAATTGTCCCGTTTGCCGGCAACCCATGGCCAAGAAAAATCCCACCGAGACAGTTCCCTGCTCTTGCGGAAAGTACGTCTGGAAGGGCTAGCCGCCCTGATTCCATGCTTCCGTGATCGTCGGCATCTTTGTGGGGGCACAATACATTGTGCCCTCTCCTCGAATTTGTCCTCGTAGGGGCACTACATCGTGCTCGGCGACCAAATTGGCAACAGCTTGTTAATCACCGCTGATTCATCGCAACGCGCATGCCTAAACCATGCACGGCGCAACAAGAACGGAGTTATTGGTGGGGACGATTCCCGTCTCAGACCCGCGCGTCGTCGCTAAGGTAGATCGTCCGAGTGAATGAGAATAGACCCATCCACTTCGGTGTCGCCAGCAATATATTTCCGCCGTACCTCCTGCTCGATGTCCTGGCGGTTCGCTCTGAACACCTCGAGTTTATCCTTACCGTCTCCCTGGAAGTGATCATCCAGGGCTTCCCTGCTGATGGCGCACCGCACGCACGCTTCGCCATCTTGCGCGTAGAAAAAGACAATGTCGCGCTCGAAAACAAAACTCTCTTTGGGCGCGGGAAATGTCAGGTCGTGCCGCTCAAGATGCCATTCCACGCGGCGGACAATAAACGTTGTGAACGGATGGATGTCCATCTCGATGCTGGCGCGGTCCAGGGCGCTCAGATAAGACTTGCGATCCCTGATGCGAATCACCGTCCAAGGATAGCCGCCCGAAGCCAGCATGATATTCATCAGAAAGCGCGCCATGCGGCCGTTCCCATCCGGGTACGGGTGGATGTAACCGAAAAGCCAGTGTCCCAATACCGCGCGCACCGAGGGCTCCGGTTCTTTTTCCAGAAGGTCCAAGAACGCCGGCATGGCGTCGCGCACCGCCTCCCACCTCGGCGGAACGTAGCGCGACCCGCGCAGATACACGGGCATGTTCCTGTATCCGGCCAATGACCCTGCTTCGATCAGGCCTGCTGTGACGGAGGGCTGGAACAATTCACGATACCAGTCGTTGTGCGCAGCGCGTGCGAGCGCGGCGGGGTTCTCACCAGTGATCACTCTCTCCACTTCTTTTTTCACGAGCTGGAACGCTTGCCAGTATCCTCGCGCCGCGAGGGCGTCGCGATTTCTGCGATCACCAGCGTCATGCTCGGGGTCCCAGCCGCCCTGCCGCACTCTCTCAACCAGGGCATGCGTCACTGAGTAGCCTTCTATGGACAACGAGTGGTAGGCATCGGTCCGATAGATTTCGTTGACGTAGCGAAGATACGCTTCATTGTTTGTCGCAAGTCCCGGCGCTTTGGGGAACACCGCGATGACCTTGCCACGCATCGATTCCCAAAGCATCTCAATGCGCCCCACGATTGGAGCGGCGGGACGGCGCAGGCTGCGGAATATGTGTCCAGCTTCAAATGGACTGCTCTCTCGCACATCGTATCCCGCGCCCTTCATCGCGCGGAGAATCTCGTCCGCGAAGTCGCCGCGCCCGGTTTGGCGGAAGGCTTTGGCAAGATAACCGGCTTTCGCGGAATGGCCGCCGTTCAGGAGCAGCCGAAGCAGGTCCGAGGCGTCAGCAAGGCTCGCCATCACCACTTGCGTCTCGATGGGATACAGCTGAAAAAATGATTCCGGCACGCGTACCAACGCCGCCGCCGGCGAAAACAGACGCAATCCGTCCCTCACCATTAAAGCCCCGGTCGCAGGCATCTCCGCAACTTTCAGATCGTAGAGCGTTGTGCCGAACAAAAGGTTGATATCGTTATTCGTCGCTTTCGGACTGTGCACAACCAGTTGATCCGGGATCACCGTTCTCTCGCCGTGCAAAAAAAGGGACTGCTCCGGCGACAGGTGCCATTGTTCGCCAAAGCGCTCGTCACAGTAGCGTGCGCAGAATTCCCAGAACGACGCATGCCATGGGGTGCTCTCCCCGGCCCTTGCGTCGGGGCTTGAAGAGATCAGCCAACCCTTCATGACTTCTTGCAGGAAGCCGTTCTCCACCAAGCGTTCGCGGTGAACCCGGCTCAGGTCCTCGGACCGGAACACCCGTTGGTTGCCTTGCTGGAGTGCCTTGAGCACGTCGAGGGATTCAGCCAGTTTTTCGTTTGGCGAGGGCATGAAGCCTCCAATCCTTCACGGGTCATTACAAGTCTATTATGACATGTAAATACAAGTATATGGTGCTGCGTGATTACAAGTCAATTGTGCCGTATAAGTGCAAGTATATAATGCTTTTTAATTAGCTAAACCCCTTTCTGTTCAATTAGTTGCAGGCGACTCTTTCTTTCGCACCTGAAGGCCAAAAGGGTGTTCGGTTGCGCACCGAACACGTAAGGACGACCGGTATCAAGTCTTTGGCTTTGTAGCGGGATCTGGCATCCCGGGTGGCGTGTATATTTTGTTCTTGCTTGCGATTTGCGCTAATTTCTGGGCGAGGTCCTTGATGTTTTGTACTTGGATGTTGGTCTGAGCAGTTCGCTTTACGAATATCATTTCAGGAATCACAGTGTGGCCAGGTGGCATAGGGGGGTCTGGCGAAGGGTTGAGTGAGAGATGTAAGTTGGTGCATTCCCTCGCGAGGACACGCGCCACGCGCACACCTTTAGGATGCGTACTCAAGCATGCTAAGTCTTCTGCAGTGACAAAGTCTTCTCTGAAAAGGGAAATGCCATCGTCATCGTCCTTTGCCGGTTGGAATGCGTTGGGGTCTATTGTCCAGTTCCCCATAATCTTACTGTAGTAGCCGATGCTGTTCGGAACCGTCCGCAGAAGGACTTCATTGGGGAAAACAGGGGCGTTTTCATAATACAAAGGCCAGCCCCGAATTATCGTGCGTAGGGTAAAGCGAGCTCTTCTTCCGCAATTGGGGCGGGTTGCCAAGTTTGCACCTGCTCGGTCCTAGAGCCCGTTTGATCCGTAAGTGCGGTCGTGAAGAACTCAGTAGCCTGTCCCGGAATTGCCCGCATCCACTCAATTTCGTTCTCACCAAGAATTTCGGCGCGTAGGAGCGCTTCTCCCTCTAACCAATCCGCACTCAGGAAGCCACTCGGGGAAAGAGAGATACGCGCGGGGGGATTCCCAGGACCTTTCTTCTTGCAAACGGCGAGGAATAAAGCAGCGGCCTCCATTGCGGCGACGGTAGGCGCGTCCGAGCGGCGCCCGTCCCAGTTTTCACCGAACTCCCGTATGGTCGCGAGTTCGAGCTCGCGCTCGCGCCAACATTGGATAGCGTGAATGTCGGCAGAGATTGCTGAGGCCGAAGCTATGATTGGTGCTGGGGTTCCTACCGTTGAGACGATCGCCGGTGGATTCAAGTCAGGTAGGTGCATTAACTTCCTTTCTTCCAAAACTGTTGAGCCTCTGTCGAAGTTATGGCCAAAAATGTTTCTCTCAACGCGTCATGTCCAAAATTCATTCCTTGCTCCCACGATTGGGTCTCACTGACGGGACCACGTGTTGTGGTGGTGAGCTGAATTACTTCCTCGTTGGAGGGTTGTAGCTTTGCTTGTCGAAGCTGAACGTAGAGACGGCCCCTTCGATCAGCCAGCGAGAAGCGCCAGTCCGCGCTGATTGTTTCATCGTCGGACGGTGGCGCGTGGTGTGCGCTAACGGGGGGTCTTCCCAGTGCGGGAAAGATTCGATTCAAATTGCGGACGGAATCCCACATCGTTCCCTTTTTCACTTGGTCCACGTAAGTAACTTCCCAGAGGTTATAAACGGGCGTTCCGAATGCCGCCTCTGAGCAAAATGACTCGAAGGCGTTCAACATATTTCGGAACTCTGGCAGCAAAGTTTCGTAGGATGGGTACGCGGACTTCTGTTTTCGCCAGTTCAATATGAATCGGTTGTCTTGCACTTGAAGCATTCGCTCGCCGTCAGCACGAATTATCTGTGTGCGAGGGGACATCACTCCCTGTGTCACGCGAAACGAAGGGAGCGACCATAGATCTTCCGCGCCGAATTTTTCGAATAGTTCGGGTATTTTTGCCGCCTCTGTAGCCTGTTTCCATTCGTTGGATGGTCCGTCGCCGAGCTTTTCGACGTATTCTTTCCAGAACCAGCCTGCGTGCGCGGCAGTGAATCCTGGTAGGGAGTTGAATTGTACGGACAATGCCGTTTCAACGACTGGAGGTGCGTCAAATTTGATGGTCTGAGTCATGGCCGCCGAACGCTGACTAAATTAGTCCACTCACAACTATATCGGCAACTAGGGATTACGGCGTTAGGGACAAGAACGCGGTAGCATAACAATCACTAGAAGTAGCGTCAAATGTAGTTTGCGGGCGGCGTTGTACAAAGTCAATGAGTCGGGCGGGCAGGGCCGGCTGTCCAGGAGGCTAAGATTGGGGCTAGCGGCGCGGTGTCCGTGCCGGGGCCGGATTTGTGTCCTAGCGCGTGTTGCGGGTGAGGATGCGAAGGAAGGCGGGCTTGCCTTTCGTCGCCTGGGCGATCGCAGGTTTGAAGAGCGCGTGACGGGTGGCCCGGACGTAATCCCCTAGACGATTTTGATTGGATGACGGCGTCGGCTCCTTCGACCGAGTAGACTTGGCAGCTGTTCAACGACCAAGGCTCGGGAAAAGGAGCCGAGCAATGTTGATTATAGGATGTGATTTTCACACACGCTATCAGCA
>JBARRT010000145.1:0-10071 GCA_049644365.1 Candidatus Acidiferrum sp. | reverse complement strand
GAAGAAATGAGCCTACTTCACCGGCCAGCTTTCCGTTGTCGTCGGTCTTTAACCTGAGTCTGAACAGAAAACTCTTACAGCAAAATAAAAACGCCCCCGATTTGATCGGGGGCGTTTTTCACTCCCTTGGTGCATTAGCTCTAGAAAAGATTCCAGAGGAACTGGTTGTACACCTCGTGGTGATACTGCACCTCGGGCACTTTCACGACTGTACCGAGGGAACGAGGGCAACGATCCGCAGCGACGCGCTTCAGCTCCGAGTAGCGAGCCTTGACGTCGGCACCGAAGAGCTTCGTGGTCCACTCGGCTTTTTCGAAGTTTTCGATTGCCGTATAGATGTTGTCCGGCAGGTAGCGCTGGGCCGAGCGCAGATTCTTGATCTTGGCTACCTCGCCGTCCAGTCCAGACTTGAAGATCGAGTACATCACCATGTACGGATTTGCGTCAGGAGCGACTGCGCGCACTTCCGTGCGCATGCTGCGCTCGTTGCCAATGGGGATGCGCACCATAGCCCCGCGGTTGACGGCCGAAGCATTGAGCTGATTGGGCGCTTCGAAATGCGGGTCAAGCCGGCGATAGGCATTCACGCTGGAGTTGAAGAGCAGGCAGATGTCATTGCCATGTGTGAGGATACGGTCCACGAAGTCCCAACCAAATTTGCTGAGCTTTTCTTCACCCTTGGGATCCCAGAAGAGGTTTTTGCCGTCCTTGCTGACGGAGACGTTGGTGTGCATGCCGCTGCCATTGACGCCGACCACGGGCTTCGGCAAGAAGCAAGCGGTGAACCCCATGTTGGTGGCGACCTGGCGGCAAATCAACTTGTAAAGCTGAATCTGGTCAGCGGCGGAGACCACTTCGCCATAGCCGTAGTTGATTTCGAATTGCGAAGGCGCGACTTCCGGGTGATCTTTCTCGTTCTGGAATCCCATGGCTCGCTGGACTTCGGCCGTGGTATCAATAAATGTGCGGAGCGGATCGCCGGGGAGGGAGTGGTAATAACCGCCGGTATTGACGTATTCGAATTTGCCGGTTTCGTTGTAATTCCGCTCCGCGTTCTGGCCTTTGAAAAGGAATCCTTCGATTTCATTGGCGGCGTTGAGCGTGTAGCCTTTTTTCTCGTGGAGAGTGTCGGCGTAACCCTTCAGGACTCCGCGAATGTCGGCGGAGTAAGGCGAGCCGTCCTTGTCGATCACGTGGCCGAAGATGAGGACTTTGCCGGCCCCAAACACATCCGCAGGCGCCCAATAAAATGAGCCCCAATCCATCGCCAGGCGGAGATCGCTTTCCCGCTGCGCGGTGAAGCCGCGGATCGATGAGCCGTCGAACGTCAGGTTATCCCAGCTCTTGATGAGAAACTTCTTGTCGTAATCGAGCATGTGCAGGCGGCCTTCCAGGTCGCTGAAAAGCACGGTCACCGCCTTGATGCGCTTCTCGTCAGTCAAATACTTGATGCGTTCTTCCTGAATCTTGTGCACGGCAACGCGTTTTTGGCGTTGCTCCTTGGCCTTCAGATTCAGTTGCTCCAGCTCGTCATAGGAAAGGGCTAGAAAATTACGCAGTTCGTTCGGCATGAATCTCCTCAAGTTGGGATAAGACACAAACTCAGGCGTAAACTCTTGGCTGACTTGGACCCGCCAACCCGGCATTAGGGTATCGCGCGGGTATTCCGACCGTCAATCCAAAGACCTGATGCAAAAGATTCAAGAAATTGCAGTAGTTGCTTCCTGGCGCAGTTTTTGGTGAGAAAGGCCGTGGGGCTTCCTTCGACGGATGGAGCATCGGAGAGCAAGGAAAAGGTGGCAGTGCCAGAAGTAACAGGCGGTGCAGCAAACACATTGCGTGAAGACAAAATACTAGGTATATGTATTTCATAAAACTTGGATCACCAGAAAGCGGCAATAAAATTGCTTCTTTCTGACCATGTCTCCGGGTGCGGAATCCCAGGGCAAGACGGAGGAAGTCATGAGGATAAGAAACTGGGCCTCAGGGATCCGGGTAGGAGCGAGCGTTGGGGTGGCGGTGATGGCCGCGTCGTCATGGTTGGGTGCCGCCGCGGAAGCTCAGGAGGAATCCAAGCGCAAGGTTCAGAGGAAAGAACGCAGCTGGAAGCTGAGCGTTGTATCGGAGGCTGTACCGGGAAAGATCGGAAAAAAGCTTACAGCTAGGATCGAGGGCGACACGTTTGTCTGCCGGTCCTCCGATGTCCCCCTCCTCGAAATCCCATTGAAGACAGTGACGGAGATCAGCCGGGACGACGATAAGGATTACGCGGTTTCCCGGTGGCTGATGAATGCGGCACCGCAACGCTCTAGCGAGCACCACCGCTTCGGTAGCAGGGCATACTGGGAAGACCTTGAGGCAAGTTTAGGACTGGCTCTTCTCAGCATGTTTGCGTCGCTCTTCCCTTCGCATAAAGAAGTGGTCCGCTTGAGCTGGACCGATGCACAAGGCCAGCACGATGCCGATTTTTACTTGGGGCGCACGGAAGGGCGAGTGCTTCTCGTGGAGATCAAGAAACAAACAGGGCTCGAACCGCGCGACCTTGAAAAGGAACGCAAGGAGGAGAAAAAAAAGCTGAAGTCCTTGCAGCGGCAGAATTCACAGCGCTCCAACGAAGTGCGCGAGAAGAAGAGCGCCCCCGAAGTTCCAATAAAGGAATGAAAATTGAGGGAGAACCCAGACGGAACGGGCAAGTCCGAAGAAATCTTCAATTTGTCAGACTTGGTAGCGATACCGGGATTCGAACCCGGATTTTAGCCTTGAGAGGGCTACGTCCTAACCCTTAGACGATATCGCCGAAGCCTTGCTGCAGAAGGGCGCCGGCACAAACTCCCGGTGTTGCTTATTTTCGCATGTACGATTAGCGCGATCAAGCCGAGTGAATTTCTCACCCCCAGCAGGTCGCTCGCTATGCCGCCGAAACCGCCGGCGCGCCCCGCCAGCGCCGATAACATGGCCATCCCCGTCCCGCTCTGCCCGTCCGGTGGCATCAACTGTGTCGTCGCTTCGTAACGCACTGGGATCAGCATCACCAGCCCGGCGCTGACGAGCGCCCCAGTCACCATTGCCCGGAAAACCATTCTGCGGCTCTCCCACAGCAGACGCAGCGTCGCGACCAGCCGGGCCCGCTCTCCCACGAGATCATCCCCGCCGGAGCGTGTCGTAAACGCTGTGGGCCTCTCGCTCACGCAGCTTTCTCTCTCTCCGCTCGCCGGCGACGTTCGATCTTCCTCATGGAATCGCCACCGCCGCGGCCAGCGCGGCTGCTTGCGCAATCTGCGCAATCGCCACCACATTTTTCCAGCTGTTCCCGCCGAGCACAGCCTTCTCTGGAACCACAATCGTGTCACCCGGCCCGATCGGAGAAGAGAGCACCCCGCCCGACCATGGGCCGCTGCTCCCGCTCGTCACCGACCCATTTGCGCGAACGATGAATATGGCTTTCTTGTTGGCCAGCCCCGTGGCTCCCCCGGCACGCGAGAGATACCACCCCGCATTTTTTCCGGGCGCGTACGTGATCGCGTTCGAGTTGTACACTTGCCCGACAATCGTCACAAACCCCGGCTGTTTCGGAATCTCCAGCGTGTCTCCCGCGCGAAGTTCGAGGTCATCCGCCGACCCCGCAAAGCCTTTCTGGCCTTGCCGGATGTGCACCACCAGCCGGCCCGAAATCGGCGCCCGCCGCAGCGCCTCCAGAACGCGCTGCCGTTGCTGCATCGCTGCCTGTTGGAGCGCGGCCTCTTCGTTCCCCGAGGTCGTGACTGATATTTTCACTACCGTCGATTCCTGTTCCAGCCTCTGGATCAACTCCTGCCTGTTTTTCTGCTGCATCTCGCGCACTTCGATTCGTTCGAACACCGCCGCCTGGGCATAGCTCGTCGGCAACAGACCGCCCGCCCGCCGCAGCAACGAACTGAGCCGTTCGCCGGGCCGTATTCCGTACACGCCGGGCTTCCCTACCTCGCCTCGCAGCGTCACCGCCGCGCCGATGTTTTTCCATCCGGTCTGCTGCGGCACAGTCAATACATCGCCGTCGCGAAGCGTCAAGTCTTCGCCTTCCTGCCCGGCCAGTGCCGCCGCCAGATTTACCGGTTGCGATTCGGTGGTTTGCGCCTGCGGCGTTCCGCTTGTCACCGCGTAGTGTGTTAAGTCGCCGCTCGCGGAATTGGCGCTTCGCAAGAATCCGCCGGCAGAGCGCACCAGATCCGAAACCCGCATGTTCGCCGCTAGCGGATAACGCCCCGGCCGGGCCACATCACCGCGAATGTATACGCTCCGCGGACTTACCCTCTCTGGCTGCCGATGCACCAAAATGCGGTCGCCACGCTCCACACGAATGTTGTTCAACGGGTCGCCCGCCAGCGCCTCGTGCAGCGAAATGCTGAAGACCTTTGTCGTGCTGTCCGGCATCGCGCGGAAAAGCTGCACGGTCTCGCCCCACGCTTCCGCCGTCTCTCCTCCCGCCTGATAAATCGCGTCCCGCAAATGCGCCTGCCCCGAACTTCGGTAGCGTCCCGGATGGCGCACTTCTCCGAGCACCGTGAACTCCGGCGCGGCCTCAAAATCGTAACGGCCAAAAATGCGCACGGTATCCAGCGGCTGCAGCTTCGGCGCTCTTTCCGGGTTCCCAACCGCCGCAGCCAGATTGAAACTCTCCACTGCCGGCCGGTTCTCCGGCGCGACAATGCGGATAATTTCTGCGTAACGCTCCGAGGGTTCCGGCAGTAGGTCTTTGTAAGAAGTAATTAGGTCCGTCAGTTTCATCCCATCGCGGTACGAGTAGCGTCCCGGCCGCAACACGTGCCCCTCGAGGTACACCGCTCCGGTGTTGTAGGGCGCAATCGGAAAAATGTGAATCTCATCGCCGTCCTGCACCTTGAAATTCTCGAACTTGCTCCGCAGCGCCTCTTTGTCGCTCGTTTCCCCGATTTCCAGGCTTAGCATCGTCTTTTTTTCATGCGCGTTCAGCCGCTGCACTTCGATGTGCTGCAGCGCCGCCGCCGGCAGGATGCCGCCCGCTAAATCTAGAACCTCTCCGAGGCTTTTCTCTTCGCGCAGCTCGTATTGTGCCGGCCGGCGAACCATTCCTTCCACGGTCACCGAAATTCCGAACGGCGGCACGCGCAACGAATCCCCATTCTCCAGCCGCTTCACTTCTCCGCGAATTCCATGCAGTAGCAAATCGTAAGCGTCCACCTCTTCCACGAGCTGCTTCCCGCGGTAGTGCTCCAGCCGCCGCAGCGATCCGCGCCCGGTCACTCCGCCCGCTGCAAACAACGCGTTCAGCGGCGTCGAAAGTGAACTCACGTCGTACGCGCCCGGGGACGCGACTTCTCCCACCACGTACACCCGCACTGTCCGTAGCTTCAGCAGTGAAACGTCCGCCGAAACATTCCGGAATTGCGTTCGCAGCACGCGCTGCACCGCATCCTGCACTTCCCCAAGCGATTTGCCGGCCACCAGCAGCGGCCCCGCTTCCGGAAGCACCAATCGCCCTTCGCGGTCCACCACGCGAAACAGCCGCTGCGACACGCCTCCCCACAGGTCAATCGGCAAGCTGTCTCCCGGCCCGAGCACGTAATCCGGCCCCACCGGCAAATCCATCGGAAGCACTTCCGGATTCACGGCCCCGCGCCGAAAAACTTCCGCCCCAAAGCGCGTCGCGCCACTGGCCGGCCAGCTTGCTTGCACATACAGATCGTAAAGCGACGGGGCATCCGCGTAGGGATTCGGATGATGCACCATGCGCACGGGCTCGCGCTCTGCCGGAAATCCATTTGCGGCCTTGCGTTCTTCATAGATTCGCTCGAATTCCCGGGTGCCCGATGGCGTTGCTCCGCCGTTGCTGCCGCGCTCTCCCGGGAAATTTCCGCTCCATGCCGCCTCGTTCGCCGGAATCATCGGCGCGATCGTTTCTCCCAGTGAAGCTTCGGCGGTGCTCCGGCCTCCCGAAACTGTTCCGCTGGGATTCGCCTGCAAGGAAGAAACCAGTAGCGCTTCGGCCGGACTCGTTCCCGCTGTTTCCGTGCGTTGCTCCGGCGGCGAGCTCAATACGTCCGGTCGCAAAGGTTGCCCGGGATATTCTTCGTGCGGAGAACGCTGCTCCATCGGGAAGCCATCACTCAAACGCGGATCGTTTAGCCCTCGCGTGTTTTGCGGGGCGCGCCGCTGCGGTCCGCAATCCGTTTGCTGCTGTGGGTCGCACCCTGCGTTCCGTTCTCCCGCCAGTGCGTCCCGTCCTTCGTCGCCCTTCTCTGACGCGCGCGCCAGGATCTGCGCGCGTTCCTGCAGCAACAGTCTTTGTTCCTGGGCAATTTCTGAATCGGGATTCAACTTTGGCAGAAGGTATCCGTAGCGCTGCAAGAGTCGCGTCGCAAGCGCCCGCGTCCGCAAATCCTCGTACAATCGCTCCGCCAGTGCGCTCTCGCTTAAATCTGCCTCTTCCAGGAGTTGCCCGCCCGCGCTGGCGTCCTGCGCGACCATGCGCTTGAACTCCACCATCAACCCCGCATCGCTGCCTAAAATGTCCAAAATCTGCCCGGCTGTCGCTGCCACGCGGTCCAGGTTGTCTGCCGCCAGGTCGCCTCCCTCGCTCGCCGTGCGCTGTGCGGCACGCTGCGCCACGGCCCCGCCGCGCTCCTGCGCCCGGCTGCCGCCCTTTTCCTGGCCGGGCTGCTGCGCCCGCGCTTCGCCCCTACAAACAAGAATCGCCGTGCAAAGAAGAATCCTCCTGTGCTTCAACCCACGCCTCCCTTCGCTGGAACCGCGCTGCTCCGCACCGCTTCCAGCAATGCTTCCTCGCTCGCTTCCATCGTTCTCGAGTGGATGTCGAACGAAGCCCAGTAGAAAATCCCCACATTCGTGTTCGGCGCCACCGCGATGATTCGCAGCGCCGGAAACTTTCGCAAAAGCAAATCGCACAACGCCGGACGCCGCCGCGATTCTTCCAGCGCGATCAGCAAAAAATCCGGCTTCGTCGCCGCCACCAGCGAAGGCACGTCCTGCTCGTTTTCCGCTTCTCCCACCACTTCAATTCCCGCCTGCCCGGAAAGTGTGGCCAGCACCAGCTCGCGCAACAGCCGGGGACGATTGGCGACCACCACGCGAACACTTGATTCCATGCATCCCTCCGGGCCCACGACATTAGAGGGAAATGAGAAAGGGGAACAGGCTGGAAACGGTACGGGGGTAGTGGTCCTGTGGAAACGCGGTTCAGTACTCAGGAAATCTGGGACCTAGTTAGTACGGTGTTGGTACCGGAGTCTCACTTGACCGGCGCAGCTTCCCCTCTTCGTTCTTCTCTCATCAGCGGCTTCACGGAGAAAAACTTATGCCGGCACGGTTCGCATCGCAGCGCCGGGATCCGCAGCGCCCGCCAAAACATCGCCATCATCCCCGGTACGTGCTCCGCGGCGATTCTTTGCAATTCCAAATTGCCGCAAATCCTGCAATGCGCATAAAAGTGATTGCGCACCGGTACGGCGCGCGCGTAAAACCTCGCTTCGCACCTTCCGCACCGCCATGGCAAGACGCCCGCAAATCCAAATAGATAATCCTGCGCCGTCCGCCGTTTCGACCGCCGGATCTTCGACTCACGACAATTGGGGCAGGCTAACGGGACTTTTCCGATCGTCGTTTCTCCCCGGCAAGCATAGGCGAGAAACGCAAGCTGCCGCAAGAGGCACTCTCTCTCCAGGCACGATACAATACTCCCGAGGACCGCCTATGCCCGACTACACCGCAGAGCACGCCCGCGCCGGCATCCAGACCAAATTGCCAGCGCTCGAAACCTGGCCCAATCAATTCCCCGGCTACGTCATCACCACGCGCTTCCCCGAATACTCCTCCGTCTGCCCCAAGACCGGCCTCCCCGACTTCGGCACCATCACCATCCAATACATGCCCAAGAAAGATTGCATCGAGCTCAAAGCCCTCAAAATGTATCTCCTCTCTTATCGCGGCCTCGGCATCTTCTACGAAAACGCCGTCAACAAAATCCTTCGCGACATCGTCGCCACCGTCCGTCCCGAATGGTGCGTCGTCCGCGGCGAATTCACCCCCCGTGGCGGCCTCTCCACCTCCATCTTCGCCCGCTGGCCTTCCATCCGCCCCCACGCCAAACGAAATCGATAATCCCACGCACTCTACGATTCGACCCCCGAGGGTGCTCTACCCTTTCGCCTTTTGAAAGGGTGGGCTCTTCTTCTGTTGGTTTTTATTTCGAGCGAGCGGATTAACTTTCGTCTGATTTTTCGAGAATACCCAATGATAGGGCGCCGTTTCTTCAATTAACTTCAATCCAGACCAACGAGGGTGCCCTACCCTTTCGGTTTTTGAAAGGGTGGGCCCTTCCTCTCTTCGCATTTTCCTGGCTTGGCGATTCAGCTTTCGTTTCTTTTTCTTAGCAAACGCTGGGAGAATCCTATTCCGATACGTTAATATGACGTCATACACGGAGGGTGTCTTACCCTTTCCCGCCGTTGGACAGGGCGAGGTTTCTTCTCTTTATGCCTCGGAAACTCAAACGCCATCACGGACGCGGAGACTTCCACTTCATCACCTTTAGTTGCTACGAGCGGCGTCCTCTTCTCGCCACCGTGCACGCTCGCAATCTCTTTGTGAAGATTCTGGGAGAAGTGCGTAACCGCTGCGGATCGCTCCTCCTGGGTTACGTCGTGATGCCGGAGCACGTGCACTTGCTCCTAAGCGAACCAACCAAGGGCAATCTCGCGCAACTTGTCCAAGTTTTGAAGCAAAGAGTCTCGCGTGCCATGCGCACACAAAAGCGTCGTTCTCCCGGCCAGCTCACGCTGAAGTTTCCGAATCCATCCGGGGGCCTCCGCCGCTTCTGGCAGCGCAGATACTACGACTTCAATGTGTACACCGCGAAAAAGATGCGCGAGAAACTGGAATACATGCACGCAAATCCGATCCAACGAAAGCTCATGACGCACCCGAGAGACTGGCCGTGGAGCAGTTGGTCCTTTTATGCCTGGAACGAACAAGGGCTGGTGAAGATCGACTCAATGGGAGAATCGCAATTACACACAGATAGAAAACGAAGCCAAGAACCGCCCACCCTTTCAGACACCGAAAGGGTAGGGCACCCTCGTCACGCTACCCCACGATGAATTCCAGCAGTGGTATCCTCCTCGCGGTTTGCCGTCCAAAAATACTTCGGAGAGAATTCAGTGCGCCGCCCGCCCCGGGAGAACAATCGGAATAGACAAAGCCACCGGCGCGCCGACATCCACATATACGGTCATCACCAAGCCTAACGGAAACTTGGTCAACGCCTTTCCAGGCAAACCATAAAAGGGAGAGTCATGGGATTCGATATCAACTTGGAAAAAGAACATGGCGAGGTTCTAGCAACCGTGGAGGACCCCAAAAATCTCTTGCACCGTCTTCTGGAACGTTCGCAAGCTGCTAAGCCACTCTTGGCGGAAATAGACTGGAATGGCGATACAACGTTTAACCGCCTTCAGATGCCTCGGTTTCTGTCAGAATGGGAAACGCTTGCTAAGCACTGCAAGTCTGCCGAAGAAACCAAAATTGTGGACGAAGTAAAAACGCTAGCCGAACGCTGCGCAGGAGGCGTTCATCTCTATCTCAAATTCATCGGAGACTAAACGTGGGGGACGGGAACCGGGGACACACGGGACGTTTCCGCTTTTCAGGGAACATGTCCATCGCGAATCAATGCTATTCTTCGAAACCCAGCTCTTGACCCATCCTCGTTCCTCGCGCTCTTCGAGCTAACTCACAGCAGACAAGCCTCTTAGAAGTAATTACTTGATGATAGGTACGCATATGCTATAATCCTAGTGTTGTGCCGGCACCCGCCATTGAAGGTGCCTCGCGTTTATGTGCGCCCGCCAGCTCGTCCTTCTAACTCCCTCAAGATCTTCGCGGGTGGCCCGGACAATAAATCCAAAGACGAATTTGATTGGATGACGGCGTCGGCTCCTTCGACCGAGTAGACTTGGCAGCTGTTCAACGACCAAGGCTCGGGAAAAGGAGCCGAGCAATGTTGATTATAGGATGTGATTTTCACACACGCTATCAGCA
>JBARRT010000144.1:0-37455 GCA_049644365.1 Candidatus Acidiferrum sp. | reverse complement strand
CGGGCCCCCGGCCGCACCCTGTCTATTCAGATTCGCCAGGCCCTCCTGCTCGGCCTTGCGTTCAACCTCTATCGCTTGAGGCACCCCTCTCAAGGCGAGGATGTCAACAGAGCCATCAACACTTGTGGACTTGCTCGTAAGTGTGGAAAACAAAGGACTTACAGAAAAGCTAAGCTTTTTAGAATCAACACTTACAAAAAACATAGGGGGAGGGGGGTGTTATCGTTAACTAGAAATCCCAGGAGGGGTTTCTATCCCACGGTAAGGAAGAATCAGTCACGAGTCACGAGTCACCAGTCACGAGTCACCAGTCACGAGTCACCAGTCACGAGTCACCAGTCACCAGTCACCAGTCACGAGTCACGAGTCACCAGTCACCAGTCACATCCGCTCACAGTAAGCTCAACGGATCCATGTCAACCAGCACGGCGGTCTGGGGGATCTCCTTGGCATCACAATAGGCCATCGCCCCGCCCAGCAGCTTCGTCAGCACCGATCGCTTCGGCGATTTCAACAAAAATTGAAACCGGTGCTCCTTCTTCAATCGCGCCAGAGGGGCTGTGGCCGGCCCCAGGATTCGTACGCCTTTGTCGTCATGCGGCGAAAAATATTCGGAAAGCTGCCGCGACCAGCGGATCGCCTTCTCGAGGCTCGTGTCCCGCACGATCACATTCGCCAGCGAAGTGAACGGCGGGTACGCCATCATTCGCCGGAAATGCAGTTCCCGCTCGAAGAATGAGACGTAGTCCTGCTTGACGGCGTCCTGAATCGCATAATGCTCTGGATAAAACGTCTGGATGAAGACGCGGCCCGCCAGTTCGCCGCGGCCCGCGCGGCCGGCCATTTGCGTCAGCAACTGAAACGTCCGCTCCGCCGCACGAAAATCCGGCAGACTCAACGACGAATCCGCGGAAACCACGCCGACCAGCGTCACGCGTTGAAAATCATGTCCTTTCGCGAGCATTTGCGTGCCAAGCAGAATATCGAGTGCGCCTCCCGCGAATGCTCCGAGCGTTTCTTGATATTGCCGCTTGGTCCGCGCCGTATCCCGATCCAGCCGCGCGATCCGCGCGCCGGGAAATTCCTTGCGCAGCCTTTCTTCCAGGTGCTCGGAGCCTTCGCCAAAAAAATAAACGTACTTCGACTGGCACTTCGGGCATTGCTTCGGTATCTGCTGGATCGATCCGCAGTAGTGGCACTCCAGCCGGTTGCGGTGCTTGTGGTGCGTCATCGAGATGCTGCAGTTCACGCATTGCACCGACGCTCCGCAGCTTCTGCACAGGACCGACCAGGAATAGCCGCGCCGGTTGATCAGCACCAGCGCCTGCGTGCCATTCGTCAGGCATTCCTGAATGCCCGCGTGCAGTTTCGCGGAGATCGGGCTGGTCTGGTGCGTTTGCTGAAACTCCTCGCGCAGGTCCACGATTTCGACACTCGCGAGAGAACGCTCTGCCACGCGCGAAGCCAGCGTAAGCAATTCATATTTCCCGTTGCGCGCGTGATGATATGTCTCCATCGAGGGCGTCGCCGATCCCAGCAGCGTCAGCGCGCCTTCCATCTTCGCGCGCACGATCGCAACATCCCGCCCGTGATAACGCGGCGTCTCTTCCTGTTTGTAGCTGTTCTCCTGCTCTTCATCGACGATGATCAACCCGACATTTTCCAGCGGCGCAAAAATCGCCGACCGCGTACCGACAACGACGCGCGCCTCCCCGTTCCGCACGCGCCACCATTCGCGCGCCCGCTCCACGTCGCTCAGCGCCGAATGCAGCACAGCCACACCCTCGAACTTCGCGCCGAACCACGACCGGCATTGCCGTCCAATCCACAACGTCAATGCAATTTCCGGCACCAGAATGATCGCGGTCTTCCCGCGCGCCAGCGTGTCCTGTACCGCGCGCAGGTACACTTCCGTCTTTCCACTGCCCGTCACTCCGTGCAGCAACTGCACGCCGAATTCGCCCAGTTCAAACCGCGCGCGGATCGCCTTGAGCGCGCTCTCCTGGTCCGCATTCAACTCATGCGCCGGGGGCGTGTATCCCGCGTCAAACGGATCTTCCGCCGGATCGATCGGCTCCACCCAGCTTTCCAGCAAACCGTCGCGCAACATTCGTTCGATCAGCGCGCGCGTCACTTTCGCGATCTTCAGCAATTGCGGCAACGGCAGCGGTCCTCGCTCCGTTTCCAGCAGTCCGCGGATGCGCTCCTCATTTTCGCCATGCGAAGCGGACGCTACGGAAGCTTTCCATGCCACGATGGGTTGCACTTTACGCTTTCTTCCTGCGGTGATTTCTCGAATTTCAATGAGCCCGCTACGCTGCAATCTTTGCAATCCCGAAGCATCGACGCCGAGCTTTGCCGCTGGACCAAACAGCACAGCGCCACTTTTATTCTTAAGTTTTGCGAGGAGCTCCACTTCGCCGCGCGTGAGCCCGTGCGATAATTCGCCGCCGCTCAAACTTTCGGCCGCCTCACGCCCCGCAGCCGTCAAATGAATTTGTCGCTGCGATCTCAGCTCCGTCAGCGGCGGAAGCGTCGCTCGGAACACTTCACCGATGGGCGCCAGGTAGTACCCCGCAATCCATTGCGCCAGCTCGATCAATTTTGGTGTGAGCGCGGGAACAAAATCCAGGACGCGCGCGATCTCGCGAATCTTCGTGCCTTCCGGCGCACTCTTTGCCAGTTCTACAACGACGCCGACCATCGTTTTTTTGCGAAACGGCACAAGCACGCGGCTGCCGGGTTGCAGAGTTCCGCGCAACGTTTCCGGGATCGCGTAGGTAAACGTCGTACGCAGCGGCACCGCCAGCGCTACATTGCAAAAAGCAGAGTTCATCTCGCCGTGTAGTGTATCAGCAGGAGGAAACACAGCAGAAAGGGGACGCGCGAAGGATTCTGGAGCAAGCAGAAAAACTATTGGCTAATCATAAAAATCCCCGCGAAAATCGTAACGATCCCCGCGAACTGCCATCGTGAAATGCGTTCGCGGAGAAAGATTGCCGCGAGTCCCACGGTCACTGCGCCATAGAGCGACCCGAGCACGCTCACCACCGCGATGTGTTCCATCTGCATGCTGCGATTGCTGAGGATGAAGGCGCCCGTATCGAGAAAGCCCATCGCGAAAACCAGCCACCTCGTGTGGTCTCGCGGCAGGCGCATCGGTTGCCTTCCGGCAAGAATCAAAATCGCGGCCGCTGTCGCACTGGTCAGGCGAATCATCCAAACCGTCTGGGTCGCGCCTACCCGCGGCACGATCTGCGTTCCGAGGAGCCAGAAAAGAAAGCCGAATCCTATTCCCGCAAGAATCGCCCAGCCGATTCCGGCTCCGCCGCGACTCGTTGCTTCGGTATCGCCGGCGTCTGGCGCCTTCTCTCCCCTTGCCACGACGATCGCGCCCAGCAATACGCAGAAGATTCCCGCCGTGCGCACGCCGGTTAGCGGCTCGCCGCTCAATCGCGACAGCAGGAGAGTCAGCGCTGGATAACTTGCCGAGAGAGGCGCGACCACGGACATTTTCCCGACTTCAAATGCCCGATAGAGCGCCAGCGTTGAAAACGCGTTGATGCCTCCCGCGAGCAAACCCCACGCCCACGGCCGCCAGCCGGATCCGTCCGTGAGGTGTCCCCATCCTCCGAGCCACGGCAAGAAAATCGTAAGCAGGACAAAGCCGATGCCCTGCATGTAAAACATGGCGCGAAGCGTCCCGATGCGGCGGGTGGCAAATCGCGCTAGAAAATCGGCGCCGCCCCAGGTGAGCGCCGTCAGGAGGCCCAGCAGAATTCCCATGATGGATTACGCGGACTTGCCTTTTTTGACTTCGAGGCCGAGGACGGCCATCACTTTTTGAAGATCTTTCCAGACTTCACTTTTCGCGGGCGGATTGCGCAGCAAATACGCAGGATGATACGTCGCCAGCAATTTTCTTCCGCGGAATTCCAGCCACTCTCCGCGAAATTGGGAAATGCCGCGGTTGGTTTGCAGCAGCGTTTTTGCCGCAACGGCGCCGAGGCAGACGATTACCTTCGGAGCGATGGCGTCGATCTGCCGCAGAAGAAATGGCGAGCAGGTGCTGACTTCGTCCTCTTCCGGCTGGCGGTTTTCCGGCGGCCGGCATTTCACCACGTTGCAGATGTACACGTCTTTGCGCTGCAAGCCCATGGCTTCGATCATCTGCGTCAGCAATTTTCCGGCGCGCCCGACGAACGGCAATCCCTGCGCGTCTTCATCCGCCCCCGGCCCCTCGCCGACAAAAACAAGTTCCGCTTTCGGGTTTCCATCCCCAAAAACAATCGTGTGCCGCGTGCCGTGAAGTTTGCAGCGCGTGCACTCGCCAAGGTCTTCGCGAATCTTAAGCAGCGTGTCGTCCGCGATCTTATCAATGGATTCAAAGAGCGACGGCCCTGCCGCCACCGGCAGAGGCAACGATGAAATCTTCGGCGCAACCGCCGCGGCAACTAGCGAAGCTTTCGGCAATTCGGGCTTGCGTACGGGTTTCGGCAAAGGCATTTCCTCTGTGGTGTCTGGCGGCAAAGTAAGAACAACGGGTGGCAAACTATCGCGAAGTGGTGCGCTGCGGTCCCGGTAAAACTGGCGGATTCCAAGATCTTCGTAGAAGTGGAGGCGATCCGTAATTTTTCTCTGGAGAGCTTCGGGGATGCGCTCGGCCATGGCGGGATCAAACAGCGGAACGTTTCGCAGCCGTCGTTCCCTGGAGCACGCCTCGCAGCCGCACGACTTCGTCCAGGATCCGCTGCGCGACTTCACTCTTGTTCAATTTCGGCAGGGCGAGGTCGCGGCCGTCGCGCGAGAAAAGAGTGACGATATTGGTGTCCTGGTCGAAGCCCGCGCCTTCCGCGGTGACGTCGTTGGCCACGATCAAATCAGCGTTTTTCGCTAAAAGTTTCTTGCGCGCGTTTTCCGCTACGTGATCGGTTTCCGCGGCAAATCCGACAATAATTCTTTGGCCCTTGTTCTTGGCCACTTCCGCCAGAATGTCGGTGGTCGCTTCGAGCGAAATCGTCAGCGGCGCGCTGCCCTTCTTGATTTTCTCCGCATGCTGCTCCACGGGGCGATAATCCGCAACGGCTGCCGCAAGGATCGCAATGGAAGCATCCGCGACTCGCGTAACGACAGCGCGGTGCATCTCTTTCGCGGAGCGAACATCCACACGTTCCACGCCCGCGGGAGTTTCCAGATTTACCGGCCCGCTCACCAGAATCACCTTCGCGCCACGCCGCGCCGCCGCTTCCGCAACCGCGTAACCCATTTTCCCGGATGAGCGGTTCGTCAAATAGCGCACGGGATCAAGGTCCTCGTATGTCGGCCCACCGGTCACCAGAACGGTGTCGCCACTCAAGTCGCGCTCCGCCTTCAGGACTTCGCGAACGGCCGCGATAATGTCATCCTGACCTGCCAGCCGCCCTGCGCCTATCATCCCGCAAGCCAAATAGCCCTCGGCGGGATCGACAATCGTCGCGCCGCGCGCCCGCAGCATCTCCACATTTTCCTGCGTCGCCGCGTGGTTCCACATATTGACGTTCATCGCCGGCGCGATCACCACCGGCGCGGTCGAAGCCAGGTACAGTGTCGTCAGAAAATCATCCGCAATCCCGCGCGCAAATTTGGCGATGATGTCCGCCGTCGCCGGCGCCACCAGCAACAAATCCGTTCGCTGCGCGACGGCGATGTGTTCAATAGCGCTTTCGAGGTTGGCTTCGCCGCCCGAGGAATCGCCGAAGAGGTCGGTAATCACTTTCTGCCCGCTCAGCGCGGCAAATGTGAGCGGCGTAACGAACTCGCGCGCGCCGCGCGTCATCACCACCTGCACGGTGAATCCGTCTTGCTGAAGGCGGCGCACGAGCTCCGCGGCTTTGTAAGCCGCCACGCCACCGGTCACACCAAGCGTGATTCGCATTCCTGCCTTCCGCAGCGCGCTACTTCCGCCGCTTGTTGCCGTCCTTGTCCGTATCGATCGAATCCGGCTCCACGAATTCGTACTCGATCAGGCTGTGCTCCAGCTCATCGCATGCGATTCGTGTGGCCTTCAAGGTTCTTGGATTCTCGATCAACGGCGGCGCACCCGCCATAAGCTGCCGCGCGCGTCTTGCGGCAAGCACTACATACGCAAACTGGCTCTCAGGAGCTTTGGTCAACACAGTCATTTCAGTCTTTCCTCCCAAACGATGCCAGAAGTCTTTCCACCCGGGCCCGGCGCCGCGCGCTGGTACAGCGCAGGGCGATTACAATCGCCTGTGCTTCGCGTCCCGCGCGCTCCACGTCTTCATTCACCACACAATAATCGTAGTATTTGCCGAACATCGCAATCTCGTCCCGCGCCTTGGCCAGCCGCCGCGCAATCTCTTCATCGGAATCCTGGCCGCGGGCGCGCAGCCTTCGTTCCAGCTCTTCCCGCGACGGCGGCAAAATAAAAATCGCCACGGACTCCGGCAACTTTTCCTTGACCTGCGCCGCGCCTTGCACATCGATCTCGAGGACCAGATCGAGTCCCTTCTTCCGCGATTCCTCCAGCCACTTCTTCGGCGTGCCGTAGGAATGTTTCCCGAAAACTCGCGCGTACTCCAGGAACTCGCCGCGCGCGACCATGGCGTCGAATTCCGCTTCCGTAACGAAATCATAACACTTCCCGCTGGCCTCGGTCGCGCGGCGCGCCCGTGTAGTACACGAGATCGAGGGCATGGTCCCGGGCAGCTCCAGAATTTTCTGCACCAGCGTGGACTTGCCCGACCCCGAAGGCCCCGAAACGATCACCACCAGCGGCGCAATTTCCTTCCCCTCACTCATTCGATGTTTTGTACCTGCTCCCGCAGTTTTTCGATCTCCGCCTTGATCTCCAGCGCCAGTCCGGTGATCGCCAGCGCTTCGTTTTCCACGCCGGGCGTTTTGGACAAAAGCGTGTTCGCTTCGCGATGCATTTCTTGCAGTAGAAAATCCAGTTTTTTCCCCAGCTCGCCGGCGCCATCCAGAAGCTTCGTAAACTGCTGCAGATGGCTCCGCAACCGGTCTAATTCTTCACTGATATCGCTGCGCTCCGCAAGCAGCGCGGCCTCCTGGGCAAGCCGCGCGGGCTCGATCGAAGTTCCGCCGAGCAATTCTTTCAGCCGCGTCTCCAATCGCCGCGCAAATGCCGGACGCAATGTCACGACCAGTCCGCGCACTTCTTCGGTGAGCCCGCTGATCCGCGCCAATCGTCCGCGGAGCTCTTCGACGAGATGCTTCCCTTCGGCGCGTCGCATATCATCCAGCTTGGCGAGCGCTTCGCGCAAGCAGCCCTCAAGGACCAGCGTGAGGCGTTCCTGCTCCTCTTCCGTCTCCGGCAGCGCGCCGGACAGCCCGGAGATCACGCCCGGGAGCCGGAGCAAAGAAACAACGTCAACGCTGGCCGCGGCGCTGGTCTCCTGGCGCAACACTTCCGCCGCACGGAGATACGCTTTCGCAATTTCCTTGTTCACCTGCACGGGCGCCGCCGTGCCCGGTTCAACATAAACGTGAAGGTCCAAGTGCCCTCGATGAATTCGCTCGCGGACCATTTGCCGAAGCCGCAATTCGTAGAAATCGAATCCATCGGGCATGCGCAGTTTGAGATCGAGAAACCGGTGGTTCACGCTCTTTACGCTCACGCGAACCGCCCAGCCGTCTTCCTCTTTGCGCGCCTGCGCGTATCCGGTCATCGAAAGACACTCGGCCCGTTTCGTTTGCACTACGTTTTTTTCGCTCATATGGAATCGGTTGTTGCCGTCAGATTCGCAGGCGCCGCCTGCGCGGGCGCCATGTCGTCATCCGCAAATTGCAAATCGTAAAGCCGGGAATAGGTGCCGCCGCGCGCCAACAGCTCCGCGTGCGTTCCGCTTTCGCGGATCTGCCCTTCTTCCAAAACGAGAATCTTGTCCGCGCGGCGAATCGTCGAAAGGCGATGCGCAATCACGAAAGTGGTCCGCCCCACCATCAGATTGACGAGGGCCTTCTGCACGAACAGTTCTGACTCGGCATCCAGTTCCGAAGTAGCTTCGTCCAAAATGAGAATCGGCGAGTCTTTCAGGATTGCCCGCGCGATCGCGATGCGCTGCCGTTGCCCGCCGCTGAGGCGCGTGCCGCGTTCACCGATCAGAGTGTTGTAGCCCTTCGGCAGTTCCAGGATGAAATCGTGCGCCAGCGCAGCTTGTGCGGCGACTGCGACCTTTTCCCTGGACACATTTGTCAAACCATAACAGATGTTGTTCCAAACGGTGTCGTGGAACAGGATATTTTCCTGCGTGACCATGGCGATTTGTCCGCGCAGAGAGCGGAGCTTTGCTTCCCGGACGTCGAGACCGTCGATGCGAACCGCGCCAGACGTGACGTCGTAAAAACGCGGAAGCAAATTGACGAGCGTCGTCTTGCCCGCGCCGCTGGTGCCGACGAAGGCGACGACTTCGCCCTTGCGGGCAGTGAACTCAATATTCCGCAAAACGGGGGCCGCGTCGTAGGAGAAACTGACGCGGTCATACTGGATCTCGCGGGCAAAGGCGGGAAGCTCAACCGCGGCGGGAGCGTCCTGGTCTTCCTCGGCGAGATCGAGGTAGGCAAGGACTTGGGCAGTGGCGCCCTGCGCCTGCTGGAACTGCTGGTAGACCGCGCCAATACGCTTGATCGGTTCGTAGGACTTGAAAAGCGCGTAAACGAAGGCGATGAACATTCCCGTGGTCATTAAATTCAGGCGGATGCGGTCGCGGGCATAAAGGAGAAGCAGGGAAATGACGACCGGCTGAAGCAAGTCCATGAGCGGCGAGGTGGCCACCTGCGCGCGGACCCAGCGCATCGTTTCGCGCAGCAGACGTTTCGAAGCTGCCTGGAAATTCCCTATTTCGAAATCTTCCATTCCGAAAGCTTTCACGATGCGATTGCCGCCGACGGTCTCCTGAAGAATCTGTGTAAGTTCGCCAAGCCGGGCCTGGCTATTCTCCACGGAACGGCGGATGCGGCGGCCCAACTTGCTGATGGGCCAGACGATCATAGGCAGAAAGACGCCGCACGCCAGCGCCATCTTCCAATCGATGTAAAGCAAAATGAACAGGAAGACGGGAAACAAAAAGATCTGGCGAAACAGTTCGGCGAGATATTCGGAAATGGCGAGGCGCGCGCGCTCCACGTCGTTAATGACCGCGGAGAACACCCTTCCAGCGGATTGCTGCTGGAAAAATCCGATGGGCTGGCGAATGATTTTCGCGTAGACGGCGTTGCGCAAATCCGTGATGGCGCGGTGTCCGACGTACTGAATCAAGCTTACGCCGGCAAACTCGCACAGCGACTTGATTCCGAACAGCACCAGCATCGAAAGGGTGACTACCGTCCAAACGTTGTGAATGCTGTGCGGGAAGAGATGGTTCACGTAAATCGGCGGGCCACCGAAGGGCACCCTGAAGAGCAAAACGTTGGAATCACTGGTGGCGGGATTGAGTACACGATCAAAAATGGGCACGATCAGCAGCGTGACGGCGCCCTCGGCCAGCGCAACGATCGCTAGCAACACGACTCCCAGGCTCATGCGAAACCGGTAGGGCCGCACGTAGCCGAAAAGCCGTTTCAATTGTGGTGAAATAAATGAGGCCACGCCCCAAACTCCCCCTCAGAATCAGCACTTGCTACGCTATTCGCCGCGTCGCGGCGTGTCAAGTTTACGGGGACGGCGGAATTTGAAAGCACGGGATCCCGGTTTTTACTTATCGATGTCGCGGTGAACGACCTTGGCCGAATAGCCGTGCTGCTTCATGGATTTCTCCACGGCTTCCGCGAGCATCACCGAGCGGTGCTTTCCACCCGTGCACCCAAACGCGATGGTGAGATAGCTTTTTCCTTCGCGAATATAGTGCGGGATCAGATAGGTGAGCAGGCCTTCGATGCGCCGCAAGAATTCTCCCGTCTGGGGAAAGGAGCGGATGTAGCGCCGGACTTTTGGGTCTTTGCCGGTGAAGGGACGCAGGCGCGGCACAAAGTGGGGATTCGGCAGGAAGCGCACGTCGAAAACAAGGTCGGCGTCCGACGGCACACCGTAGCGATATCCAAAACTCACGACCGAGACGAGCATCGGGCGCTTGTCTGGATTCTTGAACCGCGCGGTGATGAAATGACGCAATTCATGTACGTTGAATTGCGTGGTATCGATGACCACGTCCGCGAGCTTGCGAATGGGATCCATCAACGCGCGTTCATGAGACAGACTCTCGCGCACCGAATAGTTCTTCCCGAGCGGGTGCGGACGGCGCGTCTCGCTGTAGCGGCGCAGCAGGGCGTCTTCGCTGGCCTCGATGAAAACGAGCGTCATGGGATGATCTTTTTTCAAATGTTTGAGCAGCGGCGGCAATTTTTCCAATTGCACGCCCTCGCGCGCGTCCACGAGCAGCGCGGCCCGAGCGAAATCGCCTTCGCCGGCGGCGTGCAACTCCGCAAAGATCGGCATCAGCTCCACGGGCAAATTATCCACGCAGTAAAAACCCATGTCCTCGAACGCATGCAGGACGGTGCTTTTCCCGGAGCCAGAAAGCCCGGTGAGGATGACGAGGTGCCGTGAGTTCTGTCGTGCGTGCGGCTTCACGGGAGGCGCGGGCTCAGTTCTTTTCCCGGCGCTGGTGGGTGCTGGGTATGCGCATGTCTTCGCGGTACTTCGCGACGGTGCGGCGGGTGACGTGAATTCCCGTGTCATCGAGTTTCTTGGCAATCTGTTCGTCGGTCAGCGGCTTCGTCGAATCTTCTTCTTCAATCATCTTCTTGACGAGCCGCTTGAGCGTGAGCAATGACATGCCGCCGCCCTCCGGCCCGTTGACCGATTCGCTGAAGAAGGAACGCAGCTCCAGCACGCCCTGCGGCGTGTGCGCATACTTGCTGGCCACGGCGCGGCTTACCGTCGAGGGATGTACGCCGACTTCTTCCGCTACTTCCTTGATCATCATGGGCTTGAGCGCGTCCTGCCCGTGATCGAGAAATTCGCCCTGGCGCGCGATGATGGACTGGCAGACCCGCAGAATGGTGTGCTTGCGCTGCTCGATGTTTTTCATCAACTGGACGGCGGCGGTGAAGCGCTCTTTCACATAGTTTCGAACGTCGCGGTCCGCGGCGTCTTTGACGAGCAGCCGCCGGTAGGTCGGGCTCAGCCGCAGTTGCGGCATGTCGTCTTCATTCAGGAACGGCTGCCACTGATCGTCCACCTTCCGGAAGTACACATCCGGCTCGACGAGCCGCGGCTCCGTTTTGTTGTAGCGCAAACCGGGACGCGGATCGAGCTTCTTGATCGTGTCCAACGAGTGTTTCACCACTTCGAGCGGCCGGTTCAAGGCGCGCGCCACTTCCTTCAGCTGGTTGGCCTGTACTTGTTTCAAATGTTCGGAGACGATTTGCTGCGCCAGCGTGTTTTGGGGATCGAAAGCCTTCAGTTGTAGCAGCAGGCATTCGCGCAAATCCCGCGCGCCGATCCCGATGGGGTCGAAATCCTGCACGACGGCCAGGGCATCGTCCAGATCGTCCTGCAAATATTTTCCGTTCTGCAGCAGGTCTTCGTTGGACGCCGTAAGGTATCCGTTCTCATCGAGGTTCCCGATGATGTTCTCGGCGATTTCCTTCACGGTGTCCGAACAGATCGTCACGCTGAGCTGCCATTCGAGGTGATCGGAAAGGCCGCTCTGCGAGGAGAGAAACTTTTCGAAGGACGGGCGCTCGGAAACTTCGCGTTCCTGCGATTGACCGCCGTCTCCGCCGCTGTCCAAGTATTGATTGAAGAAACTGCCGACATCGAACTCGTCGAAGGGATTGGCTGCGGGCTTCTCCGGAACCTTTTCTGTTTCGGCTTTCAGGAAAGTTTCGTCGCTGTAATTGTCCGTCTGCGTGGGTTCTTCGTTCTGCTCTTCCAGAAGCGGGTTAGCAATCATCTCCTGGTTGATCATCTCGCGCAGCTCGAGGCGGTTCAGCGCGAGAACGCTGACCATTTGAACGAGGCCAGGCGTCAGAATCTGCTTCTGCGAGACGCGGAGATTTAGTTTGAGTCCCTGCCAAGCCATGAGTGGTTCCGTTTTCTCTCTTGCAACCCCTAGTTCAGGCGGAAATGATCGCCCAGATAAACGCGCCGCACTTCCGGATCTTCGCTCAACTCCGCGGGGCGGCCCTTACGGAATATCTTGCCACTTTTCAGGATGTATGCGCGATCCGTCACGCTCAAGGTTTCCCGGACGTTATGATCCGTGATCAAAACGCCGATTCCGGACTTGGCCAGATCCCGGATAATCTCCTGGAGATCCTTCACGGTTAGAGGGTCAATTCCGGAAAAAGGTTCGTCGAGGAGAATAAAGGAAGGCTGGAGGGTTAGGGAGCGGGCGATTTCCAGGCGGCGCCGCTCTCCGCCGGAGAGCGTGTAGGCCTTGCTCGTTCGAACCGTCTCCAGCCCCATCTGTACCAGCAGCTCTTCCAGGCGGTCGCGCTGCTGTTCCGGCGTAAGCGGCAGCGTTTCCAGGACGGCGAGCAGATTTTCTTCGCTGGTCAGTTGGCGAAAAACCGAAGGTTCCTGGGGGAGGTAGCTGATGCCGCTGCGGGCCCGAAGATACATCGGCAAGTCCGTGATTTCTTCGTCGTTGAGGAGAACGCGGCCAGAGTCAGGCCGGGCCAGACCAACGATGATATAGAAAGTCGTGGTCTTTCCCGCGCCGTTCGGGCCGAGAAGCCCGACCACTTCACCCTGACCGATCTCCAGTTCCACGTCATCAACGACCTTGCGGCCACGGTAAGTCTTGCTTAGATCGACCGCCTGGAGCTTCAGCATACCTCGCCACGTGCGGCCGCACAGCGGTCGCGTTATTTTTCGACTCGGTGCTTCGTCAAAGTCCGGGAACCATTTTCAGAGTCGACGATGATCGTATCATCCGCTAAAAAGAAGGTCAATTGACGGCCGGTTGTGGTGCCCTGGGAAGCGTCGTAAATCGTGGGATTTCCGCCGCTCATGACGAATTTTCCTTCGGCTGCGGTATACTCACCGCGCTCCGCAGTGGCTTTCCGCTCACCTTGTTCGACAATGACCCCGCCGGTACCGACCGCGCGGCTGATCTGTTTGGCTCCCGCGGATGAATTCGCGGACCCGCCCGTAAAATACAAATCCATCGCGGCCGCGTGAATCTTTTGTTCCGCCGATTGCACGACGACGTTTTTTTCCAGGTGGGCGCGGTTCTGGGCATCGGAGTAGGTGAGCGTTTCTGCCGTCACGTGCCACAACACCGGTTTTTTCCTTGCGGCTTGTGCGTTCAGCGCCTGACCGCCCTGCGACGCCGCATATTGAGGGAAAACAGCGCGCACGTTTCCCGCGGCGTTCAGGACTTTCGCATCGCGCAGCAACTCGATGGAATCCGCTTCCATCACCGAGTCTCCCTGCCACAGCCGCGCGCGTCTGCTGTAGAGCGCTCTTCCCGTTTTCGAATTTGCCTGCAGAGTGTCCGAGGAAATATTTGCGGGTGCAGCGGCAAGCTGGATGGCGCCGCCCTTGGATGAAAATTGCGTTGAGTGCACGTCGCCCTCGGCGCGAATTTCGCCGGTGGCTTGCGAAAATGTGATTTTCGCGGCCCTGGTCTCTGTCGCACCGTCACGCGCGAGCGCGTTGCCCGTCAACGTTGCGCTTTGCGTGGCGCGGACAAAAACAGCATGATCCGCCTGGCCGCTGCGACTGCCCTCCTTCAGTTTTACGTTTCCTTGCAGATCCATCTGCGACCACCCGCCCATCGCCAGCAACTGCGCGACTCCGCTTTGCGCCGTCGCTGTTTGTAACGGCGCGTCCGCGACGGCACGTTCCGTGCGCACATTGCCGGTCGCAACCAATTGCCGCGCTCTGCCCTCCGCTCCGAATTCCAACCCCAGCTTGTCCGCTTGCAATTTTGTCGTTGCTGCTGCATTGCTCGCGGCTGTCCCCGGCGCTCCGCTTGGCGGCGCCGCGTCCGTCCATTCGATACTCCCCGCCCCGAGCGTTTCCGCTCGCCGTGGTCTGCTCGTTTGTCCTTGTGCTCCCCCGGCGAACTCCACAAGAAGTGCGCCGGTCTGCAGCAGTCTCGCGCTGCCGGTATTCTCCGCGAGTGTTTTCATCCACACATTTCCGTTTAAATTCAACTCTTTCGGCTGGCTGACCTTCGGCCAAAGAATCAGCGAGGCATTCCCTGCCTTGAACTGATCTTGTCCTTTTCCGCTGCGCCGCGATCCCTGCACGTTTCCGGCCCCTTCCATCTTCGCCAGCCAACCCTCGGGCGCGAAATAGGCAGTCAATGTTTCCGCGCTCAAATTCGCGGGACCATCCGCTTGTTGAATCGTAAGCTCCGGTTTTTTCTCACCCGCCCCAGCGGTAGCCATCAGCTTCTCGGCGTGAAAGCCGCTGTCCAGCGCCAACGTCAATTCGCCGGCCACCAACCGTGCTTGCGAAGTTTCCGCAGTTACAGACCCTTGGAGACGCATCCGTCTTGAGTCCCGTGCAAAATCGAGGCTCTTCGCAGTCACATGAACGGGATCCTCCGGGCCCATCTTCGTCGCCTTCTTGCCCGCCGCTTCGCTTCTCGGAGGCACGAGTGACATGCGGACATCCCGAAGCAGGCGCACTTTTCCTACCTCGGAGTCGTACTCCACGCCCACGGCTTCTCCTGTACCGCTCGGAAAAGAAAATTTCACGAGCTGGTTCGAATGCGCGGTCCCGCTGGCTCGGTTGAAGGTCACCTCGCGCGTCTCCACATGCACTTTTTGTCCCGCAGCCGGCGCGGGATTTCTTGCCGCGCGTTCTGCATCCGCCGCACTCTCCAAGTCCATCTGCACCTCACCGCTGCAGGCGATGCTCCCGCTCATTTTTTCGTATTGGCAACTCCTCGTGTGGACGGTGTCGTGCCGCGCCCCCGTCTTGCCAAAGATGGTGATCTTGACGTCTTCGAGCAGGCTCGCGTCTTTATCCTTGAAGTCCGTCGCCTTGGAGGCCTCCACGGTAAAGATCTTGCGATCGCCGTCCATCTTCGAGAAGGTCAGCCCGCTC
Organism: Candidatus Acidiferrum sp.; assembly: GCA_049644365.1. Taxonomy (GTDB): domain Bacteria; phylum Acidobacteriota; class Terriglobia; order Acidiferrales; family UBA7541; genus Acidiferrum. Next base: position 22,427 of record JBARRT010000144.1, on the reverse strand, counting down.
GACAGCCGCGTCACATCCTTGGGCGCGGGCGCGGGCGCATTCCGCTTCTCCCGGTATTCGACCCATTTGCGCTGCAAATAGACTCCGCCCGTCAGGCTCGCCAGCAATAAAGCTGCCCCCGCGGACCAGCGCGCGTATCGAGCGGCTTCGCTTCTCTTCATGGATTCAGTTAAGCAAAATTTTGCAGGAGTGTATAGGCGCGGGGATTAGCGGGCGGAGAAAGGAAGAATTAGCCGGCCGTCTCAGCGCTGGCCGCCGTATTCGGCAGGATTCCCATGTTCGCGGCCGCCACGCTGTCGCGCTGCGTGTTCTTCACCAGGTACATGGCTTCATCCGCGAGATGCAGCAGCCCTTCCTTGCTGCGCGAATCCACAGGGTACGAGGCCACGCCGACGCTGGGGGTCAGTTTGATGTTCAACCCTTCCGGCACAAGCCAGGTGTTCTCGCGGATCAATTTGTGCAAACGGCGCGCGACGTTCAATGCATTCTCTTTCGACGTTTGCGGCAGCAGGATCACGAATTCATCGCCGCCGTACCGGAACGCAAAATCAATCAGCCGGCAATGTTCCTTCAGGGCATTGCCGATCTCCGCCAGCAAACGCGACCCGACAAGATGTCCGTGCGTGTCGTTCACCTGCTTGAAATGATCGAGATCGATAAAAACGATCGAAAACTCGTAGTCATAGCGCTGCGAACGGTAGATTTCCGTCTCCAGGATGAAGCTCATGTGCCGCGCGTTGTACAGCGAGGTGCAGTCGTCCTTGATGGTTAGCTCGTGAATTCTCTTCACGTGGCGCGCATTCTCGAGAGCGATGGCGGCAAAGTCCGAGAGTGCTTCCAGCAGTTTCAAGTCGCGCGGATCGAAGCCCTCGGGCCCGATGCAATTGATCAACTCGATCACACCCAGGCAGGTGTCGCGAAACTTTACGGGCACCGCAACGATCGACTGCGTTTCGGTTTTTGTTTTTTCGTCGACCTTCCCGAAGAATCGCGTGTCCTTCGCCGTGTCCGGCACGACCACTGTCTCGCCGTGCTGCGCCACCCAACCCGCAATTCCCTGCCCCACCTTGATGCGCACGTCCTTCAGCGCTTGCGAGGCTTTGCCTACCGCCAGTTCGAAATACAGTTCCTGCGTGGTTTCGTCGAGCAGCAGCAGCGACCAGTTGTCCGGCCGCAGGAACTCATCAATCTTCTCCATGATGGTGCGGAGAACTTGATCGAGCTGCAGCGAAGACGTCAGCGCCTTCCCCAACTCCTGGAAAATGGCGACCTCGCCCTTTTCGCGCTGTTCGAACGGCACCGCGGGATTGCGGCGGCGATCGACGGCCGGAAACGGCTTTACTTCTTCCACGCTCGTTTGAACCTGTCCCCTGAGAAGATTCTCTGCCACTTCCTCTGCTTCCCGCGCAAAGCGGTCCACCGCATCGCGGCAGCCGCAACGCAACGTCGATTCGCCCAAAGCGAACACACAACGGCGAATCTTCGCCAGTATAGGCCCCTCGTAAAAAGCTGCGCAACCCGCTCGTGGTACAGGCGTGGCTATCTTGCCATCCTCGCTCACCGCCGCGCGGGCCGGTTGAGGGAGCGGAGTGCCATGCGGGTGAGTCGCTAGGACAAAGTTGGGTGCCCCACACGCCGTTGTTGCGTGTGGGGGTTTTGGCCATGCATCATCGATAGCTGCTCCCGATCCCTTTACTCGACCGGATCAATTGCGATCAACCCCATCTCACCCCTCGAATAAAACAAATAGCTGCTCCAAATCCACTCCGCAGGATTCTTCACCAGCCCCCGCTTCACCGGATTCGCATGCATGTACTCGAGCTTTTCCCTTTTCTTTCTCGAACTGTATACATTGAAGTCATAGAATCTCGGCTGCCAAAAACGTGACAATTCTTCTCCCCACTTCGAAAACGCGAGTTTCAATTGTCCCGCCGACGCGCGCTGCCCCGCTCTCCTCAGGTCTCGCGACACGCACTGCTTTAACGCCTTCAACACGGTTGACGGCGTGCCTTTCGCGGGCTCACTCATCAGCAGATGCACGTGATTTGGCATGACCACGTACCCCACCAACCGGAACCCGTACCGCTTTCGCATCTGTCCCAGCGCCCTAACAAAAATGTTTCGTGCCCGGGAAGTTCCAAGGAGCGGTAGCCGCCGGTAACAGCTAAAGGTGAGAAAGTGCAGGTCCCCACGGCCGTAGTGCCTCTTCAATCCAATGGGCATGGCTCAGTACCAAAACTCCCACACGCAAACCGGCGTGTGGGGCATCCTCTCATTCTAACGCTCAGGTGACGTATGAAGGTGGTATTCTCTCATCGTGCGATGAGGTCAAGAGGAAAGGGCGACTGCTCCCTTGCGTCTGGGCCACCCGTCCTGAAACTTGGTGGTCGCCTTCGATGCCCCGGCGGGTGGGTTCAGCCTTCCGGGTCCCGATGTCCATTTTCAATTTCAACTCTGCCAACCTGCAACCCTTTCAACGATTTACGGGCCCGTTCGAATGATACGCAAATAGTAATTGACACGCACTATACTTTTGTGCTATCCTCCTGTGTGTTTGCCAATCAAAATCCTCGTCCGCGATTCACTCACACGTTGGACGCTATTCCCCTTTTCCCCCGCCGTCCAATCTCTGCAAGTCCTTTGTTTGCAACTCATACAAATCGCTCGCAATTCGCTGAAAACACAACTGCTTTAAGTCCTTTACTTGCCACTCATACAGACTTGTCACCTGTAAGTCCTGTATTTGCCACTCATACGAAAACAACCGGGGTGTATACCAACAATTCCCATTCTGAAACTCATGGCCCTCCCCTTGCCACTCACTCATCCCTACCTACTGCCCTTTCCGTTTCTCTCCCAATCCCGTCCCCCCTTCCTCTCTTCACTAACCACTGTCCACTACCCACTGACCACTTTCCTCTTTGTTTGACAGCAGCTTGCCGCCCCGCCTATAGTCCGTTCAGGGATCCCACGCCGTTTCTTTGCGAGCGCCCGCCTCGTCAACCTCTTCACGGTTGCACTGGGATCATCAAGGACAGGTTCCCGTTCATGGCCAGGGGAAATTTTGGCGAACGCCTGAAGCGCGAGCGCGAGATGCGCGAAGTTTCGTTGGAAGAGCTCACCAAGGCCACGCGTATCAGCACCCGCTTCCTGCTGGCCCTCGAAAATGAAGACTGGGAAAAACTCCCCGGAGGCGTCTTCGGCCACGGATTTGTGCGCACCATCGCGCGTTACCTCGGCCTCGATGAGGAATCGCTCCTCGGCGAATACGACATGGCCCGTGGCGGCCAGGCGACAGTCGAGCCTGCCAAGCCGGAAGAGCGAATCCCATCGCCTCCGAAATGGGTTCCCGTGGCAGCGGTTTTCGTCGTCCTTTTGATTGTAATTGCACTTTTCTACGCCGGCCGGTATGGCTGGCGCCGCTACGCCGCGCATCGCGCCGCGAAACAATCCGCGGTTTCCTCTTCGCCCGCAGCGGCGTCTCAAAATAATTCCTCCCCTGGCGCCACGGCGGCGGATTCCTCGCTCGATCTTTCGGTTTCCACTTCTGCTGCCACGCGCGTACGCGTCATGGCGGACGGCAAGCTCTTGCTCGATACCGAGCTGCCCGCCGGCGAGACGCGCCACTTCTCCGCGAAACAGCAATTTGAAGTGACCGCGGGCGACTCTTCGGCCGTGTTGCTGGAATTGAACGGGCAGGCGATGCCGCCACTTGGCGCGCCCGGCTCCTCCGGTACAATGGTGCTCAGCCAGAAAGATTTGAGGCAGGCATCCGGTGGAACCACTCAGCCCTGAACTGATGGAGGACTTGCGCCACGGCCGCGCCACGCGCGAGCGCAAGTTAGCCGTTTGCGCCGGCGGTGCGCATCTGGCTCCCGCGGATCGCGCGGAACTTTTGGCGGTGCTGGCGGGCGACGCCGACGAAATGGTGTCCGAGCGCGCGCAGGACGCGATTCTTTCGCAGCCCATCGAATCGTTCGTGGAAGCCATCAGGCGCGAGCATGCGTTGCCTGCATTGCTTTCCTACGCCGGGAAACATCTCGCGGACAAGCCCGGCGTCTGCGACGCCATGGTGCAAAACAAGAATTGCCGCGCCGAATATCTCGTTCCCGTGGTGCGCCATCTTTCGGCGATCGGCATCCAGTCGTTGATGGAAGAACTCGATCGCGTCAGCGAATCTCCGGCTTTGGCTTCGGCGCTGGAGCATTCCACTTCGCTGACTGTGGATCAAAAAAATCAGCTTCATGAGATTCACGGCCCCGGCGCTCCGATGGACGAAGCGGCCCTTGCCGAAGCCGCCGCCGCTGCGGAGCCCGATGCCGCGAGGCGGCAAACGCTGCTCCAGCGCCTCGCGAAAATGACCGTGGCCCAGCGCGTGCAATTCGCAATTAAAGGCGGCTCGGACGCCCGGCGTACTCTCATACGCGACAGCAACAAGGTTGTGCAGCGCGCGGTACTGCAATCTCCGCGGCTGACGGATCAGGAAGTCGAGGCGTTTGCTTCGATGTCCAGCCTCACCGATGAAATCTTGCGACTCATCGCCAACAACCGCAATTTCCGCAAGAACTATACGGTCGTACGCAATCTCATCAACAATCCCAAGACGCCAATCGATGTCAGCCTGCACATGCTTCCGATTCTCAACGCCATCGACCTGAAGCGCCTCACCACGAACAAAAATATTCCCGAAACATTGCGCACCACCGCGAACAAGCTCCATCGCACGCGCCTCGAATTCAAGAAGTAAGCCGCGCACTTCCCGGACGCGCGAAGGAGCGCAGCTTTACTCGTTGCAATGCGTCCGTTGAATTTGGGGATACAATCGAGTTGCTTTCCAGAGGATTCCTTCCATGTCCGCAGCGAGTGGTGCGCGCAGAGTCAAAGTTGTTCTCGCCCTGGCCTTGCCGATTCTGGCCGGGCTTTCCGCAACAGTTTTCACTGCCAGCGGAATCCGCGGCGACGAAAAGAGATCTTCTGATCCTTGGTCCAGTTCGCAAGCTCTGCAGGCTGCGGACTTAGCCGGTGAGCTCGCTCAAAAGAATGGAACTCCTCCGACCATAGTTTACGTGGGCTTCCGCACTCTTTTCGCGGGGGGACACATTCCCGGAGCGTCATTTCACGGGAGCGCCTCCACGGAACAAGGCCTGGGTGAGATTAAAAAATGGGCGGACAGCTTACCGCGCTCCACGAATCTGGTGATTTATTGCGGCTGCTGCCCGTTCGAAAAGTGCCCCAACATTCGCCCCGCATTCACCGCTCTCCGAGACATGGGGTTCAACAACCTGCGCGTGCTCGTTCTCCCCACGAACTTTGCCACCGACTGGGCTGGCAAGGGCTATCCCATGGAGAAAGGAATGTAGCTGAGCTGCATGTCGCTACACCTCTCCTTCTGACTCCAGGAAATTTCCGGCAGCAAACGATTGGGATAGAAAATTTCTAGAGCTTCGGATGCTGCAGATGAAATCCGGTAGCTTCCTGATACCCGCGCGCGAAGGCCAGCAGCTCGGCTTCTCGATACAAACCTCCAAGGAAAGTCAGACTCACCGGAGTGCCTGGTCCACCCGAATTCCGGAAATCGCCTGGATCCTCGAAAGGTGACTTTGGCGCATCACTCCCGCGGAATCCATTCGGCAAAATTACAGCTGGCTGACCGGTCAAGTTCGTGATCACGAGCTGTTGGCTGCCGGTTGGCGCCACGATCACATCGAATTCTTCGAATACTTTCGCCACGGCATCCATAGCCATCCTTCGCGCGCGCGCTGCTTGAATATATTCCACCGCAGGAATGAATCGCGCGGAGCGGAAGCTGTTTGGCCAGTCAAAATCTTTCTGCGCCGTCAAAAGCTTGTCCTTCCCAGAGCGCGTGAGATCATCAAACGCGGCGGCGGCTTCCGCCGTGAGCATCGCGACCATGGCATCGTACGGAAACTTCGGCATCTCCACGGGCACGAGCTTCACGCCCATTTCTCGCAATTTCGCGAGGGCCGCCTCGTTGTACTTCCGGTCGTACTCTGCTCGTGCTCGCGCCGCTTCCCGGCGTTTCTTCCGCTCCTCCCGTTTTTTCAGTTCTTCCGGCGTCGCAGCCGGCTCTTCCTTCGCCGTTTCTTGCTGCTCGTCCGGTTTTTTTTCGAAATCAGTCTTCAAATAACCGACGCGCCATTTTCGCCAATCGAGATTCGCGTCCCAATTGAAAGCCGCGGGTTGCACGGTGCGGTCTCTTCCATCGGGTCCGTAAATCGCATCGAGGACCAGCGCGCAATCTTCCACCGTGCGGCAAATGGCGCCGAGTTTGTCCATGCTCCACGAGAGCGCCATTGCTCCGGTGCGCGGGACGAGGCCGAACGATGGGCGTAGCCCCGTGCATCCACAGCGCGTCGAAGGTGAGGAAATTGAGCCAAGTGTTTCCGAGCCGATGCTGAAGGCTACACATCCCGCTGCCGTGGCCGAAGCAGGCCCAGCAGACGAGCCGCTCGAGCCCTGATTCGTATTCCAAGGATTGCGCGTCACGCCTCCAAACCAGACATCGCCCTGTGCCAGCGCGCCCAAAGTCAATTTCGCCACCAGCACTGCCCCGGCTTTGTCCAACCGCTTCACGACGGTCGCATCTTCATCGATCATCTGGGTTTCGAATCCGCCCGCGCCCCAGGTGGTGCGATAGCCTTTTGTCGCCAACAGGTCCTTGGCGCCCCACGGCAGCCCGTGCAGCGGCCCACGATATTTCCCCGCTGCAATTTCCTCGTCGGCCTTGTTCGCCTGAGCCCGCGCGCGTTCCTCGGTCAGGGTAACCACGAATTTCAGCGCCGGGTCATACTTTTTCAGCCGTCCCAGGTACATCTCCGTCAGGGCCATGGAGGAAACCTGCTTCATTCGAACAAGCTCGGCGAGTTCCCGAACGCTTGCAAAGGCTAAATCCTCAAAGTTCTTCGGCGCGCCCAATGCGCCAGCACTCGGTACTTTGGACATGCGGAGCGGCTTTCGCTCGGTTTCGAACTTCATTCCAGGCAGCACGGGATCAAAAAGCAGCGCGGGTTCAACGGAATTCGGGATGTGCAGTTTGTAGATTTCCTCGTAGCCCTTGGCCTGATCGTTCAGGTTCTCGAGCATCATTTCCTTGTAATCATCCGCGATCGGCACATCCGCAATGGCCGCGGCGTTCTCGATCATTTCCTTGGTGATCTTCTTTGCGCCCTGTGCTTGCGCCTGCGCCCATAGCACGCCCGGGAACAGCGTTCCCGCCAGCCCCAGTCCCGAGCACGTCTTCATGAAATTTCGCCGATCGAGCATGGTTCTTCTCCGTTTCGAATTTTTCTTTCGGCGCGTACCATATCACACCAACTCCCCCAACCTATTGCGCCGCTCGTTAATTCCGGATAAGAGAGGCTATCTCCTTAAGTGGAAGAAATGTTGTACGATGCAGGCATCTCGAAAGGAGCCTCTATGGCGCGATTCGTAAAGTTGTTGGTTTTCTCGACCGTGTTGCTCTTGACCTTCGCCCTGCGTCACCTTGAGACAACGCAGGCCGGCAATCCTCCCGCGGAAGGCAAGGAAGCAGCTCTCAAGGCCGCGGATATCACCGCGAAACTTTTTCCGGAACGAGTTTTCTTCCGGGGCCAGAGTGCGCCGGTGCAGTTTCGCAATACCGGCGGCGTGCGATTTGCCGACGATTTTTACGTCCTTGCGGGCATGGTGGACAATTCCGGCTACTCGACCAGCATTCGCGAGAAGTATCAGGCTTACCTACTCAACGAGGTGACCTTGGAGATCGGCGAACAGACCTTGAAGCCCGGCGCTTACGGGTTCGGGTTCCTGGGAGGCGGCAAGTTTGTGGTGATGGACATCGGAGCCAATGATGTTTTGAATGGGACTTCGCAGCGGGATGCCGAATTAAAGCGGCCGGTTCCGCTGCAAGTCGTCGCGTCTTCGAGCGAAGGCAGCTACCGGATGTACGCGGGCCGCGACTATTTCGAATTCCGCCGCGCTCATTGAAGGCGGCGGGGTGTCGCGTCTGAGTCCCCTTAGTGCTTGAAGCAGATTTCGAGCGCATAAGAATCGCGCCGGTTTCTTTTCCTTTGCATCCCAGTGCGGCGCGTCATAGGATGCAGCCCACAGATCCCACCAACTTTCGCAAAGAGGAGTCCAGCCATGCATTTCCATAACATCAATCTGCTAGCCGTGTTGGTCGCCGCCGTCTCCACGATGGTAGTCGGATTTCTCTGGTACTCGCCCTTGCTTTTCGCGAAGCCTTGGATGAAGGAGATGGGCTACGACCCCAACGACAAAGCCAGGATGGAGGAAATGAAGAAAAGCGCCGGCCCGGCCTATGGCGGCTCCTTCTTAGCCAGCCTAATCTCTGCTTTCATACTGGCACTTTTTCTGCACGAGATGCGCGTGCAGAGCGTGCATATCGGCCTGTCGGTTGGGTTCCACGCTTGGCTGGGCTTCGTGGCCACCGTGCAGTTCACCTCGGCGCTGTTCACAAAGCAAAGCATGAAGCTCTTCGGGATCAATACCGGCTACCAGCTGGTGTGTTATCTCGCCATGGCCGCAATCCTCACCAGCTGGACTTAACCAATGGCGAAAGCCATCCCCGCGTGCAAGGGATGGATTCCGCAGTGAAGTTTCGCTGCAATTGAGGTGTCTGGCAGTGCGGGACTGGGTGAACGGCGTCCGATTTGGCGGGTCATCGAGCCCTCCTTCCCGTTTCGGGGCCCTTGCTTCTCATCCCCAGAGGAGTATTGCCAAATAGGGAACAAGGGACGACAAGGTCCTTGAACTCCTAGTACCACCACCGCATCATAGTTCTTGTGCCCAAGGCACATTCTAGGAGGGAAGATGCGTAAACTGTTCATTCTAGTGGGGCTTATCCTGTTGGTTGCGGGATCAGCGGCAGCCCAGGATTATCCCAAGGCCGAGATTTTTGGTGGTTATCAGTTCATCCGGTTCAATCCGGGCGGTGGCGCAACAGGGTCCAACTGCCAGGGTGGAGCAGGCTCGGTGGCGGGAAACCTCAATCACTGGTTCGGGGTGGTCGGCGATTTTGGTGCTTGCAAGGTGACTGGCTTGCCTTCAGGATCAAGCGCCCATCTCGTGAACTACTTGTTTGGTCCCAAGTTGACGTACCGCTCGCATGGTAGGTTGTCTCCATTCGCGCAGGTGCTGTTCGGAGGGGAACGGATCAGTGCCAGTGCCACTGGTTTCGGCTCCACTTCGGATAGTTCCCTCGCGATGGCCTTCGGCGGCGGCGCCGATTACGAAATGACCAACCATGTCGCCATTCGTTTGATACAAGCAGAATACTTGTACACGAAGTTTGGCGGCACGCACCAGAACAACGGACGAATCTCGGCGGGCATCGTTTACCGCTGGGGTAAGTAAACCACACCTTCGGGAGAAGGGCTCCGCAACAACGCGGGGCCCTTCCTCCGATTCCAACTTCCTCACCAGCAGTATCCTTGCTTCCAAAGCATCGTCTTAAGTTCAAGTTTTTGCCGTAAACTCCTTGGCATGAATGTCGATTGGCTGCGCGCACTGTGCCTCTCGTTTCCCGGCGCGACCGAGCAGATTCAGTGGGGCTACGATTTGGTATTCAAGGTTGGCGGGAAGATGTTCGCGGTCACGCCGCTCGAACCTGCTCCGGTTTATCTCTCGTTCAAGGCTTCACCGGAAAACTTTGCCGAACTGACAGAGCGGCCCCATGTCATTCCCGCCCCGTACCTGGCCCGCGCGCAATGGGTCGCGCTGGAAACCAGAGACGCCATGCCGCACGAGGAACTCGCCGGCCTGTTGCGCGAATCGTATGAACTGGTCACCGCCAAACTTCCAAAGAAACTCCGCGAGTCCTTGTCGAGCTTCAAGCTCCTCCAATCTAAGCGCTCCGGACGAAAGCCTGTGCGCAAAAAACCGCCAAAAAGAAAACGTCCGTCTAGCCGTTGAGTTTCGGAGGGGATATACTCCACTGAGTTTCTCTTCAATCGAATGAGACAGGCATTCCGTCGAGGTGGCTCGTGTTCGGACGAATTTCGGTACTCACGGCTTCGGCAATTCTTATGACGTCATCCCCGTTCAGAGAAGGCAACCCCACGCCGTCAGCTCGGGGGCTGCTCGTCGTGGCGAATCAGATCGAACACACGGTTCTTGTTGTTGATCCCGAGAGCCGCCGCGAACTCGCGAAAGTGGTCGTTGGCGTGAATGGCCACGAAGTCATCGTATCGAAGGACGGCCGCTTCGCGTACGTTCCGATCTATGGAAACTCCGGGGTCGGCCGACCGGGGACCGATGGAAGCACGATTGACGTCATTGATTTGCAGGACCACAAACTCGCCGGCACCATTGATCTTGGCAAAGGGCTCCGGCCGCACCGCGCCGAGTTTGGACCCGACGGCTTGCTGTACGTCACGGCAGAACTTGCCAACGCGGTAGACGTCATCGATCCTTCGACGCGGAAAGTGCTCGCGGAAATTCCCACCGGCCAGCCCCAATCGCACATGCTGGTTCTTTCTCCTGACGGCCGCCGCGGCTACACCGCCAACGTGGGTGCCGGCAGCGTCAGCGTTCTCGATCTTGCGAAACGCAACCTGGTAGCCACGATTCTTATCGCGAAGAAGGTTCAGCGCATCTCCATGTCTCCCGACGGGCTGAGCGTGTTCACCCACGATCAGGACGCGCCCCGGATTGCGGTCATCGACACGGCCACGAACAAAATTACGAAATGGATTGAACTGCCGAGTCCAGCCTATGCTTCAGAGTCAACTTCTGATGGCCGCTGGCTGCTGGCCCTCAGCATGGTGGCCAATCGCCTCTTCGTCGTCGACTTGCAGACCTTGAAGGTGGTGCGATCGCTGGAGGTTCCGACGAGATCGTCGGAGATTTTGATTCGCCCCGGCGGGGAAATTGCCTACATCAGCGGCACCGGCGCAGGGAAGATCGCGGTTCTCGACCTGCGCACCTGGGAAATGCAGCAGCCCATCGAACTCACTCCTGGCGTCGATGGCCTCGCCTGGATTCCCGCGACGCACGAAAGGTGAGCGGAATTCGAATCGAAAGAAACGCCGCCCCGCCGCAGCTTTAGAACACTCTCTTATTTCTCGCCGAGATACTCCTCGGGAACATCGTCTTCGGGCACTTCGTGGGTCTTGACTTCGCCCTCGTCCGCATCGCCGGCGTCTTCCACGCCCTTGACTAATTCAGCCTCAAACGCGTTTCCTTCCTCGAGCAATTCTTCCACGCTTTCCGAAGCCGCCCCTGCGATTCCGGACAATCCCTGCAAATCGCCGGATTGCCCGGCCGACCGCGCTCCCAGGCCCTTGGGCTCGAACACTACACTCCCGATATCTTCGCTCTTTCCCCGGACTCTCTTCTTGCTCCGCGCCGCCTTTTTCCGCAAAGGCTTTCTTTTCGGCGCAGTCTTCTTTTTCGCCGGCTTTTTCCTGGGGGCAGCCTTCTTGCCCACAGCTTTTCTCTTTGCTTTCTTCTTACTCGTCTTTTTGGTGGCCATACGCGGAGTCTACCACTTTCCTTCCCGCCCAGTTACTTGAAGCACGCATCGCTCAATTCTTCCGCTGCAGGCTGCACAGGATTCACTTCTCACCGGCCTCGAGATCCACGAATTCCACGTTCCACGGTTCTTGCGCGAGGTTCAGCCGCGCCACGCTTACAGGCAGTTGAAACCTGCGTGGGCCGGCGCTTCCGGGGTTGATGTACAGGACGCCGTCGCGCTCGATCTTTCCGGGCTTATGGGAATGACCACTCACGACCAGTCGAAACCCAGCGGCGGCCGGATTCAAATCCAGGGCGTTCACATCGTGCAACACGTAGATCAACACCGCGCCGGCTCTCGCGACCGTAGTCAGTGGCAGTGTCCTGGCCCAGTCTTGCGTATCCACATTTCCACGCACGGCCACGACCGGAGCCAGTTTTCTCAGCTCCTCCAGAATCTTGGCATCCCCGACGTCACCGGCATGAATGATCAACTCCGACCCGCGCAGCGCCTCCACGGCCTCAGGGCGCAACAAACCGTGGGTGTCTGAGATCAGTCCAACGCGCGTGGGATTCTCCGGCACGCACAAATCCTAAAGCAAGGCTCCTGTGCGATGCACCTAAACCTTAAATGTTGGAGTTTTAGTTGTTGCAGGCTAAGCAGAAACCTTGGTGGGACCCACGCGGCGAAGCGGCTTCGAGCCCGGAATCGGGAACTGCATGTGCCAGAAGTTGGTTTCCGGCGAGACGAACTCGACGCCGATGTATTGCTTCCCGTCGCGCGCCCGGTGAATCGAAACCACGCGGCACTCCATGGATTGCGTGGTATTGTCGTTCACAAGAATAAGCGTGTTGCCCACCAACACGATCTCTTCCAGCGGGAATAGCGCTCCGTGCCGGTTCACCGACTGCGAATTCGTTTGTGCGCTGAACTTCTCGCCGTTGTCTCTCTTCCCATGGACCGTCAGGGGAACTGTCAAAGCCACCCGAAGCGTCCGCCGCCGTTCTTTGCACCGAAAATGTAGTAAAGACATTTCGACCGGGACCTCAAACTTGATTTCTACTACTGCTGGCCTTGGACTACTTCCGAGCGATGGGCCTCGCCATGCTGTTTCGCGTCAGCAGGGTGCCGAAGCGAAAGAACAACAGAATAGAGGTGATTAGCACGAACCTTGCCCACACAGCCCCAAGGTTGACTTCTGGACCCTCCAGGCGCAATGGCTGGACGGTACCATAAAACGCCTTTCCAAAACAGTACCCCTGTACTTACCCCTTTCTGGCGTCGACAACCTGTGAGGGCGAAGAGCATGTTGCGAGCCAGCCCAGTGTGTAAGAATCGATTAGCTCCTTACCTGTACGCCCGAGGGACGCCTCCAGCCACGGCTCGTATCCCTGTCATTATCCAGTATTTGTGCAGACTCTTGGTCTGTTCCCGAGGAGCAGGCGGACCGAGAAACAGCAGGAAAGCCTTTTCCTAGCTTGCCTGTGGAAAAAAAATTCGCGCTTTTCTCCACTATACTGTCCTTTCAGGCTCGCCTGTAGTGTCCGAAGGTGTCCTTCCGTTTCAATGCAGAGGATCGCGGTGCCGCGCCGGGAGCACCGTCTCAGGGCCCGAGTAGCTTGACGATTTGCAGGGGGTTTACACGGGCCCTCTCGACAGTAAGGCCCCAATGGAGGTGCGGCCCGGTGACTCGCCCTGTGGCCCCCACCTTCCCCAGCACATCCCCAGCCTCGAGAATATCTCCCAATTTTGCGCTGATCTCAGATAGGTGCCCATAAAACGTGTAGATCCCCAGTCCATGATCCAAAACGACGGTATTGCCTGCGAAAAACAATTCATCGGTCAGAACCACTCTGCCCCGCTGCGCGGCGTGCACGGGCGTTCCTGTCGTGCCCGGCAAATCCGCACCGCCATGGGGCGACCCTGGATTTCCGTTTAGAATTCGCCGCTTCCCGAAATTCGAGCCAGCCGTGACTCCATCCAGCGGAACACGAAATCTACCATCCCACAATCGTTCCGGACTTACGCGGTCGAAAATCTCGCGCAAACGGTCGCGCTCCTCATTGGCGCGCTTGACTTGCTCTGGGTTAGGCTCGACGAACTCTTTCCCTACCCGCAGCCGTTCGGTCGCAAATTTTCCTGCTCTCACGGTGATGTTGGCGCTGCAAACAACCTTCTCGCCGGCAGCCTTTTGCGCCGTTACTTTCAGCTCATACCGGCCGGGCGCCTTTTCCAAATCGACGCCCAACAAACCTGCATGCACTGTCTCGCGGCCCTCCTCCTGCCAGAAAGGGACGCTGCGGCCGCCCCAATCGCCTTTGACTTCCGTCAGCGGCCGCGCGCTCTTCAGTTCCACGAGCAGCAAGCTTCCCTGGCTCGAGACCGGCGAACTTAGGCGCAATGTCGCTCCGGCGCCGCAATAGCGCGCTTCCTTCGCCGTCACTCCGGCCGGGCGCAGCAAAGCACCCGGCCCGAGACACAACAACGCAAACAAGATTCGCCGCTTTTGAACTGGATTCAAGATGCGGCCTTTTGCCGCTGCTGCCGCAGCATCGCGACGCGCGGTTCAATCTTTGCAAAATGCGCGCGCCCCAGCTTCGATCCCAGGATGGCCTTCTCGGACAACAAAAATAGATCGGGGTTTTTCGCTTTTTCACGAAGTTCTTTGAGAAAAGGCCGCACTTTGGCAAACATGAAGTACAGTTCGCCGCAAAACGCCGGCTCAAAGAACAGTTTTTCGCTCACGACGCCATTTACGAGAAAAGATGTCGCAATTCCCCAGTAGCTGCCCACCTGCCGCAGCCAGTTGTTCTCTTCCGATCCAAAGGCCATCGCCACTTTCATGAAATCATCGGCATTCTCCGGCCAAAACGTGGTCAGCCACCATTGGCGCGCCTTGCGCATTTCCGGCTCGCGCCTCAGGTTATAGAGTTCCAGTATCAAACGCGCATCATCGGCAGTCGGTTTTCTCGGCATCGCGCCCTCCAAGATTATCGCGGATGTGATTCTACCCCATCGGGCCGCCAGGTCGTTTGCCGGCGGTTCTAGTGTCCGGCAACGCGACAGACTCATCCCGGCAGCGGACGCCCGCGAACCGTCCGCGTCTTTGCGCTTTGAAGGAAGTCTTTTTGATTCTATGACTTCTGCTCCTACCGTCTACGGCATGAAGATTGCCTTGACTTCAGGTGGGAAAATCCGTCTTCCACGTCTAGTAATTCTGAACCAGGGAGGCTTCCGTGAAAAAGATCGACCGCATGCGCGAGAAAGTGACCATCCTGCCGACTTCCATGTACCTCTCCAAGATGCACGATGCCGGTTGGAGCCTCGTCGCCCTGGAATGGGAGCGCGAAGTGGAGACCACAGGCACGCCTGAGCCGCAGGAAGCCTCCAGCGCCTCCGAGGAAATCCCCTTTGGCCTCCGCATCTCTTCGGACTGCCACCATCTGGAAGACGACCCCTTGGAGATGCAAACGCTCAAGTTCCTTGCTGAAATGATCGTTCAGGACATTTCTTTCAAGAGTATGGCCGAGGCCCTGAACATCCGGGAGTACCGCACACGAGACGGCCGCCCCTGGAACGCCGCGACCGTCTTCCAGCTTACCCCTCGCCTGATCGATGTCGCACCGCGCATCCTCTCCGGCGCGGAATGGGAATCCCGTAAGAAACAGTTGACCCGCGTCGCCTGGAACTCTTGAGAAGCTGGATTATTTTTCGGCTGGAGACTCAAGCTAATCGCAGCGCAGCGAGACCATCGGGTCGATGCGCGCGGCGCGCTGTGCCGGAATGTAGCTGGCCAGCAGGGCGATGAGCGCCAGGAAAACTGAAATTCCCACGAACGTTAATGGATCCGTCGCTTGCACTCCAAACAGCAGGCTTCGAATCAGCCGCGCGAGCACAAACGCGCACGCCAGCCCAATGGCCAGCCCGGAGATCGCCAATGTCATTCCCTGTCGAATGATGAGGCCCAGCACGTCGCGTTGCGTGGCGCCCAGAGCCATGCGAATCCCGATTTCTCGCGTGCCCTGGCTGACCAGGTACGCCATTACGCCATAAATCCCAATCGTCGCCAGCGCCAGCGCAACGCCCGCGAACACTCCCAGCAGCAACATCGAAAACCGCCGCCGCGCCAGCGATTCGTCGACCCGCTGCCCCATACTCCGCACGTAGTACATCGGCAAGTCGGGATCGAGGGCACGCAACTCACTCTTCACCGCGGACAAAACCCCCGTCGGGTCAGCGCTGCTCCGCAAAGCCACCGTCATCGCCCGCGTCGGAAACTGTGTTTGCGGCAGATAAAATGCCATCCGCGGGTCCGAATCGAGCGAGTCTTGTTTCACGCGGCCGACCACGCCGACAACTATTTGCCACGGATCATCCCGCTTGAGCTCGACGATGTGAATGCGTTTCCCCATCGGATCTTTCCCCGGCCAGAGTTGCTCTGCCATGTATTCATCAACGATCACGGCGACAGGTTTTGTCGTGTCGTCCTGCTCGTTAAAGAATCGGCCCCGGCGCAACGGAATACCCATCGCTTCAAAGTAATGCCCGCCGACAAGCCGCTCATCAGCGTTCAAGAACTTCTCGCCTGGCAATGGGGTGCGCCCTTCCACCGTAATCGGCGTCCACGCAAACGCCTGGCTCAACGGAAGCGACGTGACTCCTCCCGCCGCGGTCGCTCCCGGCAAACGCTCAAGCCGCTCCCAGAGCTGTTTGTACGTGTTCAGAATGACTTGCTTGTCGCTGTACCTACGCCCCGTCATCGTAAGGTCAAACGTGAGCACGCCGCGCGGTTCGAATCCCGGCCGGACGTTCTGCAGTCGCGCGAAGCTCCGGATGAGCAGCCCCGCCCCGATCAACAACACCACCGAGAGCGCGAGTTCCGAAATCACCAACAGCCTTCGAACGTTGTTGCCGCGCCCCCATACTGCGCTGGTCCCCGCCGATCCGCGGCTCGCGTCCTTCAATGTGGAATTCAAATCCAACCGCGAAATCCGCAAGGCCGGCGCAAGGCCAAACAGAATTCCCGAAAGCAGCGAAAGCGACAAAGTAAACAGCAGCACCCGCCCATCGATGCCGACGTCCGCGAGCCGCGGAATGCTCTTCGTTCCCAGGATGTGCATCCACTTCACGCCGAGTACGCAAATGAAAATTCCCAGCGCTCCGCCGCACAACGCGAGTAGCACGCTTTCTGTAAGCAGTTGCCGGACAATGCGCCAGCGGCTCGCCCCCAGCGCCACGCGCACTGCCATTTCCTGCTGCCGCGCCACCGCCCGCGAGAGCAGCAAATTGGCAACGTTCGCGCACGCAATCAGCAGCACCAATCCCACCGACCCGAGCAGCACCAGGAGCGCCGTTCGTACATTTCCGACGACCTGCTCCAGCAGCGGCACGATGCTGAACGTCAACCCGCCATTGGGCGGATAATTCTCCGGAAAGTCGCGGCGCAATCGCGCCGTGATCGTGTCCATTTCCGCTTGTGCCTGCGCCAGAGATACACTCGGCTTCAACTTTCCTACGATGTTGTAATCTTCACCCGTTCGAACCTGCGCCGCGGCAGGCGCCAGCGGCAGCGGCAAAAAAATGTCCGCCTGCTCCGTTCCGTAGAGTGTTGGCAGCACCTCGCGCGGCAAAGAAAAACTCTGCGGCAGAATCCCCACTACTTCATAGGGCAGTCCGCTGATCGTAATGGACTTCCCAATCATCTGCGGGTCGCGCCCGTACCGGCGAGCCCACATCCCTTCCGTGAGCAGCGAGGTTGCAGGCCGGCCCGGCAAATCTTCCTCCGGCGTCAGCAATCGCCCATACGCAGGAACGACGCCAAGCATCGGCAGCAGATTCGAGGAAACGCGAATAGCTCCCACGCGCTCCGGCTCGCCTTCTCCAGTTAAGTTGTAATTCCCGCCGATCGCGATGGCGACCTGCTCAAATCCGTGGTGCCCATTTTTGATATCGAGATATTGCGCCGTGGAAAACCAGTCCTCCGTAATATTCAAACCCGGCGAGCGGTTCCACAGAATCACCAGCCGCTCCGCATCCGCATACGGCAACGACCGCAGCAGCAGCGCGTTCGCCACGCTGAAGATGGAGGTATTTGCCCCAATCCCAATCGCCAGCGACAAAACCGCGGCCAGCGCGAACCCGGGATTTTTCGCAAACGTCCGAACCGCGTAGCGAATGTCCTGCGCCAGAGTACTCATGAAAAATGCCGCCATCCTAACACGGCCACCGATGCTCTTCGGCTTTTGGACGTCTCATGCTAAAAAAGGGCGCGTTCGGCCCGCGCCCCAGCACCGCTCCACTGCACAGGTTCAACGCGTCCCAGCACGAACACCCAGCTCGCCGCGCCAAGAATCGAAATCACGCCCGTGATCACAAAGGCCCACACGAAATTTCCTGTGCGCTCGACCGCGAATCCCGTCACCGCCGGTGCCGCGACGCCGGCCAAATTCCCAACAAAGTTTTGCAAGCCGGTCCACCTTCCCGCCGCCCGCGGCCCCGCCAGCGTCTGCGTGATCGCCCAAATGTTCGACGCGTTCATCCCGAAAGCCGCGCTCGCCACCAGCAGAAACGCCACGGCAAGTTCCGGCCCGGCCATCGCGCACGCCACCAGGAATGTTCCTCCGACCAATTGGCCCGTCCCCATCATCGCTTTCCGCACAAACGTCTCGCTCCCCCCCGCCGCAATCCATCGGTCCGAAGCTGCGCCCGAAATCACCGCCACGCAAGCCATCAGCAGGTATGCCAGCGCGCCGATTTTTCCCATGCGTTGCAGCGAAAAGTGCCGCTCGCGCACCAGGTAATACGGCAGCCACGTCAGCAGGCAATAGAGCAGGTAGTTCCCGCCAAAGTGTCCAAGAAACGTTCCCCACGCTGACCTCCGCCTCAGGATGTCCGTCATTCGCGGCCCGGTTCCCGCCGCTTGACCCTCAGTCGCGCCAGCGGTAACCGCCATCTTTGGCATCTTCGCGAGCCATAGCGGCAGCCACAGCAGCCCCGCGCAACCCAGCCCGATAAAATACGGTCGCCAGCCGAACCGCCCCATCAGCAGCGCCCCAAGCAGCAATCCGAACGCAGGCCCTGCCGCAATCCCCACGCTGATGAACGCATTCGCAAAGCCGCGATGACGCTCCGGAAAATGCCGCACCAGCAGATTTGAAAAGCACGGATACGCCGTGGATTCGCCCGCCCCCAGCAGCAGCCGCATCGCGAACAATCCTGCGAAGCCGGGCAGCACGCCGGTGAATAGCGTCGCCACCGACCACACGAAAAACCCGGCCGCCAGAACGTATCCGGCATCGAAGCGGTCCGCCAGCCAGCCGGAAATCAGCAGGAAACTCGCGTACGTCCAGAAAAATGCGGAGAGCAGCACGCCCAATTTCCCGGGTGACATGCCGAACTGCTCTTTGATTATCGGCGCGGCGATCGAAAGCGCCCCGCGATCGATGTAGTTAATGAATAGCGCCAGAAACAGGAGCGTCAGCACGCCCCACAACGCCGGTGAAAGCTTCCCGTCTTCGCGCATCCGCGGCCGCCGCTTGATCTTGCTCGCCCCGAGTGGAGCGCGTTCTTTGCGTCCCGAATGCTACTACGGAACTGCTCGCCACATTCCGCCCTCGTCGGAATGGTTCCGCTTTGCTCCATGTAGTCGCCGGGCTTTAGCCCGGCCCTCTCTTCTCTCTTCCTCTGCTTTGTCATCCCGACCGGAGGGCCGACGTCTTTTGTCGGCCCGTAGCGGAGGGATCTGCTTTCTTCCCCGTAGGGGCACGATACATCGTGCCCACTCCTCGCTATCCCAATTTCAATTTTCTAATCTCTATTTTCCTCAGGCCGGCATTCCGCCCCTGCGCAGCTGCGGCGCACCTAGCTTCTCCTCCCACCGAATCCGCCCGGTCATTTGCATCACCACAAACAGCGTGAGGATCGCCCCAATCGTCACCGCCAATCCTGTGAACCCTTCGAAGAAAAACGCGTACGAAAAGAGCACCAGATAGATCAACTGCGTCAGTCCCGCATCCACCACCGCGAAGCGCAAGTCCACCACCAGCCGCAAGTAACTGACCACCAGCGCAATCGAAACCACCGACGAAATCACAAACGCCGCATGAATCGAAATGTGATCCGCCAGATACGCCAGCAGCAGATGAAACGCAAAGAACGCGCACGCCAGGAAGAAATAATTCATCGCATGTAAGTCGTTCCCGCGCAGCGTGGACAGCATGAACACCAGAAAGAAAAAGAAGAACAGCGACACCGGCGCGAAATAACTGATCCGCCCCGCCAACGGCCCCGGCTGCAGCTTCTGCGGCATCTTCAACGCGATGTCGAAGCCGGATACCAGATTCTGATAATTCCACTCCAGCTCCCAGCCGTTCGCCGTCTGCCGCTTTTCCGTCGGCGATAGCGAATTGTCCGGGAAGTCGAAACCGGAAAAATCCGTCTTCACCAGCAGGTGGAAGTCGCGCGCCTGCGAAATTCCCCTTCCGCTGCCGTCCGCATTCTCGCGCGAAAAAGTGTATTTCCAGTTGTCGAGCCCTTGCGAGCGATAGGCCGCCTTCAGCACGGACTTCGCGCCGACCGCCATGCGCGTCCGCGCCACCGCTTGCGAACCGCTGAAGGTCAGCGCCAATGGCTTGTCGTCCAGAAGCAGTTGCACGTTATCGTAGACCGCCTGCTGCGCGGGAAATGGAAGTCGAAACACAAATTCCTCTTCCTGCGAAGAGGGATTCTGAAACGTGTAGGCTGCGTCGAAATCCACCTTGTACGTGCTGAACCACAGCAGCCCTTTTTGCCGGTAATCAATGTGGAATGCCGCCGCTACCCGGCTCGCGTCAATCTTCACCGATTCCGAGTGAATCTGCCGCTCCGTCCGCGTGATTTTCTTCCCCTTCTCTTCCACCTCGACGGTCTTTTCTTCCGGCCATTCGTACGCGATCGCCGGCGGCGCCTGCCCTTGCGGCGCTCCCCACGTCGAAGCCACGCGCCCGGCGAGCCCGGACTCCGCGTTATACGTCCTGTAGAAAATGGTGGACCCCAGAATGGCCCAGGCAACCGCAGTGCACACAAAAATCGCAACGATCGCGATAATCCGCTTCAACATGATGGTTTGTGTCTCAACTCTCTCCGCCGCACCTCCAAACTATCTCGTCAGGTTGGTGTAAAGTACTTTTCATTACAAAGTGAAGGCGGGGCGAGGACCTTTTTTTTTTGCTCCATGTCGGGGTCAAATCCCGATCTGAGGGGATGGTAATAGAGCCCAACGAAGCCGATCTCGGCTCAAGGAGAGCTATAATCAAGAGCGTGAAATTCAGATGCGTTTTGGTGCTCTCGAATGCGTCGACTCACTGTCCTATCACCTCTTTTCCCTTCATTTATCGCAATCCTGTTGATTGCCTGCTCCGGCAGCCGTAGAACTGCCTGCGATAACTTGGTTTACAAGGAAGAGGGTCTCACGCGGACTGAGTTCCTGCCATGCGCAGCTGAGATGATCGCGACCCTGGACAAGCTGGACGCTCACATGGACGCCGTACTCAAAGGCGACAAAAGAGCAAGAGCGGAGGCACTTGTGCAATACCATGAACTCGGCGGGCTAATCAAGAAGGCGGGCGGGCGTAATTTGTTGGAAAGATGGCAGGACGAATCCTTGAACCGGCTGAACCTGCGTATTTGGAATGCCTACACCAGCTTTCAGGGAGCTTTGATGATTCCAAATGACGTGGACGCGAATGCAGCTAGGCGAAGCAAGGAGGAGGCCAGGAGCATCTATGAAAGCTTGCGCTAGCCAGGTCATGGGAATTGTTCTCGCGCTCTGCGCCTCGCTCGCTTGGGTCGGTTGCGGGAAGAAGACTCAGGAATACCGGATGGATCAACCGATCAATATGGGTCCCTTCTCGTTTGAAGTGGAGAGAACAGAAGAGTCCGTGAAGCTTGTCCATCCCAGTGAGGGCCCAACGCTCGAAATTCGCGTGTATTACCGAATGCTGGACAACAAAACGCCGCCATTTGGAAAGACGATCGATGAAACCTTGCTGCGTGTTCGAATTGTTGACAAAGTGGAGAACACAATTGAATACAGCGGGCGCGGCCTACTGGCAGGGGACCGGCGCCACCCTTCAGAGTGGTGCGACATCTTTACGGTCAGCCGCATGCTAATAGGCGTCCAGGACACCGCCAAGCTCGGCCAAAGGGCATCCGATTTTCGGCTGATCATAGACAACCCAGATGTGCGCGAGGGCCAGCCTGAGCGGGTGTCCATTCAACTTCGATGAGAAAAGGTGGATCCTCTAACCGAGACAGCCCTATCGCCTTGCCTGCGCAGACTCCTCAAGTGCGCCTCGTCCACCAGATTCTTCTCACTCTTCCCGGCGCTTTGGGCCCGGATGTCGCGTTGCGGATGCCCTGTTTATAGCCGTCTCGGTAGGCACGGAGTTCGTTCGCGTCGGTGGGTTGCGGGTGCTCGCTCCGGTTGCTGCCAAACTGGCGATCGTGCTGGCCGTCCTGCACACCCTGCAGGAAGTACACTTGATTGTCATTGCGCTCTCGATAGTGGCTGCGTTCCTGATCCTTGCCCTGCTGTGCGGGAAGCGCGGCGGCCCGGCTAGTCGCGCTGAGCCCGATGAAGGCGATCCCAAGAACCAACACCCATAGGGACTGTTTTAGATTTCGATTCATGGATCCTCCGATTCTGAAATCTCAGGGATGCCGGACGGCGGCACGAACTCTTGTGAGTCGACGAAGTGATCCTGGCAGATCGCATGCCAAGAGTCTGCCCTCTATAGCACACATCGGCGCGCCAGGAGCGGCTGGCTACGGTTGATTCTATCCTTCGCTGCGACCCAACTCTTCGAGCCACTTTTGTAGAATTGCCTGCTGCTCCGCGTCGACGCTCGTAAACATCACCCCCATTCCCATATTGGGGAACAGAAATACCACTTTTCCCAGCGCAGTGAATGTC
>JBARRT010000143.1:0-4873 GCA_049644365.1 Candidatus Acidiferrum sp. | reverse complement strand
GGGCCGCGCATTTTGTTTCTCGATGAGCCCTTCGAAGGCGTGGACGCGCTCGCCGCCGGTGCGCTGAAGGCATTGCTCGGGCGGATGACGGAACGCGGCACAACTATATTCCTCACTTCTCACGTCCTGGAAATTGTCGAGCGGCTGTGCAGCCACGTGGCCATCATTCACAAGGGGCGGCTCGTCGCTCAGGGTTCGCTGGACGAATTGCGCGCAGGAGTCGCGGGCGCGGAAGGAAGTCAAACCACGCTCGAACAGATCTTCCTCTCGATCGTCGGCCAGGAAGGCGCGGAGCGTCCGCAGCTCGAGGAACTCTCGTGGCTGATGTAACGCGCGCCACGGGAATTGCCGAACAAATTCGCCTGGTTGCCGGACTCCGCTGGCAAATCCTTCGAAACAGCCTGCGAAAGAAGAACAATCGCCTCGATTTAATCGGTCTTATTTTTGCCGGAGTCTTTAGCGGAATTTTTGTTCTCGGATTATGCTTTGCCTTTTACGGTGGTGCGTACTTCTTCCTTTCGAAAGGCCGGCCAGGCTGGATGGCCTTGCTCTTCTGGGGCATTTTCTTTTTCTGGCAGGTCTTCCCGGTTTTTGTCGCGGGGTTTGGCGCGAGCTTCGAGTTTCGTACGCTTCTGCGCTTTCCGTTGAGCCTCAGCGCGTTTTACGTCATCGGTTTGGCCTATGGGCTCGCTGATTTTTCCGCGATTGCGTCGGTCTGCTGGCTTCTGTCCATGACCCTTGGAGCCACGGTAGCTAAACCTGGCATTTTGCCGGCCATGGTTTTGATCGTCACAGTGTTCGTGCTGTTCAGCGTGACGCTGGAGCGATTGATCGGCTCGTGGCTGGAAAAACTGTTGTCCCGGCGCAGGACTCGCGAGATTTTCCTGGGGCTGTTTGTCCTATTAATGATTTCACTGAATTTCGTCAATCCGCTCCTACAACGCTACGGCACGGAAGCACGCCCCTTCGTTATGCGTCTCTTGCCTTACCTAGTTGTGTTCCCGCCCGCCCTCGCGGGCCGCTCTATTGAGGCCATCTCGCAACTTCATCCAGCAGGGTTCCTTCTAGCTTCGGGTGGACTCTTGCTCTACCTGTTTTTCTTCAGCGCGCTCCTGTGGAGGCGTTTCGCTGCCCAATATCGCGGCGAAGAGCTCAGCGAGACTGCTGCGCCGATCCGCGCGATAGTTGGACACATCACGAAAACAGAACAAGGCGCAGATGGCCTGGGTCTGCTTTCGCCGCAGGTGGCCGCGGTCGTTCGAAAAGAGTTTCGTTATCTCACGCGCAACGGATTTGCGTATCTGACACTTCTGATGCCGCCGCTGCTGGTGCTGGTCTTCAGTTCGCAGTTTGCAGGCCGCCACCCGACCGTCTCTGGTAAAGCAGTCTCGGCGGAAATGTTTTTTCCTGGCATGATGGCCTATCTCATCCTCATTCTCATGGCGCCGGCCTACAACAGTTTTGCCTATGAGGGCCGTGGCATTCAGACGTACTTCACCGCGCCGCTGCGCTTCCGCGAGGTCTTTCTTGGAAAAAACCTGGTGCTAGTCTCGATACTGACGTTGGAAATCGCGCTATCCGTGGCCATGCTGACCTGGCGTGTGGGCTTGCCTTCGGTTCCGAGGCTCGTCGCCACGATTGCCGCAATCATTTTCACCATCCTTGGCCAGCTCACGGTGGCGAATTGGTCTTCCCTCAGCTTTCCTCGCAAACTCGAATTCGGCCAGATGCGCGGGCAGCGTCAGTCCGGGATGGCCGTGCTTGTTGCGTTTGGTTCGCAGATTTTGACGGGAGCAATTTCCGCGGTAATCCTTCTCGCAGGACGCTGGTTGGACAATCCCTGGCTCCCTGCGGAAGCCTTTGCGTTTCTGGCGGCTGCCGCCGTGGGTGGCTACGTCGCGTCACTCGACGTTCTGACTCAGCTCGCAGAAAAGAAGAAGGAAGTCCTAATCGAAGCGCTCTGTCGGTGAGATTCGCGGTTCTGCTGGATTCCGAGGCGGCAAAGCCTTGCTTCTATTGCTTCATGAATTCAACGTAACGTGCGGCAATTGCGCGCCACGAAAAATACTGTGCGTGCGCCACGCAGCTTCGTTGTGCCAGCGACGTTCGGTAGTGCTCATCTTTCAGAACCCGGACCAGCACATTACCCAGGTCGGCCTTCCTCTGCGGTGAATATGCCAAGCCCTCACTGGACCCGTAGCTGTGGATAAATCCCCTAATCAGCAAGCAAAATGGTTTTGCGAGTGCTCTTTTGGTCTGATTCGACTAGAACTTCAATTAGAGCAAGGGGTCGAGAGCCAAAAAAGAAGTACGTGTCTCGACGGACTGCGGAGACTGCTGTCGTCCGATGATCAAGTCGTCGACCTCGGTCTGCTGGGTGTTGTCCAGTCGCCCTGGCCACAAACACGCGCGTCGCTCCCAGCAAATCAGGTAAAATCCTGCGCGTCGGCGATTCACTTCTTCTGGATTAGGCTTCGCCGCCGAGCAGCACCTCTGCCATGACTCTTGGCCCACGCAGCATCCTCGCCGCGAAAAAACTGCGCCGTCTCCGGCGCTGGTTCAAGCGCAATGTTCTCAGGCAGCACTGGATGCTGGACGGTTTCGCCAGCCCGTTCGCGCACGAGCCCATGCTGCTGGACAAAATTCGCTGCGACGTCTACCGCGAAGCGATCCAACGCACGGTAAAGCCCGGCGATGTCGTTGTGGATCTCGGCGCAGGCACGGGCTTATTGTCGTTTTTCGCATTGCAAGCAGGAGCCCGCCACGTTTACGCGATTGAAATGACCGGCATCGCCGATGCGGCCGCCGAACTCATCGAAGCCAACAGCTTTCGCGATCGCGTCACGCTCGTTCGCAAGAGTTCCAAGCAGGCGCGCTTGCCCGAACGTTGTGACGTCCTCGTCACCGAGACGCTCAGCACCTTTTGTTTCGACACGGAAAACATCATCGAGTTCGTCGCCGATGCCCGCGAGCGCTTCCTCAAGCCCGGCGGCCGCATCATTCCCGAATCCGCGGACACCTTTCTCCTGCCTGTTTCCTCGGAAGCTTTCGGTATCGGCCATCTGCCGCCTCGCTTTTACGATCTTGATTACCGGCCACTCATCAAAAGACTCTCCGCCGAATACCGCCATCTGCGCGCCTCCGGAAAACCGTTCGTGGCACTCAGCGAGCCTGCGCTCTGTTATCACGTGGATTTTCGGAAGGACACACAGAATCCCGGAAAAACTTTCGCTCCGTTCCGCGTTATCGCCGATGGGCATCTCGACGGTTTTCTCGGCTGGTTTGAAGCGCGTCTTTGCGAAGGCGTCACGGTCAGCAATTCACCCTATTTGCCGCTGACGAGCTGGTGGCAGCTCTATCTTCCCGTGCCCGAGCAGCCGCACTATCGCGCCGGCCAAACCATGCTTCTCTACCTCGACCCCAGCATTGCCGACGGCGAGGCGGAATGGAAGTATTCGGTCCAACCAGCTACGCCAGATGGCTCGCCTGCTTCCTCGCAAGGATGAAAGCCTGCAACTCCGGGATGTCACCATCCATTGGCAGCTTTGCATCCAACGGGTAATCGAAGCGCTCTGTCGCTGAGATTCGCGGTTCTGCTGGATTCCGTTGCGGCAAAGCTTCGCTTCTATTGCTTCATGAATTCAGCATAACGTGCGGCAATCGCGCGCCACGAAAAATACTGTGCGTGCGCCACCCAGCTTCGTTGTGCCAGCGAAGCTCGGTAGCGCTCATCTTTCAGAACGCGGACCAGCACATCACCCAGGTCGGCCTTCCTCTGCGGTGAATAGAGCACCAGCCCTGCCTCGGTGATCGGCGGCGAAGTCTCTGTTCCTTCAAAAGCGACTATCGGCAAGCCACAGGCGATTCCGGCGATGGCGCTGCCTCGTCGCGTGGAAATGTGTCCGCGCACGAACAGCAGTACATCCGAAACACAAAGAGTTCGCGTCACATCTTCGCTCGACAAAAGCCCAAGCACATGGAGTTCGACAGCACTTCCATTCAATGACGCTTTGAGCTGTCCTTCAAAGCTCTCGGAGTTGCGCCCCAGAACAATCAGCCGCAGGTTCCCCATTTGCGAAGCTGCGAATCGCACCGCCTCCGCGATATTTTCAACTTCTTTCTTGCCCGCGTCCCCTCCGGTGATTCCAAACACAGCGATAGACAGTTTTTCATCGGTGGAAATGTTTTTTCTAGATGCAGCTTCCGATGTTGGCAGATTCGCTCCGACGGGAATGAAGAGCGTCCTGCTGTCTGAAGTCTTGGGCCAGGAGAGTCTCTCAGGCGGAACCGTGAAGACCGCTACGTCTGAAACGCGCAGCGCCTTGCGCATCGTGCGCAATTGGACGCGGCGGCGCAACCGGTCAATCACCCGCGTCCCGCCGTACGGTTCTGCGTCGTGATAAACAACGGCCACGCGGGCGCCGGCGGCTTTCAGAGTCTTGAGAACGCGGGCGAACCGTATTGGAAATCCCCGCGTGGACCACGCGAGAGCCGTGTATTGCACCAGAACCCAGGTCCCTTTCCATTCTTTGGCTCGGCGGCGAAGCTTTCGCACTGCGGCGCCCCAGCCGTGCTCTACCCAGGGGACTCGTTCGATTTTCAAATCGTAGTCTTCGGCCTGCAGCGCTTCGCCAAGATAGCGGCAATACTCTTCCACGGCATCGGTGGGCGTATCTTGCTTTCCGAGGATTGCGATGCAGTTCCGTCTCATTGCGGCAGCGCCATTAGGCTAGAAGAAGACGGTAATCGCTGACTTCTGCCCTCATTTTCTTCGTAGACTCCAAAGTTAAGCATTTCTATTGTAAGGACTTAGCGTAGTTCGTTTTGCAATTTTTCATTTTAGGAGGCTTTGAGGGATCGCGAAGGTCCTTTC
>JBARRT010000142.1:0-2145 GCA_049644365.1 Candidatus Acidiferrum sp. | reverse complement strand
AAACAGCAGCAGGAACGCCAGAAGGCAAAGCCGGATACCAAGGCGCCGCCGCCCAAGGACAAGAAAGACAAGGAAGAGAAGCCTCCACGCAACCGCTAGCCAAGCGGATCACGAACACCATCCCGGGCGGGCGCTTGCTGAACATCAGGCGCCCGCCCGATTTCTTGATAGCGGGCACTCCGCAGGTGAAAGGATTCGCCGTGTCGCGTAAGATTCCTGTTCTGCGCTCATGGCGAAGCGATCTAACCCCCGTTCCTCCACTGTTGCCAACTCGCGTGCAACTGCAGAGGTGCGCCTCTTTTCCCTCCCGGGAATCCCCGAAATTCACGCCGGCCACGATCTTGTCAAATGTGTGATCGACGCCGCGCGCAGAGCTGCAATCCGTTTCGAAAACGACGACCTTCTCGTCATTGCACAAAAAATCGTCTCCAAAGCGGAAGGTGCTGTCGTTAGGCTAAAAACGGTAAAACCATCCCCGCAAGCCCGATCCCTCGCCGCGCGGCTGAAGAAAGATTCCCGTGCCATCCAAGTGGTCTTGAATGAGTCGCGGCGCATCGTCCGCAGCGATCACGTGCTCATCACGGAAACCCGTCATGGTTTCGTCTGCGCCAATGCCGGCGTCGACCATTCCAATGTTTCCGGCAGCGATGTTGTAACTCTGCTCCCACGCCATCCGGACCGTTCCGCAAAAAAAATCGCTGCTGCTCTTCGTAAGCGCACCGGCAAACGCATCGCCGTTATCATCAGTGACACCTTCGGCCGTCCTTGGCGTCTGGGCCTTACCAACGTGGCCATTGGCGCGGCGGGTGTGCCGGTACTCCTCGACCTGCGCGGCACACGCGATCGCCACGGAAAGCAGCTCACCGCAACGATTCTCGCCATTGCCGATGAACTCGCCGCCGCCGCCGGCCTCCTCATGGAAAAGTCCACAGGCTCGCCGGTCGTGCTCATTCGCGGATACCGCTACAAGCCTCGCTTCGAGCCCGCCACGCGCATCATCCGTCCCGCAGCCGAAGATCTCTTCCGCTGATCTCCTCTTCTCCGCGTTCTCTGTGTACACTGTGACCTCTGTGTTAAATTCTTTGAAGAATTCGTGCACCATCGATCCATGAATACTCGGCTCCATGACGCTGCCGCATCTCCCTCATTGAGTCCTGAACTCGGGGATTTGCTCGGCTGCGATCGTGAGGGCCATGACCGCGCCTCTGCTCTGCTGCTAGCCGAACGAGCTCCGCTGCCGGAACTGCTGCGCGCCGCCACTGAAATTCGCGCTCGCGGGAAGGGCACTGCCGTCACGTTCTCGAAAAAAGTTTTCATTCCGCTGACGACCCTTTGCCGCGACTACTGCAGCTACTGCACTTTCCGGAAAGATCCCGGCCAGCCCGGCGCGCACTTCATGACTCCGGACGAGGTGCTCGCGCTCGCCGAACAAGGCCGCCGCGCCGGTTGCAAGGAAGCGCTCTTCAGCCTCGGTGATCAGCCCGAACGCATTTTTCCGGAAGCTCGCGAATTTCTTCGCAAACAAGGATTTGCCCGCACGCTCGACTATGTTGCATCCATGTCGGAACTGGTGCTGGAAAAGACCGGCTTGCTCCCGCACGCCAATCCCGGCGTCATGGACCGCGCTGCGCTGGAACGATTGAAAGATTCGAACGCCAGCGTCGGCTTGATGCTCGAAAACGTCAGCCCGCGCCTGATGCGCGAGGGCTTGCCTCACGCCGACGCTCCCGACAAAGTGCCCGCGCTCCGTCTCCGCACCATCGAAGAAGCAGGCAAGCTCTCCCTCGCGTTCACGACGGGAATTCTTATTGGCATCGGCGAAACCATGGAAGAGCGCATCGACTCGCTCTTCGCCATTCGAACGCTCCACGAAAAGTACGGGCACATTCAGGAAGTCATCATCCAGAATTTCCGCGCCAAGCCGGATATCCCCATGGCCGCGTATCCCGAGCCTTCGCTCGAAGACATGCTGCGCACGATCGCTCTCGCCCGGCTCATCCTCGGACCGCAAATGAACGTCCAGGCCCCTCCCAATCTCAGCTACAACGATTTTCCCCGGTTACTCGATGCGGGCATCAACGACTGGGGCGGCATTTCTCCCGTCACCAAGGATTTCATCAATCCCGAAGCCGCCTGGCCGCAAAT
>JBARRT010000141.1:0-21046 GCA_049644365.1 Candidatus Acidiferrum sp. | reverse complement strand
GTCCCGAAGAGCGCGTAGCTTTTCCGTAGCTGGAGACGGCGATGAAATCGAAAGAGACCTCTCCGGCAATGCTTCGCGCAAGATCGGTGAGAAAAAACACGCCGCCCTTCAAGACGCTCACCAGATGCAGCGGTTCATCGGGAAAATCTCTTCGAATTTGCTTTGCTATCGCCTGAATGCGCCTTTGAATGCGCCGTCCGGAGATCAGGATCTTGACGCGCTCTCCTCGCCGGTTTGCAGCGCGCTGCCGAATCTTCCTGGGTTTGGGCATCAGCGTCCTCGAATGTGGAAGCGAGACTGTAACGCACCGGCGTGGAGCGGTGCAAGGCTCACTCATCACCTCCCATTTTTGCAGGATTCATATTCCGGCAATCTGGACTCAGTATGGTCTCGGGAACGAAATTCGGGCGTTGACAGCAGCAAAGTAAATCGATATTTTTCGCTGCGGGCGCGCCAAAGTTTTCCACAGCGTTTAGCTTTAGCTGAAGTACTTCTTGTGATAAAAGGTGTGGTCAAAGAACAAGGCGCTAGTTGCTGTCTACAGTAGGCGCTCTCGGTCACTGTGACTCGCCCCAAACTAAGGGGCCCTCCACTCCACCCCGGAGGGTCATAGGTAAGCGCTCTCGTGTGCGAAGCGTTGGCAAATTCAAGGGAGGAATTTCTATGAGAACGAGTGGAGTGAGAACCATCGGACGTTGTTGCCTTGCATTCATGGCGATTCTCCTGCTGGCTTGCGGCGTTTTCCCACAGTCGACGACCGATGGCGCCATCGGCGGCACAGTCACGGACCAGTCAGGAGCCGTGGTGCCGAATGCAGCTGTGAGGGCGAAAAATGTTAGTACAGGGGCAAACGCCAGTGGCACTAGCGATGAAGGCGGACGCTTCCTCCTTATTCATCTACAGCCTGGCGTGTACTCCCTTGAAGTCTCAACGAGTGGGTTTTCGGCTTTCAAGGCCACGAACATTATTGTCGAGGTGGGACGAACAACCACCATCGATGTAACACTCGGCGTTCAGGCTCAAATCGAAACAATTGTCGCCACAGCCGAAGCCCCGGTCATCACCACTGACCGGGCCGATTTCTCGACGAACATCAACTCGACAACAATTGAGAACTTGCCGATCAATGGTCGAAGGTGGTCCACGTTTGCGTTGTCCACGCCCGGCGCCGTCCCAGACGGCAATTTCGGGCTGGTAAGCTTTCGAGGCGTCTCGGGACTGCTGAACAACAACACCGTTGACGGTGGGGACAACAATCAAGCGTTTTTCTCGGAGGAGAAGGGACGCACACGTATCAGCTATTCGATCAGCCAGTCGTCCATCCAAGAATTCCAAGTAAACACCTCAAACTATTCGGCCGAGTATGGGCGGTCCGCTGGCGGCGTAACCAACGCCGTGACTAAGTCCGGCACGAACAGTTTGCATGGCGAGGCCTTCTGGTTCTACCGCAGCAGTGATTTCGGCGCATTCAATCCATTCCAAACGATCGTGCCGGCTCCGCCGGCGCCCCCGACTGCGATTCCTGTCAAGCCCGAAGACAAGCGTCACCAATTTGGCGGAAACATTGGCGGGCCGATCGTCAAGGACAAGCTGTTTTTCTTTTTCAACGCCGACCAGCAGAAGCGCAATTTCCCGGGCGTAGCCAACGCCAGCACCCCTTCTGCGTTTTTTGCCCCACTGAGTGCCGCGGAGCTTACGACGCTCTCGGGTAGGGGAATTACGGCAGTGCAGGCGAATGCAGGACTGGCGTTTATCCAGACGCTTACTGGAGTAGTCCCACGAACGGGCGACGAATTGCTGCTCTTCCCGAAAATCGACTGGGCTGTTACCTCCAGACACCATCTCTCCATGGAATACAACCGCATGCGCTGGGCATCGCCTGCAGGTGTTCAGACCGCTGGCGTCGTGTTTCGCGGACAGGAGAGCTTCGGGAACGATTTCGTGAAGGATGACACTGTCATCGCCCGGCTCGTCTCCACGTTGACTCCCACGATGATCAACGAGTTCCGCTTCCAATATGGGCGCGATTTTGAGTTCCAGAATACGCAACCGGCGATTCCTGGGGAACCAGTCTCTTCGCAAGGGATTTCTCCTCAGATTACCATTTCCGGCAGCGCGGGAATCGTTTTCGGAAAACCAAATTTTCTGGACCGGCGCGCCTTTCCGGACGAGAGCAGTTACCAGTTTGCAGACACGTATTCCATGAGCCGTGGGAAGCACATGTTCAAATTCGGCGGGGATATCATCCGCTTCCACGACTTGAACGACAATCTATTCCAAGAAGCCGGGGCGTATAACTACAACAATCGCGTGGACTACATCAGCGACTATGTCGCTGCCGTGAACAACTTTGCCAAGCCGGTGTGCGGTTCGGCTACGGCACCCGCCCCTTGCTACTTCACGTACAACCAAGGGCTTGGTCCGACGGCCTTCGAGCTCACGACTGTTGATTTTGGATTCTTCGCTCAAGATGACTGGCGTTTGACTCCGCGCTTGACGCTGAATCTAGGGCTACGCTGGGAATATGAAAAGATGCCGAGCCCGCAGATTCCGAACGCCGCCTTGCCGGCTTCTTCGGTCTTTCCGGACGACAAGAACAATTTCGGGCCTCGCGTGGGGGTTGCCTGGGATCTGACCGGCCACGGCAAATCGGTAGTCCGGGGCGGGTACGGAATCTATTACGGGCGGATTATCAATTCTACGATTTCAAATGCCATTACCAACACTGGCTCTACATCCGGCCAGCTCCAATTTCAGTTCTCGGGAACTTCGGCTCTGGGGCCGCGGTATCCCAATGTTTTCTCATCTGTTCCCAGCGGTGCCGGAAACACTCCTGATGTGGTAGTTTTTGCTCCCGACACACCCAATCCGTTGATTCATCAATTCGACGTTGTTTTTGAACAGCAGATCGCTACAAACACGGCAGTTTCTGCTGCTTATGTGGGCAGCCTCGGACGGAACCTACCGATCTTCACTGACAATAACCTCGCTCCCCCGACAGGCACAATCACCTACACCTTCAAGGGTGGTCCAAACGACGGCCAGACCGTTGCGCTGCCTCTCTTCACTGGGCTGCGCCCCATCACGACTCTGGGTCGCATCACGACAATCTCCGACAGCGTCACCTCCAAATACAATGCCCTCATGCTGCAATTCAACCGGCGAATGATAGGTGGCCTGCAAATGCAAGCGTTCTACACTTATTCGAATACGTCTGATACCGGCCAAAGCTCGCAGACCTTCACCTCAGCCAACAACGTGCTGAATCCGTTCGACCTGGCGCTCGAGAATGGGCGCTCGAACTTCGATATTCACCATCGTTTCGGCACGACGCTTGTCTGGCAGCCGGCATACTTCCAGCATCGCGGCACATTCCTGCGAACCGCACTTGATGGCTGGACGATTGCACCGATCGTAATGGCATCCTCCGGCTCGCCTTACACAGCCACGGTTTCGGGTACCGCGATTGTTTCAAACACTTTACCCGCTGCTCAAAGACCCACTTCTTCGGGAATTCTGGGAGCTGGCGGGACGAGCCGTCTACCCTCCATTCCCCGAAATGCTTTCCAGATGCCGCGAATCGTCAACGTGGATTTGCGAATTGCGAAGAAGTTCAACCTCTACGAATCATGGAGGTTCGAGCTCTTCGGCGAGGCCTTCAACCTTTTCAATCACCTGAATGCAACGGCTGTAGGTACTCGCAATTACTCAATTACGAATGCCGGGACAGCGGCGGCGCCGATTCCGACCCTCACCTTTGATTCAGTATTCGGAGTCGTCCAATCGTCGAGCAATTCCCTTCTCGCGCAACGGCAAATCCAGATCGGCGCGCGATTGACGTTCTAGCTTCGCGCCAGGAAGGCGGCCGCCGCCCGTCCGGCTGCCGCCTTCATTCTTTTCAATCACCTGCGACCCTTCTTTTTCAATCCCGCCTGCTGGCCGTCCAATCCTCAATTTCCCCATTCCCTGCAAAACGCTTAACCAGTTCACACCCTCGTGCTATCCTGCCTTGTGCTCGCCACTTCGCAGCCTCGAATTGCTTCCCTTCTCCCCTGTCTACGTGTCCTGGGTTTACCTCGCTTGATCCCGTCCTGCCGGGAAGCTTCCCGGCGCTCCGCCCGCCTTGCGTCCACTTCCCCTCTGCCTGGAAATTCTCCATTTCACTGCTCCATTTTCCAGTTTCCCTAAGCTCTTTAGAATCAACACTTGCAAAAGTCTATCAAAACAAAGGACTTTAACAATATTTAGAATGATAGACTTACAAAAAAACAGGGGGGAGGGGTGGTTATTGTTAACTAGAAAACCTGCCAACTCAGAGGACTCTCGTGTTTGAAGTTGCCAAGAGCACCCTGCTGCTCCTCAGCGCGCTATTCCCCATCGTGAATCCGCTGGGCGGCAGCCCCGTTTTTCTTTCATTGACGCGCGATTATCCCGCCTCCGCCCGCAGAATCCTCGCGCGCCAGGTCGCCATCAACAGTTTCATACTCTTGATTGCCTCCTTCCTCGTGGGCACGCACATTCTTGGTTTCTTTGGAATCTCCATTCCGGTTGTGCAAGTCGGCGGCGGCCTCATTGTCATTTCCAACGGCTGGGCACTCTTAAAAAGCAAGGAGGAGGTGGACCGCAGCCGCGAAGTTCAAAAGAAAGTGAACTTGAAGGACATCTCTCGAAGCGCGTTTTATCCGTTGACCCTGCCGCTCACGGTTGGCCCTGGATCGATTTCCATCGCCATCACCCTCGGTGCAAACGAGCCCCGGCAACTTGGCCCCAACCTTCTCGCGATTCTCGCCGCGGTAATTGCCTCGGCGCTCGTAGCGGTGAGCATCTATCTCTGCTATGGCTTCGCCGGTCGCCTCGCCGCGATCATCGGCGAAAGCGGGATGAGCGTCATCCTTCGGCTTTCCTCCTTTCTCCTCGTCTGCATCGGAGTGCAAATTCTTTGGAATGGAGCAAGCGCCTTGCTGCGCTCTCTCCCACTCGGTCTTCGATGAATGCGAAACCTACGCAGCGGCGTGAAGCAAAGCCAAGAGATGATATCCTGAGATGGTTAATGCGAATGAAGTAGAAATCTCAAGTTCCACTCGGGAACGGATGCGGGGTGTGCGGAATTGTGCGGAATTACAGGGTTCACGACTAAGAATTGGTCGGCGCCGCCTGAGCGCATTCGGGAAGCGACTGCGACACTCATCCATCGCGGCCCCGACCAGCAAGGCATCTTGCAATCAAATCTTTTTTCGATGGGCGCTACGCGACTGAAGATCATCGATCTGGAATCCGGCAATCAGCCGATTTTGACGGAGGACGGCGACACCGGAATCGTTTTCAACGGCGAGATATACAATCACCTGGAGTTGCGGGCCGAACTGGAAAAACTGGGACACCGCTTCGCTTCGCACTCGGACACGGAAACCGTTCTCCGCGCGTTCCTTCAATGGGAC
This sequence comes from Candidatus Acidiferrum sp., assembly GCA_049644365.1. Taxonomy (GTDB): domain Bacteria; phylum Acidobacteriota; class Terriglobia; order Acidiferrales; family UBA7541; genus Acidiferrum. The sequence continues at coordinate 15,608 of JBARRT010000141.1, read as the reverse complement.
AAGGATTGTTTTTCCCGGATGCGAGGAATGTTTGCGGTCGCGCTATGGACAAAATCCGCGAAACGCATCGTTCTTGCCCGCGACCGCATGGGGATCAAACCGCTTTACATCGCGCGAATCGCGGAAGATCTTTTCTTCGGCTCCGAGCTCAAAGCGCTATTCGTTCATCCGGAGATCGATCGTCGTCTCAGTCTGCGGGGGCTCGATTGCTATCTCGCGCTGAATTATATTCCCTGCCCTTGGACGCTGGTTGACGGCATTGAGAAACTTCCGCCGGGAGATTGGCTGGAATGGACCGACGGAACAATTTCCACCGGTTCCTATTGGCGCTTGCCGTTTGGCGTCTCTGAGAATGTCACTCTTGAATCGGCCAAGGAAGAACTCGACTCGCTGCTGCAAGACGCGGTTCAAGAACACCTGATCTCGGATGTTCCACTCGGCGTCTGGCTCAGCGGGGGGATCGATTCTTCGACAATCCTGCACTACGCGGCAAAAGCTTCCAGCTCGCGACTGAAAACTTTTTCGATTTCCTTCCGCGGGCGCAGCTTCGACGAAACGGAATATGTTCATCGCGCCGCAAAACAATACGGCACGGATCACCAGGAGTTGGACCTCACGCCCGAAGAGGATTTGCGGGGGGCGATCGAAGAATTTGCTTACTTCTCCGACGAACCGAGCGCCGATGCCGGAGCGCTGCCGGTGTGGTTCCTTTCGAAGCTTTGCAAAACGAAGACCACCGTCGCCCTGAGCGGCGAGGGCGCGGATGAACTCTTCGGCGGGTACCTGACGTATCGGGCGAATCGTCTCGCCGCTCGCGCGCGCCTTCTGCCGCGAACCATTTCCGAGTTGGCGCTGGCAGGGTTTCAGTATTGGCCGGTTTCGGATGAGAAGATCAGCTTCGAGTACAAGGTGAAGCGTTTTCTGGAAGGCTCGCTGATGCCTCCCGCACGCGCGCATGTCTACTGGAATGGGACTTTTTCCGATGCAGAGAAAAGCGCGCTTCTCAAGCAGGGTTTGCCAGATTCACTCAACCGGATACTGACCGAACTTGATGGATTGCCGCCCACGCCGGATGATCTGGCGCCCTATCTTTGGTTCGATCAAAAATATTTTCTCGCCGATGACATTTTGACGAAGAGCGACCGCATGAGCATGGCCCACTCCGTCGAGGTGCGGCCGCCGTTTCTTGATCACCGCCTTGTTGAGTTTGCCGCCAAGCTGCCGGCTTCCTTCAAGATCCGCGGCACACAGCAGAAATTCATACTCAAGGAATTGATGAAAGACAAGCTGCCTCCCGAAATCTTAAAACGCAAGAAAATCGGTTTTGACATTCCCGCGCACGAATGGCTGCGGGGCCCGCTACGTTCGCTGTTGATCGATGCTTTGCACTACGGCGCTGCTGAGTGTGGTGAAATTTTCCGGACCGACGTGATTGACACCTATCTCCGGCTCCATTTGGAGAGAAAAGCAAACGTTGGGTATCACCTTTGGGGGTTGCTGATACTTTTTCTCTGGATGAAAAAATGGCGAATTCAGGCAGCGTCGTCCGCGACGCCGAAGATTTTATTACAGGCAAGAGCTGGCGCGTCTACCTGACCGTTCTGCTCGTCGCCGGAGCCATCTACCTGGGATGCATCGTTTCTCCGCCGTCGTTGATGGACGATGTGGACGCGGTCCAGGCACAGATCGCGCGGAACATGCTGACTTCCGGCGATTGGGTGACCGCCCGGCTCGACGGTGTCGCATATCTCGAAAAGGCGCCGCTCGTCTATTGGATTATCGCCATTTTCTACAAAATATTTGGCGTATACGACTGGGCCGCGCGCATCCCCATCGCACTTTCCGTGATGGCGCTTGCGTGGCTTACCGCTGCGTTTGGCACTTGGGCCTTCGGCAAACGCGCCGGCCTCTACGCCGGACTCTGCATGGCCACTTGCATCGGAATCTTCCTGTTCACGCGGATTTTGATTCCCGACGTGATGCTGACATTTACCACCGCGTTGGCAATGTGGGCATTTCTCCGCAGCCTTGACGAGGAGGAGCCTCATCCGCGGTTCTGGGCCTTCGTGATGGCCGCAAGCCTCGGAGTTGGGCTCCTCCTGAAGAGTTTGGTCGGAGTCGTGTTCCCGGTAGCCGGGGCGCTGATCTATCTATTCCTGACCAAACAACTCTTTGCTCTTCGAACTTGGCAGCGCCTCAGACCCATCAGCGGATTCTTCGTCATTCTCCTAATCGCCGTGCCATGGCACATTCTGGCAACGCTTCGCAATCCTCCGTACTTTTCGCTCTCCCTACATAGCGGTCCTGGTGAGTACCATGGCTTCTTATGGTTCTATTTCATTAATGAACAGTTTCTTCGCTTTCTGAATCTGCGCTATCCGCGCGACTACAATACGGTTCCCCGACTCTGGTTCTGGCTGTTCCACTTTCTCTGGCTATTTCCATGGAGCGTCTACTTTCCGGCGATTGCGAAACTCTCTTACAAACCGGTCGACCGCGCCGGACGGGTACGCCTGCTCGCGCTTTGTTGGACCGGCTTTCTCTTGATCTTTTTCACTTTTTCGACGACCCAAGAATACTATTCCATGCCTTGCTACCCTGCGCTCGCGCTGCTGCTGGGCTCCGCCATGGCCGCGGGAGGAGATTGGATTCGCCGCGGAACGCGCGTGCTTTGCGGAGTCGCCGGAGTCGCCGCCATTGCGTGCCTCGCGATATTTGTTGCCGTTCGAAATCTGCCAACGCCCGGTGATATCTCCGATGCTCTCAGCCGCCACCCCAGTGTGTATACCCTCTCCCTGGGTCATATGCTGGACCTCACGTTCGACTCCTTCGCGTATCTCCGTTTACCTCTCTTGGTGGCCGCCATTGCGCTCTTGGCCGGAACGCTGGGCACATTTCGCTGGCTTGGCCAGCGCGTCTTCCTGGCGACGGCCCTCATGATGGTCTTGTTTTTCCATGCCGCTCGCTTGGCCCTAGTCGTATTCGATCCCTACCTGACCTCACGTCCTCTCGCCCAGGCCGTTCTGCAATCGCCTCCCGGGAAGCTAATCGTCGATCATCCCTATTACCCATTTTCCTCACTGATTTTCTATACGAATAGCGACGTATTAATTCTCAACGGCCGCTACAACAATTTGGAATATGGTTCTTATGCACCCGGCGCCCCCAACGTCTTTATCGATGATGCGCGATTCAAGAGTCTTTGGCTGGATTCTCAGCGCTACTATCTCGTTGCTTATCCGAAAGAATTGTCCCGCTTCGAAAATCTCGTCGGCCGCGAGCACCTAAACTTCCTGGCGTCAAGCGGAGGCAAACTGGTTTTCGCCAATCATCCTTTGGACCGCACCGGGCTGATGCCGGGGATGCACTATCTAGCGGAAGCTTCCAAGAACGCGCTTGCAATGCCGCCGGGATACAGGTAAAAAAGAAAGTCCACGGTTATTGAGGCCTTACCCAGCGCCTCTTGTTGCCGAGCGCGGTCTAGACGGAACCGTCACTCGCGGTACGAATCGTCGCCGACATTACAATTGAGAATTACCTTGAGGAGGGTTCATGAAGATTGCCGTGCTCGGTGGGGACGGCTATTGCGGTTGGGCGACAGCTCTGTATCTGTCGCAAAAAGGTCATTCCGTCGCCATTGTTGATAATTTCTTGCGCCGCCTCTGGGATCACGAACTTGGCGCGCAGACGCTGACTCCCATTCGTCCGCTCACGGATCGCGTCCGGGTTTGGCAGAACCTGACCGGCAAGAACATCGAGATGTTTATCGGCGATGTTGCCGACTATGACTTTCTCGCCTCCTCGTTGAAATCCTTCGAGCCGGAGGCCATTGTCCATTTCGCCGAGCAGCGCTCTGCTCCCTATTCGATGATCGACCGGAAACACGCCGTCTTCACCCAAGTGAATAACGTGGTTGGCACGCTGAATGTGCTCTTCGCCATCCGCGAATTCATGCCGGACTGCCACTTGATCAAACTGGGAACGATGGGCGAATACGGCACGCCGAACATCGACATTGAGGAAGGTTACATCGCGATTGAACACAACGGCCGCAAGGATGTGGTGCCCTTTCCCAAGCAACCCGGCTCGTTCTATCACCTCTCGAAAGTACATGACAGTCACAACATGATGTTTGCGTGCAAGATTTGGGGCATCCGCGCCACCGACCTCAACCAGGGCGTCGTTTACGGAACTATGACGGACGAAGCCGCGCTCGATGAGGCGCTGATCAATCGCTTCGATTACGATGATGTCTTTGGAACCGTTCTAAATCGCTTCTGCGTTCAGGCCGCCATTGGACAGCCGCTTACCGTTTACGGCAAGGGCGGGCAGACGCGCGGCTTCCTCGATATTCGCGACACGGTGCGGTGCGTCGAACTCGCGTGCCATAACCCCGCTGCCAGGCACGAATGCAGGGTCTACAACCAATTCACAGAGCAGTTTTCGGTCCTGAATCTGGCCCATCTGGTGGAAGCTGCCGCAAAGAAAATGGGGATTACCGCCGAGATCGATCATATTCCCGACCCGCGCGTTGAAGCCGAGCAGCATTACTACAACGCGAAACACTCCAAGCTCATTGACCTCGGCCTGCAGCCGCATCATCTGTCGGATTCGTTGCTCGATTCGCTTATGAACATCGCCCTGAAGTACCGCGATCGCGTGGATGCATCCCTCATGCTTCCGCAAGTCAACTGGCGCGAGCCAAGAAACGACCGCCGCATGCAGATGAGCATGCCTGGAAAATCCTCAGTATCGGAACCGCGTTCGGATCTTGCGACTTCAGCGGCGGCAAAAGCCAAGAAGGCGTAGGACTCCCCCGGACTTTTATTGGGAATGACTCTGCGCAGGACTCGAGGCGGCGGGTACGAGCATGCCCTCTTGAATCCTGTAGTCGACGTTGCGCCACCTTATGCTGTTGCGTCCGAACGTCAACAACCAGATCACAAACGCGGTCGCATCCCAGACCGCGATGAGCGGCATCCATTTCCAGAGTCCTCTCTGGTGCAATCCCCAAACGCCGACCAGCCACGTCATTGCCACGCGGAACGCCAGATAGACGCCGACATAGGCGAGGCCAATTGCAGAAGGATGAGTCAGCGCAACGGCCAGACACCATGGCAGTCCTTGTGTGAAAGCAAGGCCGACATGTCCCCAAGGACGCATGTGCCGCATCACCGTCATCCAACGGAGCCGCTTGCTGAAAAGCGCGCGTGTCGAGTCATAGTCTGGAACGGTCTGCACGGCATAGGGAAGCAGCTCGACCTGCAAGCCTTGTTGCGCGATCAAGCGTCCAACCAGAAGATCATCGGCGGGTTTGTTTTCAATGGCTTCGTATCCGCCAAATCCAGCAAGGTGCGCACGGGTTGTGACGATGGTAGGTCCCAGGGTGAACTTAATGCCATCCAACTGCCGGGCAACGAGAACTCCAGGATAGAAATCGGAATACATGCCGGTGGACTGGAGATGTTGCGTGAAAGTTTTGTCCTGAGTGGAAACGTAGAGACAGGTTACTCCGCCGACTTTGGGATCGCGCAGAGGAGCCACGACGGTGCGCAAATAGTTTGGTTCGACGCGAACGTCGCTGTCGTTGATTACCAGGACTTCGTTGCGCGCTTCATTCACCAGCCGGACCAGCTTGGCAACTTTGTCGTTAATGGCGTTGCGTCCCGAACCATACAGCACCCGGATTCGCCGGTCAGGGAAATCGCGCATCAGCTTCTCAAGAACCGGCACCGCGGCGTCATTTTCATTGCTCACGCAGAAAATGAGCTCGTAGTCCGGATAATCCTGCCGACAGTAGCTCGCAAAATTCTCGTAGGCTTCGGGATCTAATCCCCGAACAGGCTTCAAATTGCTGACGGGTGGCGTGAAATCTGAATTCACGGGCACTCGCCCCGCGGATTGTGAAAAGAAACGCCACGAGCTATAGAGAACAAGCAGGTAATAGATGAACGGAGTAGTGGCTAAGACCAAGAATAGGTAATCGGCGGCCTGCGAAATCATTTCACCTCTCGTGCCGTAAGCTTTCGCTGCTCCGTCGACAGCAACGAAAGTATTTCCTGGATCCCGTTATCTCCCGCAGGAGTCCATTGAACTGAATCAGGGTTCGATTCATCGATCGTGCATCGAAGTCCTGTCCTGTTCCCTGGCTTTCACAAGCTCGAACCGTAGAAAAAGAATAGCAAAAAGCCGGAAATTTAGCTGCGCGAGGCTTTGGGAACCTTGGAACATCGAGTAAAATCGTGATGTCATCATTCCAAACGCAAAAGGCGAAGCCGAAATCGAATGAAAGATTCTCCCGGCCTGCACTTCAAGACCTACGTTCTACTTTTGTTCATGGTCTTATTCGCTCCGCTGGGGAATGTCCTGCTGAGCAAGGGGATGAAAGGGATTGGTTCGGCCAAGAATTGGGCTGCGGCGGACCTTTTTCATATTCTCCTCAAGATTCTGACTTCCGGCTACATCTGGCTCGGTATCGCCTGTCTCCTCGCGTTTTTTGTCGCCTACATGCTCGTGCTCACCTGGGCGGACTATAGCTACGTACAGCCGGCCTCCGCTTTCTCGTACGCCGTCGTTGCCGTGCTGAGTTACTTCCTCCTGGAGGAAGTTGTCCCTCCTCTGCGCTGGGCCGGCATCGCCGTGATTTGCGTCGGCGTATTTGTGGTCGGACACACTCCACCGCGAACCACGGAGAAGGCCTAACCGTGCGTGAATTCTTCCTCTTGTTCCTGGTGATTGTGGCCGGCACGGGCGGCGAACTCTGCGTCACTCGCGCGATGAAGGTCATTGGCGAGGTTCACGACTTTCGGCCGGCTGCGCTCGCTCGCTTTGTCTTCCGCGCCATGCGCGTGGGATGGATGTGGATCGGTATTGGCATGATGACGCTGGCCTTCTTCTCTCTTCTGGCCATGCTGTCGATCGAAAACGTAAGTCTCGTCGTTCCCGTCACCGCCTTGAGCTATGCGGCGGGTACTACAGGGGCCAAGCTTTTCTTGCACGAGCGCATTAGCCTGCAACGCTGGATCGGTGTCCTAATCGTTTGTGTCGGAGTTACGCTCGTCTGGCTCAGCAGACGCTAGTCCGCTCTTCCTGAACGCCCAGGCTAAGGTTTCTCGGGTTTCTCCGGTTTCTCCGGATCCACTTGCTTCGCGGTCCCGATCTTGATCGTTGCTCCGAACCTCTTGTAGTTTTGATATCGCACCGAGACTCGGAAACGCACATCCTGGCCTGACTTGAAATGCAGCGTGTCATCCGCCCGCGTGTAAGTCGGAAACCAGTAGTGGCCTTCGATATTTTCGCGGAAGGTTTCGAAGTGGGGATAGGCGCTGTCCTCTTTTTTCTTCTTTAAGCCCGTGGAAATTCCCGAGGTCTTGACGATTTGCAGGTCCCTGTCTTCCACCCAGATGCGCCCTTGAAAGTAGCGTTGCCCTTTCTCCAATTGTTTCGGATTAATGTCGAAAACATACGTGCCGAGCTCGTCCACCTGCTCCCGGCCCGCATATTTGACGTCATACTTGGGTACCTCGTTGGGGGTGAGCACCAACGGCCAGACCTTCTCGATATCGTCAAAATCCTGCTGCGTCATGATAATTCGCTGGATGGTTGAAACCGGGGCGAACACGTCTTTTTGGTAGCGCTTTCCCGCCGGCGTGAACTGGATGTCGCTCGTCAGCTTATACTCCCCGTCGACCTGCCCGTCGTCATCCACGGTCTGCAGCACCACGATTTGCGTGTACGTGTAATTCTCGCGCTCCCTACGGAATTCGTCCTCGTTCTCGGTAAATTTTTGAATGATCTTCTCTACCGGTATGGAAGGCGGCTCATTCGTGATGTGCGATGATCTTTGTGGCACGCCCGAACTTTCTTTCGATGGGGCCGTAGGCGTGCTTGTGGGTGCGACCGTGCCCGGCGGTGGGGGAGGCAATGGGCCTTTCTGCTGCGCGCCCAGGGTCACCGCCAACAAGCCACTCGCCATCAGGAGCAGTGGTCTGGCTTGCATGGGCCTTCTCGCAGCCCCGACGGCTTCAAAAGTGAGTCCCAGCATTTCTTCCAGTCTCCTTGCCTTCCTCTTCATAGTAATCCACCAAAGGATTCGATGCATCAACTTGCACTTTCGTGGCTTGAATTCCATTTTTCTCAGTGCAATGAGGAGCTACAGGGAAGGAAACTCAGCTTAGAATTCGCCGCTCCCTTGCAGTTGCGATGCTATGCTTTACTTCCCTTTCATTTCGCAATCTTAGCGTGCGCCTTCTCCCTTCCTCGGCGCAAGGAGCCTCCAATGAATATCGCCTTATCAGACCGCCGTGTCTCTGCTCGTCACAACTTCAAGCTGCCCCTGCGCGTTCGGATTTTGAAGTCGGCGATTGCAGAGCAGCGGACCGAATCGGTGAACCTCTCCGAGAGAGGCATTTACTTCCCGACAGATTCGCCGCTGCGCGTCGGTACCGCCGTCCAGGTCCTCTTGAAGATGCCGGAGGAGATTACCGGCGAACCCACAATCGAATGGCTGTGCTCGGGTCACGTGGTTCGCATCGAGCCATCTGATTCGCCAAGGGGCAAGTTGGGGGTGGGCGTTCAATTTGATTGCTATGAGGTTTCTCGGCGGCCAGAGCGTCCGTCGGCGTCGCGTGATTGGCAGCCGCGCCGGCAAACGTGACAATCATGAACTTGTGAGGCGTCCGCCTTGCTGTAGACGCAGCCGTCACGGCTACTTGATTCTCAAAGTCCAGGACAGTCGGATGAACGGCAGAATGGAAGAGGAATTATGTATAAGCGAGCTCTCGTCGTGGATGATGAACAGACAATTTGCGATCTGATCCAGAAGGTCTTGCTGTCCGCCGGCTTAGAAGCCCGGACTCTCACGAGAAGCGCGGGAGCTCCCGGTCTTCTCGAAGAAGGAAAATTTGACGTGGTCTTCTTGGACTTGCACATGCCCTCTCCCGATGGCATCGAACTTGCGCGGCAGATGCGTCGTACGGAGTCGAACCGGCTGACGCCTATCATCCTGATCAGCGACGATCAGCGCCCGAGCGCAATGTCCATAGGATTTGAAGCGGGTGCGAATTTCTTTCTTTACAAGCCCATCGACAGGGATCGTCTACTAAAGCTGGTTCGGGCCACACAGGGAGCCATGGAAAATGATCGACGCCGGACCAGGCGCGTTCCGCTTCAGTCCCGAGTGGAGCTTAGGTTTGGGCGGGAAGACTTTGAGGGCGAGACGATTGATCTCAGCCCGACTGGCGTGTTGGTCAAGGCTCGTCGCATCCTTCCGGCGGGTTCGCCAGTCCGCCTAAGCCTGCACCTCTCTGGGCGCATGAGGCCCGTGGTGGCCACGGGTTCGGTCGTCCGCATTCTGGGTGGAAGCCAGATGGGGATTCAATTTGACCGCCTGAATCTCACCGAGAGCGAGCGATTGCAGGAATTCCTCTTGCCTCTGGTTCTCGAAGAGACTGCCCGATCTTCGGCAACCGTCCTATAGCAACACCAAATCGCCCGATTGCACCAGCAGTTCAGAAGCGTCCCAAAAGAAACATGCTGAGGCGCGCCAAGCAAGTACAAGCGGGCGTGCGCGTGGAGATTCAAACTAAGAATCGTTGACATTCAAATTTCAGGTGGATATACTCCCCGCCAAATGGGTAGTTAACCGATTTAGCTGAGGGTGTCGGGCCCTTCGCAATTTTTGGGGTGAAGGAGCATGTCATGAGCTTATCCAAACTTTTGTTCCGGGTAGTCTTGGTGTTTGCCTGCGCTGCTCTTTTGGCAGGGTCTGCACTCGCACAGTTTCGCGCGAGCATCCAAGGCACCGTCATGGATTCCAATGGTGGGGCCATCGCGGGCGCGAAGGTGACGGCAACCAATCAGGGCACCGGTGCAACACGTGAAACGGTCACGTCCTCTGAAGGCTTTTACCGCATCGGCGAATTGCCGCCAGGCACCTACACAGTTAGCGTAGAAGCGGCCAGCTTCAAGAAGTCGAATTCCAATAGTGTTGAAGTTCAGGCAGAGACACCACGCGGTTTGGATGTCACTCTGGAGGTCGGCGCCGTCAGCGAACAGATAACCGTCGCAGCTTCCGCCGACGCCCTACCCACGGAGAATGCCAATACGGGATCGACCATTACCGCTGAAGAAATTGCTCGTCTGCCGCAAGTGGGGCGCGACCCTTATGAGCTGCTCCGCCTAACACCAGGTGTATTTGGGGACGGTGCGCGTCAGGGAAACGGCAACGCTTCCGTGTTTCCGAATAATTCCGGCCCCGGCGGCTCTAATGCTTCCATTTTTCAAGTTGAAAATCAGGTTCAAGTCTCTGCCAATGGCCAACGCGCCGCTTCTAATAACTTCACGATTGACGGCGTCAGTGTGAACAGCCTCGGATTTGGCGGTGCTGCGGTCATTACTCCAAACCAGGAATCCGTGCAGCAGATCACAGTTCTGTCCAGCTCATACTCCGCTGAAGATGGCCGCGGCTCTGGTGCTCAAGTTAAAGTTGTTTCAAAGGCGGGTACCAACCAGCTTCACGGCAGCGGCTTCTTCAAATATCAGGCTCCGAACTGGAATGCCTTCAATAACTTTCATGGCCCCCAAGGCGAACGGCCTGCCCGGGTCAACAACAATTTCCGTCAATTCGGTGGTAGCATGGGGGGGCCGATCTTCAAGGACAAACTCTTTTTCTTCTTTTCCTATGAGGGCCTGCGCAGCAACAATCTGGACGTCTCCGCGGGCACCTGGGTGGAGACGCCAGAATTCCGGCAACTCATCATTGCTTCTCGGCCCGGAAGTGTTACGGCTACCATTCTTGCCTCTCCTGGGGTCACTCCCCGAATTGCTAATGTTTTGACTTCCACTTGCGCGGGCGCAAGCATCAACGATCCAACGCAATGCCAGGCCGTCACCGGAGGCCTCGATGTCGGCTCTCCCACTGGCGCGACTGGTCAGTATGTTCCACTAGACGGCGCACATTTTGCCGGCGGAGGACTCGACGGCATCCCAGACATTCAGTTCGTTCAACTCGCCCTGCCAAGCTCAACCAATGGAAATCAGTACAACTGGCGCGTAGATTACAACAGAGGAAAGGATCAATTCGCCTTTAGCACCTATCTGACCCGCGCAAACAACTTGGGCAGTGACTCCGGAGGCCGCAGCCGCCCGCAAGCTGACATCGCGCAAAAACCGCAAAATCAAACCCAAGCGCTGACCTGGATTCGAACTCTCTCTTCCACGATGGTCAATGAAGCGCGCTTCAATTTCACGCGTTTTGCGTTCAATCAGGTCAGTGCCAACGGCAATGTGAATTTCGGAATCCCGCGCATCGAAATCGAGGGCTATAACTTCGATCGCATTCGCTTTGGCGCGGATCGCTCGGAATCTACGCCGGCCGTTTTTAGCCAAAATACGTACAACTTCCGCGATACTCTGAGTAAAGTCATTCGCACTCACGCCCTGAAAGTCGGTTTCGACCTGAGCGCGGAGCAGGACAACAACAATCTGCTCGGCGGGGCGCGTCCACTCTACAGCAATGTTCGCCTCTGGAACTTTGCCAACGGCACACCCATCTTCGAAGGTATCAACGCGGACCCGCGTACCGGCGGGCCCGCCCAAGGACAGCGCTATCTGCGTTCCAAAGCCACCGCATTCTTTGTCCAGGACGACTGGAAAGTGAGACCCAACCTCACCTTAAATTTCGGCTTACGCTACGAATACTACCCTCCGCTCAATGATGCCAAAGGCCAGCTTTCCAATATCACCATCCCTTCCAGCGGCCTCGTCAATGCTACCGTCGGACTCACCAGTTCACTGATCCAGCCCGACCGCAATAACTTCGGCCCCCGCCTGGGGTTCGCATGGAGCCCCTCTCGATTCCGTGAGAATACCGTCGTTCGTGGCGGCTTTGGCGTGGCCTACAATCGTACCGATGACGTCCTCTTCTCCAATGCGCGCGGGAACCCCCCAGCGTTTGCCCGCTTTAACCTTTGCTGCGGTACGGCATCCACAGATTTCGGGACGCCATTTGACGGCGGCGCTATCCTCTACGCGCTCGGTTCCAGCAATTCTGCCACCAGCTACCCAGTGAATCCTGCCCTTGCATTCGGTATTGATCCGAGGAACGGTGGCGTCTGCGGTAACAGCGCCTGCACATCTGACCAAGCCGTCGAGATATATGGGGGCTCTCCGAATTTCCGCAATGCCTACGTCTACCTCTACTCGCTCGATGTCGAGCATCGCTTGCCTTGGAGACTGATTGCATCCGCGGGCTATCAAGGAAGCGCCGGCCACAAGCTCACCCGGCTGGTGAACCAAAACTTCTTGCAGGCGCCCAGTCCGGCTTTCTTTGCAGTGTACATTCCCACCAGCGACGTCAATTCGAATTACAACTCTCTAAACCTTCGCCTGCGCCGCCAATTCGACCGCGGCTTCCAGTTTGATTTTTACTATCGGTATAGCAAGAGCATCGATCAGCTCTCCAACGAAGGTCCGGGCGCGCAAACTAATCAGACCGATCCAGCGCGTCCACAGAACGAGCATGGGCCCTCGGATTTCGATACAAAGCACTCCGCCACTCTGACTGCTCTGTGGGACCTCCCGATCTTTCGCGGACGCACGGATTGGATTGGCAAGGTCGTCGGTGGATGGCAAATTAACGGGATTCTCAGTGCCCACACCGGCTTCCCCTGGACGCCCACCACGTGCGTTATCGGTTCTGTGCCCATCACCAACGCCGCTAACTTATGCCCAACACGGCCAAGTAAGCTTCTCAAGGAACCGGGGCGGGATACTTCCAACGAAGCATTCCTCAATCCCTTGGCCAATTTCCCCGGGCTCAAATTCTTTGGCCCCGGTGTGAATTGCGGGCAGGCCGATCCGGCAAATCATCCCGGCTTCCCGTACTTTGACATCTGCACTCCTGGCCAGCCCGGCATCGGCCGCAATTCCTTCCGTGGCCCGCACTACCTTGGCCTTGATTTCAGCTTAGCAAAGCAGTTCGGCTTGCCAAACCTGAGATTAATCGGAGAGGGTGGAAAAATTGAGCTGCGTGGGAATTTCTTCAACGCGTTCAACAAGCTGAACCTTCAGCCGATTAGCTTCAACACCGATCAAAATCGGATTGAAAACACAAAGTTCGGTCAGACTGCCGGAGGCTTGGCAGGACGCGTTATCGAATTCCAGGCGCGTCTTAGTTTTTAACTGAGCAATCCAGTTTTGCGCATCTGAATTCGTGCCGCTCTGTTTCTTCAATACCGGCACGGAGCCAAACATTTCGGGTACAAGCGACGACCGCGCCGGATTTGTCGGCAGGCACTTACTAAGAAACTCAGTGGAATCCGACCTTTTGCATGGCAGATTGCGCCTCGGGATTCTTCATGAAGGTGTTCCACACGAGGCCGTTGCGGTGGTTTTCGGCCATGAGCATGGTGATCCCAAGGTCGATGCCGAGAACATCTGCGTCATACCAGCCGGTTAGCGGGTTGAACGCGTCCAAAAAGCTGTATTTCGTCCAGACCCGGTCTCGGTAACGGCCCCGCAAGTTTCGCAACACTCGTGCGCAATCGTCGAAGAGGAACGGAAGAGATCCGCCCGTGGCGCAAGGGACGATGCTTCCGTCGATCGGTCCTTGCGCCGGCGGCCCCCCCCAGGCCGTATAGCCGTTCACATAATCCGAGGCGCTGATTCCCCATAGGTTTTCGCTGTAGTCCGGAAATTGATCGTGCAAGGATAGACAAAAAAGTTTGTGCGCCTTTGTCGCCTTCACGGAATTGTCGAAGTAATCCGTGTACGCGTCCCGCTTGTTTCGAAAATCGTACCAGGCGTGAGAATACTGGTGCGTGAAGATCGGATCGTTTCCGGAGATGTATTCGATTCCCTGGTATTTGATCGTGGGCCGCGTCCAGGCGTCCCAGCTCGAAGGAGGGAGCGGATGCGTCGGCGAACCGATGCCCAGCAGATAAATCATCATCAGTTCGCAGTAGTGCTCCCAGCGCGCATTGAGAAAGCCGGATTCGGGCGTCCAGCCCATGGAAAGCGTTGCGCCGCCGTTGAGCATCCACGGCCAGTCGACGCGTTCATAGATGGTCGTGGCGAGGTCTTTGATTTCCTGGTCTGCAAAATATTGCCGCGCCGTCAGAACGCCGCACAGAAGAATCGAAGTATCGATGGACGAAAGCTCGCACTTTTCCCAGCGTTGCCCCGTCTCCATGTTGATGAAATGAAAAAAGAAACCATGTTCGTTCGGCAAAGTATTCGCGAGAAAGCGCAAGGTCTTGCGCACTCTTTCCTGAATATCGGCGGATTTCCCATAGCCGCGCTGGTCGCCGATGCACAAGCTGGCCAGGCCAAATCCCGTCGCCGCAATGCTGGACATCAAGCGCGAGTCATTTCCATTAGCCAGGGCGCGGTCTTTCACCTGGCCTGTGTTTTGGCTCGCTTCATTCCAGAAAAAACTGAACGTAGCGCGCTGAATCTCGTCGAGGAGTTGCTCGTCCGTTCCTTGGAAGGGGGCGCCGCCCGGCTCGGTGTAAGTGCGGGAGGCGGGCGCTCCGCAGCCTGCCAGTGCTCCCAGCGGAGAGCAGAGCAAGCTCATTCCGCCAATCCGCATTACTTCTCTACGGCTAAGGAAGCGCTCGCGCGTCATGTCCTCGTCCTCTGTTACTTTACGATTTGGAGTGTTGCTCCAGAGCCGCTGCTCGAGTCCGGGCTCACCCAGATGGTGACGCGCGCGGGCTCGACAGCGAATTTGTTCTGATCGTTCCAGAAAGCGAAGGTGCCAGGTTGCAACGTGAAGGTCACCTTCTTTGTCTCACCCGGCGCCAATGTGACGCGCTGAAACCCGCTCAATGCCCGGACCGGCAGCGCCACGCTCGTTCCCTGCAGGCGAACGTAAAGCTGGACGGTTTCGTCGCCCGCGCGGGTTCCAGTGTTCGTGACATCCGCGCTAACATCCACTGCCGCATTCGATGCTCGTCCGCCGGCGCGAAGTTCGTTATTCAACGCCCCTGCGCTCAATTGATCCTTGCTCAGCCGCGGCTGACCGTACTGATAGTTCGAATAGGAGAGACCGTAGCCGAAAGGAAATTGTGGGCTGTTTGGCAGGTCGATATATCGCGAAACGAATTTCTCGTCCCCATTCTTCGGCGGGCGCGTCAGATCAATATTCCCCGCGGGGCGCCCCGTGTTTAAAGCATTGTAGTACAAGGGCTCCTGCCCAACGGCGCGCGGCCAGCTCACCACCAATTTTCCGCTTGGATTCACTTCTCCGAAGAGTGTGCGCACCAGCGCGGGCCCGGCCTGCACCCCCGGAAACCACGCGGCCACAACGGCGGGAACATGCTCAAACGCCCAGGGCAGGGTGAGTGGCCGGCCGCTGAACAGCAGCAATACAACGGGCTTACCCGTTGCGACAATTTTTTCCAGCAACTGTTGCTGGCTTCCCGGCAGGCCAAGGTGTGCGCGCGAAGCGGCTTCGCCAGTCATCCCCGGCGCATCTTCTCCCAACGCGAGAATCACGACATCGGCTTGCTCCGCCGCTCTGACAGCATTGGCGATCTGGTCATCGGACCCTCCGATGATTTCAGTTCCCTTCGCGTAGCGAAGGCGATCGACTCCGAGTTTCTGTG
>JBARRT010000140.1:0-45377 GCA_049644365.1 Candidatus Acidiferrum sp. | reverse complement strand
CGCGGGCCCCCGGCCGCACCCTGTCTATTCAGATTCGCCAGGCCCTCCTGCTCGGCCTTGCGTTCAACCTCTATCGCTTGAGGCACCCCTCTCAAGGCGAGGATGTCAACAGAGCCATCAACACTTGCGTAACCGTCCACAAGTGTTGATTTTAAAGAACTTACAGGAAGGCTAAACCATTTAGAATCAACACCTACAAAAAACACGGGGTGGGGGGCGGTTATGGTTAACCAGTCGGTTGCCGCAGCCCTCGGTGGCGCCTGGCCCGACCCTCAGTCTTTGAGGACAGGCCTTAATGCAACCCAAACACGTGGTAAGCTTATTGGTGATCTTAGCCCCTAGGTATCGAATGGGGAGGTTGCTGCTCATGACTGATAAATTGAAGGAACTTTTGGACAAGGCGAAAGACGTGAAACTGTCTCCTGAACAGAAAGAGGAGCAGCGCCGGAGCTTTGCCTACGGGAATACCAACATCGAGAACTCCCGAATTACTCGCGAGACAGTGGACCGGGAAGCGGAAGAGCTCAAGAAATCCAGCTAGAGTCTCCCATGCCGTTAGATGAGGAGAGACATAGTAAAGCCCTAGAAATTGAGTTAATTTCCGACCCGGAACAAAAAGCCCGCCAAGAAGCTCAAAACGGCCTTCGTCAATTCGATGAAGTTATAGAACAGGTCAACTATTGGCTGCAGCCCGAACGGCCATTCAAACTCCGGATCTCTGCAATACTATCTCTTCACCGGCGTGCGCTGCAGGGGATTAGTTCATTTGCAGGCGTGTTCCGCCCTGGCGGGATTGAAATCAAGGGGAGCAAACATACTCCGCCGGGCGCACACCTGGTCCCCGAAAATCTCGAACAGATGTGCGACTACATCAACGAGAATTGGGCCAAGGCGTCGCCGCTCCATCTTGCGGCTTACAGTCTTTGGCGGATGAATTGGATTCATCCATTCGTCGATGGTAACGGGCGTACTTCCCGCGCGGTGTCCTATCTCGTGCTCTGCGTTCGTTTGCGTTACGTACTACCGGGAATTACGACGATCCCAGAGTTAATCGCAAGGAACAAAGACCCCTACTACCAAGCTCTCGAAGCCGCAGACAAAGCGAACGCAGATGGCAAGGTGGATCTCTCTGAGATGGAAAAACTATTAGAAGGCCTTCTCGCCAACCAGTTGATTTCTGTGATTGACGCCGCTCGGTCCAGCACCTGAAGTAATCGAGCCGGATGCCGCAGCCTTCGGTTTAGCATCCAAGTTCTTCTCCTCCCGTTTACCCTGAGCTTCGAAGGGCTTGCCTCCCCTCTCCCCCAGGAGTACCCTCTCCCCATCATGCCAAAGATCGAAAAACACGCTCCCGGCGGATTTTGTTGGGTCGAACTTGGCACCACCGATCAAGCCGCCGCCGCGGATTTCTATCGTCAAATCTTCGGCTGGTCCGCCAAGAACATGCCCATCGGCCCTGACGAGGTCTACACGATGTTCCAGCTCGAAGGACGCGACGCCGCAGCTGGTTACAAGCTTCGTCCCGACCAGCTCTCCCGCGGCGTTCCCCCGCACTGGAATCTGTACGTCGCCGTCGAAAGCGCCGACGCCACTGCCGCCCGCGCCGAGAAACTTGGCGGCAAGGTTTTGGCCCCGCCCTTTGATGTTTTCGATGCCGGTCGTATGGCCGTCCTGCAGGACCCCACTGGCGCGACCTTTTCCCTGTGGCAACCGAACAAGAATCGCGGAACTGGAATCACTGCCTCGCACGGGACGCTCTGCTGGGCCGACTTGAGCACTCCGGATCAAACGCGCGCCGGTCAATTCTATTCCGACCTCTTTGGTTGGCAGATCATGAAGGAAGACGAAGATCCCGCTCACAACTACTGGCACATCAAGAATGGCGAGGAGTTCATCGGCGGCATTCCCCCTGCTTCCCACCGCCAGCCCGGCACTCCCGCTCACTGGCTGGCGTACTTCACCGTTTCCGATTGCGATGCCACTGCCAGGGCCGCAAAAAATCTCGGCGCCAAGCTCTATATGCCCCCCACGGATTTTGAAAATGTCGGCCGCATTTCCGTCATGGCCGACCCGCAGGGCGCCACGTTCGCCATTTTCAAAGCCGCCGCACGTGGAGCCGCTGGCTCGTAATTTCCTGCAACCGCCGGGTGCCGCAGCCTTCGGTCTAAAGCGCGTTTTTTGCGCTCCGGATGTATTTGCGGAGGCTGCGGGTTTTGCCTTTTGCTCGCCTGGGGATCAGGGATTCACCTGAGCCTGATTTCAGGAACTCGCTGGATTCTGTTTCTTCTTCTGCATCCGTAGTCTCTCCAGGACGATGGCTTCCACGTTCCGCACGCGAAGAAAGGCACCAGCCATCTCGCTACGGAAAAGCGGAAACATGCCTCGAAACAGCGCTCGACGGGTCTGTCCCACGGAGAGGTACACATGATGCAAAAGGCCGAACTTGAATTCCCTGAAGAGGTAGTAGTAGAGCCCTCTCTTGAAGAGTGCTCTCACTTTCCGTCTGCCCGGTCAAACAACAAACTCGATTCGCTCGTCGCAAAAAATGCCGCAGTTTCTGGGGCTGTCGAGGACATGGCGGCAGTGTTATTCGGCCCGCGCCGAAGGATTCGAAGGTCGGAAGCCCGCGCCCAGCTGAGCGCCTCCCTGTGGCTTACCAGCCTTCAGAAGCCGGCAGTATTTGAAATCGTTCCCACGGAAAACATCAGCAGAGCAGGGATCCAGATGGTCACACAGAAATCCTGGGAACCTGACGAGCTGGTGCTTGTTTCATCCCCGCCCGGATTTTTCGTCCAAGGCTCGGTCGTATATTGCAGGAAGCTCCCGAGCGACGATCATCTCCTGGGCATCCGGCTCGACGCGCCGGTCGAACATTGGAGCGAGACACTCGGGCCCGCCGCGTCCTGACGAACCTTAGCCGAAGCACCATTCGACATCTCGAATTTACAAACACCCTCGCAAAAAAATGCGGGCGCCCTCGGCCAACATCGGCGCGAATCACGCCCGCCTTTTTACGCTAGGTGTGAATGGCTTCGATAGACTACATGTGACCGTAAAACGGTCAATTCAACATGTGACCGTAAGACGGTCAGCCTGTCAGCCCTTCACCTTGATGGTCACGGGTTCTGCCAGCTTGAACGTGACCGGCGTCTCCGGAGCGAGATGGATGTCCTTCTTTCCCGTAAGAAGGGCCACCGTCGTTCCGGCTCCCGCGCCGATCGGCCCGCCGATCAGCGCGCCCGTGCCTCCGCCGGCCAGAGCGCCAACCACCACGCCACCGGCGGCACCGCCGCCGATCCACGCGAGGTTGCGTTTCTTATGGTCGCGGCCAATCCTCGGCGAAGAAGCGGTCCGGACGTAGTAGCCGTTGCCATCCACGGCCACCGACTGCAGCGCAAGCTGCAATCGCGCCCGGCCCATCAGTCTTCCGGATTGCCGCGCGTCAACGACCCACCCCTCAGCGTGGGCACCCTGAGGAATTACCGTCTTGCCGTCAATGACGACGGGCTCGGAGACCGTTGCGTCAAAGCGGTCTCCCGGTCTGCTCAGGTCGCTGGACAGAGCCTGATCCAGAGTCACGCGAATCGCCGTGTTCTCTGGCAGCGTCACAGGATCGGAGCGGTCCGGCAGAGTTGTGGCAGCCAGCGTCAACGCTGTTGCCAGCAACACCGAACCCCCGATCATAAGGTAGTGCCGTTTGGTCAGAATCATAAGCACCTCCACGTGAATTGGGGGCAGGCAGTTTTCCATTGGGGGCCTTATTAAATGATTAGAAATGAGGAACTTACGGTTTTCTTGCTGCGATTGCCGCGGCAAGAATTACAACGCTTGAGGATTTCTGGAGTACTGCAAGTACTAACGGCAGGGGCAGCGAAAATCGTGTTACTCAGAAATTGGGCCGCGCGGCCCAGACTCGATCCGTAAGGTAGGTTTTGGGTGCCCCATACGCGGGTTTTTTGCGTGTGGGGGGTTTTGACTTTTCGTTTTTCTGTGAGTGCCGCAGCCTTCGCTTTGGGTCGTCGCTCAAACGTACATTGTGTTGTCGGAAAGGACATGCGAGAGATTTTCTGAATCGCGTCCTCCCATATTTGACGCTAACTGACAGAGCAGACAGTCTTGCGAATGCCGCTGCAATACCGCGTAAGCTCGAGCAAACTTCGCTTGCAATCGCAGGAGTTCGTCGCCCGCTTCCCTTCCAGCCAAACGAGACACAGAAACCTCGGCACGATGCTCATCCCAGATTTCCAGGGCGCTCTCGCAGTCCTCGAGTAACCTCTGATACTCGCTGCAGATGGTGGTGTTGATGCAGAGTGGTTTGTTCATTTCTCCCCCCTTCATAGACGCTTGTGCACTTGGTTCGCCAACAAAGCTAAGTCGCGCGTTTTGGGGAGCTTGAGACCGTAAGATGCTTTTTGGAGCGTGGGTCCCGGTACGCAGAAAGGAATGATTCCCGCTTCTCAATTGTAATATTTACAAGGACAGGCCACTGGATCCCAGCGCATCTTCCAATTTCAGTTTTCTAGTTTCTGACTTCTAGCTCTTTCACAGACACACCTCTCCTCACGGCGGAACAGCAACCCTCCGCTCAACACCTACGAATGAGGAATCAGCTATTTATGGCCGGAATGCGTGATGCGCGCCATGATGTCGCGCCGGCTGTCTGGCACCACGGACCCAAATACAGCCTCGCGATCCGCCCCGCTCAACTTGCCCAGGACTCCGCCAACCGCCGTTGCCCACTTGTCCATGCCATCGGCATTCGGATAGGTAATCACCAGGCACCGCAGCGACGCCGGTCCAGTGTTTACATACTGCTCGTCGAGGCCGTAGTACACCGCCGCGCCCTGCTTCACTAGTCCATCAAACGTCGGCGCCAGGTACTTCTTGATCGCCGCCGCGTAATCGCCGGGCCTGTCCGCCTTTGCCATTTGGCAAACCACGCGCAGGTACGTGGGTGTTCCAGTTCCCATGTGATACCACGACGTCTGCATCAATAAATCTTCGTGCTTGGTTGCCGCAATCTGCCCCGGCCGCGGTCCGGCTTTGCGAACTTCGTCGAGCACCTTCATGAGTCCCGCGATACTGGTGGACTCCCACGCCGCGCCGTGCGTATATCCGTCCGGCGTGTGTACCACTTGCTCAAACGTGGACCAGCCGATGATCGTCCCGCTCGCCGTCAGCTTCTCCAGAATGGGAACGACCGTCTTCTCGGAATCCTCCGAGTACGCCGCCCAATTTGCCCGCGGAACATTGAACTGGCTTACAAACGTGTAGACCGTCGGCGTCGGTTCCATCTGCGGAAGAGCCGCCGGTACCAAAATCACTGCCAACACAATCACAAGCAGGCCCGCTATCCGTTTCAACATGATTGAATCCTCCTGGACTCTCTCTCTGGCAGGCCGCGCGGCGCAACACGTTGGAAGCTCGATCCTCGTCCCTGAACTCGCAGACTTCGCGCAGAGGCGGGGATGCAGGGTTCGGTCCTCTATGGAGTACCTGGGAAAAGTGGCTCGCGCCCGGGGTTCCGACCAGTGTGCGCTGACAATATGCCCCCACCCTCCCCCTGTCAAGCAAATACCAACCAATTCCTCCGCCTTCCGTTTGCTTATGTAGGGGCACGATACATCGTGCCCTCCCTTCGGTTCTTGCCTCACGTAGCGCCGTCCCTTTCACGTTCTCTGTGTCCCGGTGGTTTCTACCGGGAAGGGCGGCATCTTTCTTTTCTCTGTGCTTGTTTCCTCTTCCCCGCTCGCTTGACACCGTTGTCCATCTGATCAACGGTCCCGATAGTTTCGCCAGATCGACAATGGTATAGAATCGACAACGAATGGCGAATCTCAGCAAATCCAACATCGTCGATGATCTCCGACAGCGCTTTGGGGAAGTTCGTAAGCTCAAAGGCAGCGAATCACTTTTCACTATTGGAGACGAAGCAGCGCGCATTTACTTCCGATATTCCAAGGTACATGCGGGAGGCCGCACTTTCTTCGGACTGCGCGAAGTAGACTTACGCCAACTAGAAGGGCACAACTCGTTTCTGTGTTTTCTACTCAATGACGGCTCCCCACCGCTTTTCCTCCCCTACTCGGATTTCGAAGAAGTCTTTGCCAGCGCCCAACCCGCAAGAGATGGACAGTATAAAGTTCAGCTTACAAACCGAGCGAATACACTAGAACTCTACGTAGCGCGGCAAGGGAGATTCAACGTCGAGGGGTATGTCGGATTCGAAACATTGGAACGCAGCTTAGAAGCCCAGAGACTCCGGGAGGCGACCGCCCTCTCACATTCCCAAGTCCAGACGCTCCTTGCCGGAATTGGTCACGCCAAAGGGTACGAGGTATTCGTACCTGAATCTGACATCGGAAAGCTCGACTGGTCTCTGACCAACGACTTTCCACTCCGGCGCCACCTAACGGAAGGATTTGATCAGGTGCGCGGTATTCTCCGCGAAATCGATGTCGTCTGGGTCGCAAACGGTCGCGATAGGATTGAAGGCCTATACGAAGTTGAGCACTCGACTCCCGTTTATTCTGGGCTGTTACGATTCAACGACATACTACTAACGGACCCAAGGGTCACACGGTTTTCAATAGTGTCCAACGACATTAGACGCGAGCTATTCTCCCGGCAACTCTTTCGTCCAACTTTCAAGAAAAGTGGCCTCTCGGAGCTCAGTAGCTTCCTTGAGTACGCTAACGTTTCCGCGTGGCACCGGCGGCTCACGAAAGGAGATTCAGATCATGCAGCGAACATCTAGGGTCAAACTCTATATTGTCGTTGAAGTGTGGCGGGGGATCGCGGAAAGTGCGAAGAATTTCAGACGCTTAAAAAACGCACAAAAATATGTGCGGCGTCTTCGACGTGGCCGTAATCTGGCGGACGACGACGTGCAGCTTTTCGAGACGTCAGTCCGAATTTCGGTATAAATCATCTCCTCCGTCGCGGACAGTGACGAGCTGCCGGAGCTGACACGGCAGCCAGTTATCTGAATGTTGCAAAGGAGAGAGTCAAACGTGCGCCCGGAGGAGGCTTGCGGGCGGGTGGAGCACACTTAACGAGTTGAGATGATCTTGGGTGCCGCATGCTTCGATTTTTGAAGTGTGCGGTTTTTGACTCTGCCTTTTTCCTTTTCGTTGCGCGCTCTCTCCGACCGCATCAACCCGCTGCTACCTTTTCCAGCCGCTCCAATGTGTCGGGATACCGGCGCACCAGCAGAACCAGTGCTGCCGCCTGAGGATTCGGCTTGGCTCGCCCCTGTTCCCATTTTTCCAATGTCCTCTCGTTGATCCGCAGCTTTCTCGCAAACACCGCTCGCGAACACCGCATCCTTTTCCGCGTCTCGCGGATAAACTTGGAATCCACTGCCGGTAGCGGTGTCACTTCCTCTTTGTAGCTCCGCAGCGTCAGCTTCCCTTCGCGATGCTTCTTCATCGCGTCCACGCCGCGCATCAGCTCGTCGAAAATCTTTCTCTTTGCCATTATCGTTTCCCACCCACCCTACGCCATCGGCGTACAATTCATACTATACGCCACTAGCGTATAGCAGTCAAGCGCCTGGTCTCGGATCCCGGGGTCCAAATTTCGCAACCTGCAATCCTTTCAACACTTTACACTTCCATTCGAATGCTAACAAGAAAGTAATTGACACGCGGTGTACTTCTGTGCTATTCTCCCGCGTGTTTGCCAATCAAAATCCCGGCCTACCATTCACTTTCCCCACCGCGACCCCTGCCTCCCTACCCGACTGCCCCACTATCTTCGTAACTCCTTTGTTTGCCACTCATACGAGTCGTTCGCAAATGGCTGAAAACACAAGTACTTTAAGTCCTGCATTTGCCACTCATACAGACTTCGTGCCTGTAATTCCTGTATTTGCCACTCATACGAAAACAACCGGGGTGTGTACCAACAATTCCCATTCTGGAACTCAACCTCGAAACGTTCCAACGTTTAAACGTTCGGACATTCCAATGTTCGTGCAGCTTGGCATCTCTCACCCACTGTGCTCTCCTAGTAAGGACGCCATGAAGCTCACTTTCCGTCGCTGCGTGCCCCTTCGTTACATCATTGCTTCGCTACTTCTTTGCTTTTTTCCTCCCCTTGTATCTGCTCAACAGGACGACCAGCCCACCATCCGCTTCGTGCGCAATCCCGATCCCGCGCCGGATTTCCACCTCACTGGCCTAGACGGCAGACCCGTCACGCTCGCCGGGTCCAAAGGAAAAGTCGTGCTCGTGAATTTCTGGGCCACGTGGTGCGGGCCGTGCCGCGCGGAAATTCCCGATCTTGTGGAACTGCAGAAAAAGTACAAAGACCGGCTGCAAATTCTCGGTCTTGTCGTGGACGACGAAGATCTCGACGCCATCAAGAAATTCGCCGCAAGATTCGGCATCAATTATCCCGTCGCGCTTGCCACGAACGACATTCGCATTCAATACGGCGGAATTCCCGCGCTGCCCACTTCCTTCGTTCTCGATTCCGAAGGCCGCGTGGTGCAAAAGCACGAAGGCCTCCGCGATCCCGTTCTCTACGAAACTGAAATTCGTTCGCTGCTCGGTTTGCCGATCGGCAACGTCAAAGTGGAAACTTTCGAGGACGAGGGCCAAATCTTCCTGAAAAACGCCGAACGCGCCACCGAACTTCCGGGCGTGGATCTTTCCAAACTCACGCCGGAACAAAAAACCGTCGCGCTCCACAAATTCAACGCCGAATCCTGTACCTGCGGCTGCGGCTACACGCTCGCGCAGTGCCGCATCTACGACCGCGATTGCAAAATCAGCAAAGCCGCCACGGAAAAAATCATCGCTGCTGCTGCCGCGGGATCCCACGCAGCGCCAGCATCGCCCACACCTTCGCAACCCAGCTCTCCCGTTGCGTCTCCCTCCCCGGAGAAACCCCATGAGTAGAATCTGTCTCGTAAATGGCATTTGGGGGTCGGAGCTTCAGCTCCGACATTGCAGGGCCTTAACAATGAGGGCTTTAGCCCCTGAGGTTGCAGAGTCGCAGATCGCCCCCGCTGGCTCTCGCGCCCTTTCCCCTGATACTCTTCCTTCGCTCCATGCCAGCTCCCGCGAAAATACTTTTTGTCCTCGCTCTCGTTCTTTCGCTCACTGGACTTTTTTCTCCACCGGTTGCACTGCTCTCAGGAATTCTGTTTGGCTTGCTCTTCACACATCCGTTCGCGCAGCCCAGCCGCACCGCCGCACGGATTCTTCTGCAAGTCTCCGTGGTAGCTCTCGGCTTCGGCATGAACCTCTTCGAAGTTTTGAAAGCGGGCCGCAGCGGATTCATCTACACTGCGCTAGGAATTTCGTTCGCGTTCCTGGCGGGCACGGCGCTCGCCAAACTTCTGCAAGTCCGCGGCAATACTTCTTTCCTGATTACCACGGGGACGGCGATTTGCGGCGGCAGCGCCATCGCCGCCATTGGCCCGATCGTCCAAGCCAATGAGGAGGAAATGGCGGTTTCGCTCGGCACAGTTTTTATTCTAAATTCCGTTGCGCTTTTGATTTTTCCGCCGATCGGAAACGCGCTTCATCTTTCGCAATCGCAATTCGGACTCTGGGCCGCGCTGGCGATTCACGACACCAGCTCCGTCGTCGGCGCCGCCACGAAATACGGCGCGCAAGCACTAATAGTTGGCACCACCGTCAAACTCGCCCGCGCCCTGTGGATCGTTCCGCTCGCGCTGGTGACCGCGGCCGTAAAACGCCACCGCGCGCGGATTCAATTTCCGTGGTTCATTTTGTTTTTCGTTTTCGCCGCTCTCGCGAATACCTACCTGCCGGCGCAGCATTCCGCCACCAAAACATTTTTCACGCTGGGCCGCTTCGGACTCACAGCGACATTGTTTTTGATTGGCACAGGAGTCTCGCGCCGGACTCTGAAAGAAGTGGGGTGGCGGCCGCTGCTGCAAGGCGTGCTGCTGTGGGTGGCGGTGGGATTGACTTCGCTTTACCTTATTCGGATCGGGCTGATCGCCTTTTGATTTCGAAGGAGACTCGATACTTACTCGCGCAGAACTTACAGGGAGAAGAAATGGCCGTGCGGGCGGCTTGCCGGGAAAAGGATTGGGTACTAAACTCGCGCGGGATAGCGGGCAGCGCATTCGAATGGAGGAAAAACATGAATCGTCGCACAGGATTTTTGGTGATGGCGTTGGCGGTGGCGGGAGTTCTTACCGCGAACGGAGCATTTTCGAAAGCTTCGCCGCAAACAACGAGGAAGGTGATCAGGCTGGGAGAGTTGAGCATGCAGTTTCCGTTCAGTGACGGAATCCTTGCCGGGAATACGCTGTATCTGGCGGGGCGGCTCGGATTGGACCCGAAAACCGGAAAGGCGCCGGAGAAGATCGAGGATGAGATCAAGAATTTGCTGGACGGGGAGAAGGCCGTACTGGCGCAGGCCGGCATGACCATGGACGACCTGGTGTATGTGCAGATTTCGTGCACGGACCTGTCGCTTTTCGAGACGTTCAATGCGGCTTACCGCAGCTATTTCACGACCAAGGATTTTCCAGCGCGCGAGTTTGTGGGTGCGGAGTCGCTGTTGCGCGGAGCGCACTTCGAACTGCAGGCTATCGCAGTGAAACGCTAGAAGGTTTACGTTCGGGCCTCATCGTGAAGGCACTGTGATTGCTAAGGTTGAGGCCGTCTACATCGCTGGAATGCGCCGCCACCCTGAAACTGGATCTTGGCAGTTGATAGGAAACCCTCCGATGCGTGCCCATATATAAGCATAATAGCATAGCCACTATTTAATCTATTGCCTATATATGGGCATTTGGCGATTCGACTCTACGCTCCAAACTCCATTAAATAACTTAGAATCTGTAGTTTAGAAATAATTGGAATTTAACATTCGGATGGTGCTGGTCATGCATCTACTTAGAGCGAACGGGGCGTATTCCATGTTGCGAGTTACGACAGAAAAAAGGCGCGGGAAGACGGTACTGGGTGTAGAGGGCCGGCTGGCGGGGCCCTGGGTGGGAGCGCTGGAGCAGTGCTGGCGCGAATTGCACGCAGCCTCCCCGCGGGAGAAGTTCCACATTGATCTTTGCGGCGTGAGTTTCATCGATTCAAGCGGCAAGGTGCTGCTGAAAGAAATTCACCGGCAAGGAGGAAGGCTGATCGCGGAAGGGTGCCTGAATCAGGCGGTGGTGCGTGAAATCGTCTCGGACGCGAGCGAGAAGCATAACGAGAAGAGCAAAGAACGGCGGAAGGGTTCGCACATTATTTTTTACGTGCTGTTCTTCAGTTTGGTTTTGAATGCCAGCTATGCGCAGGCGCAGGGGACCGGCCAAGCGAAGTCACTACCGGCAAATGCGCCAACGCAAGTGCTGAAGTTGACGCTGGATCAGGCGGTGGGGCTGGCGCTGAAGCAGAACCCGACGGCGCAGATTGCGATTTTGACGGCGGCGCAGAGCGAGCAGGACAAAAACATTGCGCGATCGGATTTGTTGCCGCAGGTGAACGCAAAAGTTTCGGATGAAGCGCAGAAAGTGAACTTACTGGCACAGTTCGGGGGCAAGACGCCATTTCCTGGATTTCCGAAGACCCTCGGACCGTATCAAGTCTTTTCCGCGGGGCCCACGTTCGGGGGGCCGGTTTTCGATTTGACGCTTTGGAAGAGGTATCAAGCGGCGCGGGAAACGATGGGCGCCAGCAAGGCGAACAGCCTTTCGACGCGCGAGCAAGTGATTTTGCTGGTGGTGTCGCAGTACATCGGAACGCTGCGGGCGATGGCCAATGTGCAGGCCTCGCAGTCACGCGTGGAACTGGCACAAGCGCTGTACGACCAGGCGGCGGATTTGCAGAAAGAAGGAGTGGGAACAGGCATTGATACGTTGCGTTCGAATGTGGAATTGCAGAACGAGAAGCAGAGATTGATCCAGGCAGAGACGGATCGCGAGACGTTTTTGTACGGATTGAGCCGGCTGCTGAACCTGGATGCAAGACAGCCAATCGAACTTGGCGATTCACTGGGTTTTTTTGACACGCCGCAGCCGGAAGTAGAGACGAGCCTGGAGCTGGCGCTGGCGGAGCGGCAGGAATGGAAAGCGCTGGAATCGCAGATCAAGGCGGCGGGATCGCAGAAGAAGGCGGCGCAGTTTTCACGGCTGCCGTCTCTGCGATTCGACGGGGATTTCGCATACGTGGGAACTTCGGGGAACACGACGCTGCCAACTTACACATATCAAGCGAGCGTGAATCTCCCGATTTTCACGGGCGGAAGGATTCATGCGGAGATTGTACGAGCGGACCTGGAGATTCGAAAGCTGGAGCAGCAACGAGCGGATTTGCGGAACCAGATCGCGCTGGACGTAAAGACCGCGCTGCTCAACCTGAGCTCGGCGCGAAATGAAGTGCAGGTGGCAAATCTGGGCGTGGTGCTTTCGAAGGAAGAAGTGGATCAGGCGCGGGACCGGTTCAAGGCGGGGGTGGCGAATAACATCGAAGTGATCCAAGCGCAGGATGCACTGTCGCGCGCGAACGACAACCAGATCGCGGCGCTGTACCGGTTCAACCAGGCGCGCGCGGACCTGGCGCGGTCAATCGGGCAAATGGAAAAAGTTTATTCGAAATAGGGGTGAGGGACCGATGAGCATTGAGATCGAAGTCGGACTAGAAAACGCGACGAAGGTGCCGAAGATCACCACCGAAGAACTGGAGCTGGAGGCGCCTGCTCCCAAGGGATTTGCCAATCCGAAGGTGAGGCGGGGATTGATTCTGGGCGGAATCGTGCTGGTCGCGGCGGTGGTGGGCTTGCTTTTGTACTACCACAACCGGGAGTCGACGGACGATGCGCAGGTGGACGGGCACATCACGCCGATGGCTTCGAAAGTGTATGGGCGCGTAGCGCAAGTTCTGGTGGAGGACAACCAGGCGGTGAAAGCGGGCCAGGTGCTGGTGAAGATTGACCCGCGCGATTACCAGGCGGCACTGGATCAAGCGAAGGCAGCGCTGGCGCTGGCGGAAAGCGAAGCGCGGTCGGCGGGAGTGGACGTGCCGCGGACGCGTGAGAACGTGGCGAGCGGAAATTCGAGCGCCGATGCGCAATTGCAGGGAGCGCAGGCGGACCTGGCGCGGGCGCAGTCGACTTACGAGCAGGCACAGACGGCGGATTTGGCGTGGGCGCAGGCAAACGTGGAGAAGAGCCGTGCGAATGCGGAGCTGGCCAAAGCGGACCTGGCGCGCTACACGCCGCTGATGCAAAAGGGCGAGATATCGAAGCAGCAGTATGACGCGGCGAAAGCCAACGCGGATGCGAGCGCGAGCGCGCTGAGAGCGGATCAGGAAAAACTGGAGCAGGCGCGGCGCAACGTAGAGGTGGCCAAGGCACAGCGGGATGCGGCGCGAGCACGCGTAGAGCAAGCGCGGGCGGGAGTGACGTCGGCGCGCGCGGACGTCAGACAGGTGAGCATGAGAACCGCGGATGCGCAGGGGAAGCTGGCGAAAGTGGAGCAAGCGCGAGCGGCGCTGGACGCGGCGCAATTGAATTTGAGCTACACGGAAATTACGGCGCCGGTGGACGGAGTTGCGACGCACAAGCAGGTGGAGACGGGACAGATCGTGCAGGCGGGGCAGGGGCTGCTGGTGGTTGTGCCGCTACACGACGTGTGGGTGACGGCAAACTTCAAAGAGACACAACTGAGGAAGATGAAGGCCGGACAGAAGGCGGAAGTGAAAGTGGATACGTATGGGAAGACGTTCAGCGGGCATGTGGATTCGATCGCGGGGGCGACGGGTTCGGTGCTGAGCCTGCTGCCGCCGGAAAACGCGACGGGAAATTACGTGAAAGTGGTGCAGCGGATTCCAGTGAAGATCGTGCTGGATCCCATTCCTTCGGAGAAGGCGGTTTTGCGGCCGGGGATGAACGTGGACGCAACGGTGATTACGAATTAACTCGGAATAAAGATAGGGATTGCAGCGGTCGTACGTAGAAACAGTAGGAGCCGGAGTTTCGAGCGCGATGCGAAACAGGATTCTAGCGAAGCTGCGGATGCCGGACGGGACGGTCAACCCGTGGGTGATCGCCATTACGGTGACGCTCGCGACGTTCATGGAAGTGCTGGACACATCCATCGCGAACGTGGCGCTGCCGCACATCGCGGGAAACTTGTCGGCGGGGCGGGATGAATCGACGTGGGTGCTGACCTCGTATCTGGTTTCGAACGCGATCGTGCTGCCGCTGTCGGGCTGGCTCTCCGGGCTGATGGGCCGGAAGCGGTTTTATATGTCATGCGTGGCGCTGTTCACAGTGAGTTCGTTTTTGTGCGGGCTAGCGCCGAGTCTGGGTGTGCTGGTGATGTTCCGGATTTTGCAGGGCGTGGGCGGCGGAGGGCTGCAGCCGAGCGAGCAGGCGATTCTCAACGACACGTTTTCGCTGGAGAAGCGTGGCATGGCGTTTGCAGTGTACGGGCTAGCAGTAGTTGTTGCCCCCACCATTGGCCCGTGGTTAGGCGGGTGGATCACGGACAATTTTTCCTGGAGATGGATTTTTTACATCAACGTTCCGGTGGGCATCATTTCGCTCATCCTGACCAATCTTTTGATCAGCGACCCGCCGTACATGAAGCGGGCGAGCGTGAAGAGCGGTTTCCGAATCGACTACATCGGAATCGGATTAATCAGCCTCGGCCTGGGGAGCATGCAAATTATTTTGGATAAGGGGCAGCGCGAGGATTGGCTGTCGTCGAATTTCATCCGCGTGTTTTTCGTGTTGATGGTAGTTGGAATCATCGCGGGAATTCTGTGGGAACTGCGGCAGAAGGAGCCGGTCGTCGATTTGCGCATGCTGAAGGATCGCAACTTTGCGATCGCGACGACAGCGATGTTTTTCCTGGGATTCGTGCTGTATGCCAGCACGGTGCTGATCCCGCAATTGTTGCAGGAACTGATGGGATATACGGCGCAATTGGCGGGAATGGCGCTGTCGCCGGGCGGCGCGGTGATCATGTGCATGATGCCGGTGGTCGGGATACTGGTGTCGAAAGTGGACACGCGGATTCTCATCACGTTTGGATGCATCGTGTCGGCGTCGGCACTGTTCGTGATGGCGGGCTGGGACCTGGGGCTGGATTATGGGCACGCGGTGCGGGCACGCATGCTGCAAAGCTTCGGGCTGGCGTTCCTGTTTATTCCCATCAACGTGGCCGCGTTTGCGTACGTGCCGCGAGAAAAAACCAACATGGGCACGGGAATCATTAATTTGGCGCGGAATATCGGGGCCAGCGTGGGAATCGCGACGGTGACAACGATGTTGGACCGGCGGGCGCAGTTTCACCAATCGCGGCTGATGGAGGGCGTCAACGATTACAGCGCGTCGTATCACAACATGCTGAACGGCTTGCAGACGAAGCTGATTGCGGCTGGCTCGACGATGGCGCACGCCGGCGCGCAAGCACACGGCATGATTTACAACACCGTGCAACGGCAGGCGGTAATGCTGGCGTTTATCGACAATTTCAAGATGCTCGGGGTCGTATTCTTCGCGATCATCCCGGTTTTGCTGC
This sequence comes from Candidatus Acidiferrum sp., assembly GCA_049644365.1. Taxonomy (GTDB): domain Bacteria; phylum Acidobacteriota; class Terriglobia; order Acidiferrales; family UBA7541; genus Acidiferrum. The sequence goes on along the minus strand of JBARRT010000140.1, from coordinate 29,863 downwards.
TGATGAGGAAGCCGCGAGTGGCGGCGGGCACTATGCCGGTGCATTGAGAAACGTTCCGGCGAGCGGCGGGGTTCTGCAACGAGTTTTCAGACTGTATGGGGGGAAGACGATGGCAACGCAAGTGGCAGTAGGAACGCAACTGACCGAAGACAAACTGATCCGCGCTGGAAAGCGGGGCGACCACCAGGCGGTGGAAACCCTCTTCCGGCGTTACCAGCGGCCGTTGTTTCAGACGGCATTGCGGGTGCTGGGCAACACGGAAGATGCGGAAGACGCGCTGCAGGACGGAATGCTCTCGGCGTACCGCAACTTGAAGAGGTTCGAGGGCCGCTCGCAGTTTTCGACGTGGCTGACGCGCATCGTGATTAACGCGGCGCTGATGAGGCGGCGGAGCGCGAAGGCGCGTCCGGCGGTTTCGCTGGACGAATCGCCGCGCGAGGATGAGTTGCCGGCAGCGGAGCGCTTCGCGGACGACGGGCCGAATCCCGAGCAGGTGTTTGCGAGCACGGAGATTCGGGAAATGATCAGCGAGAATCTGGACGAGCTTTCGCCGCTGCTGCGAACGGCGTTCGTGCTGCGCGAAGTGCAGGGGTATTCGACGGGCGAAGCCGCGAAGAAACTCGGAGTCACCGAGAATACGCTGAAGGCGCGGTTGTGGCGCGCGAGGCATCAGCTTGCGGAGCGGCTGGGACGGCGCCTGCGGCGAATGAAGGACGATATTTCCAACGCTGGCGGGATGGGCGACGCGGAGTGCAGCTACTGCTGAAATGAGGTAAAGGAAGTACAGGAAGTTGAGGAAGTAAAGGAAGAGAGGGTCGGCGATCCAGCCGGCCCTCTTGTTTTTGAGGAGAAGACTAAGACCCCGCGTTAGCGGGAAGCGGCAGAGTAACGGCCGAGGACGCGGAGTTCGCTGGTGGCTTTGCGGACTTCGCCAAGAGCGTGATGGAGGCGCACGACATCGGCGGCTTCGACGTCGATGAAAAACTGATATTCCCAGGGGCGGCCGTGAATCGGGCGGCTTTCGATCTTAAGGAGATTTACGCCCTGTTTTGCGAAGGGTTCGAGGGAGGCAAGGAGCGCGCCGGGGCGGTGTGCCAGGCGCATCGCGAGGGATATTTTGCGCGCTTCGGCTGAGAGCCATGCCGCGGCGTCTTTTTCTGGAACTAGAAGAACGAATCTCGTGAAATTTTCCGCGTTGTCCTCGATGTTTTCGGCAAGAATCACGCCGCGATACTGCTCGGCGGCACGGCGTCCGGCAATCGCTGCACCGGATTTGTCGCCGCGAGCGAGAGCTTCCCGGACACTTCCAGCGGTGTCTTCCGCGGGCACGCGCTTCAGCTCCGGATGGGACGAGAAGAAACGCTCGCATTGCGCAAGAGCCATGGGATGCGAGGCCACGGAGCGGAGGCCCTGCAAGGTGGCGCCGGGGCAACCGATGAGATGGTGCTCGATGGGGAGAATGGTTTCCGCGACGATGGTGAGCGGGCTCTGCAGCAGAAGGTCAAATACGCGCACGACGGATCCGGCGAGGGTGTTTTCAACGGGCGCGAGCAGCGCGTCTGCTGCACGATCCTCGATGGCGCGGAAAGCGGCATCGAACGTTGCACGTGGAACAGTGGTGATGCGTTCGCCAAGAAGCTGGATGGCGGCGGCCTCGCTGAAGGCGCCGGGTTCGCCCTGGAATGCCACGCGCATGGTCGTGCGATCGAGTGCGGTCATAAGCACGGGCTATCTTGCAATAAGCGCTGCAAAACAAGAAGGGGAGATTGCACGCCATGGGAGGCCGAAATGGTTGTTGTCGTCCCCGCCTTAGTATGCAAACTCACTGCTTGCGCTTGCGAGGGGAAGCCGCAGTTCCAAGTAGGCTGGCGTTTGTCGCAGCGGTATAATTTCCGTTTCAAGGAGTGAGGAGTCCCATGAAGAGACCCGAGCCGACAGAATATGCGGAATTCTACGCGGGCTACGTATCGGAAGTTCCGGGCAGCGATGTCCTGGGTGTACTGGAATCGCAGCGGGTGCAAATGCTGCAGTTGTTTGCGGCACGCAGCGAGCGAGACGGAAGTTTTCGGTACGCGCCCGGGAAATGGACGGTGAAGGAAGTCCTTGGGCACATCAACGATGCCGAGCGTATTTTTACATACCGGGCGTTGCGCATCGCCCGGGGCGATCAGACGCCGCTGGCGGCATTCGAACAGGAGGATTTCGTCCGGAACGGAGGATTCGGCGAACGGACTCTCGCGGACCTTGCGGAGGAATTTGGGTCGGTGCGCAACGCGAGCGTTGTGCTGTTTCGCTCGTTGCGGGAGGACGCCTGGCCGCGGCGGGGCGTCGCGAGCCAGAAGGAAGTGACCGTCCGCGCGCTGGCCTTCATCACCGCGGGACACCAGATCCACCACCGGTCGATCCTGGAAGAACGGTATTTTCCGGCGATTCCGCGCGCCTGAATCAGGAAAGAAAATCAGAGCCGGATGCGCGAGTTGTCCCTGTAGGCACGCTGATAGACCAGGTCTTCGCGGCGATGGTCTCCGGCCCCGGCCACGACAATATCCCCGAGCAATTTGTTTTTCGACGGCAACTCGCCGTGCTGCGGCTGTTGCGTCCGGGACGTTGGCGCGCCATTCTCCGGCCTGATGAGGTAGAAAAGCAGAATGGCCGCCAGTGCGGTGATGAAGGCGCCGAAGATGAGAGCGGCCGCTTGCGCCGCAAGCGGATCCGCGACGGCGTCCTCAAGCAGGTAGATTCCCGCGCAAAGGAAAGTCAGTACGAGAAAGGTGGCAAGGCCGCCAAAGGTGCGTACCGGACCGCCGCGGGCCGCCAGCGATTTAGGAGAACGCACGGCCGCGGGACTTCGCCAAGTTCTTGCGGGCATTGTTCAGTTCTCACGATCAGACTGTGCAGTAACCGCCGGCTCCGGCTCATGTAAAAATTCGAGGTAACGAAAAACAGGCGGAGAATACTCCTTCTTCATGATGCTTCCGCAAGGGCAGCGCGGATGGCTTCCTTCCAATTCGCCGGAAGTTTCCACGAGTACAGCACAGAGGCACGCCGGGTTCATGCAATGCCAGCGTTCCCCGGATTTCATGACCATGGCCGTTGTTCCTCCCTTCGCACGGATGACTGGGATACCCGCAAGGCAACCTCAGGTTTTTGGGCCGTGATAATAAGTGCCAGACTGTACCCATAGGTAAATTAGAATGCAAGAGAAATTTTACTGGTTACTTTAAGTATATGAGCAGTGCTGGAGAGGTAACACGATGCCAAGCTGTTGATATGCCGCGCTGCCATTCACGGGAAAAGATTATTCTCCTTATCTTCGCCTGCATGGAAAGGGCTTTCCGCGGCCAGGCAGGAGAGTGCGGGAGAGAATAGAGTAGGCCGAGGCAGCTTCGCCGGAGGAGGTTGCGAGGGGGGCGAACGGCTGTTAAAATTTCTTGTTTGCCGGGACGCAGCCGTCTGCGCCGTAAGCGCGGGCGGCTTTTTGCACGTTTGGCATGGCGTTCGTGAGACGGCCGTTCGTAAGGCGAACGTTTTGGAATGGCGTTCGTAAGACGAACGACAGGCGCCCCGCCTTTTTTGGCCTGACCTCTCGAGTTTCTTCGAGCGTGACACTGGTGCGGCGGCAATCCGATCGCCAGGTCGGGTCACCGGTCCTGGCCTCTGCGGAAGGGAGACTACGAGTGGCAAAGTACGATGTGGCGATTATCGGGAGCGGTCCGGGCGGATATGTGGCGGCGATCCGGGCCGGCGAACTGGGGCTGAAGACGGTCGTTGTGGAGAAGGATCCCTTTCTCGGCGGAACCTGTTTGCACGTCGGGTGCATTCCCACCAAGGTGCTGCTGCATCACGCGGAGGTTTACGATCATTTCAAAAATGGCGCGGAACTGGGATTTGAGGTCAGCGGGCTGAAAATCAACTGGGCGAACGTCCTGGCGCGGAAAGACAAGATCGTCAAGAAGCATGCGAAAGGCATCGAGTTCCTGTTCAAGAAAAACAAAGTGGAGTGGGTGCAGGGTTGGGGAAGGTACGAAGGGCCGGGAAAGATCAGCGTCGAGAAGGACGGCAAGAAGACGCCGATCGAAGCCTCGAACATCCTAATGGTGAGCGGTTCGGAAGCGAAATCTCTGCCCGGCATCGAGCCGGACCACAAAACCATTCTCACCAACCGTTCGATCATCGAGCTCCCTGAGATTCCAAAAACACTGATTGTCGTCGGCGCTGGCGCCGTGGGAGTGGAGTTCGCTTCGATTTACAACTCCTTCGGAACGCAGGTGACCATTCTCGAAGCGTTGCCGCGTGTCGTGCCAGTGGAGGACGAAGAGATTTCCGCGGAGTTGACGAAGGCGTTTCAGAAAAAGGGCATCCAGATCTTTACGAGTTGCGCGGTGGAGTCCGTGAAGAAGGATGCGAAAGGCGTCACGGTTTCGTTCAAGGACAAGGACGGGAAAGCGCAGACGCTGCAGGTGGAGAAACTGTTGCTGGCAGTGGGTCGCAAGGCGATGACGGACGGCTGTGGCCTGGAGAAATCAAAGGCCAAGCTGGAGCGCGGGTTCGTGCACGTCGGGGATTACATGGAGACGGCGGAGAAGGGGCTCTACGCGATCGGCGACATCGTGGCGGGGCTTCCGCAATTGGCGCATGCGGCGATGATGGAAGGGATTATCGCGGTGACGCATATTGCCGGTAAACCGGCGCACCAGATTGTGAAAACGCGCATTCCCAATGCGACGTATTGCGAGCCGCAGATCGGCTCGATTGGGTTGACCGAAAAACAGGCGCGCGACGCGGGCTACAAAGTGAAAGTTGGAAAGTTTCCCTTCGTGGGGAACAGCAAGGCGACGATTCTGGGGAATCACGGCGGGTTCGTGAAGGTGGTGTCCGACGAAATGTACGGCGAAGTGCTGGGGATTCACATTATCGGGCCGCTGGCGACGGAAATTCTAGCGGAAGCTGCGGCGGTGCTGAACCTGGAAGGCACCATCGACGACATGATGAACATGGTGCACGCGCATCCGACGGTGTGGGAAGCGATGGGGGATGCGTTTGCGAGCGTGCGGGGGTTACAGATCAATGTGTAGTGACTGGTGACTGGTGACTGGTGAAAATCTGTCAGAGTGTTGATCTCGGATTCATCGGCTACGCAGAGGCGTGGGCGCTGCAGAAGCGCGCGGTCGCGGCGCGGAAGGCCAATGCAATCGAAGATGTTCTGCTGCTTTGCGAGCACCCGCACGTGATTACGCAGGGACGAAACGGGAAGCGGGAGAACTTGCTGGCTTCCGAGCACGTCTTGCAGCAGAAGGGCGTGGAGTTCCATACGACGGACCGCGGCGGGGACATTACGTATCATGGCCCGGGGCAGATCGTGGGCTACCCGATACTGAATTTGGGCGCGATTCGGCGCGACGTCGTCTGGTATGTGAGGATGTTGGAAGAGGCGATGATCCAGGCGACGGCGGAGTTGGGGGTTGCCGCGAAGCGCGTTGAGGGCAAGACGGGAATTTGGGTTAGATACGAAAACGCGGAGGAGAAGCTGGCGGCGATCGGTGTGCACATCAGCCGGTGGGTTACGTCGCATGGATTTGCATACAACGTTTCGACGGATTTGCGGTATTTCGATTTGATCGTGCCGTGCGGGATCGCGGACCGCAAGGCGACTTCGCTGGAAAAGCTGCTCGGGCGCAGCGTGAAGCAAGAAGAGATTGCGCCGCGAATCGCGAAGCATTTTGGCGAGGTACTTGGGCTTGAACTGAGGGAATCATCAAAGACGGAGCTGTGGGACAAATTGCAGCAAGCAGAACAGCCCGTGGCGGCATCGGCTTAGAACAGGTAGGACAGACATTCCTGTCTGTCCTCTGAAGACCTCGGTTGACGAGGCAGGACAGGCAAGAATGCCTGTCCCACCGGAGCAAGGGATGAAGAAGGACCTGACGCGGCAGCAGTACCTGGACTTGTACTACTACATGCGTCTGAACCGTGCCGTCGAAGACACCATGGTGAAGTTGTTCCGGCAAAACAAAATTGTCGGGGGGCTTTACTCGAGCCTGGGGCAGGAAGCCATTTCGGTGGGCTCGGCGTACGCGCTGGAAAAAAAGGACTGGCTGGCGCCGATGATCCGGAATATCGGCGCACTGCTGGTAAAGGGCGTGCCGCCGCGCGACATTTTCATGCAGCACATGGCGAAAAACGATTCGCCGACGAAAGGCAAAGACGGCACCAGCCATTTCGGGGACCTGGACAACTTGCACATCGTTTCGCCGATTTCCATGCTCGGCGATTTGATCCCGGTAATGGCCGGCGTGGCCATGGCCGGGCGGTATCTCGGACAGAAGATCGTGTCCATGACGTGGATTGGGGACGGCGGCAGCTCCACGGGCGTTTTTCACGAAGGATTGAATTTCGCGGCGACGCAGAAGGCGCCGTTCGTTTTGATCCTGGAGAACAATCTGTGGGCGTATTCGACGCCGGTGCGGAAGCAGGTTCCGCTTGAGAATCTGGCAGACCGCGCAAAGGCTTATGGGATCGACAGCTATATCGTGGACGGCAACGACGTGGTGGCGATGTATTCGACGGCGAAAGAAGCCGTCGAGCGCGCTCGTGCGGGCGACGGCCCTATTTTGATTGAAGCGAAGACCTTCCGCCGGCTGGGCCACGCGCAGCACGATCCAGCCGAATACGTGCCGAAGGAGATGCGAGCGTACTGGGAGGCCCGTGATCCCATCGCGCTGTATGAAAAGTTTTTGACGAGCGAGAAGCTCCTCGATGCGAAGAGGAAGAAAGAGATCGAGGACAAGATTGACGCGCTGCTCGCGAAGGAACGGGAGTTTGCGGAAAATTCGCCGATGCCGCCGGCGAAGCTGGCGGAGGAAGGCGTGTACTGCACGGGCGACGATTGCCACAAGATTCGCGCGAAGTGGGAGCGGCCCATCTCCGAAGTGACGCCGCCGAAATCGAGCGTTGCGGCGGTGTGGACCGTGCCGGGATTTGGCTCCGGCAAAGGCTCGAGCGGAGCGAACGCCCCGATTCATTTTGGCGATGCGCCTGCCTCGGCGGAGAAATCCGGCGGCGCGCGGAAACTCGGCACAAAAAATCTGACCAAGTCGGCAGCGAAGAAGACCGTGAAGGCTGCGGCGGCGAGCGCTTCGCGAAAGGCGCGGAGATAACTAATGACCGGAACGAACGGGGCCGGAACGAAGGAAGCCGCCGCGGGCGGAGCGCAGGTCACGTTTCTCGAAGGCATCCGGCAGGCGATGTTCGAGGAGATGGAACGCGACCCGGCGGTGGTCCTGCTCGGCGAGGACGTGGGCGTGTACGGCGGGGCGTTCAAGACTAGCGAAGGATTGCTAGCGCGATTCGGCTGGGAGCGCGTGATGGATACGCCGATCAGCGAAAGCGCCATCATCGGCGCGGCCTGCGGCATGAGCTATCTCGGCTTGCGGCCGATCGTGGAGATGCAATTTATCGATTTCATCGTGTGCGCGTTCAACCAGATTACAAATTTCGTGGCCAAGGGGCATTATCTTTGGAACGCGCCCGCGCCGATGGTGATCCGCGGGCCGTCGGGCGGCGGAGTGCATGGCGGGCCGTTTCACTCGGCAAATCCCGAAATGTATTTCGTGCACACGCCGGGGCTGAAGGTCATTTATCCCTCGACGCCGTACGACGCGAAGGGTTTGCTGAAAGCCGCGGTGCGCGATAATAATCCCGTGCTTTTTTTCGAGCACAAGTTTCTTTACCGGCGCATCAAGGGAGAAATTCCCGCCGGAGATTACACCGTGCCGATCGGGGAAGCGGCGGTACGCCGCGAAGGAAAACACCTGACCATCCTTTCCTACGCCGCGATGATGCACACGTCGCTGGAAGCCGCGGAGGCGCTGGCGCAAGAAGGGATCGAAGCGGAAGTGATCGATCTGCGGACGCTGCTGCCGCTGGATGAAGAGACCATCCTGCAGTCGGTGAAGAAGACCAATAAATGTCTCGTGGTGCATGAAGACACGAAAACCGGAGGAATCGCGGGTGAGATTGCGGCCATTCTGTGCGAGAAGGCTTTTTGCGATTTGGACGGACCGCTGCTGCGCGTGACCTCGCTGGATACTCCGGTGCCGTATGCGCCGACGCTGGAAGATCACTTTCTGCCCAACGCGAAGAAGATTTTCACTGCGGCGAAGGAATTGGCGCGGTATTAGGATTTCGAGGAAAGAGGAGAGCGATCATGGCCGTTGACATCGTAATGCCCCAGATGGGGGAAAGTATTTTTGAAGGCACGATCACCAAGTGGCTCAAGAAGCCCGGTGACAAGGTGGAGCGCGACGAGCCGTTGTTCGAGATTTCGACAGATAAAGTGGACGCGGAAATTCCGTCGCCTTCGGCCGGCGTGCTGAAGGAAATCAAGGTCGGCGAAGGGCAGACCGTGCCGATTCAGACGGTGGTGGGCGTGATTGATGCGGCGGGATCGGCGGCGACGGCTCCAACGGCTGCTCCGGCAAAAACCGAGGCCCCGGCTCCTTCCGCTCCTGCGCCTGTGAAAGCTGCGGCCTCGGCTGCTCCCCCTCCGGCCTCAGCGCCAAAGGCTGCGCCTGCTCCGGTTGCGGCAGTGCCGAGGGCCGCGATGCCTGCAGCCGCTCCGCCAGCCGCGCAAGATGGAGGACGAATTCACAGCTCACCGCTGGTTCGCCGGATGGCTGCGGAACATGGCATCGATCTTTCCACACTCACCGGCACAGGAGCGGGCGGGCGCATCAGCAAGCAGGACATTGAGGCTGTGATTGCATCGGGAGGCGCACCTGCGGCGGCTCCGCCTGCATCCGGCGCTTCGGCCGCGCCTTCACGGCCGGCTCCTTCTCCAGCGGCAGTTCCCGCGCCACCGGGAGTTTCCGGCGCGCAGGCGCACGTGGCGCTGGAGACTGCGGTGCCGCGCGAGAAAATCTACTTCGGCCATTACGAAGTGCAGCCGATGAGCACGATGCGGCAGCGCATCGCAGAGCACATGGTGGCGTCCAAGCGCGTTTCGGCGCACGTGTACTCCGTCGATGAGATCGACATGACCAAAGTCGCGGCGCTGCGGGCGAAGTCCAAGGACGAATTCGAAAAGCGCTACGAGACGAAGCTGACCTTCATGCCGTTCTTCGTGAAAGCTGCGGTCGCGGGGCTGCGCGCCTTCCCGACGCTGAACGCTTCGCTCGATGGAACCAACGTCGTCCTTCACAAGGAGATCAACATCGGCATCGCCGTGGCGCTTGACTGGGGGCTGCTGGTGCCGGTGGTGAAAAATGCCGACGAGAAAAACATCCTCGGCATCCAGCGCACCATGAATGACCTCGCGGAGCGCGCGCGTTCGAAAAAGCTGAAACCCGAGGAGGTTCAGGAAAGCACCTTCTCGATCACCAATCCGGGCGTGTTCGGCGGATTGTTTGGATTGCCGGTAATCAGCCAGCCGAACGTCGGAATCCTCGGATTGGGCGCGATCGAAAAACGCCCCGTGGTGATCAACGATTCGATCGCCATCCGCTCGATGTGCTACGTGACCCTCAGCTACGACCACCGCGTGGTGGACGGCGCGATCGCCCACCAGTTCCTCCACAAAGTGAAAGAGACGCTGGAAAACTGGTCGGAGCCGGTGCTGTAAGAGACGCACTCTTCGCGGCTTCGGGTAAACAAATCGCGAGTGGATCACAAGCTTGACGCGTCGTCGAGCGGAAAGAAGCCCCTCCAAATCAGGGGACTTCTCTTTTCGGAACAAACCCTTCGCTCTCTCGCAGTGTCCGAAATTGGGACGAGCGTTCCCGCTAGTGGCCAGATTGAGGCGCTTCCTTCCTCCTCCAGTTCGTACAAACCATTCGCACTAAAGCTCTTATTTGCAGGCATGGCTGGCAGTCTGGCTGCCCCAATATCGCGGAGCGGGATGGACGCCCGGACCTGGGGACGGAGAGTAACCAGCGATGATGACCACAACGCTCGAAATCTCATTGGACCGCGAAACGATGCAGCCGCGAATTCTTATCGCCGATGACCAACAGGATGTTCTGGACGCACTGCGACTCCTACTCAAGGGGCATGGCTACCGCATCGAAACCGTGAATTCGCCGGCGGACTTGCTGGCGGCGGTGGCGCGCCAGGAGTTCGATATTCTGCTGATCGATCTAAACTATGCACGGGACACGACGTCGGGACGCGAAGGTTTGGATGTGCTCAGTCGGCTAAGGGAGATCGCAGACCCTCCACCCGTGGTGGCGATGACCGGGTGGGCCACGGTGGGCCTGGCCGTGGAAGCGATGCAGTATGGCGTGAGCGACTTTGTGGAGAAGCCGTGGACCAACACGCGGTTGCTGGAAATCCTTCGCAAGCAAATCGGCCTGGGACGCGAGCGCCGCGAATTGCGGCGGCGCGTCGCGGAAGAGGCCCGGGCGCGGGAAGAAGCCCTGATTCATCTGCAGGAGCAGGAACGGGAGATCGCCGAAGCTAAAGCCATCCAGGAAAAGCTGCTGCCGCGCGAGATTCCGCAAATGCCGGGATATGAAATCGCCACGGCGTGGCAGTCCGCCCGGCTGGTGGGAGGCGATTATTTCGACATTCTCCCTCTCGACGACCAAACGCTTGGAATCTGCATTGCCGACGTGGCCGGAAAAGGCATGCCGGCGGCTTTACTGATGTCCAATCTGCAGGCGGCCGTACGCGGCCTCTCTTCGCTCTCCATTGGGCCGGATCTCCTCTGCAGCCGGCTGAATTCCATTGTCTACCGCAATACGGAAAGCGACCGCTTCATCACTTTTTTCTACGCGCATCTGGAGGGCTCCCTGCGCCGTTTGACTTACGTTAATGCCGGGCACAACGCGCCGTTCGTGGTGCGTTCCGACGGCTCGCACGAGCGATTGCGGGATGGCGGCGCCGTGCTTGGCGTCTTCGCCAGCAGGAACTATGAGATGGGCTCGGCGCAGTTGTCCGCGGGCGATCGCGTGATTCTGTTCACCGACGGCGTCACGGAAGCGTGCAACCCCGCTGGCGAGGAGTTCGGCGAAGCCCGCTTGCTGCGTTTGCTCGAAGACCACCGCACGTTGTCCGCCAATGAATTGCAGGCGAAAATCATTGCCGTGGTAGCTGAGTTTAGCGGGGGCCGCTGGCAGGACGATGCCACGCTGTTGGTGCTTGCTGTATCTGCCTAAACTGCGGGGAAGAGGGACACCTCCAGGCTGCCGCGAGGTATCGGCTCGCCGAATATTCCGCTGTCCCCGAATTCCCCGCTCTCCCTCATTGCAGCAACGGCTTCAGCTTGGCCACCCACACGGCGAAGCCTTCCATGGGGATGGGCTCGATTCCGGCATCGCGAAGCGTGTCGCGCACGAACCGGTGGCGATCGTTCCCGGCGTTCAGGGCGACGTCGGTGACGGCGGCGAATTCGGTTTTCAGGGAAGCCTTGGCGGTGATGCGTTCCGCGGTGTACGCGAAAAGCTTGGCGTCGGCCGGAGCGCGGGTGACGGAGAGGGTCTGGACAAATCCGCGCGTGCCGTTGCGGCTGTAGCTGTAGTCGAGGCGCATGGGGTCGCCCGGAAAGGTGAACTGCTCGGCGCGAACGGATTTTTCAAGCCGCTCCCACAGGCGGGCCTGCCGGAAGACCTGCGAGCAGTACGAGCGCACCACCGCGCGGCTGCCGGCGGCGCCCACGCGGCTGGCGGCGCGCAGCGGAGCAACGTGGTCGCTATAAAGCCGCTCCAGTTCGGCATCCAGGTCCGAGGCAAAGACGCCTTTCTGCGGAGCGAGCTGTAAAGCATTTGAGAGCGTCTCATCCCACTTGGCCAGGAGTTGCCGCCAATCGCCGGCGTGGCCCGTTCCGCCGTTGACGGATGCCGATTGAAAGCGGTCTTCCAGATCATCGCGAATCGCGCGGAGGAGCAATTCGTCGGCCGCCGGATGCAGGCGGCGCACGCGCCGGAACTCATCCTCTTCTTCGATCATGCGCAACCGGCGTTCGCCGGTCTGCGGATCGAACAGCAGCACGCCGATATTCACCCACTCGTCGCGGACCAGGTTCGGTGTATAGCGCAAAACGCGGTAGGCGCAGGCTCTTTCTGATCCTGCCGGCTCCGTGTTTTCTTGATGGTCAGAAGTTTCAATCATGGTTCACATCCAGTTCGGAAACGGGTGGCGATTGGTTCTTTTGGCCTCGAGAATCAGTTCTGGGACCAGTGAACGGCGGCGATGGAGCTGTTCGAGCAGTCGCAGCAGCGCGTCATAGTCATCCTCGTACCACGCGGGAGGAATCTCCCGGCTGACTTCGTCCAAGACGCGCTCGGTCAATCCGCTTTCCAGACGCTCGAGCCATGGCGCGAACGATTCCATCCCGGTGACACCCTGGTAGACACGATTGCGGGCGTACAAGCCCCGCAGCGGCGCGTCAGGAAAATTCCACTCGCCGGCATTAAAGCAAAAGCCCTGATCGATCATTCGCGTTTCGTAGCGTACTGCCGCGTCATTTGCTGCTTCATCCTGCCTGTGAAAAAACACCGTCTGGCGGCCGTTGGTGTTGCAGGCCCACTTGTCGAAAACCAGCATCCCTGCGAACGCGTGCAAGTTTTCCACCTCGCGCAACTGTTCGTCGGGAAGAAAATCATGCAGCGTCAGCTGCCGCGGGTCTCCGGGATAGCGCGATCCAAATTGCGGGCCGGGCTGGCAAGGGATCCGCGAGCGCGGAAGTTCCATCGCCAGTTCCGGCGTCAGCCGGATCAACTCTTCGGACACCTCTACAATCGCCACCGGAACGGTCGGCAAGCCCAGCCGAGCCGCCAGTTTGGTTCCAAGCATTTCATTGACCAGAATGCGGCGATGCTGTGAATTATTTTGGAACTTCACCACGTAGTAGAGGCCGTCGGAGCAACGCATCAGGTGCGATTGCGCTCCCCCGCGCATCCGGCGTATCTGCTCCAGCGCATGCAACATGGCGAATTATCCTAGCGGTACTTATTGCTTTGGGCAAGCGCGAGTTGGGCCCTGGCCAGTCGATTCCTGAATGGGAAGACTGCATTATCCAGGTCGGGAAAGCAGCGCGGCCCGGCCGATTCCAGAGTGGGAGGCAGGATTCCACAAAAGGAAAAGGCCGGGACCTAAGGCCCGGCCTTCGCCAAGAGAATCTTGCCAACGTGACGTGCGCTTACCGCCTCTTTTTCTTCTTCGGTACTTTCTTGGCTTTTTTCTTGCCGGTCTTCTTTTTCGATTTCGCTTTCTTCGCCGCCCTTTTTCGCGCGGGTTTCTTCTTCCCAGCTTTCTTGGCGCGTTTCTTTGCGGTGGGCTTCGACGCGGGCTTCGGCGCGGGCGCCACTTCTTCCGGCTCTTCTCCCACAATCACCAGCTCTTCTTCCTCTTCCACAATCTCTTCGGTCTCGCCGCCCAGCTCCTCGTCCTCCAGCCGGGATAGTTCGTTGTCGTCTTCAAAACCTTCCTTCTCGATATCCATTCCATCCTCCCGTGGGGGAATCTTTGGGTCCGGCAAAAAACGGGCCCAGAGGTCACTGTTCTGGCCAGAGCTCTCTCGAATGCCGCCCCGCCCTTGCGCCGTTGTTATCGCACTCGCCGGAAGTTGTCAAGCACTCTGCGGTTTTCTTGCAGGGGGCCTGCATAAGCAGCCCCATCTGCCGCGGGCAGGGGCTGGCCGCGGAGCCGTGCGGCAGCGTTGAGCCCCACATAAATTATTCATAATAAACGAATTAGTTGCGGTTTGAGGCCAGAGCGCCGCTCCCCGCCGGCGATTTCGGTGATTTCCTTTTGGACCTGGATCGCGCCCGGGCCGAGGTAGCTTCCGGAGCGCCGCCGATGGTGTAAATGCGCAGGACCATGCCGCGGCTCACCCTGTTGGACTTCAGCCGGTTCCACTTGCGGATGTCGTCGGCGTCCACGCTGAAACGATCGGCAATGCCACCCAGCGTCTCCCCTCGCCGCACGCGATAACTGACCAGACGGCGCTTCGTCTCCGATTGCGGCAGCGTCGCGGGGATGATCAGCTTCTCACCCGCGCCGAGCGCCGCGCTGCGTTCCAGGTTATTGGCATCGGCGATGGCCGCCGCCGTCACACGATATTTCTTGGCGATGGACGTGAGCGTTTCGCCGGCCTCCACGCGGTGGCGGCGCCAGCTGACCCATTTGTCCGGAGGAATGTCCGCGATCTCGGCGGAGAACCTTGTCGCTGTGCCCTGCGGAAGGTGCAATTCAAAGGAAGGGTCGTCTGGAGTCGCCATCCGCAAGAGCGAAGGATTGAGCGCCCGCAGCGTGGTGACGTCCACGTCGATCGTTTCCGCCACCAATCGCAGGTCGATGGCCCTGCCCGGCTTCACCACGTCGGTCGGGACGGGCGCTTCCGGATCCGCTTGAATATTGTAGTGCGCCGCATCCTTGGCGATGAGCGTCAGCGCAATGATGATAGGCACGTAGTTTTTCGTCTCGCGCGGGAGGACTTTGCGTTTGTAGAGCTCCCAGAAATCCGCGTAGCCGGTGCGCTCGATGCCTTTTTGCACGTTGCCCGGGCCGCAATTGTAGGCGGCCATGGCCAGGTACCAGTCGCCGAAAAGTTTGTAAAGGTCGCGCAGGTGCTGGGCGGCGGCCCGTGTGGCCTTCTCCGGGTCCTGCCGTTCGTCAATCCACCACGTGTGACGGAGCCCATACTCCTGGCCGCGGTAGGCCACGAACTGCCAGATGCCGCGGGCGCCAGCGCGCGAAAGAGCTAGCGGCTGAAACGCGCTCTCCGCTTGCGCCAGGTAGATCAAATCCTGAGGGACGCCCTCTTCGCGCAGCACGCGCGAAATCATTTCGCGGTAGCGGCCGGCGCGGCTCAGCCCGGTTTCCACGATGGCGCGCCCTCGCGGGGTCTGAAAGAAATTGAGAAAGGACAGAACTTCGTCGTTCACGGTCAGCGGCAGGTCGTGAGAAATGTTTTTGGCCGCTTCTTCAGCGCGGCCCTTCAGGCTCGGGTCCACCGGGAAGGTCATCTCCGCGACTTCGTCAATCGCCGCAGGGACGGCGGGGGCTTCGCTGAATCCGTCGCCGGCGCGGAAAGCCTGCAACTCGTAAGCGTAAACACTGTCGACGACGCGGTGGAACAGCTCGCTCAGCCGGGGGTCGCCGTTCGGGTCGTAGCCGCTCTCCAGCATCCAGTCGACCGCGTCGTCAAAATCCTTGCGCGCGGCCTCGAGATGCCCGGCCTTGAAGTTCTGCTCGCCGGAAGCGAATTTTTCCTGGACCTTCTGGATGAGGTAGTCCTTGCCCGCGGGAACGGGGGGCAACAGGGAGACGAACCGCCGGGCCGGGTTTGCCAGCGGGAGCGCTGGAAGTTCCGGCGGGGCCTGGGCGGCGGCGGTGGCCTTGGGCGCCAGCGCAGGGACGCGCGCCTGCACGGGTTTTTTCCCGGCATCCTCGCAACCCGATAAGCCGCCCGAGACCAGAATCGCGCCTGTCGCCAAATAGAGCCTTAGTTTCATCTCTCCATGGTAAGGAGGCGCTTGCATCCGGGTCAACGCTTTCTCCCGGATGGGGGGTGACGCTCTCAGTACATCGCCCACAGCCTACATCGCCGCTTCCTGCACCTGCCCTTTGGGGTAGACTCGCCCTGCGAGGTGATCCTGTGAAACAGCGCGCGCGACTCACGATTGCAAGCTCGTTCCGAGTTCCGGTCTTATGTTTGTTCGCTCTATATTTGGTGGAGGTGGCCGGCGCCGCCGCTCAGCAAATGAGTCTTTCCCCCGAGAAGCGTGCGGCAATTGAAAAGGCAGTGTCCAGCTTCATGTCGGCCAACAGCGTCGCCGGCATTGGCGCGGCGATCGTTCTGGACGGCGAACCCGTGTGGTCCGCCGGATTTGGCATGTCGGATCTGGAGGACTCTGCTCCCGCCACTTCTTCGACTCTCTTCCGCCTAGGATCGATTTCCAAACCAATTACCGCCGTTGCTGTCCTGCAGCTTTATGAGCGGGGAAAGCTGGACCTCGACGCGCCCGTCCAAAAATATTGTCCGGCGTTTCCCAAGAAAGAATGGCCGATTACCACCCGCGAGCTGCTGGGACACCTCGGAGGGGTTCGCCATTACAACGAGGGCGGAAAAGGAGATATTCCCGAAGACAGCGCCCGGCATTTTTCGGGCATGGAGGAGTCGTTGCAGATTTTCGCCGCTGACCCGCTGGTCGCGAAACCCGGCACGAAATTCCAATATTCGACCTACGGCTATACGCTCCTGGGCTGCGTCCTCGAAGGCGCCGCGTCGGAGAAGTATGTGGATTTTGTGAAAAAGAATGTGTTCCAACCCGCGGGAATGGAGCAAACGCAAGCCGATGACTTCTTTGCCGTGATTCCCCATCGCACGCGCTGGTACCACAAAGACAAATCCGGCTTGGTGCGCAACGCGGGAGTTCTCGACTCCAGCTACAAGATTCCCGGCGGCGGACTGATTTCCTCGGCGGACGACATGGCGCGCTTCGAAGCCGCCATCCTCGCGGACAAGCTCATAAAGCGCGGCACGCGAGAGCTGATGTGGACCTCGCAGAAGACCGAGGATGGCAAGCCGACGGCCTACGGCCTGGGATGGGGAACTCTGGATAAATTCGGCGTTCGCATCGTGGCCCACACCGGCGGGCAACAAGGCACCAGCACGGCCTTCGCCCTTGTGCCGGAGCGCCGCGCGGGCGTGGTGGTCCTGGCTAACATGGACGGCGTGAACTCCGGCGGCTTGGCGGAAGAGATCCTGAAAATCGTGCTCGACCGCCACGAAGCCGAATCCAAAAATTAGTCGGCGCTTCTTCTCTTCATCCCGACAGTCCCGAGACGCAAGTGACCGTCGAATTTTTCGTCCGCGGCAACACCACGGAAGTCGTCCTCACGCACGCCGTATTTGGCTCCGCGAAAGATCGCGACCACCACAAGCAAGGCTGGAGCGGGTACTCGCTGGCTCGCATTCTCTGATTCTCACCAGCGCCGTGAAGCACTAAAATTTCGCTTGGCATTTGGTACAACTTGTGGTACTCTGTCTTTGCGTTTGTTGCTCTTGTATCGCCTTTGGGTTGTAAAGCGGTCGCGAGGTCAAACTTGCGGCCTTTTTTTGTGCTATGCGCCTGCTTTGCGGGCTCGTAACACAAGGCTTGAAGACGGCCGAAGCTCTGTTGAGGGGCTCGGAACTTGAGGCATCAGATAGCTTAAAGAACTAATGTTCAGCTGTAACCCAGCTGACAGAAACGAGTAAAGCAGTGAGTAAAGAACAAGGTACAGTGAAGTGGTTCAATGCCAGCAAGGGCTTCGGTTTCATCCAGCGCCAAAGCGGTGAGGACGTTTTCGTCCATTTCTCCGCGATCGTGGCTGATGGCTATAAGTCGTTGAATGATGGCCAGGCGGTTGAATTCGAAGTCACCAAGGGCCCCAAGGGCCTGCAGGCCTCGAACGTACAGCCCCTCTAATTTCACTTCACAAAAATAGAAGTCGGGCGTCCCGGTTCCACCGGGGCGCCCGTTCTGCTTCTAGCACCGCTCATTTCCCCGCTCTCCGGTTGTAGCGCCCCTTTCCTCGCGCCCCCAGCGTTCCGAAAACGCTTGCATATTTTTGCAAATCAGAGTATTTCCAATGCAGTTAACTCTCCCAGAACATTTCCTTCAAGGAGTTCCCGTGCGTAAATCGATTGCGCTCCGTCCCCTCGGGTTGTTCGTTGTCAGTATTTTTGCCTCTGCCATTCCAGCGTTTTCACAGGACATCCCCTGCACTGCGACCACTCTTCTCGCCAAACAGCACCGTTCCAACATGAAGCATCGCGATCCCGCTCCGGGGGCCCCCGAGGCTCGCACTGTCGTTCAGGCGCTTCAGTGGTCCGCCCCGGCCGGCATCCAAACCGCCGCGGTGCGCAAGCAGGACACTCCCTACCCCGGCAGGGAGCAAGACGGCAAAATCTACAAAATCACCGGGGACCTCTGGCGAGTCAAGCTGGAATCCAACGACTGCGACTTCCACCTGGAAATCTCCGCTCCCGGGCAGCCGAAGACCGCCAACCGCATCATTGTCGAACTACCCCAAGGGCCGCTGTTCATCGCCACCCGGCAAAGCTCATCGATGAGCTGATCGCCAACGGTTACGATCCTGCCGTCGACAAGCCCCTTGACCTGGATGAACCTCTGCGAATCAAAGTGATCGGTCTTCCCTTTTATGATTCGGCTCACTATTCAAAGAAGAATCCCAAGCGCGGACACGGTCACGGCACTGCCAAGGTCGGTACTCTCTGGGAGCTCCATCCCTTTTGGGACATCCAATTCATCGAACAGCCCTAAGCTTGCCCGCGAGAATCCTGAGGACCCTTTCGCACAGATTTCGGACTGGTCGGAAGGGACCGCTTTCCCAAAATGGGACAGTGCCACTTGCGCTACATAGTACTCTGCACCCATTGCGCTTAGCGGCCTCGCACCGGACGATAGAGGTTCATTCTGGAACGAAAGTCGCCCCACACCCGCGGCCAAGGGCCGTCGGGAGCTAAAGGCTGGTCATGGTAGCGCTGAACCGCAAAGAATTGGATCATCTCGAACGCCGCGAGCTGCAGCTCACCATCCTCTCTGCCGTCATCGTGTTGGTGCTTGCCGGCGGTTTGGCTGCGTTCATGTATCCGCTGGTGTTCCTCCACCCCGTGGGGAACAAGTGGACGCTCCGCGTCGCGTTTTTCGGTTTCTGCGGCTTGACATTTCTTTTCGTGGGTTACCTGTTCGAGCGTCAGCGCACGGTGCGCCAGCTCAAGCAACAAATACTGACGGAGCTGGAGCGCAACGTTACCCTGCAACAGCAAGCCAGCGTGGACTTGCTGCACTCCATGCCCGATCAAAATCATTTCTGGGATCGCCTGACCATGGAATACCGGAGGGCCATGACCATGCAAAAGACGCTCTCACTCCTGCTGGTGAAAGCCAAACCCGCGAATGCGTCCGCGAAAAATAGCGAGGACAACTCCGCGGCTTGGAGCGACGCTGCGAAAGCCATGTCCCGCAAACTGCGGCCCACCGATTCGATCTACCGCCTCGCGGCGGATCTGTTTGCCCTGGTTCTCCCCGAAACGGATACACTCAATGCCAAGCGCGTTGCCGTCCGGCTGCAAGAAGAGCTGCAAGAAGTCCGCGCCAAGCACAGCAAAGCCTTCGACATCACCGTCCACAACTTTCCGGAGCATGTGCAGAGCTCCCACGAATTGGAAGACATCGTTAAATCCCTGCTCCCCTCCCAGGACGAATGGGCCCCTCCTGCGCCAGGCACCGCACCGGCTCCCGCGGCTGTTCCCGTACCCGCAGGCGCGAAGAAATAACTCGCTTCGCGCGGATTTCCTGAAATGGGATGACCGGGCGGCCTAAGCGAGCGCCTGTTTCAAGTCCTCGATCAAGTCTTCTTTGTCTTCCAATCCCAGAGAAACGCGTACCGTGCCCGGGCTGACCCCCGCGCGCCGGAGCTCTTCTTCCGTCATGTTGTAGTGCGAGCTGTAGATCGGAAGAATGACGAGCGACTCCACTCCACCCAAGCTCGCCGCGAGGAGAAACAGCCGCACCCGATCGCAGAAGCGGCGCGCTGCGGGCAGGCCGCCTTTCAGATCGAATGCCAGCATTCCACCGAATCCACGCATCTGTTTTTTGGCCAGCGCATGATCCGCATGGGACTTCAGCCCCGGATAATGCACGCGCGCCACCTTCGGATGTTTTTCAAGGAATTTGGCGACGGCCATGGCGTTTTCGCCTTGGCGCTGGACGCGCACGCCCAGCGTTTTTATTCCGCGAATCAGCAGATACGCCGCGCCGGGATCCATCGAGCCGCCAAGATAGATGATCATCTGGCGTACGCGCTCCATCCACTGCGCGCTACCGGCGGCGGCCCCGGCGATGATATCCGAGTGGCCGGCCAGTGCTTTCGTAGCACTGTGCACGACCATGTCGTAGCCAAGGGCGATGGGATTCTGCAGAACGGGAGTGGCGAATGTATTGTCGATGATGGAGACCAGCTTGTGCTTCTTGGCGAAAGCCACCGCTTTATGAATATCAACGAGCCGAAGCGTGGGATTCGTCGGTGTTTCCACGTAGAGGACTTTTGTGCGCGGCGTGACGAGAGCCTCGATTCCCGCCAGATCCGTGCCGACCTGCCGCACGACGATGCCCATGTTCGGGAAAACGTCGCGCATCAGGCGGTACGAGCCGCCGTAGAGCTGTGCGGTGGAGATGACTTCGTCACCGGCTTTCAGCGCCGCGAGCAAAGCGGAGGAAATCGCGGCCATGCCGGAAGAAGTGACGATGGCGGCTTCGGCACCTTCCAGCGCGGCAATTTTCCCCTGCGCGACAGTCAGCGTAGGGTTGCCGTAACGGGTATAGATGTACGCTTTGTTCTTGCCTTCGGCCCAGAGTTTCATTTCCTCCGTGGAAGAAAACGTGAACGTCGAAGAACGAATAATCTCCGTGACGATCGGGCCGTTGACGCCGCGGCGGTTCGGCTCTCCGCCATGGATGGCTTTCGTTTGCGGGCCGTAATTTACGAGCTTGTTGGTTTTCATGGAAAAGAGTGTGCGCCTTGCGGCGAAAGAAAAAAAGCCTCCAAATTGGCATGTGGGCTAGACAATTTGGGCGGGCTCGCGTGTCATAGATCCAGATCGCGAACGGACGGCCAGATTGGGCGATAAGAAATTGAGCGCCGCGGAAGTGCGTCATCTGTATGACCAGCACGGGCCCGCGCTGGTCGCGTACGCGCGCTCGTTTGTGACGGATGCCGCAGCGGCTGAGGACGTGGTGCATCAGGTATTTCTCCGCTTGTTGAGCCCGGAAGTCGAAATGCCCGATCTGCCGGTTGCGTATGTGTATCGCGCGGTGCGCAACGCGGCTCTAAACGCGCGAAGAAACGGACAGAGGAATGCGCCGCTGGATCCGCAACTCAGCGTTTTCAAACATCGGGGCGGAAACATGGAAGCGGCGCTGAGTTTAGAGAAAGCGCTGGGAGAATTGCCGGGAGAACAACGCGAAGTGGTAGTGATGCGAATTTGGGGCGGCTTGACGCTGGAGGAGGCCGCCGCCGCGACGGGCGCGCCGCTCAATACTGTCGCATCTCGCTATCGATACGCGCTGGAAAAATTACGGGAAAAGCTGCGGCCGTACCGCGAAGAGCGAGGAGTCTGAGCGTGGAAAACCTCGACGAACGATTTGAAAAGTATCTGGGTGAATTTCAGCCACGGCGGCCGCGCCCCCTGCCGGAACCTGCTATCCATCGGCAAGCTTGGCCGCGCCGCCTCGCCGCAGCGGCTGTGGCGGCGATTGCCCTCGGCGCTTCGCTGTGGTTTGTCGGTAAGAAAAACAAATGGAGCGGCGGTGAACTTGGCGAGAAGAAGACCGCCGCCATTCAGGAAACGAAATCCGCGCCACAGCCATTGTCCTTGCTGCCGCTCACGCAATTGGCATTGGAGAACCCGGAAAAACTCGAGGCCGAACTGACGAGAGCTTCGCAGAGAGTGCTTCCTGATTTCCGAGGCAGTGAAAGCACGTTGCGCGTGCTCGCAAAGGAATAACCATCCAGGAGAATTTGAAAATGACTGTACAAGCGAAGAGAGTTGTAGCCGTGCTGATGTTTCTTTCTCTGGCAGCAACGGCGCGCGCTCAGACGAAACTTCCTACCGAAACGCGGAATGCGGCGCTGCGGTATTGGCTAGCGTTTGCGGATTTGCAGGATCCCCCGGCGGAGAAAGCGACTTCAGACTTACTGGAGAAAACAGAGGCGGGAGAGGCGGTGTGGGACGAAGCAAAACTCGGCTCCATCCTCGACAAAAATGAAACTGCCATCTGGAGAATGCAACGGGCGACGAAGCTGCCGGAATGCGACTGGGGTCTGGAATACGATCTGGGGCCGCGCGCCTCGATTGCGTATATTCCAAAGGCGCGAGTTCTGGCACGGCTGAATACATTGTATGGGATGAGGCTGGCGGCGAAGGGGGAGACACAGAAGGCCGTTGACACCTGGCTAGCGGGAATCCGCTTTTCGCAGCATCTTGCGAGCGGGGGCAGTCTGATCTTTTCGCTTGTCGCCAAAATGGGATTGGTTTCCAATTTTCATGCACTGACTCAAGCGACGCAGAGTGGGGCGCTGAGCTCTGCGCAGAAGCGGCAAATTGAAGCTGCGACGCGTGCGCTGCCGGATACCGGATTAGACTGGGGTCGGGCGCTGTGGTACGAGGAAGATCCCCTCAATGTGGCAGCGAAGCAAATGGCTGAAGCAGCGAGCCCTGCCGCCTACTACCAAGAAATGATGGGGAGTCCCGCGCCAAAGGATTTTACTTTACCAACAGCTTCAGACGTGGCCGCGTTTCACAAGCTGATGAGCTTAGCGGAAGAGGCTCTGCGGCTCACTCCGGACGCGGCGAAGGAACGGTTACGAACATTACAGGACTCGGTCAAGACGCTGCACCCGTTTTTTCAAGAAGTCACTCCTTCGTTCACGCGTATCAATGACGCCCGAATCGAAACGCAGGCAGCTCGACAGAAACTTCTGCAGGCAGTCGCGCCTTAGGCTTCTTCTTCGACGAGTTGCTCTCCGTGCGCAGCCTTGTGCGTGGCGATCACTTTTTCCGCGAGTTCATTGGGCACATAGTCATAGTGCGAGAACTCCATCGAATACGTCGCGCGCCCCTGCGTTTTGGAAGTGAGGTCGTTGGCGTACGAAAGCATTTCCGCGAGCGGCACCTGCGCCTTGATGATGACGTTGTGACCGCGGGCTTCGCTGCCTGCAATCCGGCCGCGCCGCGAGCTGAGATCGCCCATCAGGTCCCCGGAGTATTGATCGGGCGCATACACTTCCACGTGCATGACGGGTTCGAGGAGCGCCGGGCGCGCCTGCTTCATGGCTTCCTTGAATGCCAGCGAGCCCGCGATCTTGAACGCCATATCCGACGAATCCACGTCGTGATACTTGCCGTCATAGAGCACGGCGCGGAAATCGACCACGGGGAAGCCCGCGAGATAGCCGCGCGCCGCGGCATCGCGGATGCCCTTCTCCACCGATGGAATCCAATTCCGCGGAATGGCGCCGCCGAAAACGTCGTCCACGAACTCGACGCCCTTGCCGCGCTCGATGGGTTCCATCTTGATGCGGCACACGCCGAACTGGCCGTGGCCGCCTGACTGTTTTTTGTGCTTGCCTTCGGCGTCGGCTTTGCCGCGAATGGTTTCGCGATAGGGAACCTTCGGCGGCTTGAGGGTGAGGTCCACGTGATAGCGCTTGTGCAGCTTGGCAACCACGACCTCAATGTGCTGCTGGCCGGAGCCGGCGAGGAGAAATTCTTTCGTTTGCGGATCGCGCATGAAGCGCAGCGCCGCATCCTCTTCGAGAATCTTGTGAATGGAGACGCCGATTTTGTCCTCATCGGCGCGGGTCTTGGGCTCGATGGCGAAAGTAATCGAGGGCTCCGGCAAGCGCGCGGGGCCGTAATAGATCGGCGAAACTTTGTCGCCGAGCGTTTCGCCAGTGGTCGTTTCTTTCAGTTTGGCAATGGCGCCGATATCCCCGGCGTGCAGCTCGCCGACTTCCGTGAGCTGCTTGCCCTGCACGACCTGGATATGCTGGAAGCGCTCCTGAATGCCGCGATTGTAGTTGTTGAGCGTGGCATCGTTTTTCAGCACGCCGCTCTTTACTTTGAAATAATTGATGCGGCCCGCAAAAGGATCGGCGAGCGTTTTGAAAACGAAGAGCGAAAGCGGCTGGCTGTCGTCATACTTGCGCTCGACGCGGTCGCCTCTGCCATCGGGATCTTTGTATCCGACCTGCGCATGCTCATCGGGATGCGGGAAGGCGTCGGTGAGAAACGTGAGCAGGCTGGCCGTGCCGATGTTGTGCAGCGAGGAGACCATCAAGACAGGAAAGATTTTTTCGGCCACGATCGCCTTGCGGACCGCGGGGATCAAGTCGTGGATCGGAATGGTGCCTTCGCGAAAAAACTCTTCCATCATTTCGTCGTCGCCTTCGGCGATCATCTCCACAAGCTTTTCGTGCGCTTCCTTGGCGTCGTCGGCCAGTGCGGCGGGAATTTCTTCAATCGAGGGCTTGCCGTCGCCATCGGGCTTGTAAATATGAGCCTTCATGGCCACCAGATCGATGACCCCTCGGAATCCTCGTTCCGCGCCGATCGGCAGCTGCAGTGCCACGACGTTGCGCCCGAAAACCTGCTCCAGCGATTCCATCGAGCGTTCGAAACTCGAGAGCTCGCGGTCCATCCAGGTGAGCACAAAGGCGCGGGGAATGTCGTATTCCGTGCAATAATCCCAGACTTTTTCGGTAGTGACCTGCGCCCCGACATGCGCGTCCACGGTGATGAGCGCGGCATCCGCGGCGATCAGCGACGCTTTCGTTTCGGTGATGAACGTCGAGTAGCCCGGGAGATCGATCAAATTGATTTTGACTTTTTCGGAAGAGCCGGAGGGAGTAGTCGGTGTCGCAGGCCATTCGGCGTAGGAGAGGCCGGTTTGAATGGAAATCTTGCGCGCGATTTCTTCTTCGTCCCAGTCCGTGGTGGTGCTGCCTTCCGCAACTTTTCCCCATCGCGGCGTCATCCCCGCGGTGTAGAGCAACGACGACACCAGTTGCGTCTTCCCGGTGCCGCCGTGGCCGACAATGCCAACGTTGCGAATGTCCTTGGTGAGGTAGCTCTTCATAAAGCCTCCTGGCTCTGGCGGCCGCATAACGGTCGCGTGACGAGGTCCGTCCAGCAGAATTCGGGCGCGGGCCTGCGCCGGTAAGTTGGAACTGAGGGAGGAGAACGTGGCCACTGCACCTGGGTCCCCGTGGGGCGGGGGCGAAGGTCCTGCGAAATATCCCTGGTCCGATCTCCTGACGACGCGGATGCTAGCACAGGGAAAGAGCCGGAGCAACGTGCTAGGAGATAAATGGGAGAATCCCACCAAGCCACCACCTGGTAAGAGTCGGCTGGTCGCCAGGAAAAAATGCAGGGTCTAGTACCGGTCAAGAAATCGCTTGCGGGGACCATGCCTTGTTAAGTGTTGGCAGAACTGGACTTACAGTAGAGCGAAATAGACTCGCCACGGCAACGCTCTTGCGAAATGGAAGCTGGGATGGACCTGTCCGTCTCGGGTGATCTCGTGGCCGGCTGTCATCCGCCCATTCGGCTGCTGCTGCAGATTGCAGTGAAGATTTGTCCATCGCTCTGAGAAAAATGAGGCACGGGAGGGTCGCAATGGAAGAGTATCGAGACAGAACGGAAAGAGAAGAGCCGGAAAATCCATCAGGCACAAGCACCGCTCGCTGGCTCGCGATTGCAGCGGGAACAGCGATCGTTGCCGCGTGTCTTGCTGTGGGTTACGGGTACCACCAGCAGACACTCGTTGGCCAGTTGACGGGAAAACAGGAACAGATGACCGCGACGGTTGGCCAACTGCAAGGGCAAATCGAATCGCTGACTGGAAAGCTGAATGAAGTCACCACCGCGCAGCAGGCCGCGGCGGCAGCGGCTGCACAAGCGAACACCCCGGCGGCAAAACAAGCCGCCGGCAAGCGCAGCGCCGTGGAGAACAAGCGGTTGAAAGAACTTCAGGCGCGGATGGAAGACCAGCAAAAGCAGCTCAAAGCCACGCAAGACGACGTCGCCAAGACGCGCTCGGACCTGGAAGGAAATTTGAGCGCGACGCGGGACGATTTGAACGGGTCCATCGCCAGAACTCACGAGGAACTTGTAGCCCTGCAGAAACGCGGTGAACGGAGCTATGTCGAGTTCAACCTGCCGAAATCGAAGCAGTTCCAGCGCTACGGGCCGCTGATGCTCTCTCTTCGCAAAGCGGACACCAAGCACAAGAGCTACGATCTGGCCATGATCGTTGACGACAACCAACTCAGCAAGAAAAAAGTGAACCTCTATGAACCGATCTGGATCCACCGCGTGGATGATCCGCAACCCGTGCAAGTGGTCATTAACAAAATTGACCGAGACCGTGTGAGCGGATACGTGAGTGCCCCGAAGTATAGAAATTCGGAGCTTACGCCAAGCCTGACGCCCGCTTCCCAGAAAATGCCGGTAGAGAGCCCTGCTCCTGCCAGCCCTCCGGCGAATCCTGACGAGCCTTTGCCGCAGCAACCTTTGCAATAGCGAGAACGGACCTATCTCCGGCAGAGCGTGACGTGATGTGACGCTCTGCCACATCCTTTTCTCTTGATGATCCTGCGCACTGCGGCCGGTAGTGATAGGCGCAATGCTCCACAGGCTAACGGACGGAAGTTACATTTCCGCTCTTAGTGTCTTCAAAGATCTCCGTCAGTACTCGCCCCCTCATCCGTGTCGGCACTGGCGTGCCGTAGATGTGCAGGATGGTAGGTGCGATGTCGAAGACGCTTATGGGCAGCCCCATAATGCGAGCGCCCTTCTTAATGCCCGGCCCCATGGCCACAAACACGCCCGGGACCTCGTCACCATCCTCGAAGTCGTGTTTCGCGATAATGGGCGTAGTACCGGCGTGGTCCTTATGCGCGTCGTGGGACTCCCTCTCGCGCAGCGGCTTGATGCCGTGGTCGGAGATGATGAATAGGTTGGTGTTCTCGTCCACATGCTTCAGGATAGTTCCCAGAACTTTATCCAGGGCGCGATACTGATCCGGGAAAGCGTTCACCTGGATCGTGTGAAGCTTCGGATTGTAGCCCACGTTGTACGGCTGGATAGGATAGAGCCAATGGCCCACGCGGTCTTCGCAAGATTGAACCAGGAAAGTGAAATCGGTCGGGTGGTTCGTCAGCAAGTAGTCGAACAGCTTTCTCTGCTGCTCACGCGTCGCGGATACCCGCGCCAACCATTCGTAAACGACTGCGACTTCGTGTCCGAGGAGATCTTTCGCCGCAGGCATGCGGGCGCAATCGATCAGAAAATCCCCGACGTTTGACTCCAGCTCTGCCACCATCGTGGGCGGATAAACAGCGTCTCCGCCTTGCACTTCGGAAAGCTTCGGCGAGCATAGCAGGCCGTCCTCGCAATTCTTGCCGCGGGTAAGCATGCCGCTGATCATGTATCCGTTCACCGGCTTCACCGGAAACGTGGCCGGTACGTTAGCCATCCCCACGGTGACCCCGCTATTCGACAAGAGCGACCAGAGCGGCTCGGTCCTCAGCATGCCGGTATTGGCTGTTGTGCCGTGCACGATGAACCCGGTGATCCCATTCTCTTCAGGTGGTGTGCTGGTTTCAAAAATGGAATAGATCTTTGGACAGTTTGGCGCGGATATCGTCCGCATCTTGCCGGAGATCCCTCGCGCGATCACTCGGGCCAGGTTGGGCATCTCCCCTCGAACCAACAGCGGACGGAGGATATCCCATTCAGCTCCGTTCACTCCAAGGACGATCACGCGTGGCCTGGTGTGAGCGCCGCTCGGCGTTTGTCGCACCTGGCCCTGCGCGCGTAAGAAAGCGATGCAAACTGCAAAAAGCAGATAAGCAAGACATCTCAACTTCCGAGGCATTGGGAGACCTCCTGGACCAATCTCTTCCCGGCTGAGCCCATAGTGAAATGAGGCTTCGAGAATCTCCTTTTTCAATTTCATCCGCTACCCTTACCTCACCGTCAGGCTCAGCATAGTTGTGCGGGTTGCCCCTGCGGACGTGGCGATTACCGTGATCGTGTAAGTTCCTGCCGGAGTGCCGTTTTGTGGAGGAGGCGCTCCTCCGCCGCAGCCAAAGAAGAGCGCGGCAGCAATCAGCATTGCTGCCACCCCGACCCAGGCTCGCCGCCTGCGGGATCGCCGCCGAAGCGCCCTGGTCAGTATCACCAGGCTCAGCAATAGCAGCAGCCATGGCAGCGTAACACGCAAGTTTGGCGGAAGAATTGGCGGGCGCCAGCGCGGCGGCAGGGCAGATCGGGCTGTCGTTGTGACCGTAACTGTCGCATTTTGAGCGGTCGTGCCGTTCACCATCACCGAGTTGGGAGAGATGCTGCAACTGGATTGAAAAGCTGGGTCCGAGCAAGAAAAGGACACCGTCCCACTAAACCCGCTCGCGCCTGAAGCGCTCACCGTATAAGTTGCCGACTGGCCCGCAGTGACAGTCGCGGAGTTAGGTGAGCCCGCAGCAGGAGATATGGAAAAATCCGTTCCCGGCCCCGAAAGGGAAACCATCTGCGTGCCGTTGGCGGCGTTACTCGCGATGACGAGCGTCCCCGCTCTGCCGCCAGCGGCGGTGGGCGTGAATGTGACCGTGATGGTGCAGGTCGCTCCTCCGGCCACGCTGTTGCCGCAATTGTTGCTAGCTCCGAAATCGCTGGTGGTGGTGCTAATCGAGACGATAGCCAGAGTCCCGCTGCCGCTTGTGGCGAGCGTGACGGATTGCCCGGGACTCGTGCCGCCGACAACCTGAGCTGCAAAGCTAAGGCTTATCGCCGAGAGTGTCACGGTCGGTGGGGCGATGCCCACGCCGGTTAGTGTCACACTCCGCGGGCTTTGTGAGGAGTTGTCAGTAATCTGTAGAGTCGCCGAACGGTTTCCAACGGCCTGCGGCGCGAACGCGATGCTGAAAGCGCAACTCGCGCCGACCGCGAGGCTCTGACTCTGTTTGCAGCCGGTGGACGACAAGGTGAAGTCGGAGGGGTTCGTGCCAGCAAACGAGAAGCCAGTAATGGTTAAGGTCGCGCTGCCAGTATTCGTCAAGGTCACGCTCTGGGCTGCGCTCGTTGTGCCTTGAGTCTGATTCCCAAAGCTGAGGCTTGTCGGAGATACAGTTGCCGCGAGGCCCGTCACTCCGTTGCCGGTCAGTGTGACTTTTTGCGGGCTGCTAGCCATGCTATCGGTGATGGTGATGGTGCCAGTCCTGGCACCGGCAGCCGTGGGAGTAAAGGTGACATTTATAGTGCAGCTTGCCCCTCCGGCGAGGCTGCTACCGCAGGTATCGGTCGCAGCAAAATCACCGCTCGGAACGATGCTTGCAATGTTCAGCGTTAAGCTGCCGGTATTCGCCAGGAAGATCTGTTGCGATAGTGTGGTTCCACCTATCCCTTCGTCCTGAAAGCTCAAACTGAAGCTAGAGAGACTGAAACCAGGAGCATCGTTCGGGCTGATCTTGGCTACGAAGGTGTCGTCACCGCCGCCGGAAACAAGCTGGATGGCGCCGGGTGTCAGCAGAAAGTTGGAAGTGGCTCTGCCCGTTACATAGGCGTTGCCTGCACCGTCCACTGCGATACCGCGACCGTACTCGAGGTTTCCGCCACTGGCGCCCAGATAAGTAGAATAGAGCAGGGCGGATCCAGAGGGATTCAGCCTGGTCACGAATGCGGTGTTGCTGCACGGTATTGTGTACGTGTACCCGTAATAGTCAAACGTGCAGGTTTGCGGAAGCAAAGTGGCCTGAATGGGACTGGCCAGAGGGAAGTCTGGAGAGCTGGTGAAGCCCGTGACGTATGCGTTGTTGGAAGCGTCCACGGCGATGCCATTGCCGAAATCGCCGTCGGTGCCGTTGCCGCTTCCCCCCAGGTATGTGGAGTATATTAGTGTGGAGCCTGCGGCGCTTAGCTTGGCTACGAAAGCGTTACCTTGGCCGTTGGCACAGCTTTTACAATTGGCCTGAAGGGGGCTGGCGGTGGGGAAGTTGGTGGATCGGGTGGAGCCCCCCACATAGGCGTTGCCCGAGCTATCCACAGCGATGCCGGCACCAGAGTCATCGTCACTGCCACCCACGTAAGTGGAGTAAACCAGTGCGGAGCCTGCGGCGTTTAGTTTGGCCACGAAGGCGTCACTGGCGCCGCCCAATGCTGCTTGAAAGGAATTTTTCGTCGGAAAGTTCGCCGAATTGGTGAGGCCCGTGATGTAGGCATTTCCTGAAGCGTCCACGGCGAGGCCGTCACCTGATTCGTCACCGCTACCACCCAAGAAGGTGGACTAGATCAGCG
>JBARRT010000139.1:0-12904 GCA_049644365.1 Candidatus Acidiferrum sp. | reverse complement strand
CGAGATCGCTTCCTTGTGTACATCCATCCCGATATACTTCACGCTATCCATTGAGGGCGCTCCTTTCTGGAGAGGTTGAGGCGAACACTCAAAACCTACTCCAAAAGGGGCGCCCTTTTATATTGCGTCGGATTGCCGAACAATTGCTCGGCGGCTTCGAGGGTTGACTACCGAGGGTGAGAGCTTATTCGCTTTTGACTTCGGGTGAACTCGTGAGACTTAGCCACAATTAGCTCCAATTCGCTTGGACTGGCAAGTTCGGCGCCAACGAGCAGCCAAAGAGGCGTGTGCTAGACTTTTACGGTGATGACCAGGCCTTCGAATGTTCTTGAGCTGGAATGCTCTGCTTGCGGGAAGAAATATGACGCTTCCGTGGAACAGCATCTTTGCACCTGCGGCAAGCCCTTGCTCGCGCGCTATGATTTGCGGCGGGCTGCCGCCACGCTGACGCTGGAGAATTTGAAACAGCGCCCCCGTAACCTGTGGCGCTATGCCGAAGTGCTTCCCAACGACGATCCCATCTCCCTCGGTGAAGGAATGACAGCTCTCATTCCGGCAAAACGCCTCGGAGCGTCGATGAGGTTGCAGCGTCTTTTCATCAAAGACGAAGGGTTGAATCCCACGGGCTCCTTTAAAGCCCGCGGGATGACCGCCGCTGTCACACGCGCCAAGCATCTTGGCGCGAAAGCTCTGGCGGCTCCCACGGCCGGCAACGCCGGCGGCGCGCTGGCAGCCTACGCTGCCGCTGCGGGGCTTCCCGCGGTCATTGTCATGCCCGCAGACACGCCTGCAGCCAATGTCATGGAGTGCCAGGCTTTTGGCGCAAAGGTCGTCAGACTGAACGGCTTGATCTCTGATTGCGGCAAGTACGTCGCCGAGCACAAGGACCGCGAAGGCTGGTACGACGTCTCCACGCTGAAGGAGCCCTATCGCGTGGAGGGCAAGAAGACCATGGGGTACGAACTCTGGGAGCAATTTGCGGGGAAGCTCCCGGACGTCATTTTGTATCCTACGGGCGGTGGCGTGGGTCTAATCGGTATGTGCAAAGCGTTCGACGAAATGCAGGAGATGGGTTGGATCGGCGCGGAACGCCCTCGCATGGTGGCGGTTCAAGCGGAGGGATGCGCTCCCATCGTCAAGGCCTGGGAAGCGCACCAGAGTTCCGCCACGTTTTTCCAGAACGCATCAACCATTGCCTCCGGCCTGCGCGTTCCCGGTCCCTTGGGAGATCTTCTGATCTTGAGCATGCTTCGCCAAACGAAAGGGACCGCGCTTACCGTCACCGACGAGGAGATGCTCCAAGCCGGCAGGGAACTGGCCTCTCTCGAAGGCATTTTTGCCGCGCCTGAAGGCGCCGCGACGGTGATTGCCGCACGAAAGCTCGCAGCATCGGGCTGGATCAAACCGCACGAGTCCGTTGTGCTTTTCAACACCGGCACCGGCTACAAATACACTGAGGCCTGGCAGCGCGCGCTGCAATCCGCGCGCACCGAATAAAATTATGACGACACGCCGCTTGTACTACGACGACGCTTTTGAACGCGAATTCACCGCGCGGGTCTTGAGCTGCGAAGTGCTTCCGCCGGACATCAACTCCGGGATCACCACGCCTGTCTGGCGCGTGGTCCTGGACCGCACGGCTTTTTACCCTACCTCTGGCGGCCAGCCGCATGATACGGGCAAGATCGGCGACGCAAACGTCCTCGACGTGCGCGAGGAAGGCGACGGAATTATTCATGTTATCGACCGGCGCCCGGATAGCCCCGACGTAAACGGCTGTATTAACTGGCCGCGCCGCTTCGACCATATGCAACAACACACCGGACAGCATCTACTCTCCGCCATGTTTCAGGAACGCTTCGGATTGCCCACGGTTTCCTTTCATCTTGGCGCGGAGATTTGCACCATTGATTTGCGCGGTCCGGAGCCATCCGAGGAATTCCTTGAAGGCGCCGAACGGGCATCCAACCAGGTTATTTTCGAAGACCGCCCGGTGAACGTCCGTTATGGCACCGCGGACCAATTGTCGCAGCTCGGCGTGCGGAAGGAAGTGGACCGCGAAGGCATCCTCCGCGCCATCGAGATCGAGTCCGCCGATTTGCAGCCTTGCGGCGGCACCCACGTCAAAAGCACCGGGCAGATCGGCTTGATCCTGGTGCGCCGGTGCACGAAAGTCCGCCAGGACTGGCGCGTAGAATTCATCTGCGGTGGCCGAGCAGAGCGAATCGCACGCCGCGATTTTCAGAGGCTGCGCGAAACTGCCGAGAAATTAAGCTGCTCCTTCGATGAAACCGTGTCTTCCGCCACGCGTGCGCTTGCGGAGCGCGACGCCAACTTCAAGAATTTTCGCGCTACGCTCGAGCGCTTGGCCAAAGCGGAAGCAGCCCTCGCCCTGCAAAATGTGCCTGGCGGGCCTCAGGGGCTCCGCATCGTTTCAAGCGTGCTCGAGGATGTTCCCGCCGAGTATCTGGGATTTTTTGCCACCGAGATCGCCAAATCCGAGCGAACCGTCGCGCTTCTTGCTCTTTCGGAAGGCGGGCACTTGCTGCTGGCGCAGCATCCCTCGTCCGGCAAGGATATGAATGCTTTGCTCAAAACGATCTTCGAAAAGTTTGGCGGCAAGGGGGGCGGTGCGCGCGATTTCGCCCGCGGGCGCGTGAACGACCCATCGCAGGGAGCGAATGCGCTTACCCTCGCGAAAGAATTATTGTTGGCAGGTCAAAAACTGCGCTATAAGCTTCGTTCATGACCGGCAGGATCACGCGCCGCAAAGCCCTCAAACTTGGCACAACCGCTGCGGTTTCAGCGGCCATCAGTCCGCATCTTTCATCCTCGAGCGAGGTCAACCCCACCGAATCGGAGCGGTCATCGAATCCTGCGCGCGCGGATTCTTCCGTGCCTCCTGCTTCAGACTCCGAAATCTGTTTCATGCCCGCGCGGCAGATGGCGGACCTCATTCGCCAGAAGAAACTATCTTCGCGCGAAGTGATGCAAGCGCATCTCAAACAAATCAGCCGAGTGAATTCCAAAGTGAACGCAATTGTCACTCTGGTTCCTGAAGATCGCTTGATGGCGCAGGCCGCCGCTGCAGACGAGGCTCTCGCAAAGGGGAAGTGGCTAGGCCCGCTGCACGGGCTTCCTGTAGGAGTGAAGGACCTGCACGAAACCCAGGGAATTCGCACGACCTACGGCTCACCGTTGCATCGCGATTTCATCCCGAGCTTCGACTGCCGGGTGGTGCAGCGCGAGAAAAGCGCGGGAGCCATCGTTATTGGCAAGACCAACGTCCCCGAATTTGGTTTGGGCTCGCAAACATTCAATCCCGTATTCGGGCCGACGCGTAATCCCTACGATCTGACCAAAACTTGCGGCGGCAGTACGGGCGGAGGTTGTGTGGCGCTTGCTTGCGGAATGGTGCCACTTGCGGATGGCAGCGACATGGGAGGATCGCTGCGCAATCCGCCGAATTTCTGCAACGTCGTCGGCATTCGTCCGTCGCCAGGGCGCGTTCCTGACGTGCCGACGAGTCTGGGATGGTTCACTCTGTCGGTTGCGGGTCCCGTAGCGCGCAACGTCTCCGACTGTGCCTACTTCCTGAGCGTACTCGCCGGCTTCGACCAGCATTCGCCGATTTCCATTGACCAGGCAGGAACTCCGTTTGCGCAGCCTCTCGGGGACCGCAGCTTCAAAGGCGTGCGGGTGGCCATGTTCAAAGACCTGGGATTGCCGTGGGAGCCGGAGGTCAAGAGCGCCGTGCAGGCGCAACGCAAAGTGTTCGAATCCCTGGGGTGCGTCGTGGTAGACGCGGAACCGGATTTTCGCGACGCCAATGAATGCTTCGTGGCTTGGCGCCACTGGGCGACGGAGCTGGCCTTCGGCGACATGCTTGCCACGCACGATGAGCTACTCAATGAGTACATCCACTGGCACGTCGGCGAGGGCCGCAAGCTCACCGGGCCCTATCTTTCCCGCATTGAGGCCAAGCGCACCGCGTTGTATCAGCGCCTGTGCGGATTCAAGGGCGAGTATGACTTTTTTCTCCTGCCGGTCAACCAAGTGCTTCCCTTTGACGTGAACGAGCACTACCCCACGGAAATTGCCGGCGTGAAAATGGAGAACTACATCGCCTGGATGAAATCGGCTTATTACATTTCGGTGGCGGGAAATCCTGCTGTGTCCGTACCGTGCGCCTTTTCAGCCAGCGGCCTGCCCATCGGCATGCAGATCGTGGGCCGCCACCATGACGACTGGGGCGCGTTGCAGTTAGCGTATGCGTTCGAACAAGCCACAAATGTTGGCAAGCGCCGTCCGCAGATTGTTTGACACTCGCCGCGGAAGCCTCGCCTCGAGCTAGAATGCTTGGCTAGGGAATTGGTGGACGAGAGGGGATTCGAACCCCCGGCCTCCTCGTTGCGAACCGTGGGGAAAATAAGCTAAGGCAAGGCGCCACAATCACTTAGCTGTTTTCACGGGGCCCTTAATTGGCAAACCTGGCAAACCGGCTTTCTCTTTGTCTTTTCAGTGCAATTCGACGGTGAGAAGCCGGATAAAATCACGCGCGGGGTTGGCGTTGGCCGTCAGGCCGCGAAATATCAAACACCGGTATCATTCTTGTGGGCCTTGTGGGCGCGCTGACGTCGGCGAGTCGCGTAGGCTGCGACCTTAAGGCGATTTCCACACAATTGCATGCTGCACCAGCGTCGCGTGCCTTTCTTGCTGGTGTCATAGAAATGCAGCACGCACTGAGCACACTTGCGGACGCGCTCGCAATCCGCAGTCACGAATAATGTCGCCGCACTGTGCGCCAGGGGAGCAAACAGGTCTTCGGGTTCGCGCGGTTCGAACCATAGTTCCGTCAAGTGCGATTTTCCGTTCGTCCTCAGCCGACTACGCATGGGATGCTCGGCCATCAGCTTATTCAGTTGGTCCTGCGTGGAATGCTGAACCGAACCACTACGCTCCCAGTCGAGGATATCCTTTCTCAGTTTCTCGCGTAGCTGTCGCATGGCTTCCGTGGTCCTCTGGGCGTTGGCCGATCCGCCCCACTGACGTTGAAGACTGACGACTTGGCGAGGATTTAGCAGATCGGCTGCTTGGAACCAGCGTAAGAGCGCGCTGAAGTCAGGGAGCAGCTCCGAGGGCTCGTCGTTCTGGACCGTGCGGGTATTCAGGAAATCAAGCGCTAGCTGATTTCCGACAAACAGAAAGCCATCTTTCCAATCCGACTTACTCATTGCCTTGCTCATGCCAACACCCACCAAGATTCTAACACCAATAATGTAACCTTTTATCGGTTAGCGCGTCAAATGACGTGGAAGCGTGACCGTCGCTGAACAGCACCTCGTCAGACCGGACTTTTATATCTACAAGGAGACTCAAAATGATCAGCTACAAACACGCCGTTGTCGACGGCAATAGGATCTTTTATCGCGAAGCCGGCCCAAGGACTTCCCCAGCTATTCTCTTGCTGCACGGCTTCCCGACTTCGTCGCACATGTTCCGCAATCTGATTCCCGCGTTGGCCGACCGTTACCGTGTGGTTGCACCTGATCTGCCGGGGTTTGGCTTTTCCGATGCCCCCAACCATAAACAGTTTCACTACACGTTTGAGAACCTGACCAAGGCCATCGACAGCTTTACCCAGTCAATCGGTCTCGAGCGCTCCGCGATTTACGTGTTTGACTACGGCGCGCCAGTGGGATTCCGACTCGGGTTGGCTCGGCCCGAGCGCATCACCGCCATCATCTCGCAGAACGGTAATGCCTATCTAGAGGGCCTAAGCCAGGGCTGGAACCCGATACAGAAATATTGGAAGGAGCCGACGCCGGAAAACCGCGCGGCATTGCGCGATTTCCTGAAGCCGGAAGCGACCAAGTGGCAATACGTCCACGGCGTGCAGGATGAATCGCAAGTAGCTCCGGAATCGTATGAGCTCGACTCCGCGCTATTGGCACGGCCCGGCAACGACGAAATCCAGCTTGACCTCTTCCTGGACTATGCCAGCAATGTTGCACTTTATTCCAAGTTCCAGGAATACTTCCGCATAAAGCAGCCTCCCCTATTGGCTGTCTGGGGCAAGAATGATCCGTTCTTCCTGCCCCCTGGCGCTGAAGCGTTCAAGCGCGACAACCCGAACGCTGAGGTGCATTTCTACGACACGGGTCACTTCGCACTGGAAACCCACCATCAAGAAATTGCTGGCGCCATTCGCGATTTCCTTGGCCGCAAGGTCGCGTCGAAGGCCACCGCTGCATAGGTCGGTCGATTGTGCGTGACAAAGGGAAACATACAAAAAATTACAAGGGAAAAGGAACATGACCAATGGAAAGAAAGATGTGACCCGGCGTTCAGGAAGATCAGTTGTGATGCCGCGTTTATCAGGACTGTGAGAACTTTCAGTATATATTCAGTGCATGAATTCGTCTGCGGGTCACCGGACAGCAGGATCTCCACGCGGCAAGACGGCTATCGGAATCTTTCTGCTATTTGGGGCCGTCATCGCGTCTCTTGCGGGAGCCACCTTGTTGTGGCGTGGCACCGCTCTTGATCGCATGTGGACTCTCAACCCGCGTGCGTACAAGGAGCTTGCACCGCTTGGGAAAGTAGTGGGAATCCCATTCCTAATGCTAGGTGTCCTTCTTGCGGTTGCTTGCATGGGTTGGTTCAAACGCCGTGTTTGGGGATGGCGGCTGGCTGTGGCTATCATCGCAATTCAGGTTTTGGGAGACCTAGTGAATGCATTCAGGGGTGATGTCGTTCAAGGCGGCATAGGTGTCGCAATTGCCGGGGCTCTGCTCGTCTATCTTTTGCGTCCAGAGGTCAGAGCGGCTTTTGTCAGTGCCAACGCGCCAGGTCTTCGTTAACGAATTCGAACAGCCGGAAAGTGGTGCGTTTCTGAGATGACTCCAACCTCTGGCATAGAATTCTTGGTTTGGCTGCTCATCGCGGCTGCGATCATCGCGATGCTGGCGAAACGCCTGAGGATTCCCTACACGGTATCCCTGGTCTTGGGCGGCTTGCTCCTTGGAGTCATTCAGCTTCCTATCTTGTCTCCCCTTCAACCCGGTCACCGTCCCGACTGGCTGACGCCTGATGTGATTTTGATATTGTTTCTTCCGGCGCTGGTCTTCGAAGGCAGCGTGAAGCTGGACGTGCGGCAGCTGCTTCGCAATTCCGTACCTCTGTTGCTACTCGCCAACGCAGGTGTGGTGCTCGCTGCCCTTGTGACCGGATACCTTGTGCATTGGTTGATCGGCTTGCCTTTGCTCATTGCACTTCTGTTCGGGTGCATCATCTCGGCCACGGACCCCATTTCTGTGCTGGCCATCTTCAAGGATCTGAGGGTAGACAAGCGGTTGTCCCTCATCATGGAAGGAGAAAGCCTTCTCAACGATGGAACGGCAGTCGTTCTCTTTGGAATCCTGTTCGGGGCCATCGTTGCGGAAAAGCTGACCCTCCCAAAAGGTCTCGAGCAGTATTTCCTGGCAGTCGTCGGTGGAGCGGTCTTGGGGTCGGTCCTGGGATACCTGGCGAGCCGCATTACCGGGACAGTGGATGATCCCCAGATTGAGATTACCCTGACAACCATCCTCGCGTACGGCAGCTATCTGCTCGCGTTTAACCTGCACCTGTCAGGCGTCATAGCGACCGCATCCGCGGGGCTGATGCTGGGGAACTTTGGTGCGAAAAGAGGCATGAGTACTGGCACACGTACCGCCATGCAGTCATTCTGGGAGTACATTTCGTTCGTCATGAATTCTCTCGTGTTTCTTCTGATTGGCTTGGAAATCCATGTGCGTGAACTCTTACAGAGTTGGGCCTCCGTTGTATTGGCCGTCGGTGCCGTGTTTCTGGGGCGTGCTTTGGCGGTCTATCTGCTCGTGCCTTTGAGCAACTGCTTCGCAGAGAAGATTCCGCTTCGTTGGCAGCATGTAGCCGTATGGGGCGGACTTCGCGGCGCACTGGCGCTCGCTCTTGCGCTGAGCTTGACCACCGCGTTTCCCTATCGCGAGCAAATCTTGAACTTGACGTTCGGCGTGGTCATCTTTTCCATTCTAGTGCAGGGACTCACAATCAAGCCCCTCGTAAGAATCCTCAAACTTGCCAATGGTGGCGACGCAAAAGCGGCTTGAGTGTTGAGAGTCGCATCCCGGCCGCCTGATAGTTGTGTCGTCAGTGAGATATGCTAATGCACGGAGAATTGCCAGCGATGAGGGAAGCCGAAGAACAGCCCGGTGTGACCTGGTGGAAAGCACCGGCGCGACAGTGGACTCTTCTTTTGCAAGAACGCGAGGAACAAGTCTTCCTAGTCCTGACTCTGTTGATCGGGGCACTGGTGGGCGCGGTCGTTGTTGCTTTCATTCTGCTCACCGAGCGATTTGGCGCGCGACTGTACCCCGCGGGCGGCGCAGCTTGGCGGCGGCTGTTTGTTCCAGTGACTGGCTCGCTGGGAATGGGTTATCTGTTGTTCCGCTACTTTCCGGATGCTCGCGGCAGTGGTGTTCCACAAACGAAAGCCGCCTTGTATGCGCGCGGCGGGCGAATTTCCCTGAGTACGGTCTTTGGAAAGTTCTTCTGTACATCCGCGACACTTGCCAGCGGAATCCCACTCGGCCGCGAAGGTCCTGCCGTACAAGTGGGAGCGGGCATTGCATCCGTGCTGGGCCGCAAGTTGGGATTGCGCCCGGAGAAGGTCAAGGCACTCGTGCCGGTCGGTGCGGCAGCGGCGATTGCTGCTGCTTTCAACACGCCGCTTGCCGCGGTCCTGTTTGCCTTGGAAGAAGTTGTCGGAGACATGCACGCGCCGGTGCTGGGATCGGTGGTGCTAGCCTCGGCAACATCATGGGCGATACTGCGCTTGCTCCTAGGAAATGATCCGCTGCTTCAGGTGCCGCAGTATCAGCTGGTTCATCCAGGAGAATTGGGAATTTACGCGATACTCGGGGTCGCAGGTGGCTTCGTCTCCGTGGCGTTTACAAAGTTGCTCCTTTGGATGCGGGCGCGCTTTCTGCGGTTCCCGAGAAAAACAGTATGGTTCCAACCAGTGGCGGGCGGCCTGATGGTTGGAGTAATGGGCTGGTTCGTGCCGCAACTTCTGGGTGTTGGGTACAAGCATGTTGGCGAAGTCCTGAACGGAAGGATGGCGCTCCGGCTGATGGTCTTGTTGCTGCTGCTAAAGCTTATAGCCGTAGCCACGAGCTACGCTTCCGGAAATGCCGGCGGTATTTTTGGGCCCAGCTTACTTCTGGGAGCGATGCTGGGAGGAATTGTCGGAACTGCTGCTCAATACTTCTTGCCGGGATATGCCGCTTCGCCGGGAGCCTACGCGTTGGTAGGGATGGGCACAGCCTTCGCGGGGATCATCCGCGCGCCGATGACTTCTGTGGTCATGATTTTTGAGATCACTAGGGATTATGCGGTCATTGTCCCGCTGATGATTTCCAGCCTGGTGAGCTTTTTCATCTCCGCAAGATTTCAGAAGCAGCCGATCTACGAAGTTCTGGCGCACCAGGACGGCATTCATTTGCCCACGGCGGAGACGCGTCAGCAGGGAGGACAGCGCACAGTGGTTCAGGCGATGCGGGATGCCAGCGAAGTTTGGAGTGCGGAGCTTACGGTCCAGGAAGCTTTGGAAAAATCGGAATCCAGCGAATTTCACGCGTGGCCCGTTAGCGATGACCGCGGCGTGATCGGCGTCGTAAGTCTACAACGGTTGCGACAGGCTAACGGCGATGGCGATGCGGACAAACGACTGAGTGAATTTGTGAATGGGACTGATTTTCCTCATGTCCACGCGGACCATTCGCTCCACCTGGCGCTCGATCGCATGGGAGCGAGCCATCTGGACCTCTTGCCGGTTGTGAACCGTGCCAACATACATCAGCTCGAAGGTGTTGTGACCCTGCAAAATGTTTTGGATTCTTACGGCGTCGGTACCGGGCGATGATCGTGTGTTTACGATTGGTTCCAAGTCCGAGCTTCCAGAACCCAGTCCGTGGACCGCAAGGCGCGCATCAACGACACTCCAACAAGGGCACTCTTCGTCTCCCCCGGCAGCCTCAATGCCTCTCCACTGGTTTCATCCCACATATGGTTCGACATCTTCCACTCCCCATTCGCTTGCTTCCTGAGAACGTTCAGGAAGATGCCTTTGTGTGACGCGCTCGTTGTCTTACCATTTTGCACAGTGGTCCACGCCACTTCATCCGTTCCCCACACATAGGCGATCTGCCCATCGCCGCCGATTCCTTGTGGCGTCACAACAAGCTTTGTGATTTGGGTTGGCGGGGAATCCGGCGGAAACCAGTATTCGTTCAATCCCTTTTGTCCAATCCGCGGTGTGTCTCCGTGAGGCGGCAACAACACGCAGTCATCCGTGAAGAGAGCGCGCACACCACCCGCATCTCCCTTTAGCCAAGCTTCTTCGTACTTGCTGTGGACTTGCTTTATCTTTGCGACGTCTTCCCCGGATAGAGTGTTTCCGGCGGCGCCGATCCCGGGACATGTCGACAGCAGACAAATCACTGGCAATACTCTGCGAATGTTCATGGAACCTCCTCGAAAAACACCTCCTCCTTTGGACGTGTCACGGCTGCTTAGGTCACCGCCCACTTAGTTTGATAAAAGCCGAGGGCTATCTTCTGTGCCTCGTGGGGGTAACTCCCGACAAGTCGGCATCTCGTCAGGAAACAAAACACTGACGAGACGCGCACTA
Organism: Candidatus Acidiferrum sp.; assembly: GCA_049644365.1. Taxonomy (GTDB): domain Bacteria; phylum Acidobacteriota; class Terriglobia; order Acidiferrales; family UBA7541; genus Acidiferrum. The sequence goes on along the minus strand of JBARRT010000139.1, from coordinate 2,190 downwards.
ATCCGCTGCGCGTATCAGCTGAAACGAGGAAGTGAGCTGGATTGCTTGGTGCAGTGTCCTGTAGAGGGGGCAATGCATCGGGTAATAGGCGTGTACGCGCTCCACGGTTTCTTTCGCCTGTTCTGGTGCTTTCAGCCGCATGGCTACGTGGATGCGCCGGATGACCAACACGCCTTCTTCGGTTTCCACCTCGCCGGTTACATCCGCCGTTAATCGCCCATGGCTGGCGTCAATTTGGCGCGCTTCCAGCGCACCTCCGAAGGTGCCGAGCATTCAACCGGCGGTTGCGGAAATGACATAGTCAATTGTGGAGGAGTGCGACTCTGTCAATTTCGAGGGATCAATTTTGTAATGCTCGGCGATGGCGCCGTGGACGCTGAATATTACCGGCATGGATTCGCCGGGCAGGTGCGCGATGCGCAGAGGCCCCTCGCGCCGTTCGATATGGGATTTCGAAATGTAAACAACCTTGTTCACGATGCCCTCCTTGCTGGGGCTCAAAATCCTTATGTTCATTAGCCCGGAAATCTCATGAGGAATAAGAACGAAGCGTTGAATAGAACTGGAAAAAGGCCGCTTTCTCGGGCATAACTGCGTTGTCTATGCGTAGTTAAAGTCCCAGGAAAGGCGGCCTTTTCAATGACAGAGTGTAGCGAGACTCTCTTCCCGTTTGAAGCTCATTTTTCACGTCAAGTGGTGGCCCAGTTCGAGGGGAGTTGGCTGACCACGGAGGGCGGTTCTCTGCTACTGCGCCAGGCTGATCGCAAGATCGGCTTACTGCGGCGCGTAGCGCGCTGCTTCACGGATTACCGGCAGCCGGAGCGCATCGAGCACCGCTTGGAAGAAATGCTAGCGCAACGCATCTACGGGCTGGCTCTCGGTTATGAAGATCTGAACGATCACGAGCAGCTGCGGCAGGATCCTCTGTTGGGGGTATTGGCCGGAAAGCGCGATCTCGGAGAGCCCCTGGCGGGTAAAAGCACCCTGAACCGGTTGGAACTTACGCCGGCTGGTTCACCCGCTGCGGAACGCTACAACAAGATCGCCTATTCTTCGGAAGCGATCGACGAACTGCTAGTCACGCTCTTTCTGGAGTCCCATCGCAAAGCACCGAGCTCCATCGTTCTGGACCTGGATGCCACCGACACGCCGCTGCATGGGAAGCAGGAAGCACGCTTCTTTCATGGCTACTACAATCACTACTGCTATCTGCCGCTGTACATTTTCTGTGGGGACCAACTGTTGTGTGCTCGGTTGCGGCCTTCCAACATCGATGCGAGTGCTGGGAGCCTCGAGGAAGTGCAACGAATCGTCGGGCAGATCCGAAAAGCCTGGCCGAAGACAGAGATCATCCTGCGGGCGGACTCGGGGTTCTGCCGTGAGGAACTGATGGCCTGGTGTGAAATGCACGCCGTGGACTACGTTTTCGGCTTTGCACGGAACAAGCGCTTGCGGAGAAAAATCGCCAAGGAAATGCGCCAAGCCAAGAAAGAACAACAGCGCAGCGGCGAACCCGCACGCGTGTTCACGGAGTTCTTCTACCAGACGCGCAAGACCTGGAGCCGGAACCGTCGGGTCGTCGCCAAGGCCGAACAAATCCCCGGCAAGGAGAATCCGCGTTACGTGGTTACCTCCCTTCCACTCGCTGCTTGGCCTACGCGGGAGCTCTACGAACAACTCTACTGCGCACGGGGAGAGATGGAGAATCGCATCAAAGAACAGCTCAGCCTGTTCAGTGATCGCATGAGCACGGAGAGTCTACGGTCCAACCAACTGCGGCTCTATTTTTCTTCTCTGGCCTACGTGCTGGTCGAGGCCCTGCGGAGAGTTGGTCTCGCAGAAACAGAATGGGCGGAGTATCAAGTCGAGACCATTCGATTACGACTGCTGAAGATCGCCGCCCAGGTGCGGATCACCGCGCGAAAGATCTGGATCCGCTATGCGAAGGCCTACCCCTGGAAGAGGGCCTTTGTCTCGGCCTGGGCAGCTCTACGCTGTTGAAGAACCCCCAAGCCAAAAACTTCACCCCTTGTCGCGCAACAGAAGGCTGCCGTGCGCCTCAAGCATTCCAGCAAGGCGATTCCAGGCTGGCTGCCCGATAGAAAAACCACTACCGAAAACGGGAACAAAGGAAAATGAACCAACTCGCCCCCAATCGGCAATCGGGCTACAACTCGTGAGAAAGGCGGG
>JBARRT010000138.1:0-16490 GCA_049644365.1 Candidatus Acidiferrum sp. | reverse complement strand
AAGGCCGAGCTGGTCGCGGCGCGCGCTGTGGGCCCGGCGATCGTAATTGCAGCGGATACGGAAGTTACCCTCGACGGCCACATCTTCGGCAAGCCGCGCTCTTCGGACGACGCACGCCGCATGCTCGTAAAACTTTCCGGGCGAACGCACGCCGTCGTCACCGGAGTCGCGCTCATCCGTCTTCCCGACGCAGAACGCATCACCTTCGCTGAGTCCACGCTGGTTCAGTTCAGCGTCCTCTCCCCGGAAGAGATCTCGCGTTACCTCGCTTCCGGGGAGCAACACGACAAGGCCGGCGCTTACGGAATCCAGGGCCGCGCAGGCCGGTTCATTTCTCGCATTGAAGGCTGCTACTTCAACGTCGTCGGCCTGCCTCTCGCCCGGCTCCAGCAAGCCCTGAATGAACTCGGCTGGTCCGAGGACTGAACCCGAAGCCCGCCATCCAGCGAGGCGCGGGCGAAGAAGCCCTTTCCGACTTATAATCGCGCCCATGGGCACCCTCGCTTCAACACCTCGCCAGGATCTGCACCTCCGCCTTCACTGCGTGAATATCTTCGTGCGCGATCAGGACCGCAGCTTGCGGTTTTACCTGGATCAGCTTGGATTTCATCTGGCGCTTGATGCGCGGCTTCAGTCGGGTGACCGGTGGGTTGCCGTGGCGCCTCCGGATGGCAGCGCGATCCTTTCTCTGGTCGTTCCCAAGCCCAACTCGCAGGAATACAAGCTCATCGGCCGGTCCACACAGGTTGTCTTTGTCACGGAAGACGTGGCCAGCAAATTTCAAGAATGGTCCAAGCGCGGGGTCCGTTTTCAATCCACGCCGCGCCTTCGGCGCATCAAGTACGATCACAAGGCGCAGGCGGCGCCTTCGAATGTTTCATCCATGCTGCTCGGTGAAGGGGCACCGATTTGGGGCGGAGTGTTCGCGCGCTTCCGGGATATTGACGGGAATACTTTTTCGCTGGTGAGCTTCGACGAGGTGACACACGCGCTGGAAGCGCAGCGGCGGGCAATTGCGGAGAAGCTGGAATTCGAGCGCCGGTTGGCGCAGGAGCTGGAGATTGCGAAGCAGGTGCAGGCGCAGCTTTTCCCGCAGACTCTGCCACCACTCAGGACCTTGGAATACGCGGGTACTTGCATACAGGCCCGTAAGGTCGGCGGTGATTATTACGACTTCCTGGATCTCGGGCAGGAGCGGCTGGGGTTCGTGATCGGGGACATTTCAGGAAAAGGAATAGCAGCCGCACTGCTGATGGCAAATTTGCAGGCGAATCTGCGCAGCCAGTGCGCCATTGCTGTGGACCAACCGCAACGCTTCTTGCGCTCCGTGAACCAGCTGTTTTGCGAAAATACGCCGAACGGTTCGTTCGCCACGCTTTTCTTCGCCGAATATGACGACAACGCGGGGCGTTTGCGCTACGCGAATTGCGGGCATCTCTCCGCTCTGCTCCTCCGGAGCGATAACACTCTGGAACGGCTCGAGTCCACGGCGACCGTGCTGGGGGTCTTCAAGGAATGGGATTGCACGATTGGAGAGTGCCGGCTTCGCGCTGGAGACACGCTCGCGCTTTACACTGATGGCATCACCGAATCCTACGACGCGGAGAAGGAGGAATTCGGCGAAGGACGCCTGATTGAAGCGTTGCGGCGGAATTGCGGGCTTTCTCCTCAATGCTTGATGGACGCGATTGTTGCTGAGGTTCAGAAGTTCAGCCCGCAGGAACAGCACGACGACATCACGCTGATTATTGCCAAGCATCGAGGAAATTAGGGCGACCTAGGACGTTAAGAGCGTAGAAATAAAAAGGGCGGCCACATGGGCCGCCCAAACCAAAATTCCACGGAATCGTCTGTCCGCGAGTTATTTCTTTTCTTCGGAAGGCTTCTCGGCTGGCGGAGCTTGCGCCGGCGGCGCCGGAGTCTGCGATGTGCCGGCCATGCCATCTTTGAAGCTGCGAATGCCTTCGCCAAATCCCTTCATGATCTCGGGGATACGTTTGCCGCCGAAGAAAATCAAAATGACGGCCAGAACCACAAGCCAATGAAAAATACTAAATTCACCCATGAACCGCCTCCACGCGCCCCGCCTGGCGGCGCGCTACCACAACCCTAACTCAGGAAGCCTTCTGCGGCAAGTCGCCGCGACCGGCTCCCTCTATAGGATAACACGCTCGTCACCGGCGCGGCGTGTTACTCGCTCGCGGTCCAGATATTCGAGGAGGGGGATGGCGTACTTCCGGGTGATGCCCGTCAAGTCCTTGAAAACGGGCACGGTTATGCGATCGCCCTTGGATTTCTTGTAGGCAGCCAGTTGAACTTTCAATTGGGCGAGCGCTTCGCGGTGGAAAATGAGCTCCGCTGTTACACGCACGAGATTTTTTTCGCGCAAGAGGATTTGCAATAGCTTTTCCGCGCGCTTCGCTTCGACGGGAAGCCCAGCGAGGACTTCTTTCACGGATGGCACGGAGAGACTGGCAGCCGCGAACGCTGCCTCGATTTGTTCTTTGGCCTGGAGTTCCTCGGGTTGGAGAGCGATTTCGGACCCGGCTTTCTTTATCAACTCCCCTCGCACGTCCAGTTTTTTCTGCACGACTAGATTTTCAAGCGCTGCGCGAAATGTCTCGGCTCGAACACGCTTGCCGAGACTTGCGCGGAGTTCCTCCCGCGCAATTCCCGGCAGAAGAGGATTTTCTTTTTGGAATTTCTCGACCTTCTCGGCAATTTTCCTGCCCACTTCTTCGAACAATTTGCCGGAGACCAAGACGAGAGGCTCCGTCGAAACCGTTTTCACCATCCCGGTTCGAGAGACTTCTTCGAGGGCACTGGCAATATCTTTTTCGGTCCACGCTGTGCGCGCCACGAGCTCTTCGTTCCCGAGGCCCAGCAATGCGCGCTCCGTCATCGCTGCCAGAATTTCCTTATGGTTTCCTTTATCGAGCTTTTCGAGAAATGCGGCGCGCCCCACATCCCGCAACATGGGCCGCCGCGCCAGCGGGTCCAGAACGGCTCCGCCCCCCATGGTCACCACGGGCGAAAATTGCCGCACGATGAACCGGTCGCCGGGCAGCACCAGCACTTCGTCCTGCAGTTTCAAGTTTGCAAATGCGCTCCCGCCGGGTTCCAGTTCCTTTTGGCCGTGAAGATAAACCTCGGCGATTGTCTCCGCTGTTCCCGCGTGAAAGTGAACCCGGGAGCGTTGCTTCAATTTTCGTGCTGACGGAAGCAGCTCCAAGCGGACATCCATTCGGCGGGTCTTGCGAAATTTTCCAGGAGTGACCAGAACCATGCCGCGTTTCAGCGCGGTGTGGTCGATTCCCGCAAGATTCACGGCGGTCCGTTGTCCCGGCGTGGCACGGTCAACCTGTTTCCCGCCGGATTGCACGCCGCGCACGCGCAGCCGCTCGCCGCTGGGAAACAATTCCACCTCATCGCCAGTACCCACGCTTCCAGAAATCAGTGTGCCTGTCACTACGGAGCCGAATCCCTTCATCGCGAAGGCGCGGTCAATGGGCAGCCGGAAATACTGTTTCGCATCTTTGACGAATGCATCGGACGCAGCTTCGCTTAACGCCTGCTTCAATTCCGCGAGTCCGCTGCCGGTTCTCACGCTGACGGCTACGAGCGGCGCGCGATCGAGAAACGATCCTCGCAAGAATTCCTCCGCTTCCAGCCGCACGAGTTCCAGCGTGTCCGCATCCACCAAATCGCTTTTGGTCAGCGCGACAACACCGCGCTTTACTCCGAGTAGCCGGCAAATATCGAAATGCTCGCGCGTCTGCGGCTTGATGGATTCGTCCGCCGCAATCACCAGCAACAGCAAGTCAATTCCTGCTGCGCCGGCAAGCATGTTGCTGATGAAACGCTCGTGCCCGGGCACATCCACAAAACCGAAGCGCACGCCGTTTTCTTCGAGGAAGGCGAAACCCAGGTCAATCGTGATTCCGCGGCGTTTCTCTTCCGCGAGGCGGTCCGGGTGCGTGCCGGTCAAAGCTTCGACCAGCGCGGATTTGCCGTGGTCAATGTGGCCGGCGGTGCCGACGATGACGCTTTTTAATGTTCCACTCGACATGTTGGATGGCACGCAAGGTTCTTGCCGCTTTGGATGCTACTGGAGGAAAGAATGAGGGGTCAAACGGCGCGGGCTATTTCGCGGCCGCGATCTCGTCGACGAGGGATTGCGCTGCTGCGCGGGGATCCGCTGCTGCGAGGATGGGACGTCCCACGACGAGGAAATCCGCTCCGGCGCGAATCGCTTCGGTGGGAGTTGCTTTCCGGGCTTGATCGTCCTGTTCGGCGGCTGCGGCATGTTCCTTTGGCCGGACTCCCGGGGTCACAATCAGAAAGTCACGGCCACAGGCTCTCCGAATGTCCTTGGCTTCCTGCACCGATGCTACCACGCCATCCACGCCTAGACTCTTGGCGAGTTGCGCCAGCTTCACGACGCGCAGTTTCGGCGTGCCGCTAATGCCGACTTCTTTCATCGCCTTCTGATCCATGCTGGTGAGAATCGTCACCGCGAGCAATCGTGGCCGGTCTGCGCCCATCGGCACACCGGCACTGATGGCCTGCACTGCCGCTTCGAGCATGGCTTTTCCGCCCAGCGCATGGACGTTCACGAGCTGCACGCCGCTCATTGCCGCCGCAGAGAGCACGGCGCCGGCAACGGTATTTGGAATATCGTGGAATTTCAGGTCGAGGAATATGCCGGCGCCCAGAGCCGAAATCTCTTTGACGGCTGCCGGCCCGGCCGCGGTGAAGAGCTGGTTGCCGATCTTGAACATACCGACGAGATCGGCGACCTGCTTTGCGAACTTCACCGCGGACGACAAAGAATCGAAATCGAGTGCAACAATCAGGCTGCTGCGTGGATGAGCGTCAAAAGTCAGGGTCATGGGTGACCCCGACTCCGCCGGGGTCAGTGTTTCTCGGGTAGTTGAATCAACTCGAGCCGGACCTGGCTCACGCCGGAATGGATCAAGCCGATTTTCCGGGCGACACGATAGGATACATCAATTTCGCGCCCTTCTTGATAGGGACCGCGGTCGTTGATACGTACAAGCTCGAATTGCCCGTTGCGGGTGTTCACCACGCGGACGAAGGACCCAAACGGCAGGTTGGGATGTGCCGCTGTGAGCGCCTCACAGTCGAAGGACTCACCATTCGCGGTCTTGCGGCCGTTAAACCCGGGGCCATACCAGCTGGCATTGCCCACCCAAGTCTTAATCGGCTTTACCGGTTGATTCAGATGCGCGACCAGAGGGGCCTCCATCGCCGGAGCGATGAGGAACATGAGAGGAACCCAACGGAGTGCAGCCCAGATCATGAAAAGTCGATGTCTCATAGTGTGTTCTTTGTGCTACATAAATCCTAAAAAGTGTAGCAAGAAAAAATCATTATGTCAACTGTTTTCTGAAAGAAATTTTTCTCGTATCTCATTGATAGTAAACATATTAGCGCTTAAAAGAGCTCCTTCAAGACCCTCAGCAAGTCGCTGACTGGCCCTCGGGTCAGTGAAGCTGGCCGTCCCGACCTGTACTGCCGAGGCTCCTACCGCCACGTAATCAAGCACGTCCTCGACCGTCTCGACGCCCCCGAGCCCTAAGATTGGTGTCTTGACGGCCTTCCTCGTTTCCCAGACCAGCCTGAGAGTAATCGGTTTGATTGCTGGGCCGGAAAGACCCCCGGTCTGGTTCCCCAACCTCGACTTTCCCGTCCGGTAGTCGATCGCCATGGCCGGGTAGGTGTTGGCGATGGTCAGCGCATCCGCTCCCGACTCTTCCGCAGCCCTGGCAATAAGTCCAATGTCTGTAACAAGAGGGGAAAGCTTGACCCAGAGAGGTCGCTTGGTGGCGGCTTTTCGGGCGGCTCCAACAACCTCAGCGACGCAGGCCGGATCGCTGCTGAACTGCATGCCCCCCCTCTTGACGTTGGGGCACGAGATGTTCAGCTCGTAGCCTGCCAGGCCATCAGCGTCCTCGAGAACCTTCAGCACCTCAACATAGTCTTCGAGGGTATAGCCGAAGACGTTGGCGATGATGGCTGTATCGAATTTTCGCAGTACCGGGAGTTTTTCGGCTACGAAGGCCCGGACCCCCACGTTTTGGAGGCCGACGGCGTTGAGCATCCCCGAGGGGGTTTCGCAAAGCCGGGGAGCGGGTGCGCCTTCGATGGATTCGCGGGAAAGACCTTTGGTAACGAAGCCGCCGAGGCGATTCAGGTCCACGAGGTGGGCAAATTCTAGGCCGTAACCGAACGTTCCGCTGGCTGCGAGAATAGGATTCCGCAGGCGCAACGCGCCAATTTTTACGCTGAGGTCAACGGCGCCAGCGGAACTCACTTCGTGGAAGAGAATAACACGAAGCTGTTACTGCCCGTCGCAAAATCTCTGGCTTCCAGCTCAAGCTGCCTGGAAATCAAGACTGGAGATAGACGAGGCTCAAGGTTGTTTTGGCGGGGCGGCTTGCGCCGGCCTTGGAGCAACCAGTCTTGCTGAAGAATTCTTCAGGGCTTCGCCGAGGACGCGGCCGTCGCGCGGGGCGAGAGTGATTCCACAGAGAGCTGCCAGCGTCGGAGCGATGTCTGCGGGGGTGATCGATTGAAAGTATTCACCGGACTGAATTCCGTAGCCCATGAGCAGCACGGGAACGCGTTGATCGTAGTAGTGGGGCGTGCCATGCGTCGTGCCGTATTGCCGCGGGCTGGCTGGGGTTGAGGAATCCCAGGGCCAGTAGGGCTTGGGAACGATCAAAAGATCGCCGCTGCGCGCTTTCAAAAAGCTGGCGGCCTCCGCCTTCAGCATCGGGCTTTGTGTTGACGGCCGGTCTTCGAGTTCTTCGGCGCGATAAACGTGCGCGACGCCGGGGACGCTCTGGATGGCTTCCAACACAGCGCGCAGGGCCGCCGGATCATTTTTCAACTTGTCGTAGGTTCCCGGAGTGAAGTACACAGCCCTGGCGCCCACTTTTGCGACGGCAGGCTTTGCGTAGTTGAATGGCTCAAGACTTTTCTCGATGCGTTCTTTCACGGACTCGACATTCAGCCAGCCTGCATCCATTCCAGATTTCTGCATGTCTTCCGGGATTGGCACCACGCCGTGATCTGCGCTGAGCGCCACGACGTAATTCCCTCTCCCAATTTTCTTGTCCAAGTGGGCGAAGAGTTCGGCCAGGTCGTGATCGAGCCGGGCAAGAACGTCCTGAATTTCCCAGCTGCGCGGCCCGAAGGCGTGACCAACATAATCTACCGAGGAATAGCTCACGGCCAGGAAGTCGGTTCCGGCGCGAGCTCCGAGCTCCAGTTTGTCCACCGCCGTCTCGGCGATCCGCGTCAGATAGGTATCCGCGTATGGACTTGTTTCCCATTGACAGTAGAAAACGGGGTCGGGCCCCGTGCTGTCCGGATTCCCTCGCAGAGGATGCGGGAATGCCGCGCTCAGACCTGCCGGGGGGACGGCCCCCGTAGCTGTGGCATCGTAAAGGTACGCAGAAGCCGGCAGCATTGGGGCCCACGTCTTTCCGTAATCGCCCGCCGCCGGATGAGCCTTCGCGAATTCCTCCACAAATGCCGCTACCGGATACGCGCTCGATGTCGTCCAGGCACCTACGTCCGCATCGAACCACGTAACGGCATCGCCGAGACGGCCACCCATGGTGATTGCCGCGCGCGCTTTCAGTGAGAAGGTCACGACGCGGGTGCCACTGCCGGTTTGAAATTTCAATTCGTCCGCGAACGCGGGCACGAGCATCTTGCTTGCGCTGTTTCCGCCCGTGACGCTGGCGCCGGCGTAGCCGAGATTCTTCACTTTCGAATCGTCCGTGCAAGTCACGGTCTCCTGGAGTTCGCGGTCAAACCACTCGTTCGAAATCATTCCGTGGGTCGCGGGCAAAGTACCGGTCGAAATGGTGGCGTGGCCGGCGCATGTTTCCGTGGCGGCGTAGGGATAGGCGGCATCGCGGAACCACGCGCCTTCTTCAACAAGCCGCTTGAGGCCGCCCGTCCACTGACCACGGAATTTGTCCACATAATCGGCGCGCATCTGATCCACCACCAGGAGCACGACCAGTTTCGGGCGCAGCGGGGTCTTGGGCGGTTTGGCAGCCGGGGATTTGGCCTGAGCGCCGGCGAGGGCACCGAGGACCATCAGAACCATGAGTATCGCTGCGAGGCGCGCAACTCTGCGCGTCACAACTCTCGTTTCGCAAATCATGCCAGACCTGCCTCCCAAATTCGCCGCGCAGTCTACCACGGTCCGGTTTACGCTCGATGAATGCGGAGCGGATTGACCGCCCGGCGGCCACCAATGATACGATTACGCGACCATGCGCATTGTCGAAAAGACACAATTGATGTCCGCGCCGGAAATTGACCGAACGTTGCAGCGGCTGGCGCATGAAATCGTCGAAAAGAGCGGCGGCACCAAGAACCTGGCGCTGATCGGTATTGTGCGGCGGGGAGTGCCGCTGGCGCAGCGGATCGCGCAGGCCATGCGCGGGATTGACGGCGTAGACGTCCCCGTCGGGACCCTGGACATCACGCTCTATCGCGATGACCTTTCAAAAGTTGCCCCGCAAGCCGTGCTGCGCTCCTCAGACATTCCCTTCGGCGTGGATAACATGGACCTCGTGCTGGTGGATGATGTTCTCTACACCGGCCGGACGATTCGCGCGGCAATGAACGGGCTTTTTGACCTCGGGCGGCCGAAGCGGGTTTCCCTCTGCGTGCTCATCGAGCGGGGCCATCGGGAAATGCCGATCGAGGCGCAATACGTGGGGCGCAGCGTGCAGACCAGCGATACGGAAATTATCGAAGTGCGGCTTCGCGAAATTGACAAGGAAGAACGCGTCGTGCTCGTGGATCGCGTGGAGTAGATTGGGATTTCTTATTCGAATTGGTTCGGTTATGATTTGAGAAGGGACATTGACTCAGCGATTTCGCGATCTGCTCGCCCTCGAACCGCTCCCGGCGGACGAACTTACATTTCTTCTCGATCAAAGCAAGCCTTTCCAGGAAATTCAGCGCCATCCGTTGAAAAAGTTGGCCACGCTGCGCGGGAAGACCGTGGCGTTGGCGTTCTTCGAAAACTCCACGCGCACGCGCATCAGCTTCGGCACCGCAGCTTCCCGCCTGGGCGCGGATACCATGAACCTGCAGGCGGAAGTCTCCAGCCTGAAGAAGGGCGAGTCGCTGCTCGATACCGTTCACACGCTGGACGCGATGAAGCCGGACTGCTTGGTGATGCGGCATGCTTCGTCGGGCGCGGCAGACTTCGTGGCGCAGCATCTGGACATTCCGGTGATCAACGCAGGCGACGGCACGCATGAACATCCTTCGCAGGGACTACTCGATGCGCTGACGATTCGCGACCGGCTGGGAACGATTGAGAATTTGAATGTCACGATTCTCGGCGACCTGCAGCACAGCCGCGTGGCGCGTTCGAACATTCATTTGCTTGGCAAATTCGGGTGCAGGTTCACGTTGTGCGGGCCGGCGATGTGGGTTCCACGCGAATTGGAAATGATCGGCGCGCCGGGCGTGGCCATCCGGCGCGTCTTTCGAATTGAAGAGGCGCTTGAAGGCGCAGACGTGGTTCTCGTGCTTCGCGTGCAGACGGAACGGCAGCATGAGCCTTCGATCTCGGCCGAGGATTACGTGCTGGGGTACCAGCTGGATGCCGCGCGACTGCGCCGCGCGAAACCCGGTGCAATCATATTGCACCCGGGACCGATGAATCGCGGGATCGAGATCACGCCAGAAGTTGCGGACGGGCCGCTGTCCTGCGTGCTCGAGCAAGTGACGAACGGCGTTGCGGTTCGAATGGCACTGCTTTTCCTGCTCATCTCCGGCACGGACGAGGATGGCACTCATCCGATGGCGGAAGCGGCGCCCGAGAAAAGTCGCCGCTCGACAGATGAAAAGGACCCTTCGCATGCTGCTCGTTAAGAACGGGCGGGTAATCGACCCGGCCACCAATACAGATGCATCCCGCGACATTCTGATCGAGGGAGACAAGATCGTCGAGGTCGCACAACCGGGAAGCGTCCAAGCTGCTCCCGGCGCGGAAGTGTTTGAAGCCACAGGGTTGATTGTTGCGCCTGGCTTCATCGATATTCATGCGCATCTCCGCGAGCCGGGACAGGAATCTTCTGAAACGATTGAGACCGGAACACGCGCGGCAGCTCGTGGCGGATTTACCGCCGTCTGTTGCATGCCGAACACGAAGCCGGTGAATGACAACGCTTCGGTCACGCGGTTTATTGCGGACCGCGCGAAGGTCCATGGAAGCGTGCGAGTGTGGCCGATCGGAGCGGCTTCCGTGGGAAGCAAAGGCGAGGCCATCGCGGAAATCGCGGCGATGAAAGAGGCGGGGATTGTAGCCGTTTCTGACGACGGGAAACCGATTGCGACAGCAAAGCTGGCACGGCAGGTGATGGAGTATTGCCGGTCGCTGAATCTACTAGTGATCGAGCATGCCGAGGATGTTTCGCTGGCAGCGGGCGCCGCGATGCGCGAAGGTGTGACTTCGACGCGGCTGGGATTGCGCGGGATGCCTGCGGCGGCAGAGTCCGTCTGCGTGGCGCGCGACGTACAACTGGCGGAACTTACAGGCGCGCGGCTGCACGTTGCACATCTCTCGGCGAAGGCGTCGCTGGAACAAGTGCGGTCCGCGAAATCGCGCGGGCTGCACGTCACCTGTGAGGTGACACCGCACCATTTCACGCTGATTGACGAGGATGTGACGTACGATTCGCGATTCAAGATGAATCCGCCGCTAGCCGCGCGCGAGGATCGCGAAGCGCTTCTTGCGGGACTTGTGGACGGCACCGTGGACGCGATTGCAACGGATCACGCTCCGCACGAGCCGGCACTGAAGGATGTGGAGTTTGATAAAGCACCCTTTGGAATTCTAGGATTCGAGACCGCCCTAAGCTTGGGTCTCGAACAACTGGTGCATAGCGGTCGAATTTCATTGATGCGCATGGTTGAACTATTCACGGCGGGGCCGGCGCGGGTGCTCGGAATGGAACGCAAGATCGCCGCAGGCCAGCCTGGCGATTTGACGATTATTTCGCTGGATCATTCGTGGACCTACAAGGTGAAGGAATCAGCGAGCAAGTCCCGCAACTCACCGTTCGACGGCCGCAAGTTCAAGGGCGCACCGATGGCGACCATCGTCGCCGGCCGCGTCGTCCATAAACGATAAGAAACGAAACGCAGAGACACAGAGGTCGCAGAGAAATGAACTGCGTACCGCGGATGAGTGCGGCCAATTCTCAGTGGGCGGTGGGTTCGGCGGCGGGGTGCATGCCGTGCTGGGGGACTTCGTGGATGCCGCGGGCAGGAGGCTCGATTCGCTGGCGGTAGAAATGATCGAGGGGGACGCGGCCCTTGCCAATGGGGTAGCCCTTTTCGATGGCTTTGGTGACGTAGGCTTTGGCGAGGGCGGCGGCTTCAAAGAGCGGCCGTCCGGCGGCAAGCTGCGCGGCAAACGCCGAGGCAAACGTACAGCCTGTGCCGTGCAGGGTTTCTTCCTTGACGCGATCGCCAGCTAGCTGAAAAGTTTCTGCGCCGTCGAAGAGGACGTCATTGGCGCGCTCCATGTGGCCGCCTTTGACGATTACGGCGCGCGCGCCCATCTCCACGATCTTGCGCGCGGCGGCTTCCATGTCGGCTACATCCTTGATGGTCAGCCCGGTGAGAACTTCGGCTTCGGGAACGTTTGGCGTGATGACGGTGGCGCGCTTCAAGAGTTCCGTGGCGACAAATTTAATTCCGGCAGCATCGAGGAGTTCGGCGCCGCTCGAAGACTTCATCACCGGGTCATGGACGACGTGTGCGAACTTGTGGGCATCGAGGAATTCGGCAACTACCGCCGCGTTGCCTCGATTGCCGAGCATTCCAATTTTTACGGCAGCGATGTCGCAATCCTTCGCCAGGGCTTCGAGTTGCGCGCGCAGTTCCGCGCTGGGCGTGTTGTGAACGGATTCAACGCCCAACGTGTTCTGCACGGTGAGCGAGGTGATGGCTGCAACGCCATAGCAACCGTGCGCCGCGAAAGTTTTCAAATCGGCGGCCGTGCCTGCGCCGCAGCAGGGATCGAATCCCGCGATGGTCAGCAGGATGGGCGGCGCTGGATGGCTATGTCCGTTCGTGGTCATCAGTCTCTTTTTGCTCCAACGATGAAAATAGCCGGTCACGTCGAGAAAACGGACCGGCAATTGCGAATGTACGCGTGCTAAATGTTCAGCGCAAGGAAAATTTCACAGTTGGAGAAGCAGATCTCGGGCGAGTGGATTCTTCTTCCCGGTCATGGAACAAAAAATTTACCTCGCCCACAAAATGCATGAGCTACGACTTCAGGGGAAGAGGCCACGGACGAGGGTGGCTTCGGCGACGCGCCCGACGGCAAGGATCATGGCGCCGGCGCGGGGCGGGACGTGGTGCTTGCGCATGGTGTCCACCATTTCGTGGAAGGCGCGCACGATGATCTTCTGCAGGCGCGCGTTGACTTCGTCGACGTCCCACATCAGGCCTTCCTGGTTTTGGACCCATTCGAAATAGCTGACGGTGACGCCGCCGGCGTTGGCAAGAATGTCCGGGAGAACGGTGATGCCACGGCGCGCGAGGATTTCGTCGGCGTGGGGCGTGGTGGGGCCGTTAGCGGCTTCGGCGACGATGCGGGCTTTGACGGCTTCGGCGTTGTGCAGGGTGATGACGTTTTCGAGCGCCGCGGGGACTAGAATGTCGCACTTCATGGTGAGCAGCTCGTCGTTGCTGAGGCGCGATGCGCCGGGCATGCCAACAACCGTGCCGGACCGCTCCTTGTAGCGGATAGCTTTGATGGGATCGATGCCCCGAGAATTGGTTACGCCGCCGCGCGTGTCGCTGAGCGCGACGATTTTGGCTTTTTTCTCGGCGAAGAGGCGCGCCGCAGTGGCGCCCGCGTTGCCGAAGCCTTGAATCGCGACAGTCGCGCCGCGCAGCGAAATCTTTTTCAGCTTGCAGGCTTCCTCGACCACGTAAAGCAGCCCGCGCGCGGTAGCTTCGTTGCGTCCCTCGGAACCGCCGATGGAGATCGGTTTGCCCGTGACAACGCCGTGCGCGGAATGGCCGATGGTCATGGCATAGGTGTCCATGATCCATGCCATGGTCTGCGCGTCGGTGTAAACATCCGGGGCGGGAATATCCATGGAGGGCCCGATGATCGGCAGAATCTCGCTGGCGTAGCGGCGCGTCATGCGTTCAAGTTCACTCTTGGACATGCGCTTCGGGTCACAGATCACACCGCCCTTGGCGCCGCCAAACGGGACATTGACGGTGGCGGTCTTCCAGGTCATCCACGCCGCGAGCGCTTTCACTTCATCCAGCGTCACGTTCGGGTGGTAGCGGATGCCGCCTTTGCCGGGCCCGCGCGAGACATTGTGTTGCACGCGATACCCGGTGAAGACCTTTACCTGGCCGTTGTCCATCTTCGTGGGCAGGGAAACTTCCAGCACGCGCTTGGGTGTCCGCAGAATCTGTCGGAGCCCGGGATCGAGCTTTAAGAATTCCGCCGCCATGTCGAACTGAATCTGCGCGATGCGAAATGGGTTCAAGTCTTCGCGCGGAGCGATGCGCGGCACCATCGGCGGTGCGCCTATCTGTCTTGTCGGAGTCGTGGGCTTTGCGACCGTGGCCATCGGCATCGGTCCTTTCGTCTGCTCAATTTATTCGATAACTAGTGCGTTCACTTGGCCCAATTTCAAATCTGGTGCGACCGGCTTTGCGGTTAGCCGTTTGCAGCGAACTTCTTGTTGCTTTCGGCATACGCATCACGGCACGCAAGGGAGCAGAAGTGGAGAAGCTCACCTTCGTCCCGAAGCGGAATGGAAAGTGTTTCATCCACATGCATTCCGCAAATCGGATCACGCACCAGGCGACGTCCCATCTGGCGGCCATCCATGGGAGTGCTGGCCTCCGTGGATGTCTGCCCGGCGGTCGCAGCGTTACGGAGCATCCAGCCGACAAAGCTGCGGAGGAGCCACGCGGCCCAAGAGGCCACCAGCAACCAGAACAGAAACCGTACGATGCGCGCAAGAAAGGTCATATAAATATTCGTGTTGGCGGCCTAGGCCGAAAATCATCCTCTGGACCGATGAAGTCAGTGTATGCAAGGCGAAAAGGGGGAGTCAAACGAAAAGGCGTAATTTCAAGGGGTTGCGGGGCGAAAGGGTTTTCATGAGGTTGGCTGCCGCGGAGGTGCAATCGCATCTAACTGCTTGTATGTCAATTACTTAGCTTGGATTCTGGCGTATATACGCCGGCTAGAGGGAGCTAGCCAGCCGCCGGAATCTGGTCGATGCCCATGTATGGGCGCAGAACGTCCGGGAGCAAGATGGAGCCGTCGGCTTGCTGATAATTTTCGACGATGGCGATCCAGGTGCGACCGACCGCCAGGCCAGAACCGTTCAGCGTGTGGACGAACTCGCTCTTGCCGCCCGCTTTAGGCTTGAAGCGAATCCCGGCACGGCGAGATTGAAAGGCTTCGCAGTTCGAACAGGAAGAAATTTCACGAAATTCGTTGCTCGAAGGCAGCCAAACTTCAAGGTCGTAGGTTTTCGCGGAAGCAAAGCCCATATCTCCGGTGGAAAGCAGCATGGTGCGGTAGTGAAGTCCCAGTTTCTGGAGAATGGACTCTGCGTTTCGTGTGAGCGCCTCGTGCTCTTCGTAACTTTTTTCCGGATGCGTGAACTTGAAGAGCTCGACTTTCTGGAATTGGTGCTGGCGGAGAATACCGCGCGTGTCTTTTCCGGCGGCGCCGGCTTCGGAGCGGAAGCAGGCGGTCCAGGCGGTCACGTGAATCGGAAGCTTGTCCTCGGGAATCGTTTCATCGCGATAAAGATTGTGCAGCTCGACTTCGGACGTGGGCGTAAGCCAGAAGTCGGTGTTTTCTATTTTGAAGAGGTCGGCGGCGAATTTCGGCAATTGGCCTGCACCCATGAGCGAGACGGTGTTGACCAAAAAAGGGGGGAGGATTTCCGTGTAGCCATGCTCACGCGTATGAACGTCGAGAAAGAAATTGGCGAGAGCGCGCTCGAGGCGTGCGCCCCAGCCTTTGTAAACGGCGAAACGCGCGCCAGCGATCTTTGTGGCGGCACGCAGATCCAGAATGCCCGCGCCTTCACCCACTTCCCAGTGAGGCTTCGGCTGGAAAGCAAATTTTGGGGGCGCGCCCCAGCGGCGAACTTCCACATTGTCCGCGGCGCTTGCGCCGACGGGCACGGACGCGTGCGGAACATTGGGAATCGTGAGGAGCAGGTCGCGCTGCCTGGCATCGAGTTCCGCAACGCGCTCGTCAGATTTCTTGATGAGTTCGGAAAGCTGTTTCATCTCCGCAATTAGCGCATCAGCGTTCTGCTTGTCTCTCTTGAGCCGTGCGATTTCTTCGCTGGCCTTGTTGCGTTGCGCTTTGCGCTGCTCGTTGGCGGTGATCAGCTCGCGGCGCTCTTTGTCGAGCGCGCGAAACGCGTCCAGATCGAGCGTGATACCGCGCTTCTTCGCCATGTCCGCAAAGAGGTCCAGATGGTCCCGGAAGTAATTGAGGTCATGCATGGAGGTAGCAGGATACCGTAATCCGGAGGGCGCTTGTAGCGCGGGTTGCGACCAGCAGGTGTAGGCGGCGAATCCTATTTCGGGCGCGGGACTTCGCTCATCAACTGGTGAATGTTGTCCTCGGAATCGTAGAACGCCGCCATCCAAAGATCGTGGGTCGGCATCGGCGCGATCAGGCGCGGCGGCGCAAAGATTTTCGCACCCAACTCAACGAGCCGCTGGTACGCCGCATTCAAATCCGGAACGCGAAAATAGAGGATGGAACTGGGATGATCGAACTGCGGCGTTTCTGCTCGACTCAGCATCAGCCGCACTCCGCCACAATCAAAGAAAGCCAGATTGGGCACGGTGAAAAGCAGCGGCAGACCCAGCACATCACGGTAGAATGCCGTGGCGCGTTGCAGGTCTTGGACATTGATGGAGATTTGGCCGATGTTCAGGATGCCGAGGGTGGCCTGCGTAGCGCTCATTTTTGTTTGCCTCCAGAAGTAGATTAGTTAGCATAGCTAACTAAATTGTATGACCCGTGTCAAGTCAAAAAACGCCGGCGCCAAAGAAGGGTTCGAGACCGCGGATCGGCTGCACTCGGCGGCCATCCATCTGCTGCGGCGTCTGAGGGTGCGCGACCGGGAAAGCGGCGTTGGCCCGGCGCAGCTTTCCGCGCTCTCGGTCCTGGTGTTTGGCGGCCCGCGATCCCTGGGCGAGCTTGCGGATGCCGAACAAGTCCGTCCCCCGACGATGAGCCGGATCGTGGCGGGACTGGAGCGTGCCGGTTTGGTGAAGCGGCGAAAAACGGAAGACGCGCGGCGAGTGCGTCTGGACGCTAGCGCGAAAGGCACGAAGATCCTGCAAGAAGGGCGCAAACGGCGAGTCGAATCCCTGGCGAAAGCGCTCTATTTGCT
>JBARRT010000137.1:0-21498 GCA_049644365.1 Candidatus Acidiferrum sp. | reverse complement strand
GTCTCACCCGGCGCCAATGTGACGCGCTGAAACCCGCTCAATGCCCGGACCGGCAGCGCCACGCTCGTTCCTTGCAGGCGAATGTAAAGCTGGACGGTCTCTTCTCCCGCTCGCATTCCAGTGTTCTTGACATCGGCGCTGACCTCCACTGTCGCATTCGATGCTCGTCCGCCGGCGCGAAGTTCGTCATTCAACGCCCCTGCGCTCAGTTGTTCCTTGCTGAGCCGCGGCTGACCGTACTGATAGTTCGAGTAGGAGAGACCGTAGCCGAAGGGAAATTGCGGGCTGTTTGGCACGTCGATGTATCGCGAAACGAATTTCTCGTCCCCATTCTTCGGTGGGCGCGTTAGATCAATATTCCCCGCGGGGCGGCCCGTGTTTAAGGCATTGTAGTACAAGGGCTCCTGGCCAACGGCGCGCGGCCAGCTCACCACCAATTTTCCGCTCGGATTCACTTCTCCGAAGAGTGTGCGCACCAGCGCGGGGCCAGCCTGCACCCCTGGAAACCACGCGGCCACGACGGCAGGGACATGCTCGAACGCCCAGGGCAGCGTGAGTGGCCGGCCGCTGAAAAGCAGCAATACAACGGGCTTTCCCGTTGCGACAATTTTCTCCAGCAACTGTTGCTGGCGCCCCGGCAAGCCGAGGTGCGCGCGCGAAGCGGCTTCACCGGTCATCGCCGGCGCATCTTCTCCCAACGCGAGAATCACGACATCGGCTTGCTCCGCCGTTCTAACAGCATCGGCGATCTGGTCATCGGACCCTCCGATGATTCCAGTTCCCTTCGCGTAGCGAAGGCGATCCACTCCGAGTTTCTGTGTGAGCGCAGCGCGAAGCGTGACGACGTCCTCAGCGCGGCCTCGGGCAGCCCAGGAGCCAAGCATATTGTTCTGATCATCTGCTAATGGCCCAATCAGAGCTATGGTCCTCGTTTCCGTGGAAAGCGGCAGAATTGGCGCTCCATCCGGGCGAGCAGCATTCTTCAGAAGAACGAAAGACTGCTCCGCTGCCGCGCGTGCCAGCGTCAGGCTCTCCGGCCGGAGCATGGCGGCCGCTTCCTTCGCCTCGTCACTGTAGGGATGCTCAAACAAGCCCAGCGCAAACTTCACGCGTAAGACGCGCCGAACGGCCTCGTCCACGCGCGCCTCCGGCACTTCACCCGAGCGGACGAGTTGCGCGAGATGGTCGTGATAAAGACTACTGGCCATGTCCATATCCACGCCGCCCAAAAACGCCTTGCGTGCTGCAGCCGCCCCGTCGTTAGCTATGCCATGTGCCACGAGCTCGGCAACCGAAGTCCAGTCGCTGTCAACAACCCCTTGGAAGCCCCACTCCGTGCGCAGAATCTGTCTCAGGGTAAAAGGGTTTGCGGAAGCCGGTACTGCATTCAGGGAATTGAACGCGCTCATCAGTGTTGCGGCGCCCGCATCGAGTGCGGCATGGAAAGGCGGCAAATAAAATTGGCGCAGCGTGTGCTCCGAAAGCTCTACGCTGTTGTAATCGCGCCCGCCTTCCGCGGCACCGTAGCCGACAAAGTGCTTCGGGCACGCCGCGATGCTGTCTGCCGCATCTAGCCTGGTGCCCTGGTAGCCACGCACGTAGGCACTCGCCATCGCCGCGCCGAGATAGGGATCTTCTCCGGAGCCCTCGGCCATTCGTCCCCATCGGGCATCTCTCGCGATATCCACCACCGGCGAAAAAGTCCAACGGATACCGCTCGCGGAGGCTTCGCGCGCTGCCACGCGCGCGGCCCGTTCCACTAACTGAGGATCCCAACTGGAAGCGAGGCCCAGAGGGATCGGAAATTCCGTTCGAAATCCGTGAATCACATCGAGACCGAACAGAAGCGGGATGTGCAAGCGGGTCTGCTCCACCGCGATGCGCTGGTAGACATTTACCTCGCGCGCGGTCGTGATATTAAAGAGCGCCCCGACCTCTCCCTTGCGGATCATGCTGTCGTAATCGGTGCGTCCCGTGCCCGGTCCCGTCGGTTGTCCGGCGGAATACTGAACTAGCTGCCCAACCTTTTCCTCGAGAGTCATCTTTTGCAGGAGCGCTTCTATCTTTCTCTCTGAGTTTGGATCGCTCAGACTCGGGCGGGCACTTGCAACGTGGGCAACTCTGGCCGAAGAACGAGTCTGTGCCGAGACGGGTAAACAAAATAGCAATGAGTTGACAACAACTGCGGAGCGAAGCAGCAGCGAATTCACGATTTGAACTCTCCCATGATCCCCTGGAGCCTGAAGCCGTTCGTCGCCTGTCGATCGAACCGGCTCAACGGTCAAACAGTTCCCGTCATCGCTCAAGCAAGTGCGGCGGAGCTTCCCCGCCGTTCTCAATTCAAGGAACTCGCACCGTCATCGCCATCATCAGGCAGCGTCGAGCACCGGCGAACGCTCCCGCCGGCAACGATGGAAACAGCATACTAAACCGATTTAGTTCGCCTTTCAAGAGGTACAGCAAGTATGATGGACCGGCTTGCAGTGAGACATGCCTTGTCCCGCTTCCGCCGAATGTGCGAGACTACGAGGCCATACACCCTATGTCTCGGCCGAAATCAGGCTTGAATTCTCACGCGCGTAAACCTGCACGACCAAGCGTCAGCCTGAAGTCGCTCGCAGAACACCTCGGACTTTCTCAAGCTGCTGTTTCCCTGGTGATCAACCGTTCGCCCGCCGCGAAATCGATTCCCCACCGCACCCAGGAATTAATTCGTGCCGCTGCACGGGAGCTGAACTACAGGCCGAACCAGCTCGCCAGATCGCTCCGGCAGCAACGCAGTTATACCATCGGCGTGGTTGTGCCGGAAATCAGCGAAGGTTACGCGGCTCTGGTCATGTCGGGAATTGAGGATCATCTTCTTGAGGAAGGATACTTCTACTTTGTCGTAAGCCACCGCCACCGCCAGGACCTGATTGAAGAATATCCTCTGCTTCTTCAGCAGCGCGCCGTCGAAGGACTGATCGCGGTGGACACGGCATTCACCGAAGGCGTACAGGTGCCGCTCGTGGCAGTTTCCGGCCATCGCGATGTGCCTGGCGTAACAAATATTATTTTGAATCATGCGCTCGCAGCCACGCTGGCCCTCGAACATCTTACGAAGCTCGGGCACCGCAAGATGGCTTTCATCAAAGGGCAGGAATTCAGCTCGGACACGGCAGTGCGCTGGGATTCCGTGCGCGGCGCAGCCGAAGAACTCGGCATCGAGATCAAGGATCGCTTGGTCGTGCAACTCGAGGGAGAATCGTCTTCGCCGGAACTCGGTTACCAGGTTACACAAAAGCTTCTCGCTTCGCGCGAACCGTTTACGGCTCTTTTTGCTTTCAACGATATTTCAGCGATTGGCGCGATTCAGGCCCTGCGGGAGGCAGGTCGCCGTGTTCCCGAAGATGTCTCCGTCGTGGGTTTTGACGACATTCAAAGTGCGGCGTTCCAGAACCCTGCCCTGACAACGGTCCGGCAGCCCTTGCGGGCGATGGGAGTGATCGCGGCAGAAACGTTGCTTCGCCGCATCACCGCGGCTGCAAATACACCCTACCCAAAAGAAATCGTCGTTGAGCCGGAGTTGGTTGTCCGAGCCAGCACTGCGAGGGCCCCTAGCTCATCTTAGGCGGTCTGTTCTTAGAATGGCGCAGTCGGGAACCGCTCCGCAAGAGTGACCAAGCAGGTTCATCAGACCTGTAGATCGTGAAGGTAAGGAGCGCTGGCTTTCATCATTTCCAAGTTCATTTCGACGAAGTAATTCTTTATACCGCCCGTCTTCGCCGCGGTAAAGATTTTCTTCCAATCCAGAGTGTCCTGTCCCACCGGCATGACTTTTTTGGCTTCCGCTGACCAGCCTTGTACGTGCATCGAAAAGAAGCGGCCAGGGTACTTCGTGAAATACTCTGCGGCGTCGTAGCCGTGGCTGATTGTGGAGACCTGGAACTGGAACTTGACCAGTTTCGGATCGAGAAGGTCCAGCAATAAGTCATAGGTCCGCTTGCCGTCAACTATCGAGAGCTCAAAGTCCTCGTTGTGAAGGCCCTGCTGGATACCCGCCTGGGCCGACTGTTCGCCCATTTTGTTGTATTCGTCAGCCGCTCGCTTCACATCATCCATAGTCGGTTTCTCGGGTCCGTCGAGGCTTGGCACGATCATTTGCGTCAGGCCGACGTCTTTCGCCCAGGCAATTCGGCCCTGTTGATGCTCCCGGAGTTCCTTGATGCCGAAGTGAGAACTCACACAGGTGACGCCTGCATCGCCCAGAATTCTCCGTAGCTGGGTTCCCGAGTATTTTGCGAGGCCAGCGAAGCCGGAATCGGCGTAACCTACCGGCGAGCACAGCTCAATGGTCTGAAATCCGGCCTTGGCAAGCTGCTTGATCGTGCCGGGAAAGTCCTTGGCAATCATCTCCCTCACAGGCCAGGTCTGGCATCCAATGGGCATGCCAAGCGGATTGGCGCGAAGCTCCAGTGCAAACGCGGAAAGGAAACCAGCCGCGGCGACGTTCGTCGCCGAATTCTTCAAAAACTCTCTTCTCGAAACCGCCGACATTGACGCCCTCCTTACCCGCCTGCGCGATCAAAGCCATCGTCACTCAAGTGGGCAAACGCATTATACTCGGACGGTGCCGAGGAAGTCGGAAGTCACCCCTTGTGTCCAGTGCCTTTGCGGAGCGTGATGATCGTATCCGCAGGAACCTTGTCCCACGACTCCTTCGACCCATCAGGCCAGTAAACCACAACAAGCTCGATCTTGGGATCCATTCCAAGGCCAAAATGCACTCGGACATCGCTGGCGCTCAGGTAACTGGAGTCTGTATGCACGCGGCGAAGAAGTTTGCGTCCTCGCTGCTGTAGTTCGATGCGCGCCCCAATACCGAAAAGATTCTTTCGGGACTGTTCCAGGCGTACCTGCAACCAGTGGTTGCCACTGTGCCTACCGGTTTCGTTCAACAAAAGGCGTACCGGCCCGTTGTTGTTGGTCACCACGATATCGATGTTCCCGTCGTTGTTGACATCGCCGAAGGCCGCGCCACGGCTTACCTCCGAAAGCGCAAACGCCGGACCTGCCATGCGGGTGGTCTCGCGAAACCTTTTTCCCTCTTCGTTGTGAAACAACTGGTTGATCTGATTGAAAGGAAACTTGCTGCCGCGCAGAGATTCCTGGCGCGTAACCGCTCCATTGGCGATGAAGACATCGAGGAATCCGTCGTTGTCGTAGTCAAACCACTGTGTGCCAAATCCGGTGTAGGGGAAAGTCGGTTGCCACAGGCCGAATTCTGCCGTGGCATCATAGAAAGTTCCCTTGCCATCATGACGATACAGAACGCAGCCTTCCTTTGTAAGGTTGGTTACCAGCAAGTCTTCCACACCGCGATTGCTGATGTCCCCAAGGGCGATGCCCATGCTCCCTTGAGCGGTACCTTCGCCATTGTATGCGGCGCCGGAAGCCAAACCTGTTTCCTTAAACGTCCCATTTTTCTGGTTAAGCCAAAGGTAGTTGGGGGCGCCGTCGTTGGCAACATAGATGTCCATCCAGCCGTCGCCATTGAAATCAGCACAGACGACACCCAGACCGGGGCCGGGAAAGGCTCCGATGCCCGATTCTTCCGTGACGTCGACAAACTTGCCGTTCCCCAGATTGTGGAACAGTCTCGCAGACACGGGCCGGTACATCTTCGGAGTACAGTAATCGAGTTCGCCCGTGGGAGCAAAGCAGCGCTTGTTGCCCTTGATCGTGAAGTCCAGATAATTGGCGACGAAGAGGTCAAGGTTCCCATCGTTGTCATAATCAACCCAAGAAGCACTTGTTGCCCAAGCAGCATTCTCAAGCCCCGACTGGCGCGTCACATCTGTGAATGTTCCATCGCCGTTGTTGTGATACAAAATGTTGCGCCCAAAATTGGTTACGAAGAGATCCATGAAGCCATCGTTATCGTAGTCGCCGGTTGCGACACCCATGCCATAACCGGTGCCCGTTAGTCCTGCCTGTTCCGTGACATCAATGAATTTCAGGCGCCCCGTCCTCATCAGTTCGTTACGGAAAAGGCGGTTGCCGGGCTTCCAGCCGGCAGGGGGAGGAAAGAGCGGTTGAGGGGCGCCCTTCCGTGCATCAAGAAGTGTTCCTTGCACCAGGTAAATGTCCAGAGCACCGTCGTTGTCGTAATCAAACAGGGCCGCGCCCGCACCCATGATCTCGGGCATGAAATATTCGCCGGTAGCTCCGCTAAAATGATGGAAATTTAGTCCCACCTCGGAAGCCACTTCAGAAAACACCGGGGATCGCGGGGAGTTGTCGAAGGTCGGGAAATTCAGTATGCGCGCCCAGGCAGCTGCGACAGGAACAAAAAACAGAAAATCGCGTCGGCTCATAGCAGCTGCCAGCGAGCGACCGCCTCTCAGCTTGGAGTTTTCGTGCTTCAATGAGAGTTAGCCTGCGATCCGAGGATCTTTAGATCACTTTCGATTCTCGCCACAAGCTGGTGCTGCCCGCGTGACTGTGCTTTAGCGCGACCCTCACGCAAATACTGGATCGCGTTTTCCCGGTCTCCTGCCCGAGCATAGGCTGCGCCCAGAGCATAGAGGTATCCTGGTGTGCTGTCATCCTCAGGCGTAATGGTTTTCAGCAAATGTTGAATACCTGCGGAAAAGTCGCGGCGGTTCACTAAGAGGCGACCCAGATGGAAGTGGGCAAGGCGGTATCCCGGTTCTTGCTCAACCGCCTTTTGGAATTCCACTTCGGCATCTGCTAGCCCGCCACGTTGTTCCAGAAGAACGCCAAGATTGTTGTGGGCCTCAGCGTGGAAAGGGTTGATCTCCAGCGCCTTCCGGAAGGCCTTCTCTGCTTCTTCGGAGCGGCCCGCGCCTGTCATAAGTACACCGTAATCGTAGTACGCTCCCTCCTCTTCGGGAGCCAGTTGAACCGCCTTGTGGTAGTGCTGCTCTGCTTTCTCCAGTTCATTCAGACGGCCGTAAATCGAGATCAGGTTTACATGCGCCTGCACCATCGCTGGATCGATTTTCAGCGCCCTTTCATGCGCCTCGGCGGCCTCCTGCAATTTTCCAGCGCGTTCCAGGTCGTTCCCTAAGCGAATCTGAATTGTAGCGCTGCGATTCAGCGCGTGCACTTCTTCCACTAACGGGTCGCGAGCTGGTGGTCCCGTGTCTTTGTTCCTCTCGTAGTTTTGAAATTCTTCACGCGCTTTTTCTTCTTCTTCTATCGTTCGATATGCCAGTGCCAGGGCGTAATAGGCTGCGCCAAACTCGGGAAACAAGTGGCAGGCGGCGCGATACGAATCAATGGCCGCGCGCACCTCGTGCTGTGCGGTTTGAACCTTCCCAAGCCCGTAGTACGCCTCGGCACTGTCGGGATGGTCCTTCAGAATCGCCTTATAGAGGGTTTCACTTTCCTCCCATTGTGCGGAACTACGAAGGCACTCAGCTACTCTCAGGCGGGCCGGCAGATAGCCAGGATTTAGGGTCAAAGCCTTGCGCAGTGATTTGACGGCGCCATCGCAGTTCCCCTGGTCGGCTTGGGTCCGCCCCAGATAATAGATCCAACCGAAATGGGATGGTGCGAGCTGGTGCGCGCGGCGGTAGGCGATCTCGGCTCCTTCCAGTTGGCTGTACGCCTGCAGAACCATCCCCAGCTTTCCATTGGCGGCGGCGTTGCGGGGATGCGCCACGGCCGCATCGTATGCTTCTTGAACCTGCTTGCGAACCGCAGGAAGGAACTGCTGAAGGTACAACTTCGGGAGCGGAGGGAGAGACTCTTCGGAGAAAGTAACCTGAGGCCTGAACAGAAAGAAGATCGCAAGCCACAAAGCGACAAATCGCCCGGCGGCTGTCCGCCACCGGAAAATCCTACCGGAATCGGCGGACCACAAGGCTGTGCCGTTCAGATCGGTAGAAGCCCAGAACGTACATGATCGCTTTGCCTGCGGTGGAATGGATGACCTGACGAATGCGGAGCAGCGGCTCGCCGTAAGGAATCGCGAGGAGATCGGCAATCCGGTGATCGGCAGCCGTGGCGTCAATTTCCTCATCCGCGTAGCCAATCTCCACTTTATACTTCCGTTCGAGGAAAGCGAAGAGTGATTCGCGCTCGAGCGGGGCCGAAAGAAGATCTGGGAATTCGGCCGCGCGGAGATAGCACGTTTCGAGGGCGAACGGCTCGCCGGCACCATGGCGCAGGCGTTCGAGCTTGATGACACTGCTCCTCGGGGGCAAGGAGAGGTGCGCCGTGGCTTCGTCTTCGTTCGTGACGATTTTCGAGCACAGCACTTTGGAGCCCGCGGTCAGGCTGCGACTGGCCATTTGCTCCGTATAGCTCATCAGTTTGTTGAAGTGGATCTTTGGAGCCGCAACGAATGTGCCGACGCCCTGACGGCGCTCGACGAAGCCTTCGCGCTCGAGCGAGGTCAGCGCATGGCGTGCTGTCATCAGACTAACCTGGTAAATCCTTGCCAAGTCTCTTTCCGATGCAACTACGTCCCCCGGGTGGAGCTCCCCAGACTCAATGCGCTTGCGAAGGACGTTTTGGATCCTCTGGTAAGCAGGCAAACCGTTTCGATTCTTAGGCGGCATCCTCTGTCTCGAATCTGCCGGTCAGCGTAGCTCGGCTGTAATTGTGCGCGGGCCATCCCGCGAACAGTCTGCTCGACTGGATGAATACAAGGTGGGTCTACGTCCTTCCTCCAAAACACACCCATCTATCAGGACATGCAGAGGCACCCATCCTGCGGCGCGGGACCCAGCCTTCGGGTTATTGATACGAGCACCTTCCAACGAAGTGCTATGGTGCGCCTTGCAGGTTCCTTTATAAATCACAAGTTTTCGCTTGACAACTACCATTTGCAGCTATATAGCTATTGCCCATTCGGCCATACTTTAGCCAAGCGTGCTGTTTTTCCGTCGAGGAAACCAAGAGCGAAACCAACTGGACGACCGGTGGTTTCGCAATCGAGGGCATGGCGAAGTGTTCGTGAAGGTTGGTGTGCTTTGAGTTGGTGTTCGCCCTTAATGGTTTTTCTGTCGAGGGTAACCACGGTGCAGTGCTTTGATTATTTAAAGGAGGAATGATGAGCAA
Source organism: Candidatus Acidiferrum sp. (assembly GCA_049644365.1). Taxonomy (GTDB): domain Bacteria; phylum Acidobacteriota; class Terriglobia; order Acidiferrales; family UBA7541; genus Acidiferrum. Next base: position 12,426 of record JBARRT010000137.1, on the reverse strand, counting down.
ACTAAGTTGGTTGCTCCTGCTTGGACTTGTTACCCTTGCCGCCGTGAGCGTTCAAACCGTCATGTTTGTACCTGTCCTGAACGCTCAGGTTTTATATGGCTCTGTCACGGGCACTGTGGCGGACCAGAGCGGCGCGGGCGTGCCGAGGGCTCATGTGACTGCCACCAACCGCGCGACAAGCGTTGTGCGTGAAGCTGACGCCGACGAGAACGGCCATTACACGATTACCGACCTTGCGCCTGGCAATTACGACCTCAAGGTTACAGCCAGCGGGTTCAAGCCCCTTACTCAGACCAATCTGATGGTTGCCGCCAACACCGTCGCCAACGTTGATGTGAATTTACAGGTGGGCGCGATGTCCGAGCAGGTCACCGTCGAGGCATCTGTAGTGAATCTGCAGACCGAAAAGAGTGATGTCCATACGGAGCTCAGCGAAAAAGCCATCCTCAACATGCCGCTCAACCAGTACCGGAATTTCCAGACGCTGATCAATCTCGTGCCCGGCGCAACCCCCGGAGTATTTCAGAACGCTATCGCCGACACCCCGGAACGCGCCTTGAGCACGAACATCAATGGCACCAATCGTAACAATAACAATACCCGCGTGGACGGCGCCGCGGACGTGTTCGTCTGGCTGCCTCACCATGCCGTTTATATACCGCCGGCGGAGACCGTTCAGGAAGTCAACATCTCCACCAATAATTTCGATCCCGAGCAGGGGATGACGGGCGGCGCGGCCATTACCGTCATCACCAAGTCAGGCACCAATCAGTTCCATGGAGTTGGTTTTGAGTACTTTCAGAACCAGGCTCTGCGGGCAAAGCAATTCTTTGAGACTGGCGCCAAGGGGGACAGTAAGCTCAATGATTTTGGCGGCGCTTTCGGTGGCCCCATCAAGAAGGACAAGCTGTTCTTCTTCGGAAGCTACAACGGGACCTATGAACGCGACAACCGCAGCACTGGCCTTGTAACCGTGCCGACTGCGGCCCTTCGCGCCGGAGACTTTACCGGCACGGGGACTATTATCTATAACCCCCACACAGGAAACCCTGACGGCACTGGACGCACACCCTTTCCCAACCAGGCAGCTATCCCGATAGATCCCATCGCGGCGAAGATCTTGGCTCTGATTCCGCCGCCGACTGGGACCGGCAACAACGCCAACTATTTCAAGTCGGCTACTCAGAAACTGAATCGCAACAACTTTGACGGCAAGGTGGACTGGAACCGCACCTCCAGGCACAGCATCTTTGCCAAGTACAGCGCCATGAAGTCGGTCTTTCATGGTGAGCCCAGCCTAGGCAAGGCCATTGGAGACTGTGCCTGCGACGGCGGACTCGGTGACTTCCATTCTTTTGTGCAACTCGTGACCGTGGGACACACCTTGACTCTTTCTCCCAACCTTGTGGTCGACGGCACCGTCGGCTTTACTCGCATGAGCGAGTACGGCCAAACTCCGGACTTTGGCACGAATATTGGGTCGGACGTGCTGGGGATTCCCGGTACCAACAACGGCTCGGACCTGCGCAGCAGCGGTATTCCCTTCTTCGCGATTTCGGGCTACGCCAATCTCGGCAACTCTGAGGGATGGAACCCCGCTTTCCGCAATGACTGGAGCTTCACCACCTCGCACAACGTCCGGTGGTCGCATGGCAAACACCAGATTAGCGCCGGGACGGACATCGTCCATCACCACCTGAACCACTGGCAGCCAGAACTTGGCGCCGGCCCGCGCGGAGAGTTTGACTTCGGAGGTGGTGCGACGGCGCTGAATGGAGGGGCCGCTCCAAACCAGTACAATGCTCTGGCGCAATTCGAACTCGGCCTTGCTGGCGAACTGGGTGTGAGCGCTGGAGGGGCCGTGGGAGTTGGCAGGAGCGAACAATTTATCAAAGCCACGGCCCGCGAATGGCAATTCGGGTGGTTTGTCGGGGACCGCTATCGTGTCACGCCGAAGTTGACTGTCACGCTCGGCCTCCGATACGAATACTATCCGCTCATGACGCGGAACGGCGCTTTCAAGTTTGATCGTTATGACTTCACCACGAACAACGTGCTCCTCGGAGGTATCGGGGGCAATCCTGCGAGCCTCGGGGTCACCACGAGCAAGAAGCTATTCGCCCCTCGGATCGGATTGGCTTACCAGATTAACAACGACACCGTGGTGCGAGCGGGCTTCGGCATATCAGTCGATCCGCTGCCTCTGGCCCGGCCACTTCGCGGTTTCTACCCACTCACCGTGGGTTCGAACTTTGTCGGAGCAAACAGCTTTGCTCCGTTCTCATCGTTTTCGCCTTTGGCTTCCCCGCTTCCCGGCGGACCCATTCCAGTCGGCATCCCATCTGTTTGCTGTCCCAACATCAGCAGTGGGACAATTCCGCTGCCTGCGCAAGCCTTGGAGCGCACCGTGGGCCCTGGCGAGCTAAAGCGAGGTTACATCGAGTCCTGGAATCTCGTGGTGGAGCGCAAGCTTCCTGCTAATTTCCTCGTGTCTGCGGGATACGTTGGCACTCAGACTGTTCATCAGTTCGCTGATCTCAATATCAATGCCTCCCAGCCCGGCACGGGCCAATTGGGGCAGCCCTTGAACTGTAAGACCGCAAATTTTACGACGAAAACCTGCCTGGTACCGGCCTTTGGCCGTACTTCGGACACACTTCTCTTTCAAGGTTGGTTGAGCGCCAACTATCACTCCCTGCAGGTTGCCCTCACCCGCCAGTTCTCGAAGGGTTTCATGGTTAAGGGCGCCTACACGTACTCGAAAGCCATCAACTGGACGGATGATGACGGGTGGGCCGGGCTAGCCTGGAACGATCCCAACATCCTCCGGCGCAACCGTGCCGTGGCGGGTTACGATACCCCGCACATCTTCCAGTTGGCATACATCTACGAACTGCCCGTCGGTAAGAACAAGCCGTGGGCGAACGGGGGCGGCGCGGCTACGAAGATTCTAAGTGACTGGCAAGTAAGCGGGATCTTTAGCGCGATCCACGGCCAGCCCTTTTCCCTGACGGCGTCCGGTGCTTCGCTGAACGCCGTCGGTCAGCGGCAGACTCCCGACCAAGTCGGGCCTGTCAAGAAGCTCGGTGGAGTCGGTACGGGCCAGCCTTTCTATGACCCCACCGCATTTGCACCCGTGACTCGCGTTGGTTATGGCAACGTAGGCCGCAACACGCTATACGGACCGGGTTCCGTGAATATGGACTTCAGCCTATTCCGCACGTTCAAATTCACCGAGCGGTTCGACGTGCAGCTCCGCGCGGACGCTGCCAATTTCTTCAACTCGCCACATTTCAAGAATCCGACGGGCTCCCGCAGCAGCGGGAACTTCCTGGTAATCACCGGCGCCAAGGATGACGAGCGGCAGTTCCGCTTGGGAGTCCGCGTGGCGTTCTGATCTGGTGAATCCACTCAAATATGGCGGGGCACGCGACGGCGCGTGTCCCGTTTTTTCTTGGGGCGCAGGCATAACAGCCCGCGCTCTTTGTTTTTTATCCCTATCTCCAGCGTTTAGCCCCTGCTAGTGAACGGCGCTGACGATTTGCGTGATGACGCCCCAGAAGGCATCGGCATATAATTACTTCCAGTTTGGAGCGTGGGGACACTGGTGAAAGCTGCGCAGGCATTCCTCTTCTGTCTCATTTCGATCCTGTCACCCTCGAGCAGCTTCGGGCAATCCGACGACTTGGCCATGAAGTCGCAACGCGCCAAGGAATTCATGGCAGATGGCAAGTTTGCAGAGGCCGTTCCTCTCTACCGCGAATTGAATCAGGCCATGCCCAACAATCCCGGTCTGCTGTTGAACCTCGGAATGGCGCTCCACATGGCCGGGGACGAGCGCAACTCCATCTCGCAATTGCAGGCGGCGGTGAAGCTTGATCCCAAACTGGCGCCCGCCTGGCTTTTTCTCGGCGCAGCTCGTCTGCAACTGGGCAAGGTGCCCGCAGCCGTCGAGGCGCTCAAGATGGTCTTAGGCCTGCAGCCGGATCACCGCGGCGCGCTGGAGATGCTCGCCGGCGCTTTGCTATCGCTCGACCGCGCCGCAGAGGCAGCCGATCAGTATCGGAAGCTCGCTGATCTTGATCCCGAAAGTTCGCCGGCCTGGTACGGACTGGGGCGCAGCTACGAATCGCTCTCTTTGCGCGCATTCGATGAGCTGCAGAAGACTGCACCAGACTCTGTGTACTGGTTGGTGCTGGTGGGGGAAGCTCGACTCCGCGAGCAGCAGTTCTCAAGCGCTTTTTATTTGTACCGTCAAGCGTTGGAGAAGATGCCAACGATGCGGAGTTTGCACGCGGCTGTGGCGGAGATCTATCGCCAGAGCGGACATCTGGACTGGGCGAATGTCGAAGAAGAGAAGGAGCGCCAGCTTCCCCAACCGGATTGTCGTACGCAAACACTCGAGTGCGAGTTCCGGGCGGGACAATACAGTGGGCTTGTCGTCTCCGCGCAACGTGCGAATACTCCTGAGTCGTACTATTGGCGCTCGCGAGCCTACAACGAGTTGGCTCTCCAAGCCTTCACCCGCCTTGGCCGCTTGCCGCCTTCTAGGGAACAGCACGAGTTGAAAGCCCATATTTACAGCGGCCAGAAAAGATACGCCGAAGCCGCGGGCGAATGGAGGGAAGCCCGGAAGTTTTCTCCCGGCGATCCACAGATTCAGAAACAGCTTGCCATCAGTCTTAAATTCAGCCAGGACTATGCTGGGGCTCTGCCCTTGTTCCAGGATCTCCTGCGGCGGCGGCCGGCGTCCGCAGAGTTGAGTTATCTGGTGGGCGACACTCTGCTCGACCTGCAGCGGGCAGAAGAGGCAATCCCCCTGCTCAAGCGCGCCGTGGACCGCGACCCGAAACTGCTGGCTGCGCATAAGTCCCTTGCTCGCGCAGACCTGGCCGCCGGAAAGGCTGCCGAAGCAATTCCACATCTTAAGATGGCTTTGGCCACCGACGAAGACGGCAGCCTGCATTACCAGCTCGCGAGAGCCTACCAGACGAACGGCCAGCCAGAGCTCGCGGAACAGGTCCTCGCGGATTATCAGAAAATTCAGGGATCAGCGGCGGCGGCGAGAGAGGTCTCAAAACAGGAGGTGGAGATCACACCACCTTAGAAACCCTGCAGTGTCCAATTCATTTCGAGGGCTCGTGGACTTCGAGAACCTGGTTAGTAGCAACGTTTCGCAGCACTTGAACGGTACCACTTGGCCAGCGAATCTCTATCTGATCTATCTTTTCTAGCCTACCGGTTCCGAAGTGGACGCCCTGCGAACTGGACGAAGCGTAGCCCACGGCTGTGGTCATGTGGTTGGACTGACTGCCTAGCCGGACCTTAGCACCGATGCCGTCGCGATTACTGCGGGTGCCAATCAGCTTCAGGATGAGCCAGTGGTTGACATCGGGGCTGATATTCTGCCAAAGCTCTGCCGGCTCGCCAAGCGCGCTTACGACGACATCGATTTTTCCGTCGTTATCAAAATCCGCAAAGGCGCTGCCGCGGTGGGCGCGGGAGATGGTAAGGCCAGCTTCCGCCGAAACGTCCGCAAACGTGCCGTTCCCAAGATTAGCAAAGAGACTGTTGGGCTGCTTGTAGTGCGTGGCTTGAAACAAGTCAATTAGGTCATTGACGTCCGAATTGGCGGTAAAAAGGTCCTTCCAGCCGTCGTTGTTGAAATCAAAGAAGCCGTTGCTCCAGCCACTGCGCGTGGTGGTCAGGGTAGCCAACCGGCTTTGATGCGTTGCGTCTTGAAATAAACCCTTGCCCATATTCCTGAACAATGGGAACGTTTCACCTGCCAAGGCAGTGACGCTGAGGTCAGGCAAGCCGTCATTGTCATAATCGCGAAAGTCCGCCCCCATGCTGGCCACTGGCAGTCCATTGTTCGTAAGAGCCACGCCGGACTGAAGCGCCACCTCCTCAAACGTTCCGTCGCCGCGATTGTGGAACAGGAAGTTCGGCATATTGTCGTTCGTAACAAAAACGTCCATCAGTCCGTCGTTATCATAGTCAGCAAAAGCGGCGCTCATGCCGCGGCCAATGTGCCCGGCAAGGCCTGCCTTCACAGTGACGTCCTCGAAAGTCCCATCGCGACGGTTCCGGTAGAGCGTGTTGGATAACCCCTCGAAATACTTGGGGTGGCAGTAGACGCGCAGGTTGCGGTCGCGCTCGCCGCAAAAGCGATCAAAGTCGGGCGTCCAGTGGGCGTAATTGACTACGAACAGATCCAGCCATCCATCGTTGTCATAGTCGAACCAACCGGCCGCAACCGACCACTTGTCGCTCTTGATGCCAGCCTTTTCGGTTACGTCCTCAAACTTGCCGTTGCCCAGGTTGCGATAGAGAATGTTCCGGTAGACGCCGGCGACAAATAAATCCATGTAGCCATCGTTGTTGTAATCTGCCGCCGCGACGCCCATCGAATAGCCCGCGCCCGCCACTCCGGCCTCCAACGTAACATCGGTGAACTTCATCCCGCCGTCGTTCCGGTAAAGCCGGTTGAGAAATTTTGGCGAATCCTTTTCTAGCGAAGGAATCGACGCGCCGTTTGTAAAAAATATGTCTGTCAGCCCATCACCGTTGTAATCGAAAGCGGCAACGCCACCGGGCATGGTTTCGATCATGTGTTTACGCGGCGTGGGATTGTTCTGGAGCACAAAATTCAGCCCGGCCTGATTCGCAACCTCGCGAAAGCGAATGGGACTCAGCAGGGACGGCAGCGCCGGCGGGAGGTTCTTTCTGCGGGACTGCAGAAGAAGAAAAGCGCACGCTCCACTCAGAAAATCCCTTCGGTTACACACCTGTAGTGGATGGCCCATATGTGAAATTGTCATTGGACTGCGGGGATGTGTCCAGAATTTTCCCGCCTATTTTGAAGCTCTGCCCATCTCTGGTTGTTTTCTTAGCCCGTGGGAAATGGAAATATTCCTGTTCCGCGACTGTGCTCAGGTGCGCCCCAGCACGAGCCGGTCCACGCGCCGGCTCACGTCTCGAAGGTAAGCCTCGTCGCCCCCCTCGAGCTCGACGGTGGCGCTCCCCGAATACCCGATTTCGCGAAAGGCCTCACGCACGGCTCCCCAATCCACATCGCCATCACCGAGGTTCACCCAAGCGTATCCGTCTTCCTTGCGCTTGAAGTCTTTCAGGTGAACCTTGACTATGCTTTTCCCCAAGGTGCGGATCCAGTCCTGCGGATAGCCATAAAGCACCACGTTACCGACGTCGAACCAGGCCTGAATCCACGGGCTCTGGAATTCTCCAATGTACTTGGCCATCTCCATGGGGCTCAATAGAAACTTGTTCCACACTTCTTCGATGGCGATTACAATTTTCAGCTCCTCAGCGAGTGGAAGAAGCTTGCGGATCTCCTTCTGGGAACGACTCCAGGCGTCACGATAGGAAGTCTGCGGATTGACGACAGCAGGGACAAGCAGCACCACATCGGAACCCCAGAGCTTGGCATTGTGCAGTGACGTCCGCATCCCTGCCAGGCTCTTTTCCACGACCGCAGCATCGCTCGACGACAGCGGGTACTTCCAGTGGTCCATGTTCATCACCGAGTCGATACGAATGTTCGCGCCGTCAGCAGCTTTCTTGATCTCCTCGGCCTTGTGCTCGTCGGGCGTCGTGGGTGCTTGCATCACCTCGAAGCCTACTTCGCGCGCCATTTTCATGCGGTCCGCAATACTCAGCTTGGCGGGCAGCATATCGAGTAGCACACCCTTCTTGATCGGCAGGGTTGCCGGCGGCGCGAGCGTGCCGCGTGGCGCGGGAGAGGCTGCAAGCAAGTCCGCAAAGCCGCAAACGCTGAGCCCCGCGGAGCAGGCTGTCGTCACGGTGGATTTCAGGAATTCACGGCGCGAAGGATTGCACATGTGCACCTCAAAAGAGCTTTCGAAACTCCGTCGTTCCCCGCGGATTCTTTCCCGGCAGGGCCCACCGCCGGAATCGGTTCAGGAGACACCATGAAATCCATGAGCGCAAAGTCAGCGCAATTTGTTCAGGTCAATTTTCGCATCCCACGTCTCCCGGGACTTCAGCGTCTCTTCCCAGGTCACCTCACGCCCCGAATAGGCGGCCGTGCGCGCCATCATGCAGGACAAGGCGGATTCGGCGCCCTTATCGGCTTGATTATGGAAATTGCCGCTGGCGATGCTTTCGACGAACGCTTTCTTCTTCTCCTGGTCCGCAAACTCCAGGTTCGAAGTGAACTTCCCTGTCGAGGAAAACGCCGTCTGCCCAGCGTCCTTCGCGGGAGTGCCATCAGCCTGCCAGGGTTCGTCGCCCCAGATGCCGAGCGGGCCAGTATACGGGGACTGTGAAGTCCCTTTCGTCCCAAAGAATCGCTCGGTCACATCCCACCAACCCTTGGAAAACTGCGTGGAGCTGAAGGTGATGTCCACGCCATCCGGATAGTGGAAGAGCACGTTGTAGTTTCCGTAGACGTCCCCGTCGGTGGGACGTCCTGCACGCCCCCCGGTTGCCGAGGCTTTCAGCGGATGAGCCTTTAACACCCAATTGCAAATATCAATCACATGAATGTTCTGTTCCACGATGATGTCGCCGGAAAGCACGCGGTCATACACCCAATTGCGAAGGCGCCGCTCCACAGGCGTGGCGTCCGGCCAAGCCGGCCGGTCCAAGTACCCCGCGAAATAGTGAGATTCGCCACAAATAATATTGCCCAGCGCCCCGCCGTGAATTCGCTTCACCATTTCAACAAAAGGCGGGCAATCGCGGATCTGGAAGCCCACGTCCAGGCTCAGCTTCCCTTGGGCGCGCTTGCCGATTTCAATCACCTTCAATGCTCCAGGTACGTCCACGGCCACCGGCTTTTCGAGATAAACGTGCTTGCCTCCCGCAATCACGGCCTCCAGATGCCGGGGATGATAATAGGGCGGCGTAGCGACTACGACCGCGTCCAATTCTTTGGAGGACGCGATCTTCTCGTAAGCGCTGGGGCCAATAAAGAGCTGCGACGCGTCTATAGCTGAATAGCCTTTGGTCTGCTGCATCTGGTCGAAGTGCGCTCGGCCGTTGTCGAGTTGGTCTTGAAACAAATCGGCCAAGGCGACAACACGAGCGCCCCCGGTGTCGACGAGATTCGACGCGTCCTCGGTGCCGCGCCCGCCGCAACCAAGCAGCCCGACGCGAACGGCGGAGTTGGCAGCCGTGCCGTGGACGAGCCCCGGCTTGATAAACATCGCGCCCGCAGTGCCCGCGGCGACGCCGATAAATTTACGACGATCAAGTTTGCCTGAGGAGTTTGCTCGTTGCTTTACATCGTCTGACATGTATCCTCCGTGTGCCAAGCAGATTCAATGCAACTTCCCAGCCCGCTCCCGTTTCCTTTTGCACGAACTTCGTGCACGCCCCGCCGCAGACCGCCGCGAACTATCCGATCAGCTTCTCCAGATAAGATTTGGCAGCCCGCACGTCTTCCACTTGCTGCGGGCCTGAAACCTCTCGCTCGATCGTGACGGCGCCGCGATAGTCCAGCTCCTTCAAGCGCGCGATGATGCGCGGAAAGTCCACCTTGCCCTTGCCGATGGGAACTTCTTCGCCGAGCTCCTTTGGGTTCGTCGGCCAGAGTCCGTCCTTCGCGTGAATCCCTTGCACGTAGGGGCCGAGGAGCTCAATCGCGTCGACGGGATTCGCCTTACCGTAGAGAATAAGATTGGCGAGATCGAAATTGACGCCCTGGTTGTCCAAGCCGACATCCCGAATGGCACGCACCAACGTAATCGGAGTTTCTTGTCCGGTCTCGTAGCGAAAATTCTGGCCGTTATGCTTGCAGTATGCGCCGACTTCGCGCATAGCCGTCACCGTTTCCTTATACACCGGGTCGTTGGGATTTTCGGGTATAAATCCGCAGTGAGTCTGCACCGCCGGGATGCCACACTGCTTGCCAAAATCCGAGGCTTTTTTGATGTGGGCGATGCGCGCCGCGCGCGTCTCGCGTGGAACCAGGCCGATGGTCAGCGGCCCCTGGTAGAAATCCCACACTTCCTTCCCCGGCCCACCGACGACCAGGGAGGTGGCCTCAATCCTGTACTTCTCGAGTGCCTGGCGCAACCGGACCACCAGCCCCGGCTCGAAATCGTCCACGAAAGCCTGGCATGTCGGCAGGCCAAGATCGTGAACCTGGGCCATCGCAGCGTCGGGATCTTTTCCAATACCGATGATCAGGCCGAGGCGCAGCGGCTTCTTGCCCTCGTTGGAAGCCACCGACTGAGCTTTCTGCGCTGGGCTTGCTCCTGGCGCTAACTTGGCCGCCCCAGCACTAGCCCGCAGAGTGGCAAGCGCTGCCGGGTTCAGGCCAACTGCCAAAGCTCCTGCGGAGGTTTGAAGAAAGGCGCGACGGTTCTGTTTGTTCATGATAACGAATCGTGTGGGCTGCTTTGTGGTTGCCAGGTACGGCACACGCTAGAGCCCTTACTTCTCCTTTATAAGTATGTCCTTCCATCTCATCCTTACGCCGCCGCCCGTATGAATCTGCAGGGCAATCACGCCATTGGTGAATTTGGGCGCCGCGTCCGTATAGTCCGCAACCTTTACACCATTCAGACGAGTCACGATGTGATTGCCTTGCACCGACACTTCGAGGTCGTTCCACCCGCCGGACTTCAGCGCCTGCTCCCCTTCCGCAGTGGGCATCATCACCCAGCCGCGGCCGCCACTTTCATAAAGCCCGCCGGTGTGCTTGCCGGCGCCAGGGTCCACCTCCACCTGCATTCCTTCAATGTCCGGACCGTGCTGTGGGTCGATGCCGGTAATCCGTGCGTGTAAGAATACACCGCTGTTACCGGCCGCCTCGCCTTCGAACTTTAGGCGCAGATCGAAGTCGCGATAGCTCTTCTCGGTGGTCAGGTAGCCGTACTTGTTGGCCGTGCTTTCGCACAGAATGGTGCCCCCTTCAACGATCCACTTCTCTTCTCCGTTCTTCTTCCAGCCGGTCAGATCTTTCCCGTTGAAAAGAGCAACCCATCCGCTCTCCCGAGGCGTCTGAGTTGCTGCGCTAGACCCGAGCAGTAGCAAAGCTACGACAAAGCCACCAATTCCCTTCACAGCAATGCCTCCGTCTCCTATATAGCGGGGGACAAAGTCGGTCCCGTTCGGAGGGGACTCTATCACAAATCCAAGCGTGAAAAAACCAGGTTCGCCGTTTTTTTGCGGCGTCAGCGCGACTGCGACCGGGCGGGAGAAGTAACGCGGTACGAGGAGAGCAACAACCTTTTCATGGAAGGCCTTCGTGTCCTATATAGCAGGGAGTAGCAGCGTCGCGTAAGAAACTAGCGAGACGCTTAGCTGATCCTTCCACACGGAAGTTCGAAACTCCGAGGGAAGCAAGGGGCAAGGAAGACCTTTCCGAGAAAGGCCGGAAATTGCCGGTGATTCCCTGCTTCGGTCGTGATGAACCAAGATCTAGTTAACCATAACCACCCCTCCCCCCTGTTTTTTTGTAAGTGTTGATTCTAAAGGGAGTTAGTGTCTCAATAAGTCCTTTGTTTTCAACACTGGCTCTGTTGACATCCTCGCCTTGAGAGGGGTGCCTCAAGCGATAGAGGTTGAACGCAAGGCCGAGCAGGAGGGCCTGGCGAATCTGAATAGACAGGGTGCGGCCGGGGGCCCGCGAAGAGAGTTTGCGTTTTACCGCGGAGAAGGTGGTTTCGATCTTGACGCGCTGGCGGTAGGGCTTCGCTGGAAAGCGGCGGAACATCAGATTGCGAATTTCGCCGTTGGGCACACCGCGACGCTTGGCCGGGATGATGCTCTGCGCTCCCAGACGTTGCCGAATGTGCTGGTGATTGGGTTCGGAATCGAACTCCGCATCCGCCAGCACCAGGCGTATGGGCGCGCCGCGGGCGGCCACATCTAGCAAGGGCGGCAGAAAGCGCACGTCCGACCCGGGTCCCTGATGGGCCCGCTGCGCCAACAAAATCTGCTGCTGCACATCCACCACGATCACCCACTTCAACCAATGACGATGGCGCGGACTGCGCTGGGCTTGCTGTTCCACGCGCCGTATGAAGAAACTGCTGACGGAATTGTATGAGAGGCCCGTCCCGTCGACCGCTACCACCACCGCTCGGCGTCGCCGTTGTCGGAGACGACGCACGGTTTCATGCAGGCCGCGATCGACGGTGTCGTCTTGCAGCCGCCGCAAGAAGCGATACAACGTGGTGTAATCGGGCACGGTCGTCAGCTGCAAGGCGGCCCGCAGTTCCTGGTGTTCGCGCAAGCGCGTCTCGGCATCCCGGAACGTCCAGTCTTCGTAACGCATCAGGCAGAGCACCGCCAGCAACTGCGGTTGGGTGAACTGATGTTTGCTGAAACGCGTGCGGTAGGGCGGCAAAACCTGCGCGGCCACTTGCAGTGCCACGCGCGCAAAAGGCAGGAGTCCGACCTCGGCCATGGTCCCTCCTGCCTATCAGC
>JBARRT010000136.1:0-3785 GCA_049644365.1 Candidatus Acidiferrum sp. | reverse complement strand
AACCCGGATTCAATCGCGCGCAGCGTCCCTCCCATCTTATCGATCTTCGAAATGTAAAGCCCAGCGAGCGCTTCAATCTCGTTGGTGAGAGATTCGATGGCGTACGAGCCCGCAACGGGATCGACTGTGTTGGTAACTCCGGTCTCGTGAGCGAGGATCTGCTGCGTGCGCAGCGCGATGAGCGCCGAGTCTTCGGTAGGCAATGCCAGCGCCTCGTCCAAGGAATTTGTGTGCAAGGACTGGCAGCCCCCGAGAACTGCCGCAAGCGCCTGAATCGCCACACGCACGATGTTGTTCTCCGGCTGCTGCGCGGTGAGTGACGAACCCGCCGTTTGCGCGTGAAAGCGCAGCATTTGCGAGCGCGGATCCTTTGCCCCAAAGCGTTCTGCCAAGATGCGCGCCCAGAGCCGTCGCGCCGCACGGTACTTGGCGATTTCTTCCAGCAGGTCATTGTGCGCATTGAAGAAAAAAGAAAGCTGCGGCGCGAATTCATCCACGCCGAGCCCGGCATCGAGCGCGGCCTGGACGTAAGCGATGCCATCGGCAAGCGTGAACGCAACTTCCTGGACGGCCGTCGAGCCGGCTTCGCGGATGTGATAGCCGGAAATCGAAATGGTATTCCACTTGGGCAGGTTCTCGCGGCACCACGCGAAGATATCCGTGACGATGCGCATCGCCGGCCGCACCGGATAAATGTACGTCCCGCGCGCAATGTATTCCTTCAGTACGTCGTTCTGCACCGTGCCGGAGATTTTCGCCAGGTTCGCGCCTTGCTTCTTCGCCACTGCGACATAAAGGCATAGCAAAATCGCCGCAGTGGCGTTGATGGTCATCGAGGTGGAAACTTTTTCGAGCGGGATGCCGCTGAAAAGCGTTTCCATGTCTTCGAGCGAATCAATCGCCACACCAACTTTGCCAACTTCGCCGAGCGCCAGCGCATGATCCGAGTCCATGCCGATTTGCGTGGGTAAATCGAAAGCCACCGAAAGTCCCGCCTGGCCCTTGCTCAGAAGATAGCGATACCGCTGATTCGACTCGGCAGCGCTGCCAAAGCCCGCATACTGCCGCATGGTCCAGAGGCGGCCGCGGTACATCGTCGGGTAGATCCCACGAGTGAAAGGATATTCCCCGGGAAAACCGATCGATTCCTCCGTCTCGGAATCGCCAAAGGAGTCCTGAGAATAAACACGCTCAACCGGAATACCGGAAAGTGTTGTGAATTTTTCCTTACGCTCGGCGGTGCCGGAGGATTTGGATTTCGTGTCAGCCATGTGATCTCGAAGCTGGAATTCCCCCGGCTGCCGAGATGTGCCGCGATTCGGTTTCACAGCCTGCGCGCCTTGCGAAACGACGTCACGGAAAAAAACACAAACAACAACGCCACCGCGACAGGGATGGCGACGAGCCAGCGAGCCGCATCTCGCGTCCAGGCGCGAAGGGCAGTATTGAGCCAGCCGAGCGCAAGCACTGCAAAAACCGCGCCGACGATTTCGTGAAAAAGCTGCCGCAGCGCGCGCCAGAGGCGCCCGAAACCGCCCCGTCTTTGCGGCGCAGCGCTCGCGCTTACTGCCGTGGACATGAAAACATCTTAACGCAAAACGAAGCTGTCTACAGGAATCCGGGAGGAGAGAACCTGCTCTCCCGGCGCGTGAACCCTGTTCAATGGTACTGTGGACGGATTGGAGACAACGAAGCGAAGCTCTATTGTATCCAACTAGTGGTGGGCCTAGAATGGCCCAAGAAGTACGGGAGAACCGGCCTTGCAACTCGACGATCACCTGAAAAACTTGCTCCGTGAACTGGGACACGCGATCAATGACACGGTGTCCGACTCCGATCGTATTACCGGTGCCATTGCCGGAGTGCGTGCCCATGGGTACGACATCGTGCTCAAGCTCGACGCCACCATCGGGCTCGCCAAGCGCGATGCCGCAGCCGCGGAAGCTGCGAAACTGACGACGCAGGACCGGCGTTTCCTAGAGTCACTAAGAATTCAGGTGGATCAGGAATCGTCTTTGGAAGAAAATGACCGGAAGACGGCGCCTAAGCTGGCGATGACTCCTCAGGATGTGCGCTTTCTGAAGTCCTTACGGATCGCCACGGACGAGCTCGAATGAAGATTTTCCTCAGGATCGTTCGGTTGGGCATGCCCCTGATGCTGGCAGCCGGGATCTTTTCTTCCCCCGCCGCCGCGCAGGGTCCGGTTACGCCGATTATCATCGATACTGCGGTCCCCATCATCATCAACGCAATAAAGCCAAAACCGAAGGCTACTGGACAGGTCAAGTTTGAGGGTTACGTACAGCATGCCAACATCGCCCAGATCACCGTGCGCGCGAGGGGCAACGATTTGTCCATCCAGACCTTTCCGCTTTCGGAAGCTGCGGCTGCAAAGATGCAGCAGATCATTGACAAGGGCGGCTACCAGTGGGGCGACAAAGTGACGATTTTTTACGACCCCGCAACGGTGAAAGCGATCAAGATTAAAGGCAAACCTTCAAAGCCTGTCTGACTTGCGGTTCCGCAGTATGCTTCGCCTTCCCGCTGTCGCTGGACGCTTTTATCCCTCCGATCCCGCCGAACTGACCGCTCTCGTTCACAAGTACGCCAAAGCTGATTCACAGGCGGCACCTGTTCGAGTAAGGGCCTGTCTTGTGCCGCACGCGGGATATATTTATTCCGGCCACGTCGCGGGCGCAGTATTTGCACGCACCGCCCTACCGAAGCGAATCCTTGTTCTCGGAGTGCGTCATTATCCGCGAGGAGAGCCGGCGGCCATTTTGTCGAGCGGGGCGTGGCGCACGCCGCTCGGGGATGCTCCGATTGACGAAGCGCTGGCGGGCGCATTGCGAAAAGCGTGTCCGCTCCTGCGCGAAGATAGCGTAGCGCACAGCGCGGAGCATTCTCTCGAAGTGCAGTTGCCATTTCTCCAGGTGCTCGTACCGGGCTTCACCTTCGTTCCTGTCGCTCTCGGAACCGTGCGCTTCGAGGACCTCGTAACTGTCGGGGAAGCGCTTGCTCAAGTTCTCGAAGCCGTGAAAGAAGACGTTCTTCTGCTCACAACTTCCGACTTGAATCACTACGAAGACGATGCCACCACGCGCGTCAAAGACCACAAAGCCATCGCGCAATTGCTGGCGCGGAATCCTCGCGGTCTTTTTGATACCTGCCGGAATGAAAACGTTTCGATGTGCGGGCTGGGCCCGGCCGTGGCGATGCTTACCGCACTCAACGCGCTTGGGGCGAAAAACTCGGACTTGGTGAAGTACGCCACGTCAGCGGATGTTTCCGGCGATCGTGATGCGGTCGTCGGTTACGCCGGCATGATTTTTTCGTGACACTCATATCCCGAGCCACTTTGCGTTTGAATTGCTTAGTGCGGTCGGCCGCCGGATGGGCGCGAGGGAGCGCTTGAGCCGCTAGAAGAGCGTCCCCCACTGCTTCCGCCCGAATACGTGGAACCACCGCCACCGCTTCTGCCGCTGGAACCGCTGGAGCCGCCCTGTGCGCCACCCGAATAACGCGGTGCCGGTGGCGAGCTCACACTGCGTGCCGCAGGCGGCGGAGCTGCTGTGCGCGTCGCGGGAGGAGCGGAGGAAGCGCGCGGCGACGAAGCGCCGGCTGGATTTGGAGTTCTACTTTGCACGTTTCCGGTGCGCGTGGCTGAAGCGACGCCCGTTTGTCCGCTTTCGGAGCGGGATTCCCCCGTTTTCATAGTGGATCCTGCCGAACTATTGTTGTTGTTCACAAACCGCCGTTCCCGCGGATCGTAGGCAATCGAAGCA
>JBARRT010000135.1:0-105728 GCA_049644365.1 Candidatus Acidiferrum sp. | reverse complement strand
GGCAAAAAGAGGTGCGCAAAATTCCCTCCGGGCCCACGATGACGGCGGGCAAGATGGTGCGGGTGGTTAAAGAGTGCGTGAAGGATTGGAAGTTTGACTGCGTGTCCCTGGGATATCCCGGGCCGATCATCAACGGACACCCGTTACGCGAGCCGCATAACCTGGGGGGCGGGTGGATGAGATTTGATTTCAGCAAAGCTTTTGGCTGCCCCGTGAAGATACTCAACGACGCGGCGATGCAGGCGCTGGGCAGTTATAAGGGCGGGCGCATGCTTTTCCTAGGACTTGGGACGGGGCTGGGATCGGCGATGATTGTGGATGGAATGCTGGAGCCGATGGAGCTGGCACACCTCAGCTACAAAAACGGGAAAACTTACGAAGATTATCTCGGCCTGCGCGGGCTCGAACGATTGGGGAAGAAAAAATGGCGTGGGCACGTTGCGAAAGTTACGAAGAAACTCAGGGCTGCTCTGGAAGCCGATTACGTCGTCCTGGGCGGGGGAAACATCAAGAAATTGAAGAAGCTGCCTGACGGCGCACGGTTGGGCAGCAATGAAAATGCGTTTCTGGGCGGATTCCGGATGTGGGAGAAATAGGAAAGAAAGAATGGCAGCGGCATCGAGGATGAGCGGGGCGAGTGTGAGTGGGGCGCACGGCGGGATCATCGAACCGGTGATGGTGCGCATCCCGGAGGGCTGGTTCGGGATGGGTTGCGAGACTGGGCGCGATGATGAGAAGCCGGTGCACCGGGTGTGGGTGAACGCGTTCGAATTGGCTGCGCGCCAGGTGACGAACGCGGAGTATGGTTGCTTTCTTGCTGCGACAGGCGGTGCGCCGCCGCCGCACCGGAATGATGCGAATTTCAATGATCCGCGGATGCCGGTGGTTTCGGTGTCCTGGGATGAGGCGGTAGCCTACTGCGATTGGCTGAGCCGCGCGACGGGCAAACAGTATCGCTTGCCGACGGAAGCCGAATGGGAACGCGCGGCCCGGGGCGGCGTTGAGGGTTTACTGTATCCGTGGGGAGACGCGCCGCCCGAGTTTGTTCCTGATTACGCTACGCGGTGGAAGAATGGCCCGGAGCCGGTAGGTTTGTATGCGCCGAGTGCGTATGGGATTTACAATCTCGGCGACAACGTTCATGAATGGTGCGCGGACTGGTACGACGACGCCTACTACGCTCACTCTCCGGAACGAAATCCGCAAGGGCCTGGGAGCGGCAGCCGCCGTGCTTCGCGTGGCGGGTCCTGGCGGCACCATATTAAGGTTACGCGCAACGCGGCGCGCTCCAGCATTCCGCCGGAGTTTCAATACGCGGACTACGGATTCCGGATCGCCCGGGGGTAGACGCCCGGGCCTGCGGCGCCTCCGACGCCATGGACCTCGCGGCCTGACTGGGAAGAAGCCGGGCAGAACTGAAAAGTGCGGGAAGTATTACAATGGAGAGACGGGGCCGTAGCTCAACTGGATAGAGCGAGAGTTTCCTAAACTCTAGGTTGGCGGTTCAAGTCCGCCCGGTCCCGCCATGATTTTCGCAAGAGTGCGCTAGTCCACCGGCTTGACATCCTGCATCAGCGCGAAAAAACCTTCGGCGAGCGTCGGGTGGATGTACACCGCGCCCTTTAGAAGCGTGTACGGCTGTTTCGAAAGCATGAGCGTGCCGAGAATCTGCACCAGTTCTCCCCCTTCGGTGGCCAGGATGGAAGCGCCGAGGACGCGGTCGTTCGAAGCATCGACAACGACTTTCATCAGGCCAGCGGTTTCGTCGCGCTCGATGGCGCGTGCGACATGCGTCATCGGACATTTTCCGATTTTCAATTTGTGGCCTTTCGCGCGCGCTTCTTTTTCCGTAATGCCTACGCCCCCGAGCTGCGGATCGGTGAAAAGGCAATACGGCACGAGACGATTTTCTGTTGAAAGCTTTTTCCCTTCGACGAGATTGCCGTAAACAATTTGGAAATCGTTGTAGGAAATGTGGGTGAAAGCGGGGCCCCCTTTGCAATCGCCCAGCGCCCAGACGTCGGGGACGGTGGTCTCGAGGCGGCTGTTTACCTTGATGAAACCATTTTTGTCCGTGGCGATACCGGCCTTGTCGAGACCGAGCTCGCTGGTGTTTGGACTGCGTCCGGTGGCGACCAGGAGATGGGAACCGCTGACGCTCGACGCGCCTGCAGAGCTTGCGTAGAAAAGCGTAACGGCGTTGGGCTTACCTTCAGCACGCGAGGTGCGCGCGTTGAGAACGAATTGAATTCCTTCGGCTTCGAGCGCCTTCTGGAGTTCGGCGGAAATTTCGGGATCTTCATGCCCAACAATTTGCGGGCCCATATGCAAGATGGTGACGCGGCTGCCGAAACGGCGAAACATTTGTCCAAATTCGAGGCCGATGTAACCGCCACCGAGGATCAGGAGGTGTTCGGGAACGGTGGTGAGCCGCATGACGGATTCGTTGGTGAGATAGGGAACGGTCTCGAGGCCGAGAATCAGCGGGATACTCGGGCGGGCGCCGGTGTTGATGAAAATCTTTTCGCTTTCGAGGGAATCCTCGCCGACCTTGAGCTGATGTGCCGCGACAAAACGCGCGTGGCCGCGATGAAGGCGAAGTTTGGGGCGCTTGTCTATTTGTTTTTGCTGGCCGTTACGGAAGCTCAAGACGACTTCGTCTTTTTGGGCGACAATTTTGGCCAGATCGGCGCTGACGTTCGAGGCGTTGACGCCCCAGCGCGCGGCGTTCCGCGCGTAGTGAGCGACTTGCGCGCGATGAACCATCGTTTTGGTCGGCGTGCAGCCGACATTGATGCAGGTGCCACCAAGATCTTTTTCTTCAATTAGCGCCACGGACCATCCGAGATCGGCGAGATGATGCGCGAGAGGATTACCGGCTTGGCCTGAGCCGATGATGATTGCGTCATATTTCATGAACGGCCTCCGAGAAAAGATTAAACAAGACAGTACATCGTATGCAGCGGGAGCAGACTAAGTCTTAGAGATATTCTCAGAAATGGCGAGCGATGGGATGCAAATCTTGGAGCAGAGCCTAACCCGATGGAATTGGTCTGGATTGTGCCAGAAGCAGAGAAAAAGCATTCAAGAAATTGCCGGAATGAGAAGATACTTTTGATTTTGCCAGAGCATCAAATTTGTCGGACAGTCTAAGGCCGCGGAGCCGCACACCGCGCCGGCTTGCGAGGTGATTCGTGGAACAAGCACTGGATGTGCACCGGTTGCACTTCGCGTTCACGATCACGTTTCACTACATTTTTCCTCAACTGACGATGGGCCTCGCGCTGCTGCTGGTCTATTTGAAGACCAAAGCGCTGCGCACGGGTGATGAGCACTACAACCGCGCGGCGCGATTTTGGGGGCGGATCTTCGGGATCAACTTTGCTGTGGGCGTGATCACGGGCATCCCGATGGAATTTCAATTTGGAACGAACTGGGCGGCGTTTTCAAGAGCGGCAGGAGGCGTGATCGGCCAGACGCTGGCGATGGAAGGCGTGTTTTCCTTTTTTCTGGAGTCGAGCTTTTTGGGATTGTTTTTGTTCGGCGAGAAAAAACTCGGACGCATCGGGCACTGGTTGTCCGCTTTTCTAGTTTTTTTGGGCTCGTGGCTCTCGGGATATTTCATCGTTGCAACGAACGCGTGGATGCAGCACCCGACGGGCTACCGGCTCGGCGCCAACGGCGCGATCGAACTCGCCAGCTTCTGGGATCTGTTGCTGAACAAGTGGGCGTTGTGGGAGTACGCGCACACCATGCTGGGCGCAGTGCAGAC
Organism: Candidatus Acidiferrum sp.; assembly: GCA_049644365.1. Lineage (GTDB taxonomy): Bacteria > Acidobacteriota > Terriglobia > Acidiferrales > UBA7541 > Acidiferrum. Next base: position 101,956 of record JBARRT010000135.1, on the reverse strand, counting down.
CGGATGCTTCGTGATGGCCGCGGTGGGCGCGTTTTATTTGCTGACAAAACGGGATGAAATTTACGGCCGCACGTTTGTGAAAGCGGGCGTGCTGGTGGGTGCGATCGCGGCGCTGCTGCAACTTTTCCCGACCGGAGACATGCAGGGAAAACTTGTTGCGAATCACCAGCCGGTGACGCTGGCGGCGATGGAAGGACTGTTCGAATCACAGCGGGGTGCGCCGCTGGCGATCCTCGGGCAGCCCGACGTAGAAAAAAGAAAGCTCGACAATCCTTTGGAAATTCCGAACATGCTGAGTTTCCTCACGTACCGGCAGTGGCGCGCGGACGTGAAGGGCTTGTCCGAATTTCCAGAAAACGAATGGCCGGATCAGATTCCGCTGCTTTATTACAGCTATCACGTGATGGTGGGGCTGGGCACGATCTTCATTGCAGTGATGGTTATGGCGGCGCTGCTTTTGTGGCGAGGCAAATTGTACGATTCGCGATGGATGCTTTGGACGCTGATGCTTTGCGTGCCGCTGCCATACATTGCGAACACGGCGGGTTGGATGACTGCGGAATTGGGGCGGCAGCCCTGGCTGATCCATGGATTGATGCACACGGCGCAGGGAATCTCGCCGCGCGTGGCGGCGGGAAATGCGTGGTTCACGCTGATCGGGTTCATGGGGTTGTACACCGTAGTGGGGATCCTGTGGCTGTTCCTGTTTTACCGCGAGATTGAACTCGGGCCGGAACCAGGCGCGCATCCGAGCGGCGAGGACGCGGCCGTCCTGGCAGCGGATTGAGGGGACGATGGGAACGATTTGGTTTTGCCTCGTTGCGTTCATGATCGCGGTGTACGTGCTGCTGGATGGTTTCGATCTGGGGGCTGGTGCGATTCATTTGTGGGTGGCGAAGACGGATGAAGAGCGGCGGCTAGTTCTGGCGAGCATCGGCCCGGTGTGGGATGGAAACGAAGTGTGGCTGATCGCGGCGGGCGGAACGATGTATTTCGCTTTCCCCGCGCTTTATGCCAGCGGGTTCAGCGGTTTTTATCTGCCGCTGATGATTGTTTTGTGGCTTCTGATTCTTCGCGGAGCGTCGATCGAATTCCGGAATCACATCAAAAGCGCGGTGTGGGATCCGCTGTGGGATTTTCTTTTCTGCGCATCGAGTCTGCTACTGGCCGTATTCTTCGGAGCGGCGCTGGGCAACGTGGTGCGCGGCGTGCCGCTGGATGCCAGCGGCTACTTCTTCGAGCCGCTATGGACCAATTTCCGCCCGGGGGAAGAAACGGGGATTTTGGACTGGTACACCATCCTCGTCGGCGTGCTCGCGTTGCTCGCGCTGGCGATGCATGGCGGGCTGTGGGTACAGATGAAGACCAGCGGCGCAGTGAGTTCGCGCGCGGGAAAACTGGCTGGGCAAGCCTGGTGGGGCGTGCTTGTTTTCACGGCGCTGGTGACGGCGGTGACATTCCGCGTACAACCTCAAGTGAAGGAAAACTTCACGACCTGGCCCGGCGGATTTGTTTTTCCGCTGCTTGCCGTTGCGGGAATCGCCGGTGTCGTGTTCGAGTTGCGAAGAAGTGATGAGCGAAAAGCTTTCCTCGCGTCCTGCGCGTATTTGACGGGGATGCTGACGAGCGTCGTTTTCGGCGTGTATCCGATGGTGCTCCCGGCGCGAAATGCGGTGTACTCGTTGACGGTGAGAACCGCCAAAGCGGGTGACTACGGCTTGAAGATCGGACTGGTGTGGTGGATTATTGGGATGATCCTCGCCGCTGGATACTCCACGTACGTCTACCGCTCATTCGCGGGTAAAGTGGTGGTAGACAAAGACTCGCATGGTTATGGCGACTAGGAAGTTGCCGGTGATGAACAGCTCCTTCACCGGGCCGGTTGACTCGGTGGATACGGCAGCGTAGCGTGAGATACATGATGAGCTTCGCGGCATCAGGACGAACGAAGGCCATGCTGGCCCAGGTTTGCGGGGTTGTGACCATCCTGGCTCTCCTTGTTACTCCAGTCTGCTCGCCGTTGTGTGCCGCTCAAGTCTGCTCGCGAACTTCATCCGCTGCCGCAGTGAATGGTCCTTGCCATTTCGCGGAAGCAGCACAGCAAAATGCCCAGCACGTTCGAGGAATCGCGCGCTGCGGCGCGACGGAACTGCCGGCGGCCACTCTGACTTCGAGCAAGCTGATGGAACTTTCTTCTTCCGCCCGGTTCCTGGCCTGGGCAGGCACGCCCGACATTTTCTCAGCGGAGTTCCCTGCTTTGATGACGAGTCAACGCGGGGCTCGTGGCCCTGATTTGCAGCTCTCGCCGCACCCTTGTCTGCTCACCACAGTAGTGCTTCGCTTCTGATTCCATCCCTTTGAAGTTTTTGAGAACGGAATTTCCTCGTGGATCCGGCGGGCGGAGCCCGGTCCGTGGATGTTTTACTTGGTCTCTAAAGGGGGGTACACCCCCCATTGCATGCATGAATGTCAAAACAAAGGGCTTACAAAATGGGCAATTCGTAAATGATTGATTCTAAAGGACGGAGATTCGGCTTTCAAGGCGCTTGTGTGCGGGGCAATGCGTAATCTGAACAAAAGAAGACGCTTAGGCCAAAACGAGGTCGAAATTTCCGCCGGAAGAGCAAGAAAGCAGATGACCACGGGAACTAGTGGATTTACCCAATGACAATTATATCACAGGGTAACTGGAAGTCAAGAGGCGAATGAGCCTTTTTCACTGGACGTGACGTTTCGAGTCAGATTCATGGGGCAGGCGCATTACGGAATTCAGGAGGCAAGCATGAGCGGTACGAGAAGAAGATTTTTTCAGGATGCGGCGGTGCTGGGAGCAGGATTGTTCAGTTTGCGCGAAACGCTACGAGCGACGGAGCCGGAAGGCGAGCAAGAAAAACACGCGGCGCACGCGACGCCGCGCGCGTTCCAGCCGATGGTGACGCCGGACGTCAGCGATTTGCCGCATGAGATGGATGGCGCCGTAAAGGTCTTCAAGCTGGCGGCCGAGCCGGTGAAAAAGAAGATTGTGCCGTTCAAGACGATTGATGCGTGGGGGTACAACGGGAGCTGCCCGGGACCGACAATTCAGGTGCAGCAGGGCGAGCGCGTGCGCGTAATTTTCGAAAACCGTCTGCCGGAATCGACTTCCATGCACTGGCATGGACTGGAACTTCCCATCGAGCAGGATGGCGTGCCGTACATCAGCCAGAAGCCGGTGGCGCCGGGCGAAAGATATGTCTATGAGTTTACGGTACATCAAGAAGGGACATTCTTTTATCACGCGCACAGCGCGATGCAGGAAATGATGGGGCTGATTGGATTTTTCGTGGCGCACCCGCAGAAGGATTACAAGCCGCGCGTGGATCACGACTATGGCCTGGTCTTGCAGGAATGGGCGGTGCTGCCCAACAACACCGTGCCAAATACGGCATCGATGGAATTCAACTGGCTGACGTTCAATGGAGTTTCCGCGCCAATGACGACGCCGCTGCTGGCGCGGATGGGCAGCCGGGTGCGGCTGCGTATCTTGAACCTTGGCATGGATCACCATCCGATCCATCTTCACGGGCACCAGTTCGTGATGACAGGGACGGAGGGAGGGCGCGCGCCGGAATCGACGTGGTATCCGATGAATACGGTGCTGGTGGGGGTGGCGCAGGCGCGCGTGGTGGAATTCGAAGCGAAGTATCCGGGCGCGTGGATGATTCACTGCCACCTGCCGCACCACATGATGAACAGCATGATGGACTTGTTGAGTGACCGGGCGATTCAGACGGCGGACCAGACGGAAGAAAAAGCGGTCGGGCAGATGATGTCGCTGGCAAAGAGGCTGCCGTTCGAACACGTCCATCCTTCTCCAATTGCTCCGAATGCGGCAAGCGTGCCGGGGTTTCCGCAGGACGCGTTCATGGAGATGGGAATGGATGAGGTGGTGGAAAAGCCGGAGACCGAAGGGCTGCCGAAAAACTGGAGCGCGGGGATGATGGGGATGATGACGATGATTCGGGTGCTGCCGGGAAAAGAATATGACGCCATTCTGATGAAGAAACAAATGGCGAGAGAGTTGGCGCAGGATTGGCAGCCGCGAAAATCGTAAAGCGGGAAAAAGGATTTAAGACATAGGACACAGAGAATGCGGAGAGGAAGAGGAAACGAGATGCGAATCATGGCGAGATTGGGAATGCTGATTGTCGCGGGCACATTGTGGATGCAGAATGCCGCGCGAGCACAAGAGATGCAGATGCCCAAGCAGGAGCACGCGATGCGCGGCGGGATGAGCGACATCAAGGCGGAATACCCGCGGCTGGGGAGAGCACAGGAACGAGCGCACGGGCAACTCGTCACGCTTGAGCAGGCGCAGAAGATCGCGAGTGAATCGAATCCTACTTTGCGGCAAGCCAAAGCGGAAATTCGCGCGACGAAGGCGCGGCAACAGCAAGCGGGGCTCTATCCGAATCCGACGGTGGGATACACGGGGGATGAAATTCGAGGGGGGTCGGTGGGGGGCGGAAAGCAGGGATTCTTTGTGCAGCAGACGATCGTTACGGGCGGAAAACTGGGATTGAGCCGGGACGTTTTTGGAAAAGAAGTGAAACTGGCGGAGCTGGAAGCGGAGGAGCAGAAGATACGAGTACAGAGTGCGGTGAAGATCGCGTTCCTGCGCGTGCTGGCGGCGCAGGAGTTGCTCGATGCGCGGCGGGATATGGCGAAGATTGCGCAGGATGCGGCAGAAACCGAGCGGCGGCTGATGAACACGGGACAGGCAGATGAAAGCGAAGTGCTGGAGGCGGAAGTGGAAGCACAGCGCATGCGAATGAGCGCGCGAATGCAGGAGAACACTCTGCGCGAGGAATGGCGGTCGCTTGCGGCGGTGATCGGGCAGCCAGAAATGCCAATAGCGACGGTTGCGGGAGACCTGGAAAAGGACTGGCCGGAATTAAACGAGGAACAAGTGGTGGAGGCCATTTCGAAGGAGAGTCCGGCGGTTCGAATCGCCGAAGCGGCGGAGGGGCGGGCTCAGAGTGTTCTCATGCAGGCCAGGCGCGGAGCGATTCCGGATGTACAGTTGCGCGGCGGGCTGGAATACAACCACGAAACCCTCGGGAGCGTGCCTTACGCGAAAGGCTGGGAAGGAATTGCGGAAGTGGCCGTCGAGATTCCGTTCTTCAATCGCAATCAAGGGAATGTGGCGGCGGCGAGAGCCGACATCGAGCGCGCGGGGCAGGAAAAGAAGCGAATTTCGTTGACGCTTCGCGAACGGGCCGCGTCGGCGGTGGACCAATACGCAAATGCGCGGTTAATGGCGACGGAATATCGAGAAGAGATGTTGCCGCGCGCGAAGAAAGCGTATGGATTGATGGTGGACAAATACGGGCAGATGCTGGCTTCGCACCCGCGGGTCCTCGATTCACAGCGAAAACTTTTCGAATTGCAGATCGAATATATCGCGGCGCTGGAGAGCGTCTGGACCAACGGCCTCTCGCTGCAGGGCTATCTGCTGACGGACGGGCTGGAGGCGCCCGCGCGACCGGGTGAGGTGGATCGGCCGGTGCGCGAAACCAACGTGCCGATGCCGGAACGGACGATGTCGCCCCGCGAACCCGTGCGCAACCCGTAGGGATGGTACAAGCGCGGTTAGAGGCAGGCGCTCCCGTATCGAGTGCGAAACACTAGTACGGCGGTAGCGTTGACCAACTGAAAATTGGGTGCGTACCGTGGATGGTAGGGTGGCCGGGTGTCGGCGGATGCGTGTCCGCTGCGAACTAAGGGCGACTGTGCCTGTCGGCGAATTGAATTACGATGCCAACTGTAACAAAAGCGGGAAGATACGAGATCGTTAGCGAGCTGGGCCGCGGCGCGATGGGCGTCGTTTATAAGGCCGTCGACCCCGTTATCGGGCGCACCGTCGCCGTCAAAACCATCAAGCTGAACGAAGCGGGCACGGGACTCTCTCGCCCGGAGCTGCTGGCGCGATTCCAGACGGAAGCGCGCGCGGCGGGATTGCTTACACACCCCAATATCGTTGTGGTGTTCGACGCGGGCGAAGAAGACGGGCTCTACTACATCACCATGGAATTGGTGGAAGGAAAGAGCCTGCAGGCGATGCTGGATGCCGGGCAGGCGTTTCCACTGCCGCGGACGCTGCGCATCATGGAACAGACTTGCAGTGCGCTGCAATTCGCGCACGAGCGCAGCGTGGTGCACCGCGACATCAAGCCCGCCAACCTGATGCTGACGGCCGACGATTCGGTGAAGATTACGGACTTCGGCACGGCGAAGATTCTGCAGTTCGGCACGGTGCAGCAAACGGCGCACGTGATGGGCACACCCAGCTACATGTCCCCGGAACAGGTGAAGGGCCGCGCGGTCGATGGCCGCAGCGACATCTTTTCACTGGGCGTGATGCTGTACGAGATGGTGACCGGTGAAAAACCATTTCCCGGACAAAACATCACCACGGTGATTTACAAGATTGTGAATGAAGCTCCGGTGCCGCCGCGGCAGATTGATCCGTCGATTCATCCGGGCATCAGCGCTGTGGTCATGCGGGCGCTGGAAAAAGAACCGGAGCAGAGATACCAGAGCTGCCGCGAGATGCTGGAGGATTTGAAGAGTTATCGCTCGATCGCTGCGGGAGGCAATCCGCAATCGACGATGGTGATGGGCGGAAGTTCTCCGGCGGCGACATTGATTTCGGGGAATGCCGGGGGCCGCGGCATGAGCGGCGACGATGCAGCCGTAAATGCGCCAGCGCATTCGTTGAATGCGCGGGCGATGGGCCCGGGACAGACGCCGGTTGTGCGCCGTACGGGAGCGATAGCGCCGGTCAAAGAACCGCCGAAAAAGAAGAGTCTGTTCGCGACGATACTCGCGGCGATTCTGCTGCTAGGAGTGATCGCCTACGGCGCAAACAAGATCCGGCCGGTCTTCGAAGCGGCGCGGGAGCTGCACGAGGCGCAGGTGAAGAGCGGCAGGCAGTTGCCGACGGCGGCGCCAACGAATGCGATTCCGGAAGATTCAAACGCGAATCCAGCCGCGAATGCAAATGACCCCGAGAATTCGACGCAGCCGAAAGAGACGGTCGAGGCTCCTGCTTCCAGTGGAGAAACGAAACCTCCGGGACTGAAGCCGGAGAAAATCGTCCCCAAGAAAGTGGAGCCCGCGATCAGCGTGAAGGCTGCGCAGTTCAAGGGACGCATCGAGGAAGCCATCTCTGAGAAGGGTTTGAGCGGGCGAGCGAGGGTGCAAGGATCGGGAAACACGCTCACCCTTGCGGGAAAATTGCACCCGACGGAGCATGCGGGACTGTTGAGCCTGCTGCGAAATGCGCCATCGGATGTGCGAGTAATCGATCACATCGAATATGACGATGCGCCGGTAGGCACTTCAGGCAGCGGGGACGAAGGGGCGCATCCGGTGCCCGAGCTGGGGCACGGTGCGATCCACGTCGTCACGGACGTCATCGGAGCGAGCGCAATTTTGCGCGGGCAGGCGGGCCGCGTGTTGAGCAAATGCGAGACACCGTGCAGCTTCAACAATCTTTCACCGGCGCAGTACAGCCTCGAAGTGCAGAAGGAAGGGTATCAATCCGTTCAGACAGCGTTGCTCGTGAAGACGGGCGACGTCCAGGATCAGAAGATCAAACTCGAATCGCTCGCCAAGGGCATTTTCATCAGCAGCAAGCCGCCGGGAGCCGACGTATTTATTAACGGAGCAAAACAATCTGGGCAGACACCGGTGACGCTCCCGCTCGCGCCGGGACAATACAATTTGGTGTTGCGGCTGCCCGGTTACGAAGCGTATGCCGGAGGCATCCAGATCAAGGACAACATCCAGACGCAACTGGAAGCGACATTGAATGAAAAGTCCGCGACACACGTTGCCTGGGCGCAGGTGAATACGGATCCAAAAGGCGCTGAAATCCTTGTGGACGGGACGTCCACCGGGCAATTTACACCGGCGCGCGTGCGGATTCAGTCGGGATTGCACAGCGTAACCGTGCGGCTGGACGGGTATCAGCAGGCGAAGCGTACGGTGCAAGTGAGCGAGGGTGGCACTGTCGTCGTTGATGAGTCACTGCGGCCCAAGTAAGGTCCAAGAGCCCGGAGAAACACGAAGTTAGCCCCTGCTAGAGTCCCAAGAGAGTCTCAGGCCCACTCCCGAAATCGTAACAATTTGTTACATCGGGTCATCGATAGTTCTAGAACTAGATCAAGTATTCATTCAGGATAAAGCACTTAGCCGGCACAGAACCAGGCCGGAAGCGTGCTTTCCTTATCTGTAGGGACCACCTGCGCAGCCGCGAAGTAGTCGCAGGCTACGACAGACTCCCACCGGTTCGAAACAACGTGTAGGAACGACAGGGTACGGAAGCGGAGAGTCTCATTTGGTTTCACGGGCGGCCATCTCGATTCAGAAGGCAGAGCGTGAAGCCTCGCCGAAAGCGGACGCGGCTGCGGGCCCGAATTCATCGCGGCGTTTGCTGGCAGCTCCAGCAACGCGAATTCAAGCAGTGGCAACGGACCAGAAGGCCAACGAAGTTCGTCGCGCCCTGCGAAGCCTGCATCTGCTGCTCCGGGCAGAGCGATTCTATGACAAAAATCATCCGCGCAGGCTGGACAGCCTGGACGGCGCGTACGATTCAATGAGAAACGCGGCCGAGATGCTGGGCGGACTTGAGATTCGAATCGAGCGCGGCGGCGTGGTAGCTCCAAGAATCAGTGACGCGCACCTCGCGGACGCGCGCGGAGAAATGCAGGCGCTGGCGGCGGAGCTGCAGCGCGCAGGCATCGAAACTCTGGTCTTCTCGAAGAAATTTCATGTAGGAGAACTGGACACGCTTGCCCGACTCGTGAAAGCATCGTTGCTAAGATCGCAAGGGCCGGCGAAGGATGTGGGCAGCGCGTGGTGGCCGGCACGACTCCTCGAGCAGCGCGTGGAAGGCATCACTGTGAATACGCAAACGGAGCGCAGGGTGGACACCGTGCTGGCGAGCCTGATCGCCGCGTTGGTGGCCTATGGCGGGCATTCGCCTCGCGAGAAGGCCGATACGCCGATTCACGCGCCGGATTTCGACGATCTGGTGGCGAGCTTGCGGCTGCTGGCGCGCCTGACTCCACCGCTGGACAGCGAACGCGGTCTTTCGCCGGAAGAGGCGGCGCGTGCGATTCACGGCGCGATGGAGGAAGCCAGCCGCGACAGCGTTTGCATGATGCTCAGCTCTGTATCGCAGTATGCTCCGCGAGAAGGCGAACGGCCACAGCCGTATTTGCTGCGGCTTTCCGAAAATATCATTTTTGAGTTTCTGAACGCGGAATTCTCCAGTGGGTCGCTGACGCCGGCCTCGGTGCGGCCGATGTTCGATCGCTTGGGCGACGTGATCGTGAGCTCGGGAGGGTACTCCGGGCCGCATTCTTCGCAACATCTGTCATCGCTTGCGGTGACGTGGGCGACGGATACGCATCGCGAAAATCTGATTGATCGATTCTGGATGGAACTGCCGGCGCGTGAAAAATCCGCAGTTCTGCGCGGGGCAGATGTATGGTGCGTTCCTGTGCCGACGTTGCGCCAGACGCTGGGGCAACTTGCGGATGCCGGCGCGGATGCGCCGCGCCGCGAAGCGCGCAACATCGTAATGAATTACGCGCGACGCCTCGAACATGTGGAAGCATCCGCGCGGCGCTGCGTCGCCGCAGGACTGAACGAACTGACGTCCATTATCGAATCGCTCTGGCCCAATCAAGTGCCCGAAGATCTGAGCCGCGGGGCTCTGAAAGCTTTGGACAAAGAAACGGCTCCCGAAACGGCAGGATTGCTCGCAGCATTTGTGGAATCGCTTGGCCGCATTGCCGTGAACCGCGCGGACTATGGGGGATTCGAAGCGATCCTGACGAGCCTGGAAAATGCGCCACGGGACAAAGAGCACGACCATATGGCCGCGCTGGGGAGCCGGCTCGTCGCGCAAGACCGCTGGCTATTGCTGGCGGATGCAGCGCTGGCAAACCGTGCGTTGGATCCCGTGCTGCCTCGCTTGCTGCAGCGCGATCCGGAACGGCTGCTGGACCGCTTGACGTTGCTCCTCACCGATCCCCGAGGCGCGGAGTTGGTGCCGCCGATGGCGCGGTTATTGCGCGCGATTGGCGTGCCGGTTTTGAATCTGCTCGAGGCTCGGCTATATGAAGCACGCCGTCAGCGCGTGACTGCGGCGATCAAACTGCTCGCAGCGGCGGACCCGGAGCGTCTGCTGCGCGGGTTAGCGCGCGCGATGGCAAGCTGGGAATGGAACTTGCAGGATTTGGCGGTGAGCGAACTTTCGCGCCCTGCCAATTCCGCATCGATACACAGCGCTGCCTTCGTGTTTTCGGCGATCCTCGCGGATGCCCATCCGCTGGTCGTGCCCATGATGATCGATCAGATCGGCCTGGCGCAGGAAACGACGGCGGTGGCGCAACTGATGGAGATCGCTGCGGGCGAACACGAGATTCTGCGCGACCAGTTTGTGCGCATCAAAGCCATCGAGGCGCTGGGACGCATGCGGGCAACGGAGGCGGGGGAACTTCTTCGCAACCTGGCGGAAAGCCGCGAAGGGCTGACGTATGCCGAACCATCCGGGTTGCGCGCCGCAGCGGAAGATGCGCTGGGGATGATCGAGAATCGCCCGGCGTCCGCGCGGGCGCGTGCCGCGTACGAATCCGCGGCGCAGCCGAGTGCCAGCTATGTGGTACCGCGGCGATACACTCGCGTGCCATTAGAATCACCGCTCCGGGCCCACATTGAAGGCTCACAAGAGGGTCTGGCGCGAGTGAAGACCATCAGTCTGGGCGGCGCCTATCTGGAATCACCGAGGAAACTGAGCGTTGGCGATTCGATCAAGCTTGAGGTTCGCTCCGGCCTGCGCAAGATCAATTTTACAGCAGTGGTCCGGAACATCGGCCCGGACGGCAGCGGCGTGGAATTTGTGCACATGCGCGACGAAGACCGCGAAAGACTGCGCAAGCTCGTGCAACGTAATCTCCACCTCTAGACCAATCTGCTCTAGAATCCAGAAAAGCATAGGAACCAGCGGACCGCCATCCTTCAGCACGTCAATCCGTATTCCTTTCCAATTCTTGAATCAAGAGGGGGGCATGGCATCACGACAAGTGGCGACATTCCATTTTCTCCCTTCCGTTTCGCTCCTTGTCTCTTGCCAGTTCTTCAAACTTGGGTAATGCTGCGGGGAAGTCAGAAGATCCCTGGGGGAATTTGATGCATCTGACGGTGTAAACCGTGGGCGTTCGCGGGAATAGTTGCTCGCGACACCGGCTCGGAAGTTTTCAGTTGAAAGCAACGGTGTATTGCAGTAAAAGCCCAGTATTCAATTGCGTACGCAGGGAAGCGGCGGGATGACCCGCCACCGCTAGGGGTAGCGGAGATTCGCAGGTGCCAAACTAGGAGGACTAATGGAACGCAGGCAGGGTGTGTGTACGCTGATCGCTTCGCGGTCAGTCATAAGCGTAATGATGTTGTGCTTTCTGGTACTGGCGTGCGCCGCGATGGCCTCGGCGCAGGCGAATACGGCCGATCTCTCCGGTACCGTCACCGATCCGTCCGGCGGGGTACTAAAAGGAACAAGGGTCACCGTCACTTCTACCTCCACCGGAGCCTCGCGGACTACAACGACCGATGATTCCGGCCATTATAGCTTTGTGCAGCTTCCGCCGGGGAGTTACAAACTGTCCGTAGATGCCGGAGCAGGCTTTGCCACGCTGGAAATTTCCGATTTGGTTTTAACGGTTGGCACTCCCTTCATCTACGATGCGCACCTCCAATTGCGCACGCAATCCCAGTCCATTGTGATTAGCGATTCGACGGCACTAGTCGAGACACAGAAAACCGAGGTCTCGCAGACGGTGGACGAGCGGCGGATCGACAACCTGCCAATCAATGGACGAGGCTATATCAACTTCACGTTGACGAATTCGCAGACGCACCGCGACGCCGCCCCTTCGATCGGTGCTGCGCCCACGAGCGGGCTGAATGTCGGTGGGCAGCGCGCACGATCGAACATGGTATCGGTAGATGGAGCGGACGCCGTGGATAACTCCGTGAACGGCATCCGGGCAACGGTTTCACAGGAAGCCGTACAGGAATTCCAGCTCATTCTAAGTAACTACAACGCGGAGTACGGGAGAGCCATGGGCGGCGTCATAAATATCGTCACGAAAGGCGGCTCGAATGAAGTCCATGGCAACGTCTTTGGATTTCTGAGGAATAAGGCGTTCCAAGCGCGAAACTCGTTTTCAGTGGAAGTGGATCCCGTGACCGGAGCGGTAAATCCGGTGAAACAGGCGTACACCCGCGTGCAGGCGGGAGCGACTATCGGCGGGCCTATTGTGAAAGACAAGACATTTTACTTTTTTTCGTACGAGACCACTCGGAGGCAAGAAACGGGATTCACGAACATTGGCCAGAATAACTTCAACTTCGTGCCGGCGACGACACCGGTGATCCCTGGAGTCACCTTACTTATGACGCCCGCTCAGCGAGATTTTGTCAACAACCCGGCGGTACTCGGCGCCCCTGGCGGCCCCCAGTTGGCAGGAACTGTTTTCGCACTGGCCGGGTCATCATCGAGCGTCGCGCTGACCGGCATTGATCCGGGAGCGCTTTCTGGCGCGCCCCCGGGCCCGCGCTTCCCTATTCCCATCGATTGCAACCCGGGTATTCCGGGCAATTGCACGGCCAGCAATCTCGTCCCGCTGCCAGGTTCCTTCGTTCGGCTGAATTCCCTGAGGGGAAACTACCCCATTAAGGAGGGGACCAGCCTATGGTCTGCCCGCCTGGATCAACATTGGAGTTCAAATAACAACTCCTTCCTTCGCGTTAGCGTGTCGCCATCCCTGATCACAGGGATTCAGGTCAACGCGCAGAATCAAAACTTTGGTCAGAACGCCGGTTCACGTACTTCCTTGCAACAAACCCGCGATGTTGCCGGTGTTTTCCAGCACGACACCGTCTTCAGTCCATCGCTCGTGAACACCGCTCGCTTCCAGTATGCGCGCCGCGGCTTGCACTATGGCTTCTCCCAACTCCCGGGCGGCGGCGGCCTGGGCGTAAATATTCCCGGCTTCGCTTTCTTTGGCCGCGAGCCTTTCTCGACAGAGGACCGCATCGAACGGCGCTTTGAGTGGACGGACAATCTCGCCTGGGTCAAGGGACACCATACTTTTAAGATGGGCGCGGACATCAACTACATCCAGTTGCGTTCCAAGAAGGCGCAAGTCTTTGAACTGAATTTTGGCGGAGTGATGAACTTCGGCGGGCTTACCGCGTCGAACTTGTCGTTGCCCAGTACATTCAATGGCGTGACCGTCCCGGGTTTCACCGGTGTGCAGGCCTACGGATTGGGCCTGCCGACTACATTCATCCAGGGCATCGGGAATTCCAACCGACTGTTCAACGACCCTCTCATGGGATTCTTCATCCAGGATAGCTGGAAGATTAATCCACGACTCACTTTGAACTATGGCGTGCGCTATGACCTCGAGTTGACGGCGCAATTCAAGCCAGCCACGGATCTCAACGCCGCGGCAGAAGCAGCGTTCAAAGTGACCGAGGGATATCCTCGTGATTTCAATAACGTGTCGCCAAGGTTTGGCCTCTCCTGGGATCCCATGGGTAACGGCAAGACAGCCATCCGCGCGGGTTACGGACTTTTTTATGATCACCCCTCATTTGCCTCTGCCTTTCTCTCCACCACCTCCGATGGCGCGCTTTCCTCACAACTCTTGATCTTCGGTGGCACGCCCACTCGGGCCCTTATGGCCACGAATCCAACGGCTGCCAACGGAGCATCCATCTTTCAGGGTGTCCTGAACACCACGGGCATCCCCGGCATCACTTACCTGCCGAATGAGCAGCGCTTCGATCCCAAGAACAGCCCCTTCTTCAACAACCAGAACTTCCTCAAAACTGGCCTCCCGTTGGCCCTTCTGCCTTTTACGCTGCCCATAGCGAGGAACTTCCAATACGCCTACGCCCAGCAAGGTAACCTGACGATTGAGCGTCAACTCGGTCATGACTACAAGTTCAGCATCGGCTATTCCTATACCCACGCCGTCCACTTGAACCGGCCCCGAAACATTGATTCCACGGATCCAAAACTCCTCGCGCAGAATCTTCGCAACGCCCTGGCCGCGGGCATCCCTGTCTCCGGCAATATTCCTTTTGCTGTTGCCGTCCCGGCATCTTCGTCTGGATTAGGCGGACCTTGCGGAATCACCATCATTGCGCCGCGCGTTTTGGGTCAATTGACAGGATGTCCGGGACCATACGCATCGCTGAATGGCCAGTTTGTCGGTACCGCCGCCTTCTTCAACTTCTTCAAGCCATCCGGCCCCAACCCCTCGTTCGCAGGCCTCGCAGGTGGGTATCCCAATGAAGTGGCTCTTGCCGCTCTGGCGGGCTATCCCACTGGCTTTCCAGGGGTACAAGTGCCCTGGGCCAGCGTCGACCAACAAGAGTCTTCCGGAAACTCCATTTATCACGGACTCACGGCAAATTTCTCCAAGCGTTTCACGAGCCACTTCGAATTCCTGTCGAGCTACACCTGGTCGCATGCAATCGACGATTCCACCGACTTGCAGACTCTGCTCGAGCCGCAAGATAACCGCTTTCCGAACCTCGAGCGCGCGAACTCCAGCTTCGATCAGCGCCACCGCTGGGTCACCAGCGGCGTTTTCCAGACTCTGGAATCGCACTCGGGCGACGGCTTTGCCAGGAAGCTTTTCGCCAACTTCACCGTCTCCCCGATCATTGAACTAGCCTCGGGCCGCCCGTTCACGGCTCTGACAGGCACGGACTTCCGATTCGATTTCTCGTCGTCTGGTGGCCGTCCGTCCGTGGGCACGGGCGGCGTCTCTTCTCAATACATCCCTGGTAAGTCCTTTGTTCTACCGGACGTCTGCGTGGATAACAGTGGCGCACCCTTTGCGGTCCAGATTCCTCCCGCCCCTGTGCCGATCCCCCCGGCGGTCTCCCTCACTCCCCCTGTGGGCTGCACGGGGAACCTGGGACGTAACGCTTTTGTTCGTCCGGGCTTCTTCCAATGGGATATGCGTATCGCCAGGCGCGTTCCGCTCGGCGAACGGCTTAGGCTGGACCTTATCGCCGATATGTTCAATCTGTTTAATCGCAACAACGTCGCCGATGTCAGTCCTCTATGCAACCCGACGGACCCGGCGGGATGCAATGCTGGTCAGCCAACGGCAGCATTGGATCCTCGCCAGTTCCAGTTCGCTCTCAAGTTGGCTTGGTAGGAAGAACGAAAGTCCAAAGTCGACAGTTAAACGTTCAAGGCAAAGAGGGCCCCTCCCGCGGGGCCCCTTTTTTTTCAGGGGGGAGTTTTGAAGAGCAAAGTATTGCGAGTAAAGTAAGGAAAAGGTTTTTCGTGGACGTATTGGAGAACGAATGAACGTGGCCCTGATCGGCGTGGTGATTTTTGTGGCGGTCCTGGTTCTCTGGCTGATTTTGCAGAGTTCACAGAGCCGCCAGAAGAGCGAAGCAATCGAATCGCAAATGAATGAATTGCGCCGTGACTTGCAATCGGTTGCGACGGCGCAGGCCAAAAGCACCGGCCAACTGGAAACTATCGCCAAGGGCGTGGCGCAACGCCTCGATAGCGTCACGCCTGCCCTGCAGGATGCCATTCGCAATTCGGCTCAGATCACCGGCCAAATGACTTCCGACGCGCAAGCGAAGATGGCTGACGAGCTGAAGAACACTCGCGATCAGATCGGCGAGATCCAAAAACAACTCGGAGCGGTGCAGCTTGCGGGACAGCAGATGTCGCAAACGGCGCAGACCCTCGAAGGCATCTTGGGCGGCGCGAAATCGCGTGGATCCTTGGGGGAAGTCACTCTGGAGCGGCTGCTGGAAGACTCCCTTCCACCAACACAGTACGAAATGCAGTACCGCTTCTCGAGTGGCGAGGCCGCCGACGCCGTGGTCAAGCTTCGCGACAAGAAATTGATGGCCATCGATTCAAAGTTTCCGCTCGACGCCTACCGCAGAATTGCAGCCGAGGGCGATGAAGCGCGCCGGGCATTTACAGTCGCAGTGAAGGGCCACGTGGACGCTATCGCCAGGAAATACATCGTGCCGGATGAAGGTACGCTCGATATCGCATTGATGTTTGTTCCTTCGGAGAGCGTCTACTACGAACTCCTCATGACGCAAGACAACAAAGGCCAGCCTTTGGACGGCTATTGCCGCGACAAGAAGGTCATTGCGGTTTCGCCAAATACGCTCTACGCGCATTTGTGCGTCATTGCCATGGGGCTGCGCGGCATGCAGATGGAGGAGAATGCCAAACGGCTCCTGGCTAGTCTTTCCGGCATGGAAATACAGATGGAGAAGTTTGCGGACAAATTTGGTGTCTTGGGTACGCACTTGAAAAACGCGCAACAGAGTTACGGCGAATCCGACAAGCTGTTCGAAAGGGCACAAAGTACCCTGGAAGGCATGCTGGGTGGCGGTACCGACGACGCAGCCCTGGAAAATGCGCAGGGCAACCTTGCTCTTCCGGCTGAGGCGAGCGTCAAGAAAAGCGCTTAGTTCTTCTCCCAAGAAGTGAATTCACAGAAAGTTCGCTGAGTCGATTTCCCCGTATTCAGGGGACCGGAGTCACTGCGGGCGCGCGAAGGATGGAACGAGACGTATTGAAATCAGGAAGCTGCCGTTCTTCCTGCCGATCAGGTCGAAGCGGGCGAGATTTTCCGCGCCGCCGCTGCTCGATAGCCGGATCGGATTCCCGCCGGAGAGCTCCGCGATTTCCGGGGCAAGATTTCGGGCTTCGAGCGAGATTTTCGCTGTGGTGCCGCGTACGCGCACGGTAAGTGCTCGGTGCTCTCCCGCCTTGAGCGGCGACGAATCCGCCTCGAGGTCCAGGGCGGCGAACGCCACAGAAAAAGAAGGCGCTTGATGATTTGCACAGGAGACGTTAACTGCTGCGGGCCCAGGGCCCAAATCCATCGGCGGAAGGACGACGAGAGAAACTGGCGAGGACGCGAGGACTAGCGCTGGATGGCTCGACACCGAGACTTGGTTGGAGTCCGCGTCGCCGCAGAAACCGCGTCCGAGGAGTTCAAAGCGATCTGTTAACGAAGCAACGCGCGGCACGGAGGCTATTTCCAGCGAGGGGGACGCGGCCTCGGAAGGCGGGATAACGGCGGTGGTTACTCGGCCAGGGCGCCCCGCGATGGAAGCGAAAAGAACTCCCGGAGCCAAGGGAGCGACGAACAGAGCCCTGCCCGTGGCATCGGTTGCGAGTTTGTCTCCGTTGGAAAAATTGACGGTTGCGCCGGGCGTCAGCCGCCCGCTTACATCGAGTACGGCCAGCGTCGCGCGCTCGCCGGAAACGATTTGCCGCGGAAGCAGGAGGATTCGCGCGCCGGATGCCGCGGGCGCCTGTTGTTGTGGCCGCGCAAACGAACAAAGTTGTGCAACCACACAAACAATTCCAAGAAACAAGCTGAACCGGAAGAAGCGCCGCAGCGACATGCGTGGGATTGTAGTGGAGAACGTCATGACGACTTGCCAGCCAGGCGGTAAATCTGGGCATCCAGAAAAACGCGGAACAACTCGGGATCGATCTCATCGTCGCGAACACAGAGCTTCAGAATATCGAGGGCGCGGTCGGTGGGAATCGCTCGTTTATAGGGACGGTCCGAAGCGGATAGCGCGTCGTAAATGTCGCAAATGGTCATCATCTTGGCCTGGATGGGAATCTGACTCGAACTCAATCCGAAAGGATACCCCTTGCCGTTGAGTTTCTCGTGATGTGCGCGGGCAATTTCTGGGATGCCGCGGAATTCTTCGGTCCACGGAATTTGCGCGAGAAAATTGAAGCTGTGCAGCACATGCGATTCAATTTGGCGGCGCTCGTCGGCGTCCAGGCTGCCTCGCGGGATGGACAGAAAACGAACTTCCTCGGAGGACAAGTACGGGCGCTCCGTTCCGCGGGGATCGCGGTAGGTCTTGTGGGCGATTTCGTTCAGCATGTCAAAGTCGCTCGTTGGCAGGAGCGTCGGCTCGTTGGCTCTGGCGATGAACTCCGTATAACGATCCAGTTCCCCCAGCAAACGCCGGGCTTCCTCGTCGAGAATACGCAAGCGCTTCTCGGCTTCTTTGCGTGAGAGGGAGAGCAGCGCTTCCACCTTTTGTTGCGAGATGCGCGCTTCAATATCGCGGCGGATGTAATCGAAGCGATCCAGCACGCGCACGAACTGCAGCGGATAGAGTTTTTTCGCTTTGACCAGCACTTCTTCGCGCACGCCGACTTTGCCGAAATCGTGGAGGAGCGAAGCGTAGCGGATTTCTTTCATTTGTTCGCGGGAAAAGCGCAGATCGCCGTAAGGCCCGCGCGGTTCGCGATCGACGGCCTCCGCCAGCGCCACGGTCATCTCGCATACGCGATGGGAATGGCCGGAAGTCGTGGGATCGCGCTGTTCAATAGCCTTCACCGCCGCGTTCACGAAACCATCGAACACGTTTTCGATGTCCTGGTACAAACGCGAATTCTCGTAAGCCACGGCGGCCTGCGATGCCAGCGAAAGCGCCAGCCGCGCGCCTCGCTCTGGGAATGCGCGCACCCAGCGGCGCACCGTCGGGGCGTCCGTCAGCCGCGCCTTCGGGTTGCGCTTGCAGTTGATCAGCTGCAACACGCCCAGAACTTCACCCTTGCCGTTTTTCATCGGCAGCGCGATCAGCGAACGCGTGCGGTAACCGGCCTCCTGATCGAACGACGAATTGAAATGAAAGGGCCGCGACTTGGGAATCCGATAGGCGTCGGCGAGTTCAATCACCTCGGCATGCAGCGCGCAATATCCTGCGATGGATTCTTCCGTCAGCGGAAGGGTGTGCTCGCTAAATGGAAATTGCACGCTGTCGTTCTGGATCAGCTTGAAGCGCAGCCGCGGCGGTTGCAAGGCGCGGTTCGCTGTTTCCGAATCCCTCTCGACCAGATAGAGCGAGCCAGCATCCGCCGCGGTAATCTCGCGTGCTTTTCTGAGGATGAGATCGAGAAGCAGCCCGACATCTCGCGTTTCGGAAAGCGCAATTCCAATACGGTTCAATTCCTCCAATTCACGAGTGGCCTGGTTAGCGCTGAACGCCGCGCGACTGCGGCGCGGGTTGCGCGAAGGCGACGGTTTCTGGATTCCACTCATAAAGGACGGGTGTTGAGCCGCAGAGACGGGGCGCTCCGCGCGAACCGAGAGTATAGCGGAAGCAGGTCAGCGAGGCACGGAAAGCATAAAGGCCAGGACGTCCGTAACATCCAGAATCCATAGGGGATGGCTTGCTTCACCGCGGGAATGTAGCGAATCAGCGAGTAATTAGTAGGGTTCAGAGCCTTTCGCCGCTCTTGCGGCTCTGTTAGGTTGGGAAGAGGAATGCTCGGGATAGGTGTGGGCGGGGTGTATTCTGCCAGCAGCTATGGGAGCTAGTGTGAGAATCGTGAGCGGCGGCGTGAGCGATGTGGGCCGCGTACGCACAAACAACGAAGACTGCTTCCGCATCGTTACGCCGCTAAACCTTTTTGTGCTTTCCGATGGCATGGGCGGCGAAGCGCATGGTGAAATCGCCAGCGCTCTCGCGGTGGAAACTGTAGTGAAGCATTGCACCGACGCGGAGAAGAATCCAGCCGCTCCATTTTACGGTCAAGAGCAGCCTGGCTTAAGCGGCAAAACGAGACGGCTTGCGAGCGCCGTTCACCTGGCCAACAGGAGCATCTTCAAGTCGGCGGAAGAACATCCGGAACAACAAGGCATGGGTGCGACGATGACTGCCGTGTGGATTGACGGCTCGAAAGTAAGCATTGCTCATGTTGGTGACAGCCGCGCCTATCTTCTGCGTGTTGGCACCCTGCTGCAGCTCACCCAGGATCATTCTCTCGTCGCCGAACAAGTGCGGCGCGGCATCCTGACTGCGGCTGAAGCGGAAGAGAGCGATATGCAGAGCGTGCTGCTGCGCGCGCTGGGCGCACAGCCGGAAATCGAAGTGGACGCCGAAGAGCAGATGCTTATGCCGCGCGATGTCTTGTTGCTGTGCTCCGACGGTCTGACGCGCATGGTGACCGAGCCGGAGATCGCCGGCACGCTGCAATCGGAAATGGATCCGACCAAGGCGTCGGAGAAGATGATAGCGCTCGCTAACGAACGCGGTGGCGCGGACAACATCACCGTAGTTGTTGTGCGCCTCGAATCGGATTCCAAGGGGTGGTTTTCGTGGCTGCGCCGCGGGGCGCCGAAAGAAGCAAGCGGAAACGGTTCCGCTGGAGGGAATTGAGATGCCGAAGCTCAGCCTCATGTTTGAAAATAAAATCGTGCAAGAGCTGCCCGTTGGCAGCCGGCCGGTAACCATCGGCCGCTCGCCAGACAACGATTTGTCCGTCGATAACCTCGCCGTGTCAAATCACCACGCAAAGATCTATTTTGAAGCCGGCCGGCTGGTCGTCGAAGACCTCGACAGCCTGAATGGCACGTTCGTGAATGATCTGCGCATCGAGCGCGCCACATTGCACGACGGAGACAAGATTCATATCGGCAAGCATCACATCAAGGTGGATACCAGCGGCGATGCGCCCGTGCCCTGGGACACCGGGCGCAAGACCGTGGCTCCGCGCATCAATGAAACGATGGTTCTGGACACGAAAGAGCGCCGCCAAATGTTGTCGCAGGCTGCCGCCATGGGCGAATCCATGCAATTTGCCGGGACTCGCATGAAGGTTCCCACTCTCGTCGTATTGAATGGAAAAACGGATCAAAAAGAATACGTTTTAACCAACAAACTCACCGTCATCGGAAAATCCGCCATGGCCACGGTTCGGGTGAAAGGGTGGTTCAAGCCGCAGATGGCCGCACAGATCAATCAGCGCGATGACGGCTACTACCTCGGTCCCGGCGACAAAGTGCCCAATGTGAACGGCACTCCCATTCAAGGCCCCGTGCGGCTCAACGACGGCGATCTTATCGAAGTCTCTGGCGTGCGGCTGAACTTCATCTTCCGCGAGTAGCACTCGACACGCGATGGCAGTTCCGTCAGAGGGGTTCTGGCAACGGCGGGGCGTTTTCGGCCTCTACGAACTTCTGCAATCGTGGTGGCGGCATCGTGTTTCCTTTCTCCTCAGCCTCTCGATTACCATCTTTGCTCTCTTCTTATATGTTTTCACATTTGTCGGCGAGCGCCCGACGCCGATTTTCGAATTTATCCAGCGGCTTGAGCTCGCCACGCTGGACACAAGGTTTCGTTACCGCCCGCAGCGTTATTCGCATCCCGATCCGCGGATCGTCGTTATTGACATAGACCAGCGCGCACAGGAAGTCCTCGGCCGCTGGCCCTTCTCCCGTACAAACTTCGCCAAGACGCTGGACGTCTTGCATGACGACGGCGCGAAAGTAGTGGGATTCGACATCACGTTCAGCAAACCGGATCAGTCCGCGGCGCCCATTCGCGCTCTCTGGGCTGAATTGGAGGCCCGGCGAAAGCGGGGAGAACCGGTCGACACTAAACTTTCTGCCGAAGTTCAGCGGCTCGCCGCGTCTTTTGACGCGGACAAGCAATTCGCAACTGCGATCCAAAGATTTGGCCCCGTCGTCCTGGGCAACTATTTTCTCTTCACGGATGCCGACCTCCGGGGAATGGAAGCTTCCGCTCTCGACGCCTACGCCAACCAGATTGCTTTTTTCGCGTACCCGCCGGCGCATCCACTTCACCCCGAATCTCAAAAACAGGAAAAGGCCGGAATGCTGGAAGCCTTCGCGAATACGAATCTATTGCCCCAGGGCGCCGAGGCCAATCTTGATCAGCTGACATCGGCCCTCAACGGCGATTTCTCCTGGACGGGCTTCTTCAACGCACCGCCGGACGCGGATGGAATCGTGCGAAGGGCTTCACTGGTTCTCCCCTATGGGCGCACCAAGAATCCCGACGAATGGGACATTTACCCTTCACTGGATCTCATGACGGCTCGCGCCTATCTCGGCCCTCCGGCGCAAGACATGAATCTGATCTATGGCCCCCAGGGAATCGTCGAGATTCGCTTCGGCAAAGCGCTGCTTCTTCATCCGGACGGCCGCGGCCAGATGATGATCAACTATCAGGGGCCCGCCAGCACGTTCACGCACTATTCCATCGTCGATGTTCTCCAGAAAACTTTTCCTCCCGGCGCTTTTCAGGGGAAAGTCATTTTGATTGGAGCCACCGCTACCGGAATCGGCGATCTTCGCGGCACTCCCTACGGCGGCACGACTTATCCCGGGGTCGAGATTCATGCCAACGTGATTGACAATATTCTGAATCAGCGATTCCTGAAGCACGGATTTCGACAGGCACTTGCAGACGTGCTTCTAATACTGTTTTTTGGCATTCCGCTGGGGATCTGGATGGCCCTGGTTTCACCGCGCTGGATGTGGTTTGGCGTGTCGCTGCTTCTGCCCATGATTGCAGTAAACTTCTGGGCTTTTCTTCATGGCTGGTGGCTCAACCTGCTCGTCCCAGCGCTCACGCTCTCGACAAACGTTCTTCTTGTCTCCTTGTACCGCTCGCTTTTTGAAGAAAAAGAAAAGCGCCGTGTGCGTACCGCGTTCGGCCAATACCTGAGCCCCGAAGTGATCCGGCGCCTGCTTGTCAATCCTCAGCTTGTCGAGCCGAAGAAAACCGACATTACGGTGATGTTCAGTGACATCCGCGGCTTCACCACTATTTCAGAAAAATTAGACGCCCAGGAGCTGGCGCTCTTCCTCAATCAATATCTCTCGGACATGACCGGCCTCGTCTTCGAACACCACGGCACCCTCGATAAGTACATCGGCGATGCGGTGATGGCGTTCTGGGGCGCACCGTTCGAAGAGCCGGGGCACGCCGCCAGGGGCTGCAACACGGGATTGCAAATGATGGACCGCGTGCGCGAGATGCAAAAAAAGTGGGAAGCCGAAGGCAAACCCCACCTCGACATCGGCATCGGCCTGAACACCGGAGTGGCCAGCGTCGGCAACATGGGCTCGGTCTTGCGCTACGGATACACCGCTCTCGGCGACACCGTGAATCTCTCCTCCCGCCTCGAAGGGCTCAACAAAGATTACGGCACGCACATTCTAGTCAATGAAACGACCTATGCTGCGACCAAGGATGATGGCTTTGTCTTCCGCGAATTGGACCTGATCCGCGTAAAAGGCAAACTGAAACCGGTGACGATTTACGAGCTCATCGGCCGCACGGGCCAGAATTCCGTCTACGGCACCCCTGAAGATGTGCGCGCGCGCATTTCTCTCTTCCAGCAAGCTCGCGAGCTCTACCGCAAGCGCGAGTGGGCGAAAGCGCAGAAAACATTTCAGATTATTCTCGACAAGTGGCCCGATGAAGGCCCTTCACGCACCTACTGGAAGCGCTGCCAGGACTATCTCTTCGACGAGCCATCCTCAGGATGGGACGGCGTTTTCACCATGACGCACAAGTAGCGGCGACCTCGAAGTTCGTTCCCAATTCCTCCACTTCTTCGCTCTCCATCCATGCCGATGCAGAGTCCAAATTGGATGGAGCTATGCCCGTACCCTGTGCCAGAATGGCAGCATCCAATCGGTTTGGAAATGAGAGGCACCTTCCGATGGCGCTCCCTAACCGATACAATTTGCGAGATTTAGGTTCTGGTGTGCATCTGGAGTTTTTTTCAGATGGGGAATGCTCGCGTGCGAAGTCAAGAAGCAGGAAGTGCGGGCAAGCGCTCCAGGAGGCTTTGCATTCAAACCATGACCGTACCCAAAGAAACGCCATCGCGAATCTAAGTAGAATCCCGACGCAGGGCCCCACCGGCATGCCCTCGCGCATCGCAGATCGCCGAGCCGGCTCAAAGGAATAAAGTAACACCCAATGTGGATTGTTCGATTAGCGCTGGCGAGGCCATACACCTTTGTCGTGATGGCGCTCGTGATTATTCTGCTGACGCCGGTTGTGCTCCTCCGAACCCCGGTCGACATTTTTCCCGATATCAACATTCCGGTCATCAGTCTCGTCTGGACCTACAACGGCCTGCAGCCCCAGGAAATGGAGCAGCGTATCACCTCCAACGTCGAGCGCGGCATTACCACGCTGGTCAACGACGTTGAGCATATCGAATCGCAATCGCTGAACGGGATCGCCGTCATCAAGGTCTACTTCCAGCCCGGCGCAAACATCCAGACGGCGCTCGCGCAGGCGGGAGCCATCTCGCAAACATTTCTGCGATTCCTGCCGCCGGGCACCACTCCGCCCCTGGTGATTATCTATTCGGCTTCGACCGTGCCGGTCATTCAGATTGGTCTCACCAGTGACACCCTCAGCGAGCAGCAGCTCTTCGATTACGGCAACAATTTCATCCGCACCCAGCTCGCCACAGTTCCCGGCGCGGCAACGCCTTTTCCCTACGGCGGCAAGCAGCGCGTCGTCAGCGTCGATATTGATACCAAGGCCCTTCAGTCGAAGGGACTTTCTGCGGTTGACGTCGTCAACGCCGTGAATGCTCAAAACCTGATCCTGCCTACTGGAACGGCGAAACTGGGCCCGCTTGAGTACATGGTCGAAATGAATGGCAGCCCGCAAACCGTTGACGAACTCAACGATTTGCCGGTAAAGACCGTCAACGGAGCAACAATTTACATGAAGGACGTTGCTCACGTCCGCGACGGCTTTTCTCCGCAGACCAACGTCGTTTTGTCCAATGGCCAGCGCGGCGTGCTCATGAGCATCTACAAAACGGGCGGCGCTTCGACCCTTGATATCGTCGACCGCGTAAAGAAGGTGCTCGAATACAACAAGGGTTCACTCCCCGAGGGACTGCACATCTCCACGTTTTTTGACCAGTCGCTGTACGTCCGGGCCTCCATCCAGGGCGTTATCCGCGAAGCGATCATCGCTGCGTGCCTTACGGCGATCATGATTTTGCTCTTCCTCGGAAATTGGAAGAGCACTCTGATCATCGCCATCTCGATTCCATTGTCCATTCTGGTAAGCATTCTGTGTCTCAGTGCGCTCGGCGAGACCATCAACATCATGACACTTGGCGGTCTCGCTCTCGCCGTCGGCATTCTGGTGGATGACGCTACCGTCGAAATTGAAAACATCAACCGCAACTTGGCCATGGGCAAGGAAACCGTTCAAGCCATCCTGGACGGCGCGCAACAGATCGCCGTGCCCGCTTTTGTCTCCACGCTCTGCATTTGTATAGTGTTCATCCCCATGTTTTTCCTGTCGGGAGTTGCCAAGTTTCTCTTCATCCCG
Organism: Candidatus Acidiferrum sp.; assembly: GCA_049644365.1. Classification (GTDB taxonomy): domain Bacteria; phylum Acidobacteriota; class Terriglobia; order Acidiferrales; family UBA7541; genus Acidiferrum. Next base: position 76,666 of record JBARRT010000135.1, on the reverse strand, counting down.
CTCGCGGAAGCAGTGAGTTTTGCCATGCTGGCTTCCTATATGTGGTCGCGGACGATTGTTCCGACGCTGGCAATGTATCTCCTTAGCTCCGAGGACGAATATCACGCGGAAGAACATATCGGGGAGAAGATGGGTTTTTTCCGGCGCTATCAACAAGGCTTTGAAAAGAGCTTTGAAAGATTCCGCGAGGGATATCGCAGGGCTTTGCGCACTGCTCTCCATTCGCCCAGGCTTTTCGCTGTATGTTTTCTTGCGTTTTGCGGTTTCTCCCTTTTGCTCATCGGCGTTCTTGGCCGCGATTTTTTCCCCAAAGTGGATGCCGGTCAGATCCGTTTGCATATGAGAGCCCGCACGGGTCTGCGTATTGAAGAAACGGCGCGTCTCGCCGACCAGGTCAATGGCGTCATCCGCGAAACCATTCCGAAAGACGAACTGACCACGGTCCTCGACAACATCGGCCTGCCCTACAGCGGCATAAATCTTACCTACAGCAACGCGGGCACGATCGGGAGCTCCGATGCGGAAATCCTGGTTCAACTGAAAGAAGTCCGCGGCAAGCCGACCAGCATGTACATCAACGACTTGCGCCAAAAACTCCCCCAGCGTTTCCCCGGCGTGCAATTTTTCTTCCAGCCGGCCGATATCGTCACGCAAATTCTGAATTTCGGAACTCCCGCACCCATTGATGTGGAAGTGACCGGCATGAACCAGCGCGGAAATTATTTGATCGGCGAAAGGCTCGCCAACCAGTTCCGCCACATTCCCGGTGCCGTGGACGTGCACGTTCAGCAGGCCTTCGATAATCCCACGCTTTTTATGGAAATCAACCGGGCGCGCGCCCAATCGATTGGCATGCAGTCACGTGACGTCGCGCAGAACGTTCTCGTTTCTCTCAGCTCCAGCTTCCAGACCAATCCCGCTTTCTGGCTCGATCCCAAGAACGGCGTGGAATACAGCGTCGCTGTGCAGGAGCCGCAGTATCGCGTGGATTCCTACCAGGCGCTCCAGAACACTCCAATCAGCGGAAGTGCTCCCGGCGCCACACCTCAAATACTTGGGAATCTTGTACAAACACGCACAACGGCACGGCCGGCCGAAATTTCGCATTACACGACGCAGCCGATGATCAATGTATACGCAGCGGTGGAAGGCCGCGACCTCGGCGGCGTCGCTGACGAAGTGGAAAAGCGCGTGCAAGCCATCGAAAAGGATTTGCCAAAAGGCAGCCACATTGTCACTCGCGGCCAGGTCCAAACCATGAAAAGTTCCTTCGCGGGTCTCGCCATTGGTTTGCTCGGGGCCATCGTGCTCGCGTACCTGCTGATTGTCGTGAACTTCCAATCGTGGCTTGATCCCTTCATCATTATTACGGCGTTGCCCGGCGCCCTTGCGGGGATTTGCTGGACGCTGCTGCTTACCCACACCACGCTGAATGTGCCCTCGCTAACGGGCGCGATCATGTGCATGGGCGTAGCGACCGCCAACAGCATTCTGATGGTTTCGTTCGCTCGCGAGCAGATGGACGAAGGTAAGAACGCCCGCGATGCCGCTATCGAAGCGGGCTTCGTGCGCATCCGCCCCGTGCTCATGACCGCTCTGGCCATGATCATCGGCATGGTGCCGATGGCTGTGGGCCTTGGAGAAGGTGGCGAACAAAACGCGCCTCTTGGCCGCGCCGTAATCGGCGGCCTGCTTTTTGCCACCTTTGCGACGCTCTTCTTTGTGCCTTGCGTTTTCTCATTGATTCACGGGCGACGGCAGCGGAAAGCGGCACAAGATGGTTCACCAGCGGCTGCAACGATTTGAGATTGTTCGACGTGGTAGCAAAGAGCAAGATTAGGTGATGATGGAAGGCGGAGTCCAGATGGAGCCTGAGTATCACGAGCATTCGCACAGGAAGGGCGGCCGGCTCTTCATAATTCTTTTCCTCGCGGTCATCGTGCTGGTGGCCCTTGGCGCATTGACCTTGTTCCAGCGCCGGACGCAGTATCAGGCCCTCGCGAAGGAAACAGAAGCGCTGGCGATCCCTACCGTAGCCGTATTTCATCCGGCAACCGAATCGGGAGAGGAGGATCTCGTCCTTCCCGGCACGATGCAGGCGTACGTCGAGTCGCCGATCTACGCGCGCACAAGCGGCTATTTGAAAAAATGGTACCGCGACATTGGCAGCCGGGTCCGGCTAGGGGAATTGCTGGCGGACATTGACACTCCGGAAGTGGATCAGCAGCTTATGCAAGCGCGCGCCGATCTTAACACCGCAAAAGCGAACGCTCGACTCTCTGAAATCACGGCGACTCGCTATGCCGAGCTCATCAAGACGGATGGTGTCAGCAAACAGGAAGTAGACAACGCCACCGGCGATTTCGAGGCCAAAAGGGCCACCGTGCAGTCTTCAGAAGCCAATGTGAGGCGGCTCGAAGAACTCGAATCGTTCAAGCATATTTACGCACCGTTCGCAGGCGTGATTACGCGGCGCAACGTGGACACCGGAACGTTGATCAACGCCGGCAATGGCGGCGCTTCGCAACAGCTCTTTTTTCTGGCGCAAACGGATCCCCTCCGCGTTTATGTAAGCGTCCCTGAAACCTATGCTCCCTCGATTCACGCGGGACTCAGCGCGTACTTGGAGCTCACGCAATATCCCGGGCAAAAATTCCAGGGCAAGGTCGTGCGCACCGCCGAAGCCATTGATCCAGGCACGAGAACCTTGCTCACCGAGGTGGATGTGCCGAATCACGATGGCGCGTTGCTTCCCGGCGGTTACGCACAGGCGCACTTGCAGGTAAAGGTGACTCGAGCGCGGCTTGTCGTGCCCGTGAACGCTTTGCTGTTTCGCTCGGAAGGGCTTCGCGCCGTGGCGGTGGATGCCAATCACAGAACGCATCTCAAGCAGCTTACGATCGGCCGCGATTACGGCACCACGCTCGAAGTTCTGCAGGGCCTCGACGCAAGCGACTGGATCGTGCTGAATCCCGCGGATTCGCTCGAGGAAGGCCAGGAAGTTCGCGTGAAGGAAACCGCCATGACGGCTGCGCCAGGTCAGGCACGTCCGGCTCCCGGCGCTGCACCGGGGACAAGAAAACAATAATGGCGCATTCGATGCGATTCCATGCACTATTCGGACTCGCCGCGTGCATCCTTGCGTGCGGCTGCAGCGTGGGGCCGAAGTACCAGCGTGCAACCGCGCCCGTGCCCGCCAAATGGGACGTTGCGGAGCCTTGGCGCGAGAGCGCGCCGAAAGACGGCGTGGCCAAGGGCGAATGGTGGAGCGTTTTCCGTGACGACGATTTGAGCGCACTGGAAAAACAGGCGCTCGATGCAAACCAAACCATCAAAGTAGCGGCGGCGCGTCTGGAGCAGGCACGGGCCTCCGCCGCAGTGCAAATCGCAACGCAATTCCCCACTCTCTCGACTTCTCCCAGCGTGCAGCGCCAGCGGCTCTCTGGTAACCGTCCTGCGAGCAGCAATTTCCCGGTGAGGTCGCCGGTGTCGCAGACCAATAACGTTCTGCCGTTCACAGTGGCATACGAAGTGGACTTGTTTGGGCGGCGGCGGCGAAATATCGAAGCTGCTCAGGCGTCTTACCAAGGGACTGCGGCCGCTCTGGAAAATGTGCGGCTGGTAATCACCGCGGAGCTTGCGGGCGATTACTTCACGCTGCGGCAGCTCGATACCGAGCTGGGAATCTTGAACCGTACCGTCGAAACGCTGCAAAAGGCCTTGCAGTTGGTGGATTCGCGCCACAAAGGCGGCGTAGCCTCCGGGCTGGACGTCGCGCAGGAAGAAACCCTGCTGAATACTACTCGGACGCAAGCCATCCTGCTGCAACAGCAGAGAAAACAATTTGAAGACGCCATTGCGGTTCTGGTAGGAAAACCTGCGCCGGATTTTCACATTGCGAGCAAAGAATTGAACGCCGAGCCTCCCGCGTTGGATGCCGGGCTGCCGTCGGATTTGCTGGAGCGCCGACCGGACATTGCTGAAGCTGAGCGGCAGATGGCTGTCGCGAACGCGCAGATCGGAATTGCGAAGGCGGCGTATTATCCGTCGTTGAATCTATTCGGAAATGGCGGCTGGCAAGCGGCGGACATTGCCAAGCTCGCAAACGTCCAGAGTACTTTCTGGGCGGTGGGCGCGAATGTGGCCGAGACGATTTTCTCGGGCGGCTCGCGCCGCGCGGAGGTGCAATTCGCCAAAGCGGGCTATGACGCAAGCGTGGCTTCCTACCGCGACACGGTGCTCAACGCGTTCCGCGAGGTGCAGGACGACGTCACTGGCCTGACCGTACTCAATCAAGCCAAGCAGTCGCAGCAGCAGGCGGTAGACGCCGCGCGGCGCACTCTGGATATCGCCAGCAACAGGTACACCGGCGGGCTGGTGAGTTATCTGGACGTGGTGAACGCCCAGCAGAATCTGCTGAACAATGAGCAGGAGCTGGCCGTCATTCAAGGCCAGAAACTCGTGACGAGTGTGCTGCTGATCAAAGCGCTGGGCGGCGGCTGGGATGCATCAAGCCTCTCCGCGGTGCAGGTGAAATCGAAGTTAAAAGATATCGTGGCGCCCTAAAGCAAAGGCGCAGCCAACATCTGGTATCTTTTTGTTCAAGACCCGCTCACTTTTCTTCAAGCACGACCTCCAACGCCAGATGATCCGCGGTGCCTTCGTGCGCGCGGCGGTCCGCCGATCCGCACCGCGGTCTTGACTTGCCCCAAACGCTGCCGTATGGTCTGCGCTCAGATAGTCGCAAATCCCCTCCATGCAAGAGGATTTCCGATTTGGAGGTGTTCGATGCCATTCAACATCATGACCCTGTCGTTGGTGGACCGGCCGATAAGTCGAGCAGAAGGCCTGAAGATCCTGGAGCGCGATCAATTCTGCTGCCAGTACTGCGGATTGGACGGAAAGGCCAGCTTCGAAAACGCGCTGGTCATGTCCGTTGATTTCGTGGTGCCGCGAGCGCGCAGGGGCAAAAAGGATCCGGGCAACCTGGTGGCGTGCTGCCGCCCTTGCAACATGATCAAGGGCACCCGCGTGTACGCGAATTTCAACGAGGCAAGAAAATACGTCCTCGCTCAGCGCGAGGAGATGCGCCACGCATGGGAATCCAAACGGGGGCGTCCTGCGGTTCGAGCAGCTACCGCCTAGAACGCCTCCCACAATTTAAATTGGCTGGCTGACGCCTCTCTCCGGAACGTGGCGCCACTCCTGTCATGTGCCGATCCGGGAACTCAGAGATTCCCCGTGTCGTGCGGTGAGATCACCCGCCCATATTCAGAAGCGCGGCTCAGGCGGTCGAACATGCGGTAAGCTGCGGTCGAGATTCGAACGATAGCGTCTCCGCCATCCCGTTCGCGGCGAAGATACGTCGTCATCACGCTGATGACGAACGGCCGGCTACCAGTAAACACGATCCCTGAATCATTGCGTACGCCTTCGAGCTCGCCCGGTTTGTTCGCAACGCGAAGATCCTCGGGCAATTCCCGCGGGATATAGCTCTCCTTGTGAACGCTGAGTAATTTGAAAAAGTCCTCGGTAAGCTGTTTATTCAGCACTCTGCCGCGATAGAGAGCTTCCAGCAGCATCATGAACTCGCGAGGCGAGGCGACGTTTTCCCGTCCTTCGCCAGCAGCTTTCAAATCCATCATCTTCCGCCGCAATCGCGTGTGCGTGAGCCCGAGAGAATCGAGCAGCGCGTTCACATTCTCGATGCCAACACGATCAATAATGATGTTGGTGGCGGAATTATCGCTCACGGAAATCATCAGTGCCGCAACGTCGCGAATCGTCAGGCGCGTTGTGCCGGGAGTCAGCGCTTCGGCAATGCCGCTGCCATCGACGAGGTCGCTCTGTTGCAAAGTGTAGAGATCCGTGAGTTTCATTTTGCCTTGCTGCGCCTGGCGGTACAGCTCGGCCAGGATCGCAATCTTGATTGAGCTGGCGGTGGGAAGCACTTCATCGGCGTGAAACAAATATTTCTGCCCGGTGGAGAGATCGAGGATGGCTACCGCAAGCACGCCGTCAAGATTGCGATCCACATCACTGATGGTCGCTTCCAGCTTTTGCCACAAAATCTGCTCTTTCTCTCGAGGAGCACTTTCTTGTGAAACTAGTTGTGCCTGGGACACGCTCGGCGAGAACGCACAACTAGCGGCGAGCAGTGCGAAGTAAAACGTTTGTCTGAACACGGTGACCTCCGGGTCGGCGCGATTATAAGGCGTAAGAGCGGCAAGAACGCATTTCAACTGCAAGAAACTTGTAGCGTCCCCCTAGGTCCGCCGGACAGCCGTACCTAGTTTGGAACGCAGACTTCTCAATCCTGGACTGAACGGGATTGTAAGCACGACAATAGGAAAAGGCACCCATACCCTGCGGTAAGCCGCGCCGGCGATGATGGGATAACACAGTGTGAAAAGGTCGGTCGGCAACGCAATCTCTGGAGAGAAGACTTATGCGCAAAATCATAGCTGGGACACTGTTCATGGCGTTGGCCGGGACTTTGGCGGCCGCGGCACCCTGGCAGGGCCGGGATGACCATGACGATAAGGGGAAGCACAAAGGCAAAGGCCAGGACAAGCACGAAGACCGCGACGACCGCCACGACAATGGAAAACACAAAGGTTGGGATAATCCAAACAACCCGCATTATCGCGACTGGGACTATGATCACGACCGCATACAGCCCGGTCGGGCCTATCCGCGCGGCCGTTACGGGCATGTGCGAGAAGTCTTTGTCGCGCGCCGGATCGATTACCGGACGCGGCGCGTCGTACTCTACGACAATTCCAATTGGGTAGTTGCTTCGTACGACCTCAATCGCTGCCGCGATTGGGAATGGGACCGCGATCGGGTCTACGTATATGACGACGATCACCACCCGGGATGGTATTTGCTCTTTAACGCGCGGCTAGGGCGCACTGTGCACGTGGAATATTTCGGCGTTCAATGATTCGGGAATAATTTGCGGAGCGCCGCCTAAATCGGTACTCGGTCCAGCGGCACAATGAATTGGATGCCGGGAATTTGCTTCGAATGTAGTCGGGCGTCGTTGGTGATAAACAGGTCCACGCCTGCTGAAGCCGCGCAAGCCAATTGCATTGCGTCAGGCGGACGCAACGAGCGATCTCCTCGAAGCCGCGCGTAAACCACAGCCGCCTTCTCTTCAAAAGGAAGGACCGCCGCCGCCGTAGTTAGCAGCTTTTGATAGTAGGCCACGGCTTTTGTATCGCCCCTCTGCATCGGTTTGACCAGAATTTCGCCGAGCGTGACTGCAGACGTGAACAGTTCATCCCCGCGAGTGAGCATCCGGCTTCGCAGAGTTGCTACTTGGCTGCTGAATCCGCCGAAGTCTTCGAATAAGTAGATGAACAGATTTGTGTCCCAGAATACGCGGCTCATTCCCATCCTTCCCGCAGTCGCCGCACATACTCATCCGCGTGTTCATCCGCCCAAAGATGTCTGCCGGACCCTCGGGCCTGTAGCAAGGGATCGGTTTCCAAAAGATTCCGGGATGCCGCGATGCTCCAATCGCGGTACCAATCCAGGAGATCGGCATATCCAGAGGGCATATCCTCCGGGTCCGGACTGATTTTTGAGTCTGCGCGGTCCGGATGATAGGTATCTCCTCTGCGAAAAAGGCGGCGGCGGCCCTCCGACGTTTCGACAAGCATTCGGTAGCGTCCCGGGTTCGGCGCGCGATTGGCTACGCAATGCAAGACGACGTGAACGTAGACCCCGGGACGAAGCGGCTCGTGGAGGCCTTCGCGACGAGCACGGTCAACGATTTCTTCAATCGAAAAGTCGAAAGCCGCAGGGTGCTCGCGATGGAGGAGAGCGGCGGCAATCCAAACTTCATCGGCGACCTTCAACTTGGTGAGGGTCTGATTCTTCATAAATTCCCCCTTGTGATGTAACTACCTCAAAACCAAGTATTACAATTAATTCCAAGTTGTTGTCAAGATGAATTTTGAAGAACTCTTAGGGAAGAGCTATCTCTAATAGATTCTATAAGTTGTCAAGGAAAAATTGCGTCACGCGTTGCATCAACACCCGCCGCGCTGGTGGGTCGCTGACTCCGTGGCCGCGGCCGGGGAAGGCCAGAACCTCGACGTACTTCCCCGCCTCTATGAGCTCGTTTATGACTGTGAGCGTGTTCGCAAAGTGTACATTGTCGTCCCCGGCACCGTGGGCAATGAGCAGTTTACCTTTCAGCTGCGCGGCATATTTCACCGGTGACGAATCCCGGTAGCCCTTCTCGTTTTTCTGGGGCAGCCCCAGGTAGCGCTCGGTGTAAATGGAATCGTAGTAGTGCCAGTCGGTCACCGGGCCACCGGCGAAGCCCGCTTTGAAATCATCACCCGCTTCGAACATGGCGTGCAGCGTCATGTGGCCACCGTAGCTCCATCCCCAGATGCCGATGCGGCTCGCATCGACATACGGAAGCGACTTCAGATATTGCACGCCATCGCGCTGATCGGATAGCTCTTGCGCGCCGAGGCGCAAATGCAGCGCCCTTTCGAAAACGTGGCCGCGGCCCGCGGACCCGCGATTGTCCAGCAAGAAGATGATGTACCCCTTCTGCGCCATGAGCTCATGCCACAGGAAGTTGGACCCGCCCCACGCGTTGCGGACCACTTGCGCGTGCGGGCCGCCGTACGTACTGACGAGCACTGGATATTTTTTCTGCGCATCAAAATTCGGCGGCTTGATGATGCAGGCATTGAGCAGGACGCCCTCACGGGACTTGACAGTGAGAAATTCCACCGGCGAGAGACGGTAATCCGTGAGCTCCGTCACTTTGTTCTCGTTGATGAGTGCGACGCGTGAACCGGCCGCCCGGTAGAGATCCTGGCGCGGAGGAGCCGCGGTATTCGAATAAGTATCGTAAAAAGCGGCCGCGTTTGGCGCGAGGACCGCGTCATGCGTGCCTTCCTCCTTGCTGATGCGTGCGAACCCAGAACCATCAACATCGACGCGATACAGATGCCGCTCGAGTGGGGACTTTTCCGTCGCCGTGAAATACACCGTGCCCTTGGATTCCTCAACCGCGTTGAGCGAAGTGACTTCCCATTCTCCTTTGGTGATTTGTCCAAGCAACTTGCCGTCGAGATCGTAGAGATACAAGTGCCGGTATCCGGTGCGTTCGCTGGACCAGAGAAAGCGCTTGCCGTCCTTGAAGAAATAAAGATCGTCGCTGACATTGACCCAATTGGGATCCTGTTCGCTGAGCGCTGTTCGCGTCTTGCCCGTGGCGGCATTGGCAACCAAAAGATCGAGTGTGTTTTGTTCACGATTGAGGCGCTGAATGGCGATGTGTTTTGAATCGTTCAGCCAATTCACGCGCGGAATGTAAATATCGGTCTCGGCCCCGATATCCATGGCGCGCGGCTCGCCCCCCCACACGGAAACAACGAGTACGTGCACAACAGGATTCGCGCCGCCCACGACCGGATAGCGCTCCAGCTCCGCTTCTCCACTCGGAGAAGAAAAATCAACCAGCGGGTATTGCGAGACTTTGCGTTCGTCCATCTCCAGATAGGCAATCGCCGAGGAATCCGGCGACCACCAGTACGCGGACTTGATCTCCAGCTCTTCGGGGTAGACCCAGTCCAGTTCGCCTTTGCGAATCTCTTCGGTCCCGCCTTGCGTAATCGCGCGTTCTTTGCCGTCAGCAAGATTCACGAGCCAAAGATTGTGGTTCCGTACAAAGCTTACAAACTTTCCATCGGGAGAAATCTTAGGATCAGCAAGCGCCGCCTTGCCCGAAACCAGCGTGCGCGCGGCTTGTGATTTCAAATCGAGCCATGCAAGCGCCGTCGGGCCTTGAAACAAAATAGCGGCGCCGTCCGGGGCCCATTGATATTGAGCAGGAGCGCGGCGGCCCAGGCCGGTAGCTTGACTCGGTTTCGAAAAGTCCGCGAGAAGAATCGTCTCGAGTTTGTCAGCGGCAACCAGAAGCCGCCGCTCCCCGTTGGCAGCGTCCATCACCCAGACTTCGGTCTTGGCTTCCTTACCCGATCCTTTTGTTTCGAAGTAGCTGAGCCGCTTCCCGTCGGGTGTCCACGCGAGCCCGCGCGTCGGCCGCCCACTCAGGCTCGGCATGGAGTAGATGCGCTCTACGGTGAGAGCTTTTCCGGATGTGGCCGATTGTTGCGCCGCAGAAGGAGACGCGAAGAACCCGAAAAGAAAAAGAGCGGTCAGAAATGCTGGCGAGAAACAAATGCGGCGCCACAGGTGCATGCCATCCTCCTGAGAACGGACGCTAGTTTAAGCTGGAGGGCCGAGAAGAACAAAACTCTTGAGAAGAACCTAACCCGGAGGCCAGCGGAAATTGCGGCCGCCGAGCAGATGCAAGTGCAAATGGAATACGGTCTGGCCGGCGCCCTCGCCGCTGTTCAAAACGGTTCGGTACCCATCGAGAAGATTCCGTTCGCGGGCGAGTTGCGCCGCTACAAGCTGCAGTTTTCCCAGGATCGCTTGGTCTTCGGGTGCGGCGTGTGCCAGAGATTTGAAATGTTTGCGCGGACAAATCAGGATGTGCGTCGGAGCCTGTGGGTTGATGTCTTCGAAAGCAAAAAGATCGGGATCTTCATACACCATCTTCGATGGGATCTGCTTCGCCGCGATCTTGCAGAACAGGCAGTTCGCGCTCATTGGGTTCCTCCTGCGGGCGTGCCTTCATCCAGCCGCAGAACCATCGGCGTGAATCCTTCGCGGTCGCGGAGTTGTTCCCCGAATTGTTGAGCGGCGTCCTCGCCGGAAATCTTTCCGACGCGCACGCGGTAGAAAACGCCGTCAGGAGAATCATATTGCTGAATGAAAATCGGCGAATAGGAAGCGTCGAGCCGTTCGCGCAGCCGTTCAGCATTGGTGCGATCGCGGAACGCGCCAACCTGTACGGTAAAGAATCCAGAAGTGGGATCAACTCCGCGCGAAAGCACTTCCACGCGGACCGGCACAACGCCCGGTCCAACCGATTCTATTTCGCGGGCGGCGGCAAGAGAAAGATCGATGATGCGATTGTCCACGAATGGTCCGCGGTCCGTGATGCGAACAACGGTGGACTTGCCGTTGCCTACATTAGTGACCCGCACCATCGTTTCGAACGGCAGCGTGCGATGCGCCGCCGTGAGTTTATACATGTCGTAGACCTCGCCGTTCGAGGCGCGGCGTCCGTGAAACGGCGCTCCATACCAGGACGCATTTCCTTCTTCCGTGTAGCCGACGGGAGCAGGCCCCGGCGTGTTGCGTTTCCGAGCGGCGGCAGTCGCCGGAGTTTCCGGCAGGTCAGTCGAGCGTTTTGCGGCCTCTTCCGTTGCCGGCGGCGTGTTTGTAGGCTGCGCCGGAGGCGGCTGCCGGCGGCTGATAACGGGCCTGCGCGAACCGCACCCGCAAGAACAAACGCAAAGAACACAGAAAACACAGAGTACACTGCGAAAAAAGGAAGCCGAACGCAACGACTGCCGGCTGCCACGAAGTCCGGAAAAAAAGGCCGACTTCGCGGGACGTGACGGGGCAGGTATCGGTTCGGTCAAAATCCTCAAGGGCGGGCCCGCGTCATGAAGTTGGCGGATTCTGCGGCGACTGCGCGGCCGGTGGATTCTGGTCGTTCCGCGCGGCGTTGCGCTCTTCGATCCACGCCGCCGCCTCGGTGAGTTTTTCGGATACCTCGCGCAAGAACTTCGCCGTGCGCTTCTCGGTTTCTGGCGCGACCTCTTCCTTCACGAAACTCTTCACCCGCGTGAGCTCTTCGTCAACGCGCTTCCCAAAATCTTCGAAGTTGTGGATGCTCTTTATGCGCGAGAATTCCTCGTCGATGCGTTTGCCGAACTCTTCGAATTTGTCCATGGGGGAATGTCCTCGGTAAATTCGCCGCGCTGAGAAGAACAGCGGCGACTTCTGTATTATAGGAACGCCGTTCGCAGGTCGCAAGGAGGAGAATTGCCCCTTCCCTATCAATGGCAGATGCGCGTGGAAAAATGGAAAAACGCAGCGCGCGGACTTTTCGGGGGCGAGCAGCAGCCGCGTCCGAAGATATGTCCCGCGTGCGGAGCTTTGGTGGGAATCAGCGCAACGCGCTGCCACGAATGCGGCACCAGTTTGCGGTTTTCTCTTGCGGCGGTGAGCAAAAAGTTCTCAGGACTATTTGGCGAGCACGATTCCCCGGTGACATCGGCGCTGCTGGTCACAAATTTTCTCATGTTCGGCGTGAGTTGGGTGCTGACCATGCAGGCAGGCGAAGCCGGCGGCCTTCGCACGCTTTGGGGAATGAACGGCGCGGCATCTTATCGATTGGGGGCGAGTCTTCCGCTCCAGGTGCTGCTCCTGGATCATCAATGGTGGCGGCTGGTCACGGCGATGTTCCTGCACGGCGGATTGATTCACATTGGTTTCAACATGATGACCCTGATGCAGTGCGGTCCGGCATTGGAAGAGCTCTATGGGTCCGGACGCTACCTCTTTCTTTACGTGATCACGGGAGCGTTTGGATTTTTGGCCAGCGCGTTAACGGGACACTTTTCCGTCGGGGCCAGCGGCGCATTGCTAGGGTTGATCGGCGCGATGCTGGCGATCACCACCAAACGCGGCGGTTCCTTCATGCGCGAATTGCGCTCCCGCTTAATCACTTCGGTGGTGATTCTGTTCATGATCGGCTTTTGGGGCGGTCTCGGCATCGACAATTCTGCGCACATCGGCGGTTTCGCCGTCGGATTTATCCTGGGCAAGATTTACGACGACCGGCAACCGATGAACTCACGCGAAAGGCAGACAGCCTACGCGCAAGGCTGGCTTGCTGGTATCGTTGTTCTTGTGAGTTTCATCATGATGATTCTGCATTTCCACGACCAACTGCCGTAGAAACAGTTACGACACGCATGTACAGAGATCGTCAGTTTGCCTCCCCCAGAATAACCGGATCGGCTGGTGGTGAGGACTTTTTGCACCGTTGCTGACCGAAATCCTGTACCCTGTAATCGAATTCCAGTCGTCATTTCTCATGGAACTACACTCCATTGTGATCGTCAGCTTGCACTCGCCCAAAGAAAAAATTTGGGGCGAGCTCCTCGCGATCAATCCATCCGGAATCACCGTGCGGGGCGTCGACCTCAACTCGTTCGATCATTTCATCCGCCAGATTAACGAGCCCGATGGTGAGCGCATGGGCCTCCCCACGATTTTCTTCCCCATGAACCGCCTTGAGCGCATCTCCCTCGACGAACCCTCGGGTTCCATTCCCTCGATGAATGAACTTTTCGCTCGTAAGATCGGGCGTTCGCTCACCGACTATCTCGCGCAATTTGCGTGACGGAGTTTTCCGGAACTGCGTTATCCTGAATCACAATGCAAGGCCGCATCTGGACAGTACCCAATCAAATTACGTTTCTCCGGCTCGGCTTTCTGCCGCTGTTTCTCATACTCATGTCGTACGAGAAATACCGGTGGGCTCTGCTCGTGCTGGTCATCGCGGGCCTTTCCGACGGAATCGACGGCCTCCTCGCGCGCAGGTTGAACCAACGCTCCGCTCTCGGCGCTTATCTTGATCCGCTTGCAGACAAGCTCCTGCTCTCCTCTTCCTTTATCATTCTCGCCTTCAAGCAGCAGCTCGCGTGGTGGTTGACGATTCTGGTGCTCAGCCGCGATATCTTGATTCTGACGGTGGCAGCGGTGATCTTGCTTGTCTCCGGTTATCGGCCGTTTCCCCCGAGCTTTCTCGGCAAGCTGACAACCGCTTCCCAGATTATTTTTGTTTTTACTCTTGTTCTTGCCGCCGCGTATCCCAATGACAGGCTGACGTACCTCAATCACGCGCTGGTCTATGCCGTAACTGCGATCACGCTCCTTTCCGGATTTCACTATTCATTTTCGATGGCCCGCCGCCTGAGCTCTCCCTAAAGTCACGCAACACTCGACAGTTCGCAGTCGACAGACTTCAGCCGGTGAAGAGCGCGGCGTACAAGAAAAAGCAGCGGCCCTTCGATTAGGCTCGGGCAAACAAGCTGCGGCACTCAAAAGAAGACAACAAATGTCTGAGCGGGTGTAGGTGCGGGAAGAGTAACCGCTATTTCGCGCGCTCATAAGCCTGATTCAGCCACCACAGCGCGCCGCGCAGATCCTCTTCTGAATTTACCTCAAACGAGTACCACTGGCCGCCGGGCAATTTGTCTTCCGCATCAATGCGTGGCTCTTTGACGGCACGCTGCAACAAATTGGGTGGCATCGTTTTGATCTTAAACATAAGCGAATTTGGCGTTTTACTGCCGCGCGTGACGGGCAATGCCGCAAAAATTGTGGCTCGGCGATAGAAACCGAGAAAACCAAACATTGGCCGCGACGTAGTATTGGGCCAAGTGATCAGCTCCTGCCTCAGCATCGCCGAGAACTGCTTCATTTCTTCGCTGATGGGCGGAAGTTTCGGGCGCTTACGCTTCGTTCTTTTGCCTTTGATCGGGGAACTTTTTCGCATTGTTTTCTCTTCCCCACGGATTGACGAATCTCGAAAAGCTGCGCCTCACCCTTAAAGGACTGCGCTACAGGTTATGTGGGCATGGGTTTGGGGCCGGTGGGCGGAAGAAGGAGCTTGGGCTCGGTGAGAGACTGGACTTGTTCGAGGGTGGCGCCGGGAGCGAGCTCGCGGAGGAGGAGACCATCAGGCGTGATGTCGATGACGGCAAGCTCGGTGACGATGTGGTCGACGACTGCGACGCCAGTGAGCGGGAGGGTGCATTTTTTGAGGATTTTGGGTTTGTTGTCGCGGGTGGCGTGCTCCATGGCAATGAAGACGCGTTTGGCTCCGGCGACGAGGTCCATGGCGCCGCCCATGCCCTTTAACATTTTGCCGGGGATGGCCCAGTTGGCGAGCGTTCCCTTTTCATCCACTTGCAGGGCACCGAGAACGGTGAGGTCGACATGGCCGCCGCGTATCATGGCGAAGGAATCGGCGGAAGAAAAATAGGAACTGCCGGGAAGTTCGGTGACGGTTTCTTTTCCGGCATTGATGAGATCGGGATCGACTTCGGATTCGAGCGGATAAGGGCCGACGCCGAGCATGCCATTTTCGGATTGCAGGATGACGTCCATGCCTTTTGGAACGTAGTTGGCGACAAGTGTGGGCATGCCGATGCCGAGATTGACGTAGTAGCCGTCGCGAAGTTCGAGGGCGATGCGGCGGGCGATGCGTTCGCGTTTTTGTTCTTCGGTCAGCGGCATTAGAAGTTCACAGTCAAAGGTTTACAGCTAACAGCAACGAACAGTAACAGGAGGACAGGCAGGAATGCCTGTCCTACCTAAGTCTTTCTGGTGGTGCGGCGCTCGATGCGCTTTTCGTACTTCGGGCCCTGAAAAATCGCGTTTACAAAAATGCCGGGCGTATGAACTTGGTTGGGATCGAGCTGGCCCAGGTCGACGAGTTCTTCGACTTCGGCGATGACGTAGTCCGCGGCGGTGGCCATCATTGGATTGAAGTTGCGCGCGGTCTTGCGATAGATGAGATTGCCCCAGCGGTCGCCTTTCCACGCTTTGATGAACGCGAAATTGCCGCGGAGGGCTCGTTCGAGGACGTATGGGCGGCCGTCGAATTCGCGCGTTTCTTTGTTGTCGGCGACCATCGTGCCGTAGCCGGTGGGAGTGTAGAACGCGGGGATGCCAGCGCCTCCGGCGCGGAGGCGCTCGCTCAGCGTGCCTTGCGGATTTAATTCGACTTGTAATTCTCCGCAGAGAACCAGCTGCTCGAAGAGTTTGTTTTCGCCAACGTAGGTGGAGATCATCTTCTTGACCTGGCGCTGCTGGAGCAGAAGGCCGATGCCGAAATCGTCGACGCCGGCGTTATTGCTGACGATGGTCAGGTCTTTCGTGCCTTTGCGGCGGACGGCGGCGATGAGATTCTCCGGGATGCCGCAGAGGCCAAAGCCGCCCATGAGAATGGTGGCGCCGTCGGTGAGGTTGGCGATGGCGGCGTCGGCGGAGGCGATACGTTTGTCCATTCAGTGCTCCGAGGTGCAAGGGGGGAGTTTACTTCATCCTGGAGAGAAGCAGGAAGGCGCCAATATTCCGGTGACTCGTGACTGGTGGAAGAGAGAGTCCTCGGTGGCGATGCTTCCTCGCTTATAAGCTCGGGACAGCGGGATGGGATCGTCCTGGAATTCGTAGTTAACAATAACACCCCCCCTCCCCCTTATTTTTCATAAGTCAATCATTCTAAAGGAAGGTAAAGCCTTTGTTTTGATAGACTTTTGCAAGTCTATCATTCCAAAAGACTTGTATCGCACCAGAATTGGGCGGAAGGGGCTGGCTTAAGTAATTCCAATCTCAAATAGGACGACAGTTTCGGAGGCGGAAGGGGCTCGAAATCCAGTATTCCCTACTCCTAAGATAGCACATCCGTTATAAAAATCAAGGTCCATTTTCCGGGGAATTTGTGTGCGGCCGGGTTGAAGCCCGCCACCTACAAGGAGCGGAGGAGCTTGTAGAGTTCGTTGGCGGCGTCGAAGTCGGCTTCGAGCTCGCGCGAGGCGAGTTTTTCGCGCAGGTCGTCGAGGCGGCGGGCGAAGAGATCGAGCGAGGCGGAGAGGACTTCCTGATTGGTGAGAACGATGTCGCGCCAGGTGGAATAGGGGCTTCCGGCGAGACGGAGGGAATCGCGGAGGCCGGGACCGGCGAGGGTGATGGGAAGGCCGTTCTCGTCGAGATGGTCGTAGAGGAAGCCGGCCAAGGCGACGGCGGCAAGCTGCGGGAGATGAGAGGCCAAGCCAACGGCGTAGTCGTGTTGCTGCGCGCCAAGCCAGAGCGGACGCGCGCCGACTTTTTCGAGGATTTTCACGAAAGCGGAGACGCGCGGATCGTCTTTAGCGGAAGACGCGCCGATGAGGGCGTAGGTGTTGGCGCGGAAGAGGTCGGCATCGGCGTGGGCAATACCGGAGAGTTCCCGGCCGGCCATGGGATGGCCGCCGAGGAAGAGCGGTCCGTTAGCTGCGGGATAAAGTTTCGCGGCGGATTCGACGATGCGGACTTTGGTGCTGCAGACATCGGTGACGAGCGCGTGAGCTGGAGCGTGGCGCGCGACTTCCGGAAGAAGATCGAGGGTTGCGGCGATGGGAAGTGCGATGTAAATCAAGTCGGCGTTTTGCAGAGCAGGAGCGAGTTCTGCGGAGAATGCTTCGTCAAGTGCGCCGCGCGTGTGAGCTTCGCGAGCGACTTCGGCGCGGTCCCAGCCGGAGATGTGCATGTCGGTGGCGTATTTGCGGAGCGCGAGAGCAAAGGAGCCACCGATCAGGCCGGTGCCGAGGATGGTGACGCGCGAGATGAGGTGGCCGGCCGGCATGTTCAGGCGATGCGGCGGCCGATGGCAGGAGCGATGATGCGGAGCTCGGCCATGAGCTGAGTGAAAGAGTTGGGTTCGAGGGATTGCGCGCCGTCGGAGAGCGCGTGATCGGGATCGTTGTGGACTTCGATGAGGAGGCCATCGGCGCCCGCAGCAACGGCGGCGCGGGCCATGGGGGGCACTTTGTCGCGGCGGCCTGTACCGTGCGAAGGATCTGCAAGCATCGGCAGATGCGAAAGTTTTTTGATCACGGGGATGGCAGCGATATCGAAGGTGTTGCGCGTGTAGGTTTCGAAGGTGCGAATGCCGCGCTCGCAAAGAATGACGTTGAAATTGCCGCCAGCGAGGATGTATTCGGCGCTCATCAGCAGTTCTTCCATGGTGGCGGACATGCCGCGCTTCAGCAGCACGGGTTTGCGGACTTCGCCGAGGGCGCGGAGGAGAAAGTAGTTTTGCATGTTGCGCGCACCGACCTGAAAGATGTCCACGTAACCCAACATCATCTGAATCTGTGAAGCGTCCATCACTTCGCTGATGGTGAAGAGGCCAAATTTGTCGGCAGCTTCGCGCATGAGCTTGAGACCGGGCTCGCCCATGCCCTGGAACGCATAAGGTGAAGTGCGAGGCTTGAATGCGCCGCCGCGCAGGATTTTTGCGCCGGCCTGGGCAACACTGCCGGCGATGGAAAAGATTTGTTCGCGGGACTCGACGGAGCAAGGACCGGCGGCGACGACAACTTCCGGGCCGCCGATTTTTACGCCGCGGCCGAGATCGACGATGGTGCCTTCGGGCTTGAACTGGCGGCTGGCGAGCTTGAAAGGCTGGGTGATGCGCATGACTTCGCGCACGCCTTCGAGCAACTCGAAATCGCGATGATCGAAATCGCGGTGAACGCCGACGGCGCCGAGGACGGTGTGCGATTCACCAGTGGAACGATGAACGTTGAAGCCGCTGGCGACGAGGCGGTCAATAACATGCTGGATTTGGGCGTCAGTGGCCCCTTCTTGCATCACGATGACCATGGGCGTTTCCTGCTCTCCTGGACCTTTCCGGTAATGACCGGAAAATGGCCGTTTTTATTTCTCGTTTTTCTCCGTGCCGCCGCTGGAATGCATGGCGTCGCGTTCGGCGGCGCGGGCTTCGTCAATGATGCGTTCGAACAAGCGGCGAATGGCGGCATCGGTCAGGGGACCGGAATTGTTGCTCTCGGCGTTCGCGAGGACTTCGTTTTCGCGATCCGGTTGATAGAGTGGAATTTTCGCGGCTTGCTTGAGCTTACCGATTTCAAGCGCGCACTGCGAGCGCGCGTTCAAGAGTTCGACGAGTTTCTTGTCAATTTCGTCGATGCGGCGGCGCCAGTCGCTGAGATTCATGGAGCGACCTCGCGGCGAGAGAGGCCATGTCGCGCGGCTTCTTTGAGGGGGCGAATTCTTGCGGCGAGGGCAGAAGCGGCGGCATCGATGGATGGCGCTTTCTCGATTTCGGAAACGAGGGCTGAGCCGACTACGGCGGCGTCCGCGAGGCCGCCGAGAACGGAGACGTGACCGGGCAGCGAAATTCCGAAGCCAACCGCAATCGGAAGATGTGTGACGGCGCGCGCGCGACGCAGGAGTGATGGAAGATCGTCGGGGAGCGCATCTTTTGCGCCGGTAACGCCGGTTCGGGAAATGAGATAGAGAAAGCCGGAAGAGCAGGCGGCGATTTTCGCGAGGCGTTCATCAGTCGAAGTTGGCGCGCCGAGGAAGATAGTGTCGAGATGATGGGTGGAGAGAATCCGGCGATAGTCGACGGATTCTTCGGGAGTGAGGTCGGTCGCAAGGACGCCATCGGCGCCGGTGGCAGCGGCGGCGGAAGCAAATTTTTCGAGGCCCATTTGAAGGATGGGATTGTAGTAGCTGAAGAGAATGAGAGGGACTTCGTTCGCTGGCGGCTTCGATTGGCGTATGCGACGAACGAGATCGAGGACACCGGCCAGCGTGGTGCCGGATTTCAGAGCGCGCTCAGAGGCGCGTTGAATGGTGGGGCCGTCGGCGAGCGGATCGCTGAACGGCACGCCCAGCTCAATGACGTCGGCGCCGGCTTCGGCAAGCGCGAGGACGAATTTCAGCGTGGCGTCGAGCGAGGGATCGCCCGCGGTGATGTAGGCGACGATTCCGAGCTCGCCGGAGGTGCGCAGGTCGGCGAAACGTTTGGAGATGCGGGTCGAATTGGAGGTTTCGCCAGACATGAGTTTTTGAGAAAGACTAGAGCTTAGAGCAGGCGGGAGTAAGTGTCCATGTCCTTGTCGCCGCGGCCGGAGAGGTTGAGGATGACGAGGCCGTCTTTGCGCATTTTGGGAATGCGCTCGATGAGGCCGGCGATGGCGTGCGCGGATTCGAGCGCCGGGATGATGCCTTCGATGCGTGAGAGGAGGCGCGCGGCGTCGAGAGCGGCTTGATCGGAGACGGCGGAGTACTCGGCGCGGTGCTGGTCGGCGAGCCAAGCGTGCTCGGGGCCGATGGCGGGATAGTCGAGGCCGGCGGAGATGGAATGCGTAGAGGCGATCTGGCCGTCTTCGTTCTGCAGAACGTAGGTGTAAGTGCCCTGGAGAACGCCGGGGCGCGCACCGGCAAAGCCTTGATGCGCGGCGAGGCGGGCGGCGTGTTCGCCGAGCTGGCCGCCTCGTCCCCCGGCTTCGATGCCGATCATTTTCACTTCTGCGTCGCGAAGGAATTGGTGGAAGAGGCCGATGGCGTTCGAACCGCCGCCGACGCAGGCGATAAGATGCGTAGGCAGACGCTTTTCCGCGGCGAGGATCTGTTCGCGGGCTTCGCGGCCGATGATCGACTGAAAATCGCGGACCATCGTGGGATAAGGATGCGCGCCAAGAACGGAGCCGAGGAGATAGTGTGTGCTGCGGACGTTGGTGACCCAGTCGCGCATGGCTTCGTTGATGGCATCCTTTAGAGTGCGGCTGCCGGAATCCACGCCGATGACTTGCGCGCCGAGCATGCGCATGCGGGAGACGTTGAGCGCCTGGCGGGCCATGTCTTCCGTACCCATGTACACGACGCATTCGAGGCCGAGGTGCGCTGCGACGGTGGCAGACGCGACCCCGTGCTGGCCCGCGCCGGTTTCCGCGACGATGCGCGGCTTGCCCATTTTCTTCGCGAGCAGGCCCTGGCCGATGGCGTTGTTGATTTTGTGCGCGCCGGTATGGAGCAGATCTTCGCGCTTGAGATAGATGCGGGGGCCGCCGAGTTTTTCGGAGAGGCGCGAGGCGAATTGCAGCGGGGTGGGGCGGCCAGCGAAATTCTTCAGAAGATCCTGCAGCTGGGCCTGAAACCTGGCATCGGATTTCGCGTCTTCGTAGGCACGTTCGAGCTCGAAGAGGGGCACCATGAGCGTTTCGGGTACATAGCGGCCGCCGTAAGGGCCGAAACGGCCCGGCGCTGTCGTCGGTGATTGAAGAATGGAGCTCACGTTCAATTTCAATTTTCGATTCGAATACTCTACTTGCGTTCGGCGCGGCGGACTTCCTGAATGAATTCGCGCAACCGCCCGTGATCTTTTTTCCCGGGCTTCGATTCTACACCGCTGGCGACGTCAATACCGTAAGGGCGAACGATGCGTACGGCCGCAGCCACGTTTTCGACCTTCAGGCCGCCAGCGAGAATAATACGGTGATCCTTCGCGGCACGCCGGGCAACATCCCAATCCGTGGTGCGGCCGGTACCACCATATTGGCCGGTATGGGCAGCATCAAACAGAAAGGCAAAGGCGTCGTGATATTCGTCGAGCGTTTTCAGAGGAAAGTCAGGCTCGACGCGAAAAGCTTTGATGACTGGGACGCTGCGGCCGAGTTCGGCGACGGCTTCGGGGGGTTCGTCGCCGTGAAGCTGAGCTGCGTGGAGCTTCAACGAAGTGCACAGCGCAGCGACGTCCGCCGCCGGTTTGTTCACGAAGATGCCGACGGCCTCGACGTTCTTCGGAAGCTGGGTGCGGATTTTTGCGGCTGCGCTCTGTGTGAGGAAGCGCGCGCTCTTTTCATAGAAATTGAAGCCGAGAAGGTTGGCTCCGGCTTCCACAGCGGCGAGAGCGTCGGCCGCGTTGGTGATGCCGCAGATTTTGACGCGGACCATGGCTGGCTACTTGGCTTCCGGGGTGGCGGTTAGAAGTGCAGTGAGTGCGGCGGCGGGGTCGGGAGAAAGCATCAGATGCGTGCCGACGAGAAACGCGTCGAAACCGGCGGCGCGAAGCTTGGCGAGATCGTCGCGGGTACGGAGGCCGGATTCGCTGACGGCAATGCAATGGTCCGGGATGCGGCCGATCAGTTCGAACGAAGTCTCGACGCGAGTTGTGAGAGTCTTGAGGTCGCGATTGTTTACGCCAATGATGCGCGCGCCTGCGGCCAGGGCCCGATCGAGTTCGGCATTCGTGTGCACTTCGACTAAAGGTTCCATTCCAAGTTCGCGGCCGAGCGCGATGAGATCGCGAAGAAGTTCATCCTCAAGCACAGCGACTATGAGAAGAAAGCTGTCGGCGTCATTGGCGCGCGTTTCCCAGACTTGCCAGGGGTCGAAGATGAAGTCTTTGCGGAGCACGGGGAGTTGGATCGCTTTGCGAGCGTCGCGGAGATTTTTCAAGGAGCCGCGGAAGAATTCTGCCTCGGTGAGTACGGAAAGCGCGGAGGCGCCAGCGGCTTCAAGGGATTGCGCCAGTGCAACGGGATCGAAAGGATCGCGAATCACCCCGCGAGAAGGCGAGGCGGGCTTGAGTTCAGCGATGATATTCAGGCCATCGCGCTCGAGAGCAGCCGAGAATTTGCGGAGCGGTGTGGCGGCTTTCACACCATACTTCAGGGCTGTTTCTGGAAGGACGCGTTTGCGATGGTCCACCTCGGCGCGCCGCGCTTCGAGAATGCGGTCGAGCACGGTTCCGGTGTTGGCCTGAGCAGACATTTCGATAACTTTGTATGCTAGGGGTGTGGGGTAGGAGAGTCAAATCCGGAGAAGCGATGGGATATGGAGAAATGTACGGGGCTTTGCTGAAGGCGATCGCGGAGGAGGCGGATGCGATTGCCATGCGATATTTTCGGACGGGCGATTTGCGGATTGACAGAAAAGGCGACGGAACAGCAGTGACGCAAGCGGATCGCGCGGTGGAAGAGATGGCTCGCGCCAAGGTGGCGGCGAGCGGACTGGCGCTGGATGTGCTGGGCGAAGAGATGGGCGGCGTTAATGCGAGCTCTGCGAACACTTCTGGACGGGCGCGAATGATCATCGACCCGATTGACGGGACGGAAGAGTTTTCGCGCGGCATCCCGACATTCGGCACGCTGATGGGGATCGAATCGAACGGCGAGATCGTGGCGGGATTCGCGAGCGCCCCGGCTCTAGGCACGCGCTGGTGGGCGTATCGAGGGGAGGGTGCGTACCGCGATGGAGGACGGCTGCGGGTTTCGGAAGTGTCGAGCCTTAGCAAAGCCATGGTGTTCACGACCGGAACGGGCCCCAGCAAGAACGCTAAGGACCAAACCAGAATTCGGCGACTGCTGGACGCCTCGCGAAACACGCGATCGTTTGGAGGCTTCTGGCAACACATGCTGGTCGCCGAGGGAGCGATTGAAGCGGCGCTCGATTGGACGTCGAAGCCGTGGGACCTGGCTCCACTGGGTATTATTGTGGAAGAGGCCGGCGGGCGCTCGACGAATCTTCGCGGCGAGAGAACGATTTATTCGGGCCAGCTCCTGAGCACGAACGGCAAGATCCATGACGAGGTGCTGAAACTCCTGGCTTGAGGTGCGCGATGGATGCGAGGTATCTGGCGTTTGCGGGAATCGCCGCGGTCCTGACGATCACGCCGGGCGCGGATATGGCGCTGGTGGCCAAGAATGTTTTCACGCGCGGGCGGAGAGGATCTTTCGCGACGATTCTTGGAATCTGTTCCGGACTTTTCGTGCACGCCACGGCATCCGCACTTGGACTTTCGGCGATTCTTGCGAAATCGGCGCGAGCGTTCGAAATCGTGAAATGGATGGGCGCGGCTTATCTCTTCTACCTTGGCGTGATGGCGTTGCGGCGTGCCATACGGGGCGAAGCGCCTCCAAGCCCGGGGGTTCCGGACAGTTCGGCAAAACAGCGTGCAGGATGGTGGGGCGCGTTTTCGGAGGGAATGCTAACGAATATTTTGAATCCCAAGGTTGCGTTGTTTTACCTGACGTTTTTGCCGCAATTCATCGCGCCCGGTGATCACGTGTTGCGAGTTTCGCTGTTCCTGGCAAGCCTTCACGTGGCCATGGGACTAGTCTGGCTCAGCATCTACAGCCGCGCGTTGCACAAGCTGAACACGAAGCTGGCGGGTGGGCGCGTGCGACGAGGGATTGAAGCGGTAACCGGCGGGCTGCTGATGGCGCTCGGCGCGAAGCTTGTATTCGCAAGGCGATGAGACGCTGCGACGGGAGTGTTCCATGATCAAGATCAAGCGCGTGTACGAGAAGTCCGAGGCAAAAGATGGCTGGCGCGTGCTCGTAGACCGCTTGTGGCCCCGGGGCATGAAGAAAGAAGCCGCCCGCGTCGATCTGTGGATGAAAGACATCGCTCCCAGCGATGCGCTAAGGAAATCATTCCACCACGAGGCCATGACGTGGCCGAAGTTTCAAGCCAAGTACAAAGCTGAGCTGAAAAGGAAAAAGGATCTGCTTGAGGAACTAAAGAAGATGGAAAAGGAGCATGGGACTTTGACGCTCCTATTTGGCGCTAGAGATGAGAAGAACAACCAGGCTGCAGTTCTGGCGGAAATGTTGAAAGCAAGCTAAATGAACATCCGCATACAAGTCGAGAAGGCCGAGCAATTCCGGAAGTTGCATCGCGGACCGTGTATCCTTGTGCTCCCCAATGCGTGGGACGTGGCCAGCGCGAGAATTCTGGAAGAGCTGGGTTATCCCGCCATTGCGACCACCAGCGCCGGGATTGCTTTCTCCCTCGGATATCCGGACGGCCAGCGCGTCTCGAGAGAGCAGATGCTGGAAGTCGTGGCACGAATTGCGCGCGCCGTTCGCGTTCCGGTGACCGCCGACATGGAGTCCGGTTATGGCACAACTGTCAAAGACATGATCGAAACTGCAAAGGCGCTGATTGCCGCAGGCGCTATCGGACTGAACCTAGAAGATGTGACGGGCAAGGACGACAGTTCGCAGGTCAGCATGTCGCTCCAAGTTGAAAAAATCCAGTCGATCCGCGAGACGGGTTTGTCACTTGGGATTCCGCTCGTCTTGAATGCGCGCACGGACATTTATCTGATGCCCATCGGCGCCGCTGAAACGCGCTTCGATCGGACCGTGGAGCGGCTGCGTGCGTATCGTCAAGCCGGCGCGGACTGCCTTTTCGCGCCGGGCGTGCAGGACCGTGAAACGATTGCAAAGCTGGCGCGCGCACTCGGAGCGCCGTTGAATATTCTCTTGAGCCCGGAGTGTCCTTCGCTCAGCGAGTTGGAAAAATTGGGGGTGGCGCGGGCCAGCGCCGGCTCCTCGGCGATGCGCGCGACTCTTGGCCTGCTGCGCCGCATCGGAAAGGAATTGATGGAAGCGGGAACGTATTCGTGCTTGCAGGACGGAGCCGTGCCCTTCGCCGAAGTGAACCAAATCCTGGCTCGCAAGAAGCCGTAGCGCGATGCGGGATAACCTAGATTTGCTTCGCATTCTGAACGAAGAAATCGAAACTTGCCGGAAATGTCCGCGGCTGGTGCGCCATCGCGAAAAAGTAGCGCGGGAAAAGCGGCGGGCGTTTCGAGATTGGACCTACTGGGGCAAACCGGTTCCTGGGTTCGGGAATTCGAACGCGCAACTGCTCATTCTGGGTCTTGCTCCTGCGGCGCATGGAGCGAATCGCACGGGGCGCATGTTTACTGGAGATCGCTCGGGCGATTTCTTGTACGCGGCGCTGCACAAAGCCGGCTTCGCGAATCAGTCCACTTCCCTGGACCGCGACGACGGATTGCAGTTAAAGGACGCGTACATCAGCGCGACGTGCCGTTGCGCTCCGCCCGACAACAAACCACTTCCCGGAGAAATCGAAAACTGCCGCGGCTACCTCGAGCGCGAGATCGAAATCTTGAAACCGAAAGCGATCTTGGCGCTGGGGAAGGTTGCCTGGGATGCGTACCTCGAAGTTTTGAAGCAACGCGGCATAGTTGGCTCACGCGCGCTCCACAAGTTTGCGCACGGCGCCGAGGCAGAAGTGGCGGTTGGCTCTCCACGACTGTTCGGCGTCTACCACCCGAGCCAACAAAATACCCAGACTGGCCGCGTGACGCCAGCGATGTATGCCACGGTTCTGCGGCGAGTCCGCTCCTTCCTTGAGCTGTAATCCGTAGAAACAGTCAGAACGGCGGATTGAGAGTGTCGGCAAAGTCTTGCAGCGTTGAGGCGAATGGCCGACAGACTGGACGACGCAGGTCCACGACCGTCTAAGGACGCCTCCAAATGTATTTAGTTTCAGTCACTTGCGAAGTTTTCCGCCAGGCCATTCTGGCTGCTGAAATGCATCTTTCCCATGCTCGGCAATTCGAGGGAGGAAATCATGAAGCTTTCAAAAGTTAGGAATGCACTGGCAGCGACGGCAATTCTGGCGATGATCTTGTCGTCCGGGATTCCATCCTTTGCGCAAGAAACAGCGCAGGAGCCGGAGAGACAGGCGCCCGTGCGAGCGTCCGAACTACAGCGTCAGAAGGCCGACGGGGAGCGGCGCGGGTTGCCGCTGGAAACCTACGCGGTCGCGCCGGGGACGAAATTCCTGGTGAAACTCGAAGATGACCTGAGCACCAAAGGCACGCAAGAAAACGCAAAGTTCAAAGTGCGGACGCTGGAGCCGTTGGAAGCAGGCAGTGGGATTTATCTGCCTTCGGGAGCGGAAATCCGCGGCCACATCAGCCATGTGGAACCCGCGGGAGTGGCGGGCCGGGCGAAACTCTGGCTCACGTTCGACGAGATTCATACCAAGTTCGGCAAGCTGCCCATCGTAGCCGAAGTGGTGAGCGTGCCGGGCGACCACAGCGTGAAATCCGGCGCAGCGCAAGAGGGGTTGATTGAAGGGCGTTCCAGCAATCAGCATGACGCGGCGCAAGCCGCTGCGGCAGGCGCAGCGATCGGCGCAGTGAAAGGCGTAAAGGACAAAGACAAGAAGGAAGCCGCCGAAGGAGCGGCCCTGGGCGCGATCACCGCCTATCTCATGGAATCCGGCCGCGGGCATGAGTTGAACTTGCCCAAAGGCGCAAAGCTGGAACTGGAACTCGAGCGGGCGCTGTATCTCGTGAAGGAATGAGGCGAAATACGAGATTGAAGCGGTAATACTGGAAAATTGTTGAAGGCCGGTGCAGCCGCAGGACTGTGCCGGCCCCTTTTTCTTGCGGCAGACGAGAAGCCGGCGCGCGAAGGGACAACTTGGCAACAGCGCGGCAGATTGTTAGAGTCGAAGTGTCCAGCAATCAGTGAACAAGCCATTTCAGCAAGCGAAAGCCGAAGAGAGGCTGAGACTCATGGGAGAAGAAACACGCGCGGCGGTGCGTGCCGTCGAGACGGCGGAGCGAAAAGACCGCGTGCTGATTGTTGAAGACGAAGACAACGCGCGGAAGGGCTACGAACAGCTCCTCCAGCGATGGGGCTGCGACGTGCTCGGCGTAGGCACGGCGGAAGATGCGCTGGCGAAATTTGCGACCTACCAGCCGGACGCGCTCATCGCCGACGTCGAATTGCCCGGCATGAACGGGCTGGACCTGCTGAAGCAGCTTGGCCAGGAACTGCTGGATGTTCCCGCCATCGTGATCACCGGCAAAGGAAGCGAAGAGCGCGCCGTTGCAGCCATCGAAGCCGGAGCCTTCTGGTACATCGAAAAACCGATGAAAGGCCCGGTGCTGCGCGCGCTGCTGGACCGCGCCTTGAGCCGCGCGCGAGATGCGCGGCAACTCGCCGTGCTGCAGCGGCAACTGCGGGAAGCGGGCCGGCTGGGTGACCTGGTCGGCGCGTCGAAGCCGATGCAGGAAGTGATGCGAATCGTGGAAATGGCGGCGCCGAGCTCGGCGTCGGTACTTATCACGGGCGAGACCGGGTCGGGCAAAGAGATTGTGGCACGGACGATTCACAAGCTCTCGCCGCGGGCCGGCGGGCCGTTCGTGGCAATCAATTGCTCCGCGATCCCCGAAACTTTGATGGAGAGCGAAATTTTCGGACACGAGCGCGGCGCGTTCACCGGCGCGGCGGAACGCCGGATCGGCTGCTTCGAGCTTGCCGACGCTGGAACGCTTTTGCTTGATGAAATCGGTGAGATGCCGGCGCCGACCCAGGCGAAACTGCTGCGCGTCCTCGAGGATCGCAAGGTCCGCCGCCTGGGCAGCAAGAGCGAAACACCCGTCGACGTGCGCGTGCTGGCAGCGACGAACAAAGATGCGGAACAGGCAGTGGGCAACGGCCAGTTGCGCCAGGATTTGTATTTCCGCTTGAACGTATTTCACATCAACCTGCCTCCCCTGCGTGAACATAAGGACGATATTCCGCTTCTCGTCGAGCATATTCTGAGGGATGTGAACGCGAAGCACGGCAAGCACGTTCGCGGCATTGGCGCGGAAGTTCTGGACATCTTCATGGGGCACACCTGGCCGGGAAATATCCGCGAATTGCGCAATGTTTTGGAGCGCGCCTCGATCATGTGCGAGAAGGACCTGATCACGCGCGCCTGCCTGCCGGGAGAATTTGGAAAATCCGCGGGGAAGGGTCCGAGCGATCTGTCCACGATCAAGTTTCCGGTGGGAACCACAGTGGATGCGATGGAGCGCGAGCTGATCCTGCAGACGCTCGGCGCTACGGGAAATAACAAGACGCGCGCCGCAGAACTGCTGGGCATCAGCCTGAAGACGCTTCACAACAAACTCAAAGAATACGGCGGCGATCGCGCCGAGGCGGAGTAGGGTCGCGTGATGCAGCTCCGGCTGCGAACTAAGCTCACGCTCGTGATGACGGGCCTGGTATTGCTCGTTGCGGCTGTGCTATCTGGCGTTTTCGCCGCGCAGCTGCTGGACCAATTACTGCAAGCCACGAAAGACCGCGCGAGTGACCTTGCGAACCAGGTTTTCGTGCAGGCACAGCACGCATTAACCGATGCAGCGCAGCAGGGCTTGCGGCCGGCCTCGGATTCACCCCAGGAAATTCACGATTTTGTCCGCCACGCTTTTGAAATCGACGAAGGCCTCCATACCCAACTGAAAGCGGCGAAAGAGAACCCGCTGATTTACGAAGTCTCTATAACGGATCAAGACGGCATGGTTCTGGTTTCTACGGATGAAGGTTTGCCCGGAAAATCTCTTCCGCGAAGAACGCCTCTCTCGCAACTGGTACAGCGCAATTTTCTGCACCAGGTGAAAGTCCTGGCGGGGCCGTCGAAACTTTTTGAACTCGATTACCCCTTCAACAAAGGCAGTAAGCCGTTCGGAGAGGTGCGCGTGGTGCTCAACGCCGGCTTGCTGCTGAATGAAATTTCTCCCAGTCTCTGGACTTCCGGGACGATCGCGCTGCTGGCGGTGGTGGTTTCGACACTGCTTGCTGCGATTGTGAGCGGCGCAACGCTGGCTCCGCTGCGCGACATCGCCAAACAATTGGATCGCATCTCCGCAGGACAATATGATGCGCCGGTTCCGGATGTAAATGGCTTCGCGGGAAGCGGCGATGAACTCGGACTCGTGAGCCGGAAGATTACGCAAGTTGGTCAGCAACTGCGTGGCGTGCACGAGATTTTCAGCACCATGCGGGAGAACATGAACTCGGTTATGGCGGGACTTGAGGATGGTTTACTCTTGTTCACGAGGGATGCGCGGGCCGTGATGATCAGCCCGGCGGCAGAGAAATTTCTTGGCGCTCCCGCAGGACATTTTCTGGGGCGGCGGGTAACAGAGATATTTCCTCCGGGACACCCCCTGCGCGATGCGCTTCGCATTGAAAGCGATGAGCTAAGCGAAATCGCAGCGGAGACCGAGTTGGAGACCAGCGAGGGGCCGAGGCGCGTCAGCGTCAGCGTGCAAGCCATTCAAGAAGACGGCGAGCGCATGGGCGCGCTGGTCACCTTGCGGGACCTCGATTCGCTGGAGAGTATCAACACGCAGCTCCAAGTCAGCGAACGCCTGGCCGCGCTTGGCCGGATCACCGCGGGCGTCGCGCACGAAGTGAAGAATCCGCTGAACTCGATGCGCCTGTGGCTCGAGAATTTGAAGGAATCACTTCCTGCCGAGCCAGACAGCGCTTCGCAACAGGCGGTTCAAGTCCTGGACAAAGAGATTGACCGGCTCGACGCGGTCGTCAAGCGTTTCCTCGATTTTACGCGGCCCATGGACATCCGTCTGGAAGCCACGCAACTCGCCCATCTGCTGAAGGAAGTCTTGGAGATTGCGCAGCCGCAATTGCAAAAGTCCAATATTCAACTGGCGCAATTGCTGCCGATTGACGTGCCGGAAGTCTACGTGGACCGTGCGCTGCTCAAGCAGGCAGTGCTCAATCTGGTGTTGAACGCGGCGGAGGCCATGCCCAACGGCGGACAGATGCGGCTTGTCCTGAGTCGGCGCGGCGAAATGGCGGAAATTACCGTGGGCGACACCGGGAAAGGAATTCCGCTGGAGAACCGGCAAAAAATTTTCCAATTGTTTTTCACGACGCGGCCCGGCGGCAGCGGGATCGGCCTCGCGAGCGCATTCCGAATTATCCAGCTTCATAACGGTTCGATAGACTTTACTTCGGAGGTTGGCCGGGGCACGACGTTTCGAATCGAGCTTCCCCTCGCGGCCTAGACATGACGGAAAATCGCCCCCGGTCCAGGACTTCATTGCCACATCGCTTTTTCAGTTCATGCGTCGTTCTCATCTGTTGTGCCGGTGCGCTGCTGGGTGGATGCAGCATGCGGAGGCGGCCCAGCATCCCGTGGGCCACGGCAATACAGGTGAGACCGGTAATTCAGCCGCAAACGGCGACGGCGACGGAGATCCCGGAGGATCCCATTCCTGAGTTGCGTTTGGAATTTCCAGCATTGCCCTCCCGTATGACGACGCATAACGGGCCGGCGCGCCCACGCGTGCCGGCAGCAACCTCCGCCGGAGCAGGGGCCGAAAGCGAGAGGTCCGAGTCTTCGCTGATTACGCCGCAACTCTCGGGGGAGGAAACTGCCGCCGCGCAACAGCAAACGAACCAGAGTCTGAGCATCGCTGAGAGAAATCTCCAGTCCGCGCGCGGAAGGCGACTGAACGCGGCCCAAGCGGATCTGGTTTCCAAGATCAGAGGCTTCCTCAAGGATGCGCATGAAGCAGCAAAAGTCGCGGATTGGGCGCGCGCGCGCAGCCTGTCCAAAAAAGCTCAGGTGTTGTCCGAAGAGCTTGTTACTTCACTCTAGCCTGTTCTTTCCAGATAGTCTTTCCGCGCCTACTCGTTTTACCGCCCAAGGCCCTGCGGCCCTGGTCATGCGTGCGATTGGATACGATAAGATAGCGCCATGAAGAAGTTTGACGTGGCCATCGCGGGCGGTGGAGTGATTGGCGCCGCAATCGCGCTCGATCTTTCGCGCGCGGGAATGCGTGTAGGTCTCTTCGACCGCCAACAACCGGGTCAGGAAGCGTCGTGGGCCAGCGCCGGGATTTTGTCTCCCGCGCCGGAAAACCCCGCGACGGTGGCTATGGTTCCACTCGGAAAAGCGAGCCTCGCGCTCTATCCCGAATTTATCGCACAGGTCGAGGAAATTTCCGCGAAGTCCACCGGCTTCCGCGCAAAAGGTACGCTCGAAGCTCTTTTTTCGCACGATACCAAGGCCGAGCTCAGCACCATCATCGCGCTGCATCACGGCCTCGGCTTGAAGGCCGAGCCGCTTCGCCCCGAGGATGCGCGCGAACTCGAACCGGCGTTAAGCGAAGAAGTTGAGGCCGCCGTCCTGCGGCCGGACGAATGCTCGGTGGACAATCGCGCGTTGACCAACGCGGTGCTCGATGCAGCAAAGCGCAGCGGCGCTGAAATTACTTCCGGCAACGGAGCAAATGCGATCTGGCGCGAAGGCGGCCGCTGCCGAGGGCTGATCCTCCGCGATGGAAAAGTGGAAGCGAAATGGACGATCATCGCCGCCGGCTCCTTTTCCGCGGCCATCGAGGGAGTCGGATCTTACGCGCCGGTGCGCCCCGCGAAGGGCCAGATGGTTGCTCTCCGTGCGGAAGAAGTGGAAATCGAGCGCGTCCTCTGGTCGGAGCACATTTATCTTGTTCCGCGAAATGACGGAAGGATTCTCGCGGGAGCCACCGTCGAGTACGTCGGCTTTGACAAAAGGACGACGGCCGGAGGCATCGAAAAAATCCTTTCGGCTGCCATCGAGCTCGCGCCTGGTCTCGCAAACGCCCGCATCGAAGAGACGTGGGCCGGCCTTCGCCCGGATTCTCCCGATCATCTTCCCATTCTTGGTCCGGCCGATCTGGACGGTCTGCTGATGGCCACCGGGCACTTTCGCAGCGGAATTCTGCTCACGCCGATCACCGCGCGACTAATCCGCGAGTGGATTACCGAACAGAAAGTAAGCATGGATTGCGATCGCTTCAGCCCTCTGCGCTTTCAATCGCAAAAAACGGAAGCAACGAAAACAATGCCTGCCTGAGCGGGCATCTGGAGCAGCTCTACTGTGGCGGACGCATCGGCGGTTGGACCACCCCCGGCGCCTGCCCCAGGTTCGTAAACTGAATCTGCCTGGCGTCGAGGCTGAGTTCGCGTTCGAGAACGATGTCCATCGTCGAGCCACGCGGCAGTTCCGCTTCCGGGCCGCGCGACAACAACACGGCAGCGAGCCCAGCCGCAGCACCAATTCCGCTGCCTATCCCGAGTCCTTTCGCGCGGCCGGCAATCGCCCCGATCCCTGCGCCCGCCGCCGTCGTCTCCGCGATCGTACCGGCGTCCTTCCCTTTTCCACCCGGGCCGGTGACCTTGCCTTCCGAATCCATGGTTTCTTTTCCGCCGGAATCCGCGCTCCGCGGCGCCGCGTTCAGATTCACGGTGTAACCATTGGGAAGAATGAGAGTGTTCAGGCGCAGCCGGAATTCGCCCTTCCCCTTGATCTTTCCCGGCCGCTTGGAATCGATCAATTCTCCGCGAAGATACGAGCCCACGGGAATCACGATGCGATTGTTCTGCGTGATTGGAAATGATGTTTGCAGATACACCGAGTCGCCCGGTTTGGCGCTCCGCGTGGAGATGCCGTTCTCCAGCACGACGCCGATCCGCGTCCCTGCCGGAACCAAAATCTTCTCGTTCGAACCGGCGCTCTGCGCCGTTGCGGGCGGCGGAGCGGGAGCAACCGGCGGCGCGGACGTCTGCGGCCCTTCCGGCTGTTGGGCCGGTAACTTTGTTGAGAACAAAAGCAGGCTCACTCCAAGCAATGCAGTGGCAACTGCAACGGTGGTTGGTCTTGTTTTCATCGCGTGCTCCCTGGCATAGAAACTCCGATGCGGCTCTCCCGCCCAAAGATGCTCTGTTATAGGAGCCCCCGTCAAGGGCAACATAGGTAGTGACGCGGAACGAGACAGTAGTGGTTCGGTTTTCGATTATCCGACTTCCACTAGCACAGGGTCGGCGGAGCAAGCGACAATTGCATTAGCGCACCTTCATCCGAGTTCGTAGTCCGTAAACCCACGGAACTGGCTACACTAAATCTTGTCGTCATGAGAAAGCGCATTTTTGCCGAGGAGAATCGATGGCCACGCCGCGAGGGATGTCACGATTGGCTCTAGCCACTGTTTTTCAGTTTGCTTTCCTAAATGGGTGTGCGCGGCGCACGCACGAAGATACTTTGCGTCATCCCGAAGCCTTAATTGTCTGTCAGGGAGCTAAACAGACGAATTGGGGGAAGTTTGAAGGTACCGATCAGCTCAGTTATCAAATTGAGGTCGATTATCCGGCCAGTGGAGCTGTTTCTTGCATCATAGGGCAACTGAAGGAAAAGGGATGGCGACCCCTTCAAGAGGATTATTGGAATCCTGGACTGCCGTCGTCACACGTCCAAGGATGGTCGCAGTTTGTTGATGCGACAGTCCATCCCGAAGCAACTGTTGACCAATGGGCCGGCCAATGGGAGAGCGACGCGGGGGACATAGTTTTTTACTTTTTGCTATATAAGTATCCGCCAGGGGACCGACATACACTGACCGTCCACGCGGGTTTTGTTCCCGCAAACATCGCAAAGAAGATGCATAAAAGCTCGAAGGTGCAGAAATAACCCGAAACGCACAAATCGGACCCACTACCAATGAGACATCACTCCGCTGGCTACTGGTTTGACCAGTGGCGATTCGAAAGCTACGCTAGGGAACAGCGAGGAGAATCTCATGGCCAAGCTGGCTTTGATTTACGGGATGCGGTTGTTACCCGAGGAGGACCTGGGCGAAGTGAAGGACGCGACGGTCGTCCTGAAGAACGGCCGCACGGCGCGCGTAACGATGCACCTGATCGAAGGCACAAAGGAAGAGATCGAATCGACCTTTCACCAGTCCATCGAAGCCTTTTTTGAGATGTATCCTGAGATTTGAGAGAAGAGTTCAGCGGTTGCCGAAGTTTTCCGGATCGGCGTTGGGATCGCCGAGATTGTCATTGATCAGAACGGTGGACTGCCCGGTCAGCTCGAAACGCTTCCGGCACTTATAGCACGCCACCAGGTCATCCAGCCGGACCATGTACGAAGAAGCCTTCGCAAATTTTTTCTTGTCTTCCTCGCCGATGCCGCGCGGCAGTTCTTTCTTCTTCCGGCAGACTTTCCAGCGCACGGGAGCTTCGAATTCGCCGCGGCAGCTCGGACAAATCAGCTTGACCTTCCGGCTCTCTTCTCTTTCCGTATAAAACTGGCGCTCGTCCATAATTAAGTTGCGGGTGTGCGCACCGCTTCATCAATTGTAACAAATTCGAGCCCGAGGTCACGCCAGCGCGGCAGCCAGTGCTCGAGCGCGGCCAGCGTTCGCGTGCGGTCACCGTTGAGTCCGCGATGCGAGCCGTCGTGCAGGCACAAGATATCGCCCCACCCGCCGCCCGAATGGGAGTTACTCTTCGCGCTGTTTACAACACGATCCGCGATCGGCTGCAGCCGCGGAATCAGCCATTCCGCTGGTTTCTCCCGCCAATCTCCAGGAAGCAACGTCCACATCACCGTGCGGTATCCCAATTCGCGAGCCGCGGGAACGACCCATGGATTCCTCATCCCGTACGGCGGACGAAACCATTTCGGCGCCGCTCCAATCGCCTCCCGGATGGCGTTGTGACAAAGACGCAGTTCCACCCGCACGTGCGTCGGATCGCGCCACAAAAGATTCGGATGCAACTCCGTGTGATTCCCAATCGCGTGGCCGCGCGCGATCATTTCTTTGACCAGGTCGGGGCATTCGCGCACAAAGCGCCCAATCGTGAAAAAAGTGGCTTTCGCCTCGTAGCGGTTCAGAAGATCGAGGAGTTTTGGCGTGATCGACGGATTTGGCCCGTCGTCAAACGTGAGCGCCAATTTGCGCGGAGAATTCGTGCACCAGATTGCCGGCCCGAAGATCTGAGACCGAGGATAAACTGCGCCGTAGGCGGTAATTCCTGCCGCGGCGAGCAGCGCCGCGGCAGGCGCTTCGATGAGCCAGGGATTCACGCCGCTATTTTCGCATGCAAAGAGGCGCCGTGCAGCAATCGTAGGGGCACGACAAATCGTGACCCTCCAGCCGAAGACCGCTAAGAGTTAAGCCGGCAACCCGCGCCGCGTCTTCAAATCGGCGAGTAGCCGGTCGACCTCGGCGTTGCGATCGAGCCGCGTGAGGCGTTCGACAGTGTCGTCCGTAAGTAGCTCGACTTCCGCGCTGGCGACTGCCTCCGTGTGCTGTACGCGGTCTTTGAGGCGATCGAACGTGGCGCTGTTCGAATTGTCACCCATAGCTGTTTGCGCGTGCGCGGCTTTGCCAAGAGCAATACTGCGGCGATGCCGCGCGAGCAGCAAATCCCGCTTGGCCTTCGCTTCGTCGAGTTTCTGTTCCAGTTTCACAAGCGCCCCCTTCAGCGTTTCAACCTGACCCCTCTGGTCATCCACCTGTTCGCGGTAACTCCGCGCCAGCATTTGCGACGTCTGGTAATGGTCCAGCGCCGCGCGCGCCAGATCGTCTTCGCTCTTGTCCACGGCGATTTCCGCTTTGCGCATCCAGTCCTTGCCGGAGTCCTCGTTCTCCCTCCATTTCTTTTCGAGCATGTGCTGGTCGGCGATCGAAACGGCCACCTGCGTTTTTACCTGAAGATATTGATTCTCCATGTCCAGGATCACCTGCTTGATCATTTTTTCCGGATCTTCCGCGCGGTCCACCATGTCGTTCAGATTCGCGCGAATCAAAGTGCTTACTCGCTCTAAAAGTCCCATGATGAATCTCCTTTCAAAAACCAAATACTGTGAACCACTCAAGATATCGAAAAAAACCGCCGCTTACCCGTTGCCGTCAAAAATATCCTTAGGGCAACAGATTCAGGCACCAAACCCCCGCCGCAAACTTCACCAGCCCCGGCAGCGGAAGGAAGCTGAACGCGACGACTTTCTGAAACGCGTAGACCGTCCAGCTCAAAAACTGGTGAAAGAGGATACCGATCGCCGCCACCACGAGAATCCAAACAACGAGAAGCTTTTCTTTTCTGCTCATTGCCATCCCCCCAAGACCATTTGGCGTCCGCGACAGGTCCGCAAGGACCTACCGCGGACGGAAGCGATCGTTATGATTTGCTGGCAGCCGGCTGCTCCGGCTTCGGCGCTTTGTCGCCGATCAGGCGTACTTTGCTGAGCAAGTCCGACATCTGCATGCCGGAGAGCGCTTCAAACAGCGCAGGCACTTGCGCCGCGATTTTCGTGATGTCCCCGGTTAGCTTGTAAGCGCCGGCCGCATCGCCGTTGCCGGTGGAAACGATGGTTACTTTGTCCACTTTGCCGAGCGGCTCGCTGAGGGCGCGCACCACTTCTGGCAGTCCGCTGATGAGTTTGTCGAGGACGGCGGCCTGGTTGTATTCCTGGAAGGCTTCCGCCTTGACGTTCATGGCCTTGGCTTCGGCTTCGCCTTTCTTGAAGATGATCTCCGCTTCGGCTTCACCTTGCGCGCGAATGGCAGAGGCGCGGCCTTCGGCTTCGCTCATCAGGCGCTGACGTTCGGCGCTGGCGATCGTTTCGATGCGCTGGCGCTCGATTTCCGCCTGCTTGAGTACGGTGGCGATGAGCTCGCGTTCGCGGCGCTCGATCTCCGCTTCCTGCACCTTCACTTGCGCTTCGCGCTCGACTTGCTGGACGCGTACCGCCTCCTCCACCACTCTCTGTTGCATGACGTTGGTTTCGATTTCGTAGGCCTTGTCCGCAGTGGCCTGCGCCTTCTTGGTCATCTCCAGATAGCTGGCTTTCTTGATGTCCAGGTCGCGCTCGGCCTCGGCCTGCTTCGCCAGCGAAGCCGTTTCGGCGGCCACGCGCTCCTGATCCGCTTGCGCCTTCGCCACGGCTGCGGCGCGCTGGGACTCAGCCCGCTTGATGGCGATGTCGCGATCCGCTTCGGCCGCGGCTACTTCCGCATCACGCTTGATGCGCGCGATGTCCGGCCGGCCCATGTTGGTGATGTACTCGTTCTTGTCGCGGACTTCTTTCAGCGTAAAGCTCACCACGTCGAGCCCCATCTTGTTCATGTCCGCTGCACAGGTCGAACGCATGCGGTCTCCGACCATCTCCGGCTCTTTGACGATCTGCTCCACCGTGAGCTGCCCGATGATGCCGCGCAGGTGCCCTTCCATGACCAGCCGGATCAAGCCTTCGCGCTGCTCCGGCCGCTTGGTAAGGAATTGCTCCGCCGCCGTTCGAATGGACACGGGGTCGGACTTCACTTTGAGTTGCGCTACCGCTTCGACCGTGACGGCGACGCCCTGATTGCTGTAGAGGCTCTGCTGCGGAGCCACGTCAAATGACATCAGCTCCAGCGAGAGCTCGCGGCACTGTTCCAGCATCGGGATGAGAATCGTGCCGCCATTGGTTACCGTTCTTGGACCGCGTATTCCGTAAACGATGAGCGCTTCGTGCGGCCCGACTTTTCGCAAAAGCGTGGCAAATCCCGCCATCGCAAAGAGAATTGCGAGTACCAGCAGCCCGGCAATCACGGGCACAGACAGACCGAACATAAAGACCTCCCTTTTCCACTCTGCTCCGGACTGTTTGTGTCGTTCATCAGTCCGGGAAACTTTTACTGCCCGCTACTTCGTGAAGTCTTCCCATTTCTTCACGTAGGCGATTCCATTCTCGTAGCGTGTGATCGCCACTTCCGTGCCGTTGGGAAGCGGATTTCCGTCTTCGCTTCGCGCTCCGACGCTTTTGCGCACTCCCTTTTGCTCAAAAATCATTTCTCCCGTGCCGCTCTCGCGGATCGGTGAGCTGACCGTGCCGACGGTCCCCTCGATGCGGTAGTCCCAATCCAACATGTGGGCGTCGCTCACCTTCACAATCTTTGCCATGAATTTGAAAACCACTCCTGCGGCAAAGATTCCGGCAGAAGCCGCGATGAACAATGCGGCAATCGCGACCAGTCGTGAATGCGTGGAGAGGATGTAGCCAATTCCGCCAAACCAGGCCAGAAAGGTCATGATGGTCATGGCGTTGAACCAGGAGAGGCCGCCCCGAACATGGGACAGTCCGTGACCGGACATGCCACGGCCGGCCAGCCCGCTGGCGTGGTGCCACCCATGAAACGGCAGGTGCCATTTGAATGGCAGATGGACGTGAGCGGCACCGCCAAGGAAAGACAGCACGCTGAGCGTGAAGCCCACGATGAAACAGAGAAGATAAAAATCAGTCCAGGTCATAGGACACCTCGAGCGCACCCCGTGCGCGAGCTGGAATTCGAGACGCAGACCCTACAACTCAGTTTTGCAGCGACGCTGGCGGCGGATGCCCGCTGCCTTCTTGGCCCCCGCCGCGCCGTTGCCCAGAACTCAAAACTTCTCCCAGCCGGTCAGCCAGGCCTGGTGTACGGAGAATCTCCGCCAGCAGCAGCACGCCCTTGCGTGAATCCTCCACGTCGGCAATGGCCAGCAGCGCGCGTTGCAGCTCCGGATCCGCCGTGAACTGCTCGGCGCCTGCATAGAGCCACGAATCGATCTTCGCGTCGATCGCCCGCAATTCCGATTGCAACCCCGGCGTATATCCCTCCGGATCGTCCACCAGGAAACCCGGATACACCCGGAAGAACCGAGCCAGTAGCTCCCGCGTCGTGTGCGTCAGGTGCGGACGCGCGCCGCTCTCGATCTGCGAGAGATACGCCTGGCTCAAGCCACGGCCAATCTCGCGCTTCATCGCGGCGGCCAGCTCCTGCTGAGTCATCGTACGGCCCAGACCCCGGAGCGAGCCTTCTACCGCGCGGAGGGAGCGAAGTTTGTCACCCAGTTTCATGGCTGCCTCTCGAATATTGCAATATGCAAATCGTATATTGCAATCCGCAATTTGTCAAGCAAAATCGGACGAATCTCCTGGATTCTTGTAGATAACACAAACTAAACAGGTTAATAGGATTCCAGGCGGTCCACTGCGGCAAAGGAAAACCCGCAAACTAGTTTGCGCCGCAAACCTAATCCGGTTTGCGCAGTGACTGCAGATCGATTCCCAACTGCTGACATTTTTTATATAAGTGACTGCGTTCTAAACCCAGGGCCCGCGCCACATTCGTCATATGAAAATTGTGGTGTCGTATTTCCGCGAGCATCACTTTCCTTTCGAATTCTTCGGTACGCTCCGCCAGCGTGCCGGTTGCTGCGCCGGCGGCGGAGCTTGCGGATCCGCTCGATGTCGAATCCGAAGTTGGAAGAATCAAACGAACATCGGAAGCGGTGATGTTTTCGTTCGCGGCAAGCAGAATGAGGCGCTCCACCACGTTGCGCAATTCGCGCACATTTCCCGGCCAGCCGTATTTTCGTAATTCGGCAATGGCATCTTCCACAAAAAGATTTTCTTTCCAGCCGTTCTGCGCGGCCACTTGTCTTGCGAAATGCGCGGCCAACTCTACGAAATCTTCGTGCCGTTCTCGCAGCGGAGGCAGCAGCAGCGGAAAAACATAAACGCGATGAAAGAGATCGCGGCGAAAAGCATTTTGCTTCACCAAGTCTTCCAAGTTGCGATGCGTTGCTACAACGACGCGCACGTTCACCTTGATTGGTTTGTCGCCGCCGACGCGCTCGACCTCGCCTTCTTCCAGCACGCGCAGCAATTTTGCCTGCATCGCCACGGGCATGTCGCCGATTTCATCGAGAAACAGCGTGCCACCTTCGGCTTGTTCGAATTTTCCCAGGTGCTTGACAGCCGCGCCGGTGAACGCACCTTTCTCGTGGCCGAAAAGCTCCGATTCGATCAATTCTGCGGGAACGGCCGCGCAATTCAGGGTGACGAATGGATGCTCGCGCCGCGGCGATTTTTCGTGGATGGCGCGCGCAACAAGTTCTTTTCCTGTGCCGGTTTCGCCAAGAATGCATACGCGCGTTTCGCTCGCCGCTACGCGTTCAATTTGCGCGATGAGTTTTTTTATTGCAGGGCCAGAGCCTACAAGTTCATGCTTTCCCAAACGGTGACGCAGTTCGCGGTTTTCTTCTTCAAGCCGCGAGAGGCGCAAAGCATTTTCAACGGTGACGAGTAATTTTTCCGTCGAGAGCGGTTTTTCCAGAAAATCCAGCGCGCCGAGTTTGGTGGCCTTCACCGCCATTTCAATATTGGCCTGGCCTGAAATCAGGACGATCGGAGCTTTCACGCCGGCCTTTTTCAAATCCTCCAGCAACTCCAGTCCGTTGCGGCCGGGCATCACAACGTCGGAAAGAATCAGGTCAAAGGATTCCGTTCGAATGAGTTCGACGGCACGAGCCGCATTGTCGCAGACCGTTGCTTCATGTCCCGCGAGGCGGAAGGCGCGCGAAAGCGAGGCCAGTGTGTTCGGATCGTCGTCGACGAGGAGAAGGTGAGCTTTGCGCGGCAAGCTTTGGGTCCTTTGCGAAGTGCTAATCAGAAGCCGCGGCCATCGTCGAGGGCGCACTGCTCTTTGGTTCGCGCGCTGTTTCGCGCGGCGCGGTTGTGACGCCGGCCTGGCGCTGCGGCAAATCGATTCGAAACGCAGTGCCGCGGCCTTCATGGCTCGTGACGGAAATGCTGCCGTGATGATCGCTGACCACCGACTGCACGATGGCGAGTCCCAGCCCTGTCCCTTGAAGTTTCGTCGTGTAATACGGCGTGAACAGCCGCGAGCACTCCTCCGGGGTCAGTCCTTTTCCCGTATCCGCCACTTCGATTCGAACGCAACCCTCGTGCTCCGAGGTTTTGAGTGTAAGCGTTCCGCCAGCGGGCATGGCGTCGAGTGAATTCAAGACCAGATTTTGAAACGCGCGGTGGAGCAGGTCCGGATCCGCATCGATTTCCGGCAAAGGATCGGTCAGAAACAATTCCGGCGTGATGGTCGGTTTGCCCACTTCGTTGAATTGCGGTTCGAACAGGCGCACGGCGTTTCGAATGGCTTCGTTCACGTTCACGCGAACAAAATGCGGCGCGGGCATCTTCGAGAAATCGCTGAAGCGGCTGACAATGGTATTGAGATTAGCAAGCTCCGCTTTCAGCGTGGCCGTGGACTCGTGGAAGACTTCCAGAAATTGTTTCGCGTCCAATTTCCTCGCCTTTTGCAGATTTTCGATGGTGATCTGCATCGGGAAGAGCGGATTGCGCAGCTCGTGCGCGAGCCGTCGCGCCAGTTCGCGCCAGGCGGCAACGCGCTCGGTTTGCACCAAGCTTTCTTTCTGCGCCGCGAGCGTCTGCGTCATTTCATTGAACGCTGCCGCAAGCTGGCCGATTTCATCACGTCCGTGCACGTCGATGCGCGTATTCCATCTTCCGCCGGCAACTTCGCGCGCGGCCGCGGCCAGTTCTTCTACCGGCCTAGTGATTCGCGCGGAAATCCAGAGCGCGATCAGAAGTCCGATAAATAAGGCGCCCGCACCGACGGCAGCAGCAATCTTCACAATTTTGTTCGTCAGCAGGACGAGCTCCTTGCGCGAGCTGCCAACTAGAAAAACGCCAAGCAACTCATTGTTTCGTCCGGTGAGCGGGATGGCGTGAAATGTTTCCGCATCCGCGGGGTCCCTGGTCCATTCGAACGTGCGAACGAGCGGGTGAGCCTGCTTCTGAATTTGTTCTATCAAGGGAGCAAATCGCTCAGGCTGTTCCACCTCGCCTTTCGCCGCGATGAGCGCTGCCGGGACAAAAGATGGTTCGAGGTTGCTGTAGATGAGCGCGCGCATGCCGGCGGGCAAGACGAGCGATTCCAGAAACTTCTTGTCCAGCCGCCGCCCGCCGATAATGTAAAACGGCTTGGGGACATTGGGCTGCGTTCGAACGACAGAGAGAGAAAGCGCCACATCGGTCGGCAACTCTTCGCGCCTCAGGAACGCAGTGGACTCGTTCCAGTTGGTCGCCGAAGGGAGCCAGTCATTCTTGTAGCCGACGCGCGCAGGGTATTGCGCCGAAGAAATCAACGTTCCATCGGTATTCACGAACTCGACAAAATCCAGTCCGTGATCCTGCGCGGCGCCATTGGCATCACGAACGTAGAGAGATTGGTCGGCGTTCGAACGTTGCAGGTCTATCGCCATGCGGAGCGTCACTTCGGCATTGGTGATGTTCTCTACCTGGCGGGCAATTTCCTCGCCGCGCTGCACAAATTCTTTGTTGAATTGCGCTACCAACGCTTCGGTGCGTTCGGCGTCCATCTCTTCGAACGCAGCCTGGGTGTAGTGAGTCACGCCATACGCCACGACGGTGACGGAGGCAAAAATGGTGAGCAGGACGATCAGCAATAATTTTGTTCGGAAGCTCATGGTTTGGCTCCGGGCGAGGCGGCGTTCGAATTGCCGCGCAGTTCCGCGCTGGGCTCCGGAACATGACTTAGTACGGACAATTCTTGCTTGGCGTACACGGGGTTACGGGTTGATGATATCACGGCTGCAAAACAGAAATTGGGTGGCGATCCGGGCGTTGCCAGAGCGATGCGGCGGAATCATTTTGCGGCCACGGAACTTTCTGGAACCCCAGAAAGTATCTATCTCCTTAGAAACGAACCTATGGTGTCAGCCGTCCATCTAAGAAGCCGGGGACCCTGGTTCCATCCATTTCAGCCTTCAGGAGCGACGTTAATGAAGCCCATACCCATGCGGTTGAATGTCTTGTTGTGGCTCAGTCTGGCGGCGGTGGCGTGCCTGGCGGCAATACCAGCGAAGGCGCCGGCGAAAGCCGCGGCGGCCGACGCCGCGGCCGAAGGCCCCACGCGGCTCCTGCGGTTCGCCGATATCTCGAAGGACAGGGTGGTCTTTGCCTACGCGGGCGACCTGTGGATCTCCTCCCGGGAAGGCGGCGCGGCACGACGGCTAACCTCGCACATAGGCGACGAAGTTTTTCCGAAATTCTCTCCGGACGGAAAATGGATTGCCTTCACGGGCGAGTACGACGGCAACCCGGATGTGTACGTCATGTCCGCCGAAGGCGGCGAGCCGAAGCGCCTGACCTTTCATCCGTCGAATGACATCGTGCTTGGCTGGACGCCCGACGGCAAGAATATCCTCTTCCGCTCGGACCGCTTCAGTGCGCCACCGGGCCGCTACACCAAGCTCTTTCTAGTTTCTCCGCAAGGCGGCACACCAAAGATGCTGCAGGTTCCTCGCGCGGACCTCACCAGTTTCTCGCCAGACGGCAACAAGATCGCGTACCTCGAAACCTCACAGGAGTTTCGCACGTGGAAGCGCTACCGCGGCGGCTGGAGCCTGCCCATCGCCATCTTTGACTTGAAGAACAATTCGTACGAAGAGTTGCCGAAAACAGAGGGCATGGATCTTTTCCCCATGTGGCACGGCAACGCGGTCTATTTCATCAGCGACCGCGACGGCGTAATGAATCTCTACAGTCACGACCTGGGCACCAAGCAAACGAAGAAACTGACCGACTATAAGGAATACGACATCAAGTGGCCCAGCCTCGGTCCCGACGCGATCGTGTACGAGAACGGCGGCCTGCTCTACGAATACAACCTCGCCAGCGGGAAGGCGAGCAACATCCCCATCCAGGTCCACGCCGAAGATATCGAGGCACGTCCGGAATTCAAAACCGTTGCCGAAAACATCGGCGGTTACGGAATTTCTCCTTCCGCAGCACGCGTCGTTGTAGAGGCCCGAGGCAACATTTTCACCGTGCCGGCGGAGCACGGCAGCGTACGCACGCTCACGACGGACAATTCCAGCGTTCACGAACTGAACCCGGCCTGGTCGCCGGACGGCAAGTGGATCGCTTACCTCTCGGACAAGACCGGTGAGTACGAAGTTTATTTGCGCCCGCAGATGGGCGGTGACGACATCCGCGTCACGACGGACGGCAGCATGTACCGTTACGGGCCGACCTGGTCGCCCGACAGCAAGAAACTCCTTTATTGGGACAAATTGCACCGGCTCTGGTGGATCGGCACCGACGAGAAGAAACCCGTTCAAATCGATCAAGGCGATTACGGGGACATCACCGATAGCAGTTGGGCGCCGGACAGCCAGTGGATCGCTTACTCGAAGGGCGACCGCCGCGGCGCCGGCCAACTGTTCCTCTATTCTCTCGATCAGAAAAAGGCGACCAAGGTCTCTGATGGTTTTTACAACGACACGAATCCCATCTTCGACCATGAAGGCAAATATCTCTTCTTCTTCTCGCAGCGCTACTTTTTCCCCAGCATCGGCCAGCTCGACCAGCGCTTCAACTACTACAGCACCGACGGCATCTTTGCGCTGACTTTGAAGGCTGACGAGGCTTCTCCCTTCAAGCCGGAAAGCGACGAAGAAAAAGCAGCTGATAAGGATAAGAAAGACGAAAAAGACAAGAAGAGCGACGACAAGAAGAGCGACGACAAGAAAGCCGACGCCAAGTCGAAAGACGAGCAGAAAAAAGAAGAAGCCAAGAAAGAGGAGAAGAAGGAAGAGCCTCCCAAGCCCGTGCAGATTGATTTGAACGGCATTGCAACGCGCGTGGCTCCCGTGCCGATCCCATCGGGAATTTACGGC
Source organism: Candidatus Acidiferrum sp. (assembly GCA_049644365.1). Taxonomy (GTDB): domain Bacteria; phylum Acidobacteriota; class Terriglobia; order Acidiferrales; family UBA7541; genus Acidiferrum. Next base: position 32,240 of record JBARRT010000135.1, on the reverse strand, counting down.
AGCCTGGACGCGCGGAAGGGCAAACTTTTCTATGTTGCGCAGCCTCAAGAATCGCGGTCGTCCAGTCCGGATCAGGACGGCGCGCCCAAGGTCGTGCTGCACGTTTATGACCTCGAGAAACGCGAAGACAAAGAAGTTCTTTCAGGTATTGAGGGCTACTTTCTCGACAAAGAGGGCAAGAAGGTTTTGTACAAAGCCGGGCCCGTGCTCGGCGTGGTCGACGCCGCTCCCGGCAAAAAAGTCGGCGAAGGCAAGCTCGATCTTTCCGGCCTGCAGGTGAGAATCGATCCCCGCGAGGAATGGAAGCAGACTTTCCGCGAGGCCTGGCGCATCGAGCGGGATTTTTACTGGGATCCGGCGATGACCGGCCACGATTGGAAAAAGATCGGTGCGCGTTACGAGGCGCTTCTTCCTTGGGTCGCTCATCGCAGCGATTTGAACTACCTCATCGGCGAGTTGATCGCCGAGCTAAGCACTTCGCACACCTACGTCGGCGGAGGGGATCGCCCGAAGAAAACACAAATTGGCGTCGGCATGCTGGGCGCCGATTTGGAAGCCAATGGCGGCTACTATCGCTTCGCGAGAATTTACCCGGGCGAGAACTGGATCGAAGCGACGCGCTCGCCGCTCACCGAGCCGGGCATCAAGGTAAGGGCCGGCGACTATCTGATCGCCGTAAACGGGCAGGAAGCAAAATCGGCGCAAGAGGTCTACTACTACTTCCAGAACCTCGCGGGCAAGCTCGTGACGCTGAAAATCAACAGCAAGCCTTCGGCGGACGGCGCCTGGGAGATCGTGGTCAAGCCGGTAGCCAATGAATCAGGCGCGCGCTATATCGACTGGTTTGCCGCGAACCGCAAGAAAGTCGAAGAAGCCACCGGCGGCCGCATTGGCTACATGTACGTCCCGAACACTTCGATCGAGGGGATCATCCAGTTCGACAAAGCGTTCAACGCGCAGCTCGACAAGGACGGCATCATCATCGACGAGCGCTACAATCAGGGCGGCCAGATTCCGGATTTTTATACGGAAAAACTGAAGCGCCAGCTTCTCGCTTTGGTCGCACCGCGGGACACCAAGGACATTCCCTGGCCTCCGGTGGCAATTTACGGACCGAAGATCATGATCGTCAACGAGCTCGCAGGCTCCGGCGGCGACGCGTTCCCATGGTTTTTCCGCCGCGAGAAAATCGGACCGATCGTTGGCACGCGCACGTGGGGCGGATTGGTTGGCATCGGCAACGTGGAGCCGCTAAGGGATGGCGGCTTCGTTACCGCGCCGGGTTTTGGTTTCTGGAGCACTGACAATGGCGGCGAGTGGGTCGTCGAACAGCACGGCGTCGATCCTGATTACGTCGTGCCGCAGCGGCCCGATCTCGTCGTCAGGGGCCATGATCCGCAGCTCGAAAAAGCGATTGAACTGGCGAAGGAAGCGCTCAAGAACTACAAACCCATTCCATCGCGGCCGAAGTACCCCGTGGCTCCGCAATAGAATTATTGGTGGCATTCATTTCGTGAGCGGACAGGAAAGGCCCCGAGTTTATCGGGGCCTTTGCCATTGCCGGCATCTGCTGACCGCTAGCCGGGTGGCACGAAACGCGTCGCGGGTGGAGAAGCAATCTCTTGCAGGCTTGGCGAAGCGCGGCGGTGCTTGCCATTGTGCGCATGATTTCTCCTCCTTTTCCAGCGTCGCGTCCCGAGCCACCCGCAGGGGCATTGGCTAGCGGAACCCGATTGCACAGGCTTCAGGCCGTGCAAGTTCTTTTGCGACGCTATGGTCTCTTCGGTGGTTTGCGCTGCGCCGAAGCGGTTGTGGTTGGCGCCGGATCATCCGAACCGTCGGCCGACGAGCCGCTGTTTGCTCCGGAAAACGCCGAGCGCATCACGTCATTCGCAAAGAAATTCTTCCCGTCCATCGGCACCATCATGATTTGCAGCTTGTCCGAGAGCCGTTCGGCGATGATCTTCTGGATGAGCATGGGATTGGATTTCAGGACTGACGCTTCGAATTTCATGCGTTCGGCGTCGGCGGCGGCCGTGACGCGGATGCGGTTTGCTTCGGCATCGGAGAGATTCTTCTGCCGCTCGACTTCCGCTTTGCTGTCAATGACTTTGGCTTGCGCGGCGGCTTCGGCGTTTTGCAGCGTCGATTCCTTGCGCGCCTGCGCTTCCAGCTTGGTCTGTTCGATCTGTTTCTGCTTCAGCGGCAGCGTGTACTGCATGGCGTCGGATTCCGCCTTGGCTTGCAGCACGCGCACCTGGGCTTGCGCTTCCGCCTGTTTCACGTCGCGCGCCTTCTGAGCCTCCGCTTCCAGCTCCGCAATCTTGACTTGTTTTCCTTTGATCTCCTGCTCGGTGCCCAGGCGCTCGTTCTCTTGTTCCTTCAGCAACAGGCCCTCAAGTCCCTTGGCATATTCAGCCGGGAGTTGCAGATCGCGCAACAGCACTTCCCGCACGATGATGCCGTCGCTGGCCAAGCGTGAGGTGATGGCTTCGGCGGCTTTGGTGCGCAGTTCTTCGCGTTTTGTGGCGAAGATTTCTCGAGTGATATAGTTCGGGGCGAGTTGACGGTAAATCGTGGCAACAACCGGCGCTACCACTTCTTCGCCGACCGGTTGAGGAAGATTCGTGTGGATGGAATCCAGGCGTTTGGGCTCGAGCCGGTACCGCACGGAAACCGCGAGGCCAATGTTCAAGCCCTCGCGCGCCTGCACCGTCAGCAGGTCACCCTTTTGCTTGGCGTTTTCGGATGCCACCGTCGAATACACTTGTTCCCGCGTGTCGAAGATGGCCACCGAGTCCACCAGTGGCGTGACAATGTGTATGCCGGGATACAAAGTACCGGGCTGCGCGCCCCAAATCTGGCTGACGCGCACGCCCGCCGCTCCGTCGGGAATCACCACGATGCTTTCCGTAATCAGGATCGCCAGCGCGCCCGCAGCCGCCAGCTGGAGCGCCAGCCGCCACCTCACCCGCTGGAAAGGGCGGTGCGCCAGCGCCCCCACCTCCGCACCGGATTCATCCGTGGTATTGCGGCGCAGCAGTTTGCGAAGCTGCGCAGAAAGAAAAATATCGTAAGCCACCAGAGCCCCGGCACTGCCAAATAATCCAGCACCCAGAATCATCAACAGGTACTTCAAAGCCAGCATGGTATTGCTCCCTTCACTTTTTCCCGGTGTCGCTCCGCCGAGCGTCGAGGAACCGTCTCGCCGGATGCGTCGCGCCGGGGAATCCCGTAGGACAGGCTTTGGCCCGTCTTCTTTCGGTCGCGCGCTTTCATCGGTGTGCGGTGTACGCCCGCGCCAAGGCTGCGGTACCGCGAGCCAGTTCCGTGCGTGGCGCAATCCGGCGGGCCGTGGCAGGCCGCATCAGCAAGAAGGTCGCCCGCAGCAGCAGCCAATGGAATGCAACCGCTGTCGCAGCGGCAAGAAGTGTGGCGATTACGAGTGTGGCGAACTGCAGTATGGCGATCATGACGGGCCTCCGTTGCTGCGATCCCGGGTATCGCACAGTCATGACCAATCTCAAGATATTGATAATGCACGGCTTACAAGACAGCCAGGGCGACCGTTTCGTGTGGGCGCTTACACGCTGTGGGCCCAGGCACGCACCGCTTGGCGGTTTCAATCATCTAGAGGTAGTGTAGGAAGTGGGAGAGGCCGCCAGCGCAATGCACATCCGCGCTCGGACTAAACGCTAAGACCTTCGATGACACCCGGTTCAGGATTCAAAGTTGCACGGATTTTCGGAATCCCCATCTATCTGCATTCCACGTGGGTCGTGATTTTCGCGTTGAGTACATTTTCCCTCGGGACCCTCTTCACCCAGAAGTACCCCCACTGGACGACAATGCAGCACTGGGGTGTCGGCCTCCTCACCAGCTTGCTTTTTTTCGGCTCGGTCCTGTTCCACGAACTTGCCCATAGTGTCGTAGCCCAGCACTATAAGATCCGCGTTGTTTCCATCACGCTCTTTGTCTTTGGGGGGCTGGCGCGCATTGCGCGCGATCCTTCCAAAGCCATACAGGAATTCAACATTGCGATTGCCGGCCCGCTTGCCAGCGCTTTCCTGGCCGGCGTTTTTTTGGCCACGACACTTCTCTTTCCCTCCAGTCAGATGACGCGAGCACTAGCCACCTGGCTCTGGCAAACCAATGCCGCCCTCGCCCTCTTCAATCTTTTGCCGGGGTTTCCGTTGGATGGCGGAAGAATTTTGCGCGCAATCGTTTGGGGGATAACGAAAGATCATTCGCGCGCGACACGGGTCGCCGGGACGAGCGGAAAGCTCGTGGCCTATGGATTGATGGCCGGCGGAGGATTCTTCTTTCTGAAGGGAGACTGGCAATCCGGCATCTGGCTGGCTTTCATCGGCTGGTTCCTACTTAACGCGGCACAGGAAAGCGTTGCCCAGGTCGCTATGCGCCAGACGCTCTCCGGCCTCAACGCTGCTGATGTTATGAGCCATGAAATACCGACTGTCGAGGGGCAGATCGCCCTGGAGGAATACGGCGCCGAGGTTCTGCGGACCGGCCGCCGCTGCCATCTGGTTCTCCATGGCGAGCGCCTCGTGGGCATGATGAACGTCCACATGCTCAATTCCGTGCCGCGAGAAGAATGGGCTCACAACTCGGTACAATCCGCCATGATTCCCCGAGAGCGAATCCTGTGGGCTGCCCCCGAGGAACCGCTCCTACGATTGCTCGAGCGGTTGCTGGCTGCCGACATCAACCAGATGCCGGTCGTGACTGGCGCGGAAAATGGCGGTTCCCACGTCGTCGGCATGGTTACGCGCGATTCCATCCTGCGTGTCGTGCAAAACCGGGCAGAGTTGGGCCCGGTAGTGTCAGGGCGCTAGCCGGTTCAATTCGGAATGGGTCGCACCTTTCCTGGGCTTGCCGTCGTCTCCAGAAAATGGATGAGGCTAATCCGCGACAGCGGATTGCGCGCCCATCGCGCTGTCGCGAGCGTCGCTTGCACGTCGGCGCTCCAGTGTGACGCGCACTCCATGCCGCGGCCGCAGCGTGATGGAGGCGAGTGGTTCCACGCGATGGTTCGCCACGAGCCGCAGCCGAAATTTCTGCGCAACCGTTGCCAGGATCAGCGACGCTTCCATCAGCGCGAAGGCATTTCCGATACACTGGCGCGGCCCTCCGCCAAATGGGAAATAGGCGAACTTCGGCAAACGCTTCAATAGATCGCCTTCCCACCGGTCAGGCCGGAACTCTTCCGGCGCATCATACCAGCGCGGGTCGCGGTGAACGACCCACTGGGCCATCGCCACGCCCATTCCCTTGGTAACCGGGTAGCCTGCAATTTGATGGTCCTCGATGGCCACACGCGCCAATCCCCACGCGGGCGGATACAGCCGCAGGGACTCGGTAATGACATGTCCGGCGTACGGGAGGTTTGGCAAATCGGCGAGTGTTGGTGAGCGGCCGCCGAGGACGGCGTCCAATTCCGCATGCAGCTTTGCTTCTACGCGGGGATTCTGTGCCAGCAGCCACCAGGTCCAGGAAAGTGTGCTCGCCGTGGTTTCATGGCCTGCCAGGAACAAGGTGATGGTCTCATCGCGAAGCTGGCGGTCGGTCATGCGCGAACCGTCTTCGTCCTGCGCAGCGAGCAGCATCGAGAGCAGGTCCCCGGCGTCGTGGCCGGAGGCACGCCGTTCCGCGATGATGCGGTAGAGAATTTTCTCGATTTGAGCCACTTCCCTCTTTATGCGCAGGTTTGTGGGGGTGGGCAGCCAGTGCGGAACAAAAATGGTCCGCCGGAAATTTGCGCCCATTTCCAGCAACTGCTCGAGGGATTTGCCGACATCCTTTGCATCACGCTCCACGTCGGCGTCGAACAGCGTCTTTCCCACGATTTGCAAAGTCAGCCGCATCATTTCTTGATGCGCGTCGCGTTCTTCCCCTCCCCGCCAGCCGCTCAACATTCGTTCTGTGTACTCCACCATCGTCGTCGCATAGGAAGCGATGCGCCCGCGGTGAAACGCCGGCTGCGCCAGCCGCCGTTGGCGTAGCCAGAACTCTCCTTCGCTGGTCAGCAAGCCTTCACCGAAGACGTGCCGGTTCGCACGCAGCACGCGGCCTTTTATATATTTGCGGGCATTCGTTACCAGAGCTTCCTCGATGGTGTCCGGATGGTTGATGAAAATCGTCTTGAAATTCAGGACTCGGATTCCCGCGACGTCACCATAGTCGCGCGCGAGTTTGGTGAAGTATTCGAGGGGAGTGTCATTGAGCGGACCGAGCGACCACCGCTTGAGCCCTTCGGAGGGTCCCGGGGGGAATTTATTGCTAGTCGCGTGCCACATGCAACGATGCTATGCCGTGGTTTTGCTTTGGTCAAACGGGGGATATGTTGGTGGAGGAACCGCGCTAGCGAAGCGCCCGGATTCGAAAGCCGCCGCGCCATAAGGCAACCGTCGCGCGCGAAAATCCCGCGGCCGTCAGCCTCGCGGACGCTGTAGCCGGGTCCACCGGCACAAGCGTGCTTCGTATGTGTCCAACGCGATTCAGCCAGCCATCCTTAATCTCAAAGGCAAGAAAAACTCCGCCAGGCCGAAGTACCCGGACTATTTCCGCAAAAGCGCGATCTTGCAGCTCATTCGAACGCAAATGATGAAGCATCAGAATGGCGATCGCCGAAGTAAACGTCTTGTCCGGAAACGGCAATGTCGCCGCATCGCCTTGAATCACGCTGGCATTTGTTCTGCTTGCGCGAGCACTGAGTCGCGCAGCAAATCCGTGGTCGTATTCAAGACTGGTTACCCGGCCTGCCCGCAGCCGTAACTCTTCGGTCGCCGCGCCCGGCCCCGCCCCCAGTTCGAGCACGTGCTCGCCCAACTCCGACCCACCCACCAACCAGGGAACCAGCTGCCGCCGCGTCACATACCGCCAGAACGGCGATCCACAAAACCATATTTCAAACCGGTTCATAACTATCACGGACAATCGTGAATGGAACTAACTGTATCGCGGGATCGGCAAGTTAGCGAACCATCGTACGGATGCGCCGGAGCGCGGAAGCGAATTGGTCTGCATTATAAGCCGAGGGATTCTCGAGTTGTTGGAACAGCCCGTTGATGGCCGCGCGCACTTCGGCGGCATTGGCGGGCTTGGCGTCGCGGCTGTAGGCGATGTACAACGAATCGAGCGCCATGGCGGCTTGCTCTGCGGCGCGTTCGTCGGCCAGCGCGATATTTTCCGCGTCATCGGAAATACGTTGCAGCATTCGAAGAGTGGTGGCCTGGTCGTACTGCATGGTCGCCAGTCGCTCGGCAAGACGTTGAGCCACGGGCGCTGCCGCAGACGCCGCGGACGCCACTGTATTGCGATCGGGGTTGAGCCTGCTCATCTCGCCGGAGACGGTAGAAAGCTGCTTCTCCAACTCCTGTGCGTTCGCCGAATCCATTTGTTGCGCCAGCAAACGAAAAACGGCGTACCGCGAACCATTCCACGCCGGATCGCCCGGCCGCCGCCGGCCGTAACCATGCTCCTGCCGCCAACTGTCTTTCGCCGGCCCCAGCGCGTGATGGCACGCGAAGCAGGAAAGTTCGGAATATTCCGGCCACACCTCTTTCTTGTCGTAGCGTTCATTCTTCGCGCGCCACGTCAGCCGCTCCATCGCCGCGCGCAACTGTACAGCCTGGCCCGCGCTCCATTCGCGCACCCCAACCCACGCGGCATCTTCGACCGATTTCCCCGGCTCGGATTCGCGCGGGGTCTTCCAATGCCGAGGCATCACCGCTGAAAACGAATCCAATTCGAAGAAAAGATCCGGATGTCCCGCGGCGATCATCTCGTGATCGACAAATTTGTTTTTCGTTCCCAGATGGCACTCGAGGCATTTTTCGGCGCGGTGAATCACGTCTCGCGTGTCGTGCATTCCCAGTGCCACCGATTTTTCATGCGGCCACGACCGCGTTGTGTGCGGCCCCAGCCAGCCCGACGCCGGCCCGTGGCAATTCTCGCAGGAGACGCCTTCCGAAACCTCAAACGCACGTCCGCGCTGTTCCGGCGAGGGACTCAACGCGTGGCACGCCAGACATTTCGGCGCTTCCTCCGCCTTCGCGCCGAGTTTCAAAATCCGCGCCATTCTTTCGCCCACTTCTCCCGTCAGCGCCTGGTACGCCCGGCTGTGCTTGTCCTTGATGATCCACGTCGAATACTCATTCTGCAGAATGCGGCTGGCGGCGACGGGCTTGACGCTTCCATGGCAGCTCGTCGCCGCACACGAACCCGGACCGATGTATTTACTCGGTTCCTTTTGTGCGGAAAGCGCGGCCGGAATTGTAAGCAACGATGCGCAGAGAATCACGCGGTGGATGGAAGAGTTGTTTGCGTGGCGCATTCGGTGTGCCGGCGAATCTGTTTGCTTATATCGTCTGCGCTACAGGGAAGTCAACGGGCCGCGTTGTCTTTTTCGCGGCGCAGCGCGAAAAGCCAACGGGGCGCTATTTACAGCGCCGTTCCCGGCCAGTAGTATGCAGGAGATTCAGCACTCACTTCGCGCGAGACGGGGCGCCGTGATCTTCGACGAGCTTCGGGCCATCCAGCTGCGCCACGGCTTTCTGCCCAAGGCGGAGCTGGAAGATCTTTCAAAACGCGGCCAGATCCCGCTCTATCAAATCCATGGCGTCGCCAGTTTTTATCCCCATTTTCATCTTGCGCCTCCTCCCAAGGCGGAAATTCGCGTCTGTGCGGACATGAGTTGCCATCTCAACGGCGCCTGCGAATTGCGCGCCGATCTCGAACGCCGCTTAGCCAATGCGCGCCCCGAGGACGTGCAGATCCGCGATGTTTCCTGCCTCGGCCGCTGCGACCAAGCGCCCTCCATCTCGGTCAACGATCATATTTTCACGGATGTCACCGCCGCGCTTGCCGAGCAACTTGCTCGCGCCGCCATTCGCGGTGAAGAAATACTCGAGTCCCATCCGCAAGTTGCGCGCGTCGAATGCAAAGCCGACCCGTACGGCGATGCCGAAAAATACGGCGTCGTTCGCAAGCTCGTGCAATCCCGCGCCTTCGACGATGTCATCGCGCAACTCAAGGCTTCTGAACTTCGCGGTATGGGCGGCGCCGGATTTCCGACTAGCGTGAAGTGGGAGCTCGTCCGCAAAGAGCGCGACCCGGTGAAATACGTCGTCTGCAACGCCGATGAGAGCGAGCCCGGCACGATCAAAGACCGCTTCATCATGACGCATCTGCCGCATCTCCTCATCGAAGGCATGCTCATCGCCGGCATTGTCACCGGCGCGAAGCGCGGCATTCTTTACATTCGCCACGAATACCATCTTCAGGAAGAAATCCTTGGCGAAGAGATTGGCCGCTGCCGTCGCGCCGGCCTCCTCGGGGGAAAAATCCTCGGCAGTGAATTTGATTTCGAACTCGAAGTCTTTGTCAGTCCCGGCGGCTACATCTGCGGCGAGGAAACGGCGCTGATGGAGGCGATTGAGGGGCATCGAGCCGAACCGCGCAACAAGCCTCCGTTTCCCGTGCAAGTCGGTCTCTGGCAGAAGCCCACGGTGCTCAATAACGTTGAGACTTTCATCAACGTGCCGCAAATTCTCGCGCGCGGTGTCGATTGGTTTGCCGCGCAGGGTGCCGGCGGCTCCCGCGGTTTGAAGTTTGTCGGCGTTAGTGGCCACGTAGCCCGCCCCGGAATATTCGAAGTGCCCATGGGCACGCGCATGCGCGAAGTCATTTTTGATTGCGCAGGCGGCATTCGCGGAGGCCGCCAACTGAAAGCGTTCGCGCCTTCCGGCCCCTCTTCGGGCTATCTTCCTGCTTCGATGATTGACGTGCGCCTCGATTTCAAAGCACTTGCCGAAGCCGGCTCCATGCTCGGTTCCGGCGCGATCGTTGTTTGCGACGATACGACCTGCATGCTGGACATGGCTCTGAACGCCGTGCGTTTTTATCGCAACGAGTCCTGCGGAAAATGTGTTCCCTGCCGCGTCGGCTCGCAAAAAATGACGGACATGCTCGTGCGCTGGACGCAGGGCGGCGTCCCCGAACCCCAATATCGCGCCGACCTCGCGCTTCTCGACGAGCTCTCGCAAGCCATGAGCCTTACTTCGATCTGCGGCCTCGGCCAGATCGCGCCCGCGCCGATTCAGTCGGTGCTAAAACATTTTCGCGCCGAAATTGACGCGCACGTGTTGAAAGGACACTGCACCAGCGGGATCTGTTTCACTCCCGCCGCCCGTGCCGGTGAAGCGCAGCGCGTCGGGATTCGCCCCTGATATGACGACCGCTACAACACCCCCCGGCCTTGTCGATATCACGATCGACGGCCAATCCGTCCGCGTGCCCGCCGGTACGAGCGTTTTTGACGCCGCGCGCATGAACGGCATCAGCATCCCCACGCTCTGCCATTTGCAAAATCAAACGCCTGTCGGGGTCTGCCGCCTCTGCGTCGTGGACACTGGCGCACGCGTTCTCACCGCATCCTGCGTTCGTCCGGTCGAGCCCGGCTTGAAGGTCGTCACCAATTCCGAGAAAGTTTTGGGCGCCCGCAAGACGCTGCTCGAATTGATGATGGCGGACCATGCTTCTCCCTGCGCGCGCCAATTGAATTCCGGCGACTGTGAACTGGAGACGCTCGCGAAAGCCGCCGGAGCCTCGCAACCGCGCTTCACCAAGCGCACCGTCGCACGCGGTAAAGATGCTTCTTCCCTCGCCATTGCTGTCGACCATGACGCTTGCATTCTTTGCGATCGCTGCATCCGCGGCTGCGACGAAGTCAAAAATAACTTCGTCCTCGGCCGCATGGGCAAGGGCTATTCCGCCGGCATCGCTTTCGATCTCAATTCACCGATGGGCGACTCCACGTGCATTTCCTGCGGCGAGTGCATGGTTTCCTGCCCAACGGGCGCCCTAACCAATAAAGGGGTCGTTGGCACTGCCATCGCCACCGGTCCCGGGGCGCAAGGTTTCGAAGCCGAAGATCTCCTGCAAATTCCTGTTTTCAAGGGCGTCTCGGGGACATTTCTGGAGCTCAATCGCGGCGCCATCGTCAAGCGCCGCTACCGCAAGGGCGAGGTCATCTGCCGTGAAGGTGAATTCGGCTCCACCGCATTCTACATTCTCGAAGGCAAAGCAAAAGTATCGATTTCCACGCCGATCGCTCACGTCAAGACGCAGGGCGGTGCCAAAGGACTTTTCAAGCGGCTTACGAGCACGCTTGTCGCGCGCGAAGAAGACAAACGCGAAGAAGAAACGCGGGACAGAACCATCCCCATCGACGCGTCGGTCGACCTTTCTTACGGCAACCCCGTCGCCGAACTTGGTCCTGGCGATCTCTTCGGCGAAATGACGTGCATGAATTTCTATCCGCGCTCCGCCACCGTGATCGCGGAATCCGACGTCGTCGCGTTTGAAATGCTGCGCAACGTTCTTGACATCATGCTGAAGAATAAATCTTTCCGCGCGCAGCTCGACCAAACCTATCGCCGCCGCGCCCTCGAAAATCATCTTCGCGGCGTCCCGATGTTCGCCGATCTTTCTACGGATTTCATCGAGCACCTGAAAGAAAGTGTGGAACTGCAACGATTCGCTCCCGGCCAGGCGATCGCACTTCAAGGCGAACTGGCGGACAGTTTCTATCTCGTGCGCATCGGCTTCGTAAAAATCTCCGAAAATTATCCCGGCGGGGAGATGGTACTCGCCTACCTTTCCCGCGGCGATTACTTCGGCGAGATCGGTTTGCTTGGCGGCGGCGTGCGCACAGCCACCTGCACCGCACTCGACCATGTGGAGCTGGTTCGCGTCTCGGGCAACGATTTCCGCCAAATGATGGAACGTTTCCCGAGCGTCCGCAAAGGCCTTGAAGCCGTCGCCGCCGAACGCCTCGCCGCGAACCAGCAGCGCATGCAGATGGTTCACAACGTCCCCATCGATCAATTTCTCTCGCAAGGCCTGATGGAGGCGCAGAGCTTGCTGATTCTGGACTTGCAAAATTGCACGCGCTGCGACGCCTGTGTGAATGCTTGTGCTGATGCGCACGACGGAGTCACTCGCCTCATCCGTGATGGCTTGCGCTTCGACCAATACCTTGTCGCCACCAGTTGTCGGCAGTGCCGTGATCCGCTGTGCATGGTCGGCTGCCCCGTCGGCTCGATTCGAAGGCGTAATTCGCTCGAAGTCATCATCGAGGATTGGTGTATCGGCTGCGGCCTCTGCGCACAGAATTGTCCCTACGGCAACATCAACTTGCATCCTTTCGAAGTGATGGTCGACGATCCCGAGCGCATCGGCCGCAAGAAAGCAGCTATCAAGCAAAAAGCTACCTCGTGTGATTTATGCACGCACTTGAAAGAGCCGAGCTGCGTCTACGCATGCCCCCACGACGCCGCGCACCGCGTCGACCCGCGTACCTTTTTCGCAGACATGCTCGGCCAGGGCCACCCGAAATGAGATTGGACAGAACCCAACGCGGCTGGGCGATTGTGTCACTAGCAATTTTCGCGGTGTCGGCTGTGGTCTACGTATTTTATGCGCTCAATTCGCCACAAGGACCACGCGGCGGCAGCACGATTGGGCTGATTTTCGGCAGCATCGGTTTTGCCTTCATGCTTTTTGCTGCGTTCCTCGGCGCACGAAAGCGCGTGCCCACCTGGCGTATCGGCCGGGCGCAAGCCTGGATGCGCGGCCATCTCTGGCTGGGTTTTCTCGCGCTGCCCATGATTTTGTTTCACGGCGGATTTCATTTCGGCGGCGCGCTCACGCGCGTCCTTATGTGGCTGCTCATCATCACGGTACTCAGCGGCGTCTTTGGCGCCGCGCTGCAACACTATGTTCCCCGCGTCATGACTTCCGACGTGCCGCTCGAAACCATTTACGACGAAATCGTTCATGTGCGTTCCCTCCTCCGCGAAGAAGCCGATCGCGCTGTTGAATCTGTCTGCGGATCACTGGGGCTCAGCAACGCTTCGCGCGAAGAGGGCCAGCGCGCTGGCGGCTTCACGGCATTGCGCACCATGGCAGCGTCCGCAGTTCCATTGCGTACTTCGGCCGCCGTTAGCGCCGGCGCCAGCGCGGCAGTCGCCGCTGCCCCGGAGATTATCTTGCTCAGCGAAGAAGAGAGCGCGCCGCTCCGCCGCTTTTATGTCCAAGAAATGCGGCCGTTCCTCGAGAATCCGAAACAGCGTGGCCAGCGCCTCGGTGATGCCCAGATAGCGGCCAGCGCGTTCGCCGGATTGCGCACGCTGTTGCCTGCTGCGGGACACGCCGCGCTCGACGACCTGTCAGACATTTGCGACGAAGCGCGCCAGCTCCGGCGCCAGGAGCGGCTGCACCACTGGCTGCATGATTGGTTGCTGCTGCACATTCCGCTTTCGCTCGCGCTGATCTTGCTCGGCGCCGTACACGCCGTAATGGCACTGCGCTACTAGCGAAAGAACGTGGCACGCACACGCACAACAAAGAAACTCGCCCAGCGCATCGACCTCAATTATTTCAAAAGGCCGACGCCGTTGAAGCGCGCAAAATTCTGGCTCAGCCTCCTGCTGCCGCTGCTCGCGCTGATCTGGATCGCCTCGCGCGGCCTATCCGGTGATCATCGCGTGTATTCCAGCGGCCGGATGTCCCGAGTCCACGCCGTTCTCGAAAAAGAGTGCTCCGCCTGCCATGTGCAACAAGCGGGCTCGTTTTCCGCAAAAGCCGCCAGCAAGGCTTGCGCCTCCTGCCACGATGGGCCCGTCCACCACTCTCCACCGGAAAAATCACCCGATTGCGCCGCGTGTCACACCGAGCACCGCGGCCGCATCAATCTTTCCGCCGCCAGCAACCAGGCGTGCGCGATGTGCCATCGCGATCTTCACAACAAAGGTCCCGACTCCAAGTACGAGAATCATATTGTCAGCTTCGAAGACAACCATCCGGAATTCGCCGCGTTGCGCGCGGTGGCCGCAGTCCCCGCGCGTGATCCCGGCACGATCAAACTCAATCACGCGATCCATTTGAAACCCATTCGCCGGGGCCCCACCGGCCCAATCGTCAATCTCGAATGCGGCAATTGCCATCACGCAACTGCCGCCGATGCGGACCTAACGTACGCCGATCCCAAGTACCGCGCTGCGAAAGTCAGCTACAAAGAATCTAACGGCTTTTTGCCTCCTGATTCCCAAATGCTGAGAGCTCCCCAGCCGATTACTGGCCGGGAGCTAATGGCGCCGGTGAAATTCGCGAACGCTTGCACTTCCTGCCATTTGCTCACGTTTGACAAGCGCTTCGATGAAGGCGTTCCGCACGACGAGCCGAGCGTCGTGCATGCGTTCCTCGTGAAAAAGTTCCACGATTACATCACCGCGCACCCCAGCGAGGGTCGCATCGTGCGCGAACCGAATCGGGATTTGACAGGCAAGGCGTTGCCACCAGAGGTTCGCATCGTCACTCCGGCGCAGTGGGTGACGGAACGGACCGCAGAGGCAGAGAACCTGCTCTGGCGAAAAACTTGCAAGCAATGTCACACGCTCAACATTGGGGTGAGCGCGGACGGTCCGGCAAATATAGCCGAAGCAAAAACGACCACGCGATGGATGCCGCATGCAAAATTCGATCACAGCGCGCACACCGGTTTTACTTGCGTGAGTTGCCATGCGAAGGCGTTGACGAGCACTGAATCGAGCGATGTGTTGCTGCCGGGGATCGCAACCTGCCGTACTTGCCATGCGCCAGGGCCAGATCACGCGGAATCCCGATGCTTCGAGTGCCACACCTACCACGATTGGTCGAAACGCAATGAAGTGAAGCCCACTTTCACGCTTCCCGCCCTTCGCACCAGCGGCCACTGACGGCCGAAGCACTGCGGCAAGTTCGCAACCCTGGCTTACACGTTCACGGTTTTCATCATGTGCTCGGGATAGCGCGTCCCCGCTGCGACACCGCGAGGCGCCACTTCGTCAAGCCGCCGCAAATCGTCGGGCGTGAGCTTCAAGTTCAGAGCACTGGCATTTTCTTCGACGTATTTTCGCCGCTTTGTCCCTGGGATTGGAATGATGTCCTCGCCCTGGGCAAGCAGCCAGGCAAGCACGAGTTGACCGGGCGTGCATTTCTTTTCTTTGGCGATAGCCTCAACACGGCGGACGAGGTCGAGGTTCTTCGCGAAATTCTCTCCCTGAAAGCGCGGTGAGTTCCTGCGGTAGTCGTCTGGCGCAAAATCCTCAAAGCTCTTGATTTGGCCGGTCAGAAATCCGCGCCCGAGCGGGCTGTAGGCCACGAAGCAGATCCCCAGTTCGCGCGCCGCGGGGAGGATTTCATCTTCAGGATCACGGCTCCAGAGCGAATATTCCGTTTGCAGCGCCGCGATTGGATGGACTTTGTGCGCGCGCCGAAAGGTGGCGGCCGACGCTTCCGACAGCCCGAGATAACGCACCTTGCCGGCTTTCACAAGTTCCGCCATTGCGCCAACCGTTTCTTCAATAGGCACGGCGACATCAACGCGGTGCTGGTAATACAGGTCAATCGTTTCGACGCCCAGCCGTTTCAGGCTCGCATCGCAAGACGCTCGAACGTATTCGGGCTTTCCGTTAAAGCCACGCACCGAAGGATTTGACTTGTCGCGCACGATGCCGAATTTTGTGGCGAGAAAAACTTTTTCGCGCAAGCCGCGGATCGCCTTCCCGACGAGGACTTCGTTCTCTCCATAGCCATAGATATCGGCGGTGTCAAGAAACGTAACGCCGAGTTCAATCGCGCGATGAATGGTCGCAATGGATTCCGTGTCGTCCCGCGTTCCGTAGAACTCGGACATGCCCATACAACCCAAGCCGATCGCGGAAACAAGAGGACCATTCCTGCCAAGATGGCGGTAGTTCATAGGTATCTCCCAGATTTTCCTTCTTTTGTGGGATGCGAAAAATGCCGCGAGAGTTACACAATTGGCCACCGTCGGCGTCGCGACGAGAATCCTCGGAAGAGTGCGGCCCGGCAGAATCCGTTATGCTAATGGCCTGATGACGGCGGCGTCTCGAGCCAACACAATCACGCAACAGCAGCCAGGCATACCTGCGAAGCCTCCGAGTGCAGGGTCTTCGGAGTGGTGGCGAAGATTGCTCCAAATCGTTCTGCAATTCGACAAGAGGAAAATCCAGCCGCAGATGGCGCTGCGCAACACGGCTGGCGTCATCCTGCCGCTGATTGCGGGCTATGCACTGGGGATGCCGCGCGGCGGCCTGGCCATGGCCAGCGGCGCGCTAAATGTTTCCTATTCGGATGGAAACGATCCCTACGCGCAACGCGCAAAGCGCATGGTGGCTTCCACAGTGTGGTGCTCCATCGCCGTACTGCTTGGAGGTTTGACCGGCCACCGCAACGTGGCGGCAATTGCGATTGTAACGGCGTGGAGCTTTATAGCTGGATTGCTCGTCTCGCTGGGCACGACGGCTGCCGACGTCGGAGTGATCAGCACGGTGATGCTGGTGGTGTACGCAGCACAGCCGCTAACGCCCCGCCAGGCTGTGGAATCCACGTTGTTGGCACTCGCGGGAGGGTTGCTGCAAACGGGGATATCAATAGCGCTGTGGCCAGTGCGGCGTTACGAGCCGGAGCGGCGCGCCCTGGGCGAGCTTTTTCTGGCGCAGGCGCGCGCGACGCGCACGCCAATGATGGCAGCGAAATCTCCCCCGGCCACTGCAGAAAGCCTGCAGGCTCAGAACGCGCTGGCGGGACTCAGCCGTGACGAAAGCGTGGAAGCCATCCGCTACCGATCTCTGCTGACACAGGCCGAGCGCATCCGCTTGAGCCTGACGGTGCTGGCGCGGCTACGTATGCGCCTGGAGAGGGAGAGCCACGACCATGTCGCGATCGAGCTCATTGACCGCTATCTCGAAAACGCCGCGAAGATTCTGAAAGACCTCGGCGAATCCCTGGAGTCCGGTAAAAAATTACCGGACGAAAAGGACCGGCTGGTGCTCAGCGTCGCGCTCGTTTATCAGTTGCGGGAAGACAACACCGCCGATCGTGGGACGTTCCTGGCTGCCGTGACGCAGAATGCGCGCCATCAGTTGGACGCCCTCAGCGGACAACTTCGAGCAGCCATCGATCTCGCTTCCCGCGCAACACCCGAAGGACAAGCCGAATTTGCGAAGGAAGAAGCGCGTCAACCGTGGTGGCTGCGGTTTAGCGGCCAACTGGCGACGCTTCGCGCGAACCTGAACCTGCAATCCGCCGCGTTCCGGCATGCGGTGCGGCTGGCCGTCTGCCTCGCTATCGGCGACGCGGTGGGAAGAATGTTTGAGTCGCAGCGGTCCTACTGGATTCCCATGACGACCGTGCTGGTGCTCAAGCCCGATTTTACGACTACGTTCAGCCGGGGAATTCTGCGCATCGTGGGAACCATGGCAGGCCTGCTCCTGGCCACAGCGCTATTTCACTTTCTCCCGATTCATACGGTGACGGAAATCGCGCTGATTGCGGTGTTCACCTTTCTGGTGCGTTGGATCGGGCCTGCGAATTACGGAGTTTTCGCCGTGACCATCAGCGCGCTCATCGTGCTTTTGCTCACCATCGCAGGCGTTCCGCCCAAGGAGGCGATTCACGCGCGCGGCGTCAACACGATGATCGGAGGGCTGCTTGCGCTTGCCGCTTACGCCGCATGGCCTACGTGGGAGAGCGCGCAGGTACCGGAGCTCTTCGCAAAACTGCTGGAAGCCTACAAAAAATCTTTTCACCAGATCACACAGGGTTATTTGGAGCCGAATCCGGCCGGCGAGAAGGAGCGGGATCTCGCACGGCGGCAAGCGCGAACCGCGCGATCCAATCTCGAGGCGTCGCTCGACCGCTTGGGCGCGGAGCCTGGCGTCACGGCGGAGCAGATGAGCCGGTGGAATGAGATGCTTGTCAGTTCGCACCGTTTTGCCCACGCGATGATGGCCATGGAGGCCGGCCTGGCGCAAACTAAAGAAGCTCCTTCGCGGCCGGAGTTTCGAAAATTCCGGGACGACGTGGAAAAGACGCTCGAACTTCTGGCGGGAGTTTTGCGAGGCGAGCGCATCGCGGAGAAGGAGTTCCCCGACCTGCGCGAGGATCACAATCAGATGATGGCCGCGGGCGACCCACAGAATGCCCGCTACGCGCTCGTCAACGTGGAGGCGGATCGCATGACCAACAGCCTGAACACACTGCGGGAGCAGGCGACGGAGTGGGCCCCCGCAGGGCAGGCAACGTAGTACATGGATCATTCGCAGAACTTGCAAGCTCTCCGGACATGATGAAGAGAGCGGCTTAATTTTGAAGCTGGAGAAACGGGAGACGGAGCGAAACCAGCCACTTTCACTCTCCCCCTGCGTACTGGAAATGGCGGAAAATGGAGCGGGTCGTACTGGCAGGCCGCAGACTTTGGGGAGGCAAACATGCAGGAAACAAGGCGCGGATTCGTATGGGATCTGGCAACGATGGCAGGCGTACTGGTGGTATGCAATGGCGTTGCCATGGGACAGACGCCTGGAAAGCCGACTTTCCCAAAACCGCCGACGCCGGGAGATCCGCAGGAAAAGAACAAGACTGCAGATTCGTCAGACCTGAAGGCGATGAAACGAGCGGCGGTGATCAGGAATGAAAAGGAGTTTCGCGCTGGAGTGGAGCGTCTGCACCAGTTGTCTGGCGAATTGCGGGAAGAGATGCAGAAGACAACCACGACGAACGTGCTGTCCGTGCGGATGTACAAGAAGACGGAAGAGATAGAGAAGCTGGCGAAACAGCTGAAGAATTTGGCAAGAGGAAGTTAATGCTTTTCTTAAGAAACCGCGCGACACAGAGGACTCAGCCCACGTCGCCGGTCATAAGGAACAGGGGCTTGTTCTCGAAACTGGAGAATTGCGGGCGAAGGCGGTCGGTGTTGTAGTGTTCCTTGACGTTGACAACCTTTTTCGTGGATGTGACGGTTTCGATGGGAATGTCACCGTAGCGGCCTTTTTGCAGAACGACCAGGCGGCCATGAACCTTTTTCAGGAGAAGATCGAGCGCGATATTGCCGTAAGCCATGGGAGCGATGGAATCAATTGCGTCCGGATCGCCGCAGCGCACGAGATAGCCAAGCTTTTGATTCACGACGTCGATGGTTTTGCCGTTGTTGTATCTTTTTGAAAGCTCTTTCACTTTCTCTGAAATGATGTCGCCGATGCCGCCAAGTTTCTTGTGCCCGAAAGCATCCGTGGCGTCATTTTCAAAAATCATTTCTCCGCCTTCGAACATCGCCCCTTCTGAAACGAGCACCGTGGAGTAGCGGCTCGGATTCTTCCGCCGGTCTTCAACAAGGAGCTCGGTCAGCCGTTCGATATTGAATTTGTACTCGGGGATCACGCAGCGGTTGGCGGCGCCGGCCATCGTCGGAAGCATGGCAGTAAAGCCCGCATACCGTCCGAATACTTCAAGGACCATGAAGCGTTCATGGGAGCCTGCTGACGTACGAAGACTGTTGACGAGCTGAAGCGTGCGAGTGATGCACGTGCTGAAACCGATGCAGTAATCGGTGCCGGGCACGTCGTTGTCCATGGTCTTTGGAATGGCAATGACCTTGAATCCTTCTTTGTGAAGCCGGACGCCATAACTCAGAGTGTCGTCGCCGCCGATGGGAATAAGCGTCTCAATACCAAGCCAGCCGAGGTTTTTCAAAACTTCGGGAGTGAGATCGTTTTTCTCGGCCGTGAATTTGTCCTTGAGATGCGCGGGCACGCTGGACTTGCTGACGCGACCGGGATTGGTGCGCGAGGAATGGAGAAACGTGCCGCCCGTGCGGCCAGCGCGATCGACGATTTCTTCGTCCAGCAGAATAAAGTTGTCGGAATTGTCGTAATCCTTTTCGCGGACCATGTCTACGAGCCCGGCCCAGCCGTGGCGAATGCCGATGACCTGATAGCCCTCGCGCAAAGCGCGGAGCGTGACGCCACGAATCGCCGGGTTCAGACCGGGTACGTCGCCGCCTCCGGTGAGGATGCCGATGACACCTTTTCTGGTGTTGACGTTTGCCATAAGTCTAGATTCAACCTTTCGTGAGGTGCCGAAGAGAAATTATCTACTCTGGAGCGATTTTAGGAAAGAGCGAAGCCACGGATTCGTTTCTTGGAACGAATGGATTCAAAAAGCTGGCTTTGGAAATTACGGTTCTATTCTTGTGCCGAGAACGGCGAGAAATTTGGCGAGCCAGGCAGGATGCGCGGGCCAGGCCGGCGCAGTGACGAGATTGCCGTCGGCGAGGGCATCAGTCATGGCCAGATTGACGTAGATGCCGCCGGCTTGGGTGACGTCGGGGCCGACGGCGGGATAGGCGCTGCACTTTTTCCCCTGAAGCACGCCAGCGGCGGCGAGGATCTGCGCTGCATGACAGATGGCGGCAATCGGCTTACTCCCTTTGGAAAAGTGGCGAACGATTTCTATGACTCTAGGGTTCAGACGGATGTATTCGGGTGCGCGGCCGCCAGGGAGAACGAGCGCGTCATATTCTTCAGGCTTGATCTGGTCAAATGTGGCGTTCAACGCGAAATTGTGCCCCCGCTTTTCGGAGTAGGTCTGGTCGCCTTCGAAATCATGGATGGCAGTGCGGACAGATTCGCCCGATTTCTTGCCCGGGCAAACCGCGTGAACGGTGTGGCCGATCATCAGCAGCGCTTGGAACGGGACCATCACTTCGTAGTCTTCCACGTAATCGCCGACGATCATCAGAATGGATTTTTTTGACATAAAGCCTCCGAACCGCAGAAGTGTAGCAAGAACATAAGATGCCCGGCTGAAGTCCGGCGCTACAAATGAAAAAAAGAAAAGGCGGGCCAAGGCCCGCCCCTCTTCGACAAATAGAATTTACTGGGCGTTGAGTTGCGGCGCCGCCGCTACCGACACGTGCTCGGTCGCATCCTGAATGGTCAGCCGGTCGGTGCGCATTTTGTCCCACTCGAGCAAAGTTAGGCCGTAGGAAGCAAACAGCCGCCGGATGCGCGCGGAGTCCCAGCGCAGGACTTTTTCCAGCACTGGCACGAGCACGCTCATGGCGTTATCGCTGAGAACGGTTCGCTTGGCCACACGCGTGATGAACTTGGCTTCGGAGACCGCAATCGTAAGCCCGTCGTACTGGTTGACATGCATCATCACGGGCAAGTCCGAACTGCCGTCGCCCATGTAGATGATCTGGTCGTGGCTAATACCGAGGCTCGCGCGAAGTTCCTCCAGCACGGTGATTTTGCCCCAGCCGGCAGAAGCGCGAATGATGGAATCCACTTCGCCGGTAGCTTCGTTGTAGCGGAAGCGCGTGCCAAAGATGTGATCCGCCGGAACGATGCCCTCGAGCGCCGACTGGATGATCTCCTGAGGCGCGGCGGAGATCACGTTAAAGTGAAACTTGTAGCCTTCGGCAAGATTCTCAAGCGCGCGCGCAAACAGCGCAACGTCGTGCTTCAGACGAATGCGTTTCCCGGTGTCCACGAGGTGCTCGCGGCGCACCCGGCGAAAATCCGGGTCGTGCAGAATCAGATAGCTGAGTTCCGCGCCCTGCTGGACGAGGTTCATCTCCGCAAGGCCCTTCACCTTGTCGTCGAAGCTGTGAAACCCGATCAGCTCGCTAAGAACGACTCCCGAGTCGTTGAAGCTGAGCGTCTGGTCGAAGTCGCTGGCCAGTAGAAATTGTTTGGTCATGTACTAGTACCTGTTACTGCCTTTCTTGGTGGCGCTGCCCTGGAAGCTTTCCACCCTCTCCATTTACACGATACCCTTGTTCACCCAGGGTTCCTCACGAATTATTTTAATGGATGCTATGCGTTAAAAGTGTGAACTTCTCATTATACCTCAATTAGAGGCGCCAGGGTGGTAAAGGGCACAAAGGAAAGGAGTTGACTGTTCCTATAGGGAACATAATGCCGCAAGTCCTGCGCCTGGAAAGGGATACGTGCAGGCGAACAGAAGGGGAAACAATGTCAGAAGTGAGAAATCTTGAGGGATCCCCACTTTGGCCTCCCCGCGCCAAAAGGGACGGATTAGAGCCCCAAGGCGTCCATTTTCGGCCTTTCAAAGTCCCCGTCCTCCCCCGGATACCGAAGGCGGTCATTGAACCGCCCCGTCTCCTTCGCCAAAGCCCAAACCAGGCTTTCTCCTGCCGGCACGATCTGCGGCTGATTGCGAAATACGGGGTCTTCAAACGCCAGGGACGCGTCAATCCATTGCCAGCCGGCCTTCTCGAAGGCCGTGAATACATCCGGCAGGACGTAGGCGTTCAACGGATTAAAATGCAGCAGGATCGTGTGTCGAATATCGCGTTCGAGAACGTCCAGCGCAAGTTGACGGTAGAACGCCGCGCGATCCAGCAGATGAGCGATGAGGTAGTCGCGATACGGCGCCACGGGAGCGTTGGGCTGCTTCCCGAGGCGATCGACCAGGCGTTGGCTCACATACCAGTCCGAGGCATCAACGGTGACGTGGCCGACGCGGTATCCGCGCTCTTTGAGCAACGCGCGAAAACGATCGCGCTTCTCGGCGGTGTCTCCTTCCTTCAAGTACGGATAGCGGAACAGCGCTTTGCGATTGTGATAGGGAGCAATCACCTTTTCATTTTTCAGAAAATCCACCGCGAAGTCGGCGTAACTGGTCTGCTCACCATAGAATTTGTGCGAGTAAGAATGATTACAGATCAGGTGGCCCGCTTCGTCCCAGGCGGAAAGTAATTTCGCGCCGTCGGCTTCATCCACGCGCATCCCGCAAACAAAAAGCGCCGCCCGAATATCTTTCGCCGCGATCGCTTTCAGAATCCGCGTGTTGGCTTCCTGCCATTTCAAGACCGATCCGAGCTTGAGAGTAGGATCGTCCAGCGTGAGCGCAATTTGTGGGCGGGCGGCATCGTTGGGAGAATTTTTCGATGCGGCGCCTCGCGAAGAAAGCAACGCGTGAACGGCCGGCGGCACAATCTGCGAGCAGATTGCAGCCGACCCGGCCTTTGCAGCAGCGGAAAGAAATTTGCGTCGTTTCATGACGATACCCTCATCGGAAGGAATTCAACCAATCTCGGGCACGGGAGAAAAAGGAAGTCAACGAGATAGAGGACGACGCCGCGGAGCGCGGTTGCTCGACAGCATCATCCGTGACGCAGTACGGTTCGCCCGTACGGAGATGAATGTAGAGAGAACGCATTTCGTCGCGGTTGAGCGGCCGGGCCCCGCGGCGGCCGAACACCGCGAGCTGGTTGCCCGATTCATCGACGGCACGGTCCCGGTCAATCCCTTTCGAAATAGCGAGCGCGGGACCGCGCGTGTGCGCCATGGCAATGAGTTTGGGCGTCGGCCGGGGACTGAATCCCGAGAAATGCGCCGGATCATCCCAGGGCGACAAAATCTGCAGAACGCGAAGGCCGTTCTTGCCGTCGGCAACGAAGGCGAACGCACTTGCGGCCACCATTCCGATTTTCACATCGTTGACGTCGTTGAGCTGACCCTCGGCAGTAAAGAATTGATTGAGCTTCGGGGCATGCGGCTTTTCGACATCAATGATCGCGAGCCCTTGCTTGCCCGCCGAAACATACGCGTAGGTGCGCGCAACATAAACATTGCGAGCATCCTCGAGAGGAACGCGCGCATCGGTCACAGGCTTCGGTTGCGAGAGATCGGTTACGTCGAGAACTTTCAGCCCGTCGCGATCCACAACAAACGCATAGCGAAATTGCACTGCGATGCCGCGGGGATCGTTGAGTGCGGGCGCGCCAATGCTGGCCGTGACACGCGGAGCGAGTGGATTGTCGAGATCCACGACGACCAGAGCCTTCTCTGTGAGGATGTACGCATAGGTGCCCGCAATCGTGATCCGGCGAGCGCCCGTTAATACCGCGTCCGGATTGAAGGCCAAAGCGCGCTTCAGAAAATTGTTGGCGGGATTGCCGTCAAGTAGCGTGCCCACGCCGGGACTCTTCGATTTCAGATTGGGGTCGCCAATGATGACCAGGCCTTCTTCTTTGTCTGCAACGTAAAGAAAGCCATAGAGAAGATGAATCCGCTGCTCTTCATTCTCGGGCAATTGCTGCCGCAGCGGATCAACACCCAGTGTCGTCGGAGAGGCAACGGCGAGAGCATTCTTCGTCGGCGCAAAGAAACGCTGGCCGAGCGGCGAAACCGGCGCGGTATTGACCTTCTCGGAGAAACCTTTGTTATCAATATTCGCGACGTCGAAGACGCGCAGCCCTCCGGGACCGTTCGCTGCATAGGCGTACTCGCCGCGCGCTTGAATATCGAGCACGTTGCCGGTGTGCTCCGCAGCCGCGCTGAGTTCTCGTTTTCGGCTCACAAATTTCTTGTAATTGTCCGGATACGCGATGCGCTGAAGATCGCTTCCGAAGATGGCTTCCGGTTCATCGTGTTCCGCCACGGCGATGGCTTCGAACCCCTTTTTCCCTGTGGCGACATAAACGTACCGGCCCATGAAGTTCATGAAATTCGTTCCCTGCAGCAGCAGCTGCGCCATCCAGGCATTGTTGTCGTTCTGCGCGGAGACATGGCAATTGCTGCACTCCTTGGTCTCCCTTGCGCGCACCGTGTGCGGAACAAACGTGGAAAATGCCTGCCCGGAAAAACCCGGCGTCGAAATCGTCTGCTGTGTGTAGTAGAGCCATTCGCGATTCGCATTTTGCGAGCTAACCAGCACCGCGCAGGATGAACGCGCCGGCGCGATGCGGTGGCCGGTCACCGTCCCATCCACGCCCAGCATATAAATGTCGTCGCGAAGCACCTGGAAATTGTAGCTGGTGTAGTTTTTTGTGAGCAGGCCTTCATTGTGCAGCATGGGTTTGCGCGCGTTCGCCGTCATTTGCAGATGGCAGCCAAAGCACGTCGGCGTCCACGACGTGTGGCACGCATAGCAAGTCATGCTGCTGTTCGCATGCGCCAGCGTGGCATCGTCGGCCGATGGATACGCAGGCACAATGCCATCTTTGTTGATGAGCTTTGCGCGAAGAGACTTCGCATTGAAGTGCACATTGCCGCGAGTGATCGTATCGACGGTCTGAACGATCTCCCATTCCTTGCTTTCTTCCGACATGGAACGCTGAAAGACTTTGTCGCCGCGCCATTCGAATCGCCGCAGTCCCCACGGCGTCCTCAGCGCATCGAGATGCCGGCCGCCCTCGGGAGCTGCGGGACCGGATGTGACCAGCGCCGCCTTCCTTCGAATCGTGCCGTGGCAATCGACGCAATCGATTTCCACCGCGGCACGCGGCTCCGCGTAGATTTTTCCGTTACCGTGATTGTCCTGCGTGAAGTGGCAGTCGTTGCATTGCATGCCCTTCTCAAGATGGATGTCCGCGAGATGAACGGCTTTGCCGAAGCGCTCGGGATCATCAAATGCGATTTGCTGGCCGTCCTTGTCCAGCCAGTTCCCTTTTCGATCGTGGTTGAACACAGCCCGAAAAACCCAGCCATGCCCATGAAAATCCGCGAACTGCGTGGTCTTCAATTGCTTGTTGAATTCACGGCTGCCAATTTTCTCCAGGAATTTGTCGTCGTTCCAGAGCCCCCGGACCGCCGCGCCTTCCGGGTTCCGTTCGAAAGATTGGTAGCGCTGCTCTTCCGTGGGATTGCGCTGCTCCTTCGGATACATCTGGTCGCCATCCATCTCGTTGTCCCACCAGGTCAGTCCGAAATACGTCGTGACCATATTCGTGCCCGGATGAATGTGGCAAATCATGCATTGGCTCGACGGAATCGAGCGTGTGAAGGCATGCTTAATGGGATGGCCAGCCTCATTTTTTGGAATCGTTGGATCGGAGGAAGCGCTGAAGCCCAAATGGCCAAACTGTGAGTAGGCGCCTGAATGGGACGGATCGCGGTCATTCGCGTAGATCACGTGACACGCGGTGCAGCCGCTCGCGCGATAGTCGCCGGGATGATCGTTCGTGCCGGGGAGAGAAAGAATCGGATCGAGCAATCGCGTCTTCTGCAGGCCAAGAAATACGGGATCCGTGCGCAGTTCGGTTCCAAAACCTCTTTCGCTGAGCTTATTGTCGGGCTTGCCGGGCTCTTCTTCGCGATTCGGATTGCCGATCTCCGCTTTCTTGCGCCCGCCTCGTTCGAAGACCCGCAACACATTGCCGGGTTGCGAAGTTTCCCAGCGCAAGAGTGGATCGAGCTCGGGAAGGACTCCTTTGGCGCGAGTTTCTTCCGTCGTTGGCTTCGGAGAGGTCTTGATCGATTGCGGCTTCCCGTCACGATCGTAGCTTTCGCCGAACCGCGTGTTCTTTGTGGGATAGCTGCCGTTGTTGTACAGCGCGGCCCCCCAGAGGAATCCGGCGTGCGTCATCATGCTCGTGGAAACCGCGCGAGTTTCAGCGGCGTGGCAACCAGCGGCACCGCATGTTTCCGCCGCGACGCGCAGATCCCCAGGGTTTACAAATTTGACGTACTCCGCGGATTCCGCAAGCCATTTTGTGTACGCGCGCTCGGGAAGCGCTGAGCGATTTTTGAACACCGGGTCGTTTGGCTGAACGTGGGCTTTCTCTTTTACGGAATTGTATTCCGGAGAATTTGCGGCAGTGCCCTGCGCGATGGAAATCGAAGCGTTCCCGCCGTGACAGTCGGCGCAACCAATGTGCACGGTTCTTGTCGGATGCATCGTGGGCTCATCGGTCGACGTGTGGCAGGAGATGCACCCGGAAGACTTGCGATCCGCTTCCTCCAGGGACTGGGCGCGGAACGTGTAGGCCTCCTGCGAGGCGCCCGCGGACAAATTCGAGCTCGCATGAAGAGCGAAGAAAAAAGATAACGCAGAGACACAAAGGATACAGAGGTTTCGCAGAGAAGACGTTCCAGGTTTTTGGAGTGGGAGCATTCTCTGCGCCTCAGAACGTAAGCTTCACGGAGCCGAAAAGCGAAAAAAGTGTCCGGCCCGTGTAGATGTCTTTGAATCCCTGCCCCGGCTGCAACGCGGAAGCCCCGCCGGTGAGAACGATGTTTTCACTCAACGGCGGACGGTATTCGACTCCGATGCCGAAGTCCTCGCCAATCGTATGGCGGATGGGGGACTGGAAGAGCAAAAACTCGAGCGCCTCGGTGCGTTCGAACCGGAGAAAATTGAAGTTTGCAAAGCCTCGCAATTTGGGAGTGATATCGAAATCCGCTCCGGCATTGGCGAGGAAGATGCCTGGGTTGACGAAATTCGCCTGGCCTTCCTCTTTGCTTGACCGAAGCGATGGAATGAGGCTTCCCGGTGTGGTCAGAAGAACGCCGGAACCGAGAAATCGGATGCCTTCCCGATTCCAAAAGCTGAAAAGCCCGCCGGCAAAGTTCGGAAGATCCACGATGGAATCGAACCCGCGAGCGCGAGAGTCGCGCGGATTCGAATCGCCCGAAGTGTAAAACGCGGACACGCGGTAGCGGATCCAATCCTTGTCATAGGAGATTTCAGCGGCAGCCATCTGCGCATTGACCGTGACGCGCTTGCCCGCGATGGGATTGAAAGTGTCCTCGCCGAGAGCTTGATAAAACGCGTGCGTCAGATTGATACGGTGAATGTGTCCGCTGCCGAGCCAGCCGAAGTAACCAACGCGAATGGCATGAAGAATCGGGCCTGCCCCGGGATTCTGATTGATCACGTTCCCAATCGGCGAAGGGCGGACCAGAAAGCCGTTGTCGTCATAATGCACGCTGGGATCATCTTTATTCCAGGCGGCGACGAATTCCGCGGAGTACCCGGGAAAAAAGAAATCCTGCAAATAAACGTTGCCGAGGACCACCTGCTGGTGGCGGCGTTCGAACGTGTTGAGGCCGCTGTCCGTATTCTTCTCGAGGAATTGGAAATATGCGAGATTGTATTCGATACGGCCGGAATGGAAATTTCCAAAGATGCGGACGGCAGGCTGCTCATCCACGAAAAGAAAGCCGCGAAAATCCGCGTTGAATTGCTGAATTCCTGCGCGCGCGGAAACAAAATCGTAATTCGGGCCAAGATCGTGAAGTTTCACTTCCGCGAAAGCCTCCTGCAGGCCCACGTGTGTGTCAAAGCGGTTGGTGCCGCTGCGTACGTCCGGCCCGATGATGCCCAGCTCTCGCACCTTCAAATTGTTCAGGCTGATCTCGGGAGTGATTCGAACGCGCCAGTCTACGGGCTTGAACGCGGCATCACCGTGAAATAAATCAAACGTAAAACGAAGCGTTTGATCGAAGAATGCCTGTTCGCCTCTCCCAAAGAAGCCGGAGCTGCCGGGACGTTCGCTGCTGACGTTGCTGGGAGAAGGAACGCGCCGGCCATCGAAAAAGGTTTCCGACGACGCGGTAAGATTCAAAAACGTCTGCTGCCCAAGAAGTTCCGGCCAGATCGGCTCGTCGCCTTTGAATCGATTGCGGTTGAACGGATCGTACCAATGCGGTTTCGTGTAGATGTACTCGCCCTTCTGCGAATAGCGGCGATAGTCAGGCTGCTCCAAAGCCCAGCGATTCGGAACCTTGTTGTAGACATCGGCGACGGGTGGAAGCGTGTCAGGCGAAATGTTTTCGATGTAGTTGGGATCGGAATCCAGGCGATGGCGAAACTCGCGATAGCTGCCGAAGGACGGTTGCGCTTCGGCGGAAAGCGCAGGCCCGAGTTCCGGTAAACGCGGCAGGCGGGAGCGCGCCTCGATGGTTGCCGCAAACACGAGAGAAATTTCAAGCGTCACGACTTCATCCGGTTGAAGTGTGAGGTCCGCAAGGACGAATGGAGCGTAGTCTGTGGCTTCCACCCGGAGTTCATACCGTCCCGGCGGCAAGGGAAAAAGGCGAAACACACCCTCGCTGGAAGAAACACCGCTGAAACTCTGACCGGATTGCAGATTGCGCAAAGTGAGCATCGCTGCGGGAACCGGTCGCGCACTCTCGGGTGACCCGGCATCCCGCACGCGGCCATCGAGTGCGGCCGTCGTCTGCGCCTGCTGGCGGGGAATCCGCAGCGGCGGGCCTTGCACGCTGGACTGTTTTGCGCCCTCCTGCGTTGGTGCGGAAGTTTGATTCCGAAAATTTGCGCCGGCGAGCGCGGAGCAAAGAAACAAGGAACAGCAAGCCGCGCAGAACGCGCGAGGCACTTGCTGCGGAATGGAAAAAGTCATGCGCTCAGCCTGCACCAATGGATGAAGAAGGAATCGCGTACTAGCTAACAATATCGAGAAGCGTCGAGCAACAGTTTTCCCGGATGCATGGAGACATTCGATAACGCAGCACCACGCTTCACACGTTCACCAGTACGCACCAACCGCTAGGCAAATGCGTTGAGGGGCCGTAAATGAGTGTGATACGAACGAAGGTACTCCTGAGATGGAAACAACTCACAAATTGCGAAAGCCGGTGGAATCGCGGCAGGCTCTTCGACACCGCCAGAAGACTCTGGCGCTGTGCGTTGTCCTGGCATTGGGAATTGCCGGAATGCTGGTACTGCTACTGTTCGGCTGCGGCGGAGGGACCAGTGCTCCTGTTGTGCCGCCGCCCATTCCGGCGGTGCGGGCGCTGCAAGTAGTTGACGTGCAGAATATCGTAACGGCAGCGGTAGATTCCGTGAACGTGGACATGGTGGTCGCCGTGGTGGATCGCGCGGGATTCGTGCTCGGAGTGTTTCGAACGCAAAATGCCCCCGCCGCTTCGATTGGAAATTTTGGACAAGCACAAAATGCAAACGACGTGGCCGTGGCGCTCGCGCGCACCGGCGCTTTTTTCAGCAACAATCAGGCGCCGCTCTCTTCCCGCACGGTGCGCTTCATCAGCGGGATTCATTTTCCGCCGGGCGTGATGAATCAGCCGCCCGCAGATCTTTACGGAATCGAAAACACGAATCGCGGCTGCACGCTGGTGAATGACCCGAATTTTCAATCCAAAATTCCTCCCTCGCTGGCATTGGGTGGCGGATTCGGCCTCGGCATTCTCACCGGCAAAGGCGACACCGCCGATTCGAACGCGACGGCGGTAAATCCCGGCGGCGTGCCGATCTTTTACAAGAACGTGGTGGTAGGCGGAATCGGCGTAGTGACCTCGTCGAGCAATTCGAACGTCGCGGAATTCGCTGCACTCGCCGGCGCCACCACGCAGCGCGGCGCAGCGGGCGACAATTTTAGTCCGACTCCCGCGGCGCCCGGAGTCGTTTTTATCGGAGGAATCGCACTTCCATTTGTGGATCAAACTTCGCTCCCTGCCGGCTTTTCCGCGGGCCCGGTTGCCGGCGCAGGAAGTTTCTTGGTGGCACCAGCGAACAGCCAGGGGCAGCCGCCAGAAGGTAACCTGATCCCGCCTGCGGCAGGGCCGCTCGGCGGTTTGAGCGCGGCGGACGTGGCGCAAATTCTGAACAATGCGGAGGCCACGGCCAACACCACTCGCGCGGCGATTCGATTGCCGCTCGGTTCGAAAACGCGAATGGTGATCGCCGTCGCGGATCTCGATGGAACCATCATCGGATTGCGGCGCATGCAAGATTCAACGGTTTTCAGCATTGATGTTGCTGCGACCAAAGCGCGAAATATGGTGTACTTCAACAGCGCCATTCGAACAGCCGCGGATCTGAACGGCGTGCCGATGGGCACGGCGGTGACGAACCGCACCATCAGTTTTGGCGCGCAACCGCTCTATCCGCCGGGAATCGATGGTTCGAACGCTGGGCCGTTTTTCAATCTTTACACCATGGATTTGGCAAATCCCTGCACGCAGGGATTTCAGAGCGGCGCTGCAAATGCGAACAAAAGCGGGATCGTATTTTTTCCGGGCAGCGCCGGACTCTTCCGCAATGGTGCGCTCGTCGGCGGATTGGGAGTCAGCGGCGACGGCGTGGACCAGGACGATTACGTGACCAACGGCGGGACCGTAGGATTCGAAGCTCCCGCGAACATTCGCGCGGATCAAATCATGGACCAGGGCGTGCGGCTTCCCTATTTCAAATTTCCGCGAAATCCGACCAACTGATTTCTTTTCTACCGCCCTCGCGAAGTTTTCTTCCGGCTCGTGATTTTCGTCAGAGCCCGCGTGTAGGCTTTGATGGTTTCAGGCACGGCTTCGCTGTACACGAACTGGCCTTCGCGGCGGCAGGCGATTAATCCAGCTTCGCTCAGGATTTTCAAGTGGTGCGAAACCGTCGCGGGAGTGACTCCGCGGAGCGAGACGATGTCCCCGCAATTCATGTGGCGCGTTCCGGAAATGGCCTCGAAGATTCTCAAGCGGGTCGCGTCGGCCAGGGCTTTCGATATCTTTTCGATTTGGGCTCTATCCATAGGCGAATATTCACCTTAGCTGATCCAGGATCCGCTTGACAGTCTCCTTCAGGAGTCATTTTGACACCCATCGAAATAACGTGCAACCGAATAGTTAGACGCTCATCTAAGTATCGAAACCTCAGGAGAGCGGCCAAACGGCCAGGACTTGAGGCTCTGGATTTTGAGAAAGATTCGATTGGGAGGCTGTGATGAAGAGACTCGAAGGGAAAGTAGCAGTTATAACCGGGGGAAACAGCGGTATCGGACTGGCGACGGCGAAACGGTTTTACGAAGAAGGCGCGCGCGTGGTGATTTCCGGGCGCAACCAGAAAACGCTGGACGAGGCCGTAAAGCAAATCGGCAAGGACGTGGTTGCCGTGCGAGCGGACGTCTCGAAGGCGGAGGAGCTGGACAAGCTCTACGCCACCGTCCTGCAGAAACTTGGAAAAATCGATGTGTTGTTCGCGAACGCGGGAATTTACAAGTTCGCGCCGATGACGGCGACGACGGAGGGCTTGTACGACGAACTTTTCGACATCAATGCCAAAGGCGTGTATTTCACGATCCAGAAAGCGCTGCCGCTGCTGAATGACGGCGCTTCGATCATCATCAACACGTCGGTGGCGAGCGAACTCGGCATGGTGAATGGCTCCGTGTACGCCGCGACAAAGTCGGCTCTGCGTTCGTTCACGCGGTCGCTGGCGGCGGAATTGGCCGAACGCGGAATTCGCGTAAATGCTGTGAGTCCGGGCCCGATTGAGACGCCGGAGGGGTTTGCGCGCACCGGATTGCCGAAGGAACAGATCGACCAATTCGTCCGGGACGTCGTGGCCAAAGTGCCGATGAAGCGAATCGGCCAGCCATCGGAGATTGCCGGAGCGGTTGCTTTCCTGGCGTCGGCGGATGCCTCGTTCATGACCGGCTCGGAAGTGACCGTGGACGGCGGGCTGGCACAAATCTAAACTACAGCTCCGGAGTGCAGGCAAAGAGGCGGACGCAAGTCCGCCTCTTTTTGTTTTTTGAAAACCCGTCATTTCGCACCGCCGGAGGGAGCTGGAGAAGTTGCGGTGTTCATATC
>JBARRT010000134.1:0-21548 GCA_049644365.1 Candidatus Acidiferrum sp. | reverse complement strand
CTTATGAACCTTGCTGAATTTATCGAAGGTCGCCGCGACCAGCACTTGGCGGAGCTTTGCGAACTCTTGCGCATTCCCAGCGTCAGCGCCAAGAGCGAACACAAGCCGGATATCGAGCGCGGCGCCCGCTGGGTCGCGGATAATCTCCGCGCCGCGGGCTTTAAAACGGTTGAAATTGTTCCGACCAATCTTCACCCTCTCGTCTACGCGGAATCTCTCGAAGCTCCCGGCAAACCCACGATTCTCTTCTATGGCCACTACGACGTGCAGCCCGCCGAGCCTCTCGATCTCTGGACCACGCCCGCTTTCGAACCCACCGTGCGCAACGGCAATCTCTTCGGCCGCGGCACCGCCGACGACAAAGGCCAGGTTCATATCCATCTGAAAGCCCTCGAGTCGCTCCAGAAAGTGAACGGCAAGCTTCCCATCAATGTGAAGGTCTTGATCGAAGGGGAGGAAGAAGTCGGCAGCGTCAGCCTGTGGGACTACGTTCAAAAAAATAAAGAAAAACTAAAAGCCGATGCACTCATCGTTTCGGATACTTCCATGCTCGGCAAAGGCGTCCCCTCCATCACCTACGGCCTGCGCGGCTTGAATTATTATCAGATTGAGCTGACCGGCCCCGAGCGCGACCTCCACTCCGGCGTATACGGCGGCGCGGTGCCGAATCCGCTCACGATTCTCACCGAACTTTTTGCCAAGCTCCACGACAAGAATTTTCGCGTCGCCGTTCCCGGCTTCTATGACGATGTCACAAAGGTTTCGAAATCCGAGCGTAAATCCCTCAATGCGCTTCCTTGGAAGAAAAAAGATTTCGAGAAGGCGGTCGGCGCTCCCGGCTATTTCGGCGAAACAGGTTTTACTACCGTCGAGCGCCTCTGGACTCGGCCGACGCTCGAATTGAACGGCGTCTGGGGCGGCTACCAGGGCGAGGGCGCGAAGACCGTCATCCCCTCAAAAGCGTTTGCCAAATTCTCCACGCGTCTGGTACCCAATCAGGATCCGCAAAAAATCGCCAGGCTCGTCGAGAAACACGTTCGAAAGCTGCTGCCGAGAACTGTTCATTGTAAATTTGAAGTCTTGAGCACCGGAAAGCCGTGGGTTGCGCCGTATCACGCCCCGATTTTCCTGAAGGCCCAGGCCGCTCTGGAAAAAGGCTTCGGCAAAAAGGCCGTTTTCATTCGTGAAGGCGGCTCGATTCCTTTCGTCACGCAGATGCATGACACCTTTAAGGTTCCCTGCGTCTTGCTCGGCTTCGGTTTGCCCGACGAAAATGCCCACGCCCCGGACGAGCACATCGCCCTTGAAAATTATTTCGGCGGCATCAAAGCCATCGCCCACTTCTACGCCGATCTGGCCACCCTCTAACTGGTTCATCATCGTGGGGGCGCCCGCCGCGGCGGGCTGCGCCCCTGCAAGCTGGAATCCGCGAGCTTTACACACCGCTCAAGCCCATTCGAACTCTGCTCAAATCGGCCAAAAACGCTCCCAAAGTCCGTTCGAACGCCAGCCCTCCGGCCATAAACCCGCGTTTCTAGCGGTGATTTCCACACGCCCTCAAAAAAACACGCATTTTTCCAAGGTTTTTGGCGATTTTTACTTGCGTTCTAGTAATTCCTTGGCTATAGTCTGTTGCGGCCAGGGTTTTCCGCAGAACACATGGGGTAGTGGACTCGCGGCCTGCCTCGATCGGATCGGGGTGGAAAGAAAAATTAGGAGGATAAGCAGACTAGATGGCAGCCAAGCCAATGAGCAAGACCAAGACCGTGTCGCACATCGCTGAGAAACTCAGCACATCGAAGAAAACCGCCGCTCAATTCTTTGAAGAGCTTTTCAAGCTCGCAGTAAGGGAAGCCAAGGGCGCTGCGGGCAAGTTCGTAATCCCGGGTATCGGCCGCGTCGTGAAAGCGCACCGCAAGGCGCGCATGGGCCGCAACCCCCAGACCGGCGAGGCGATCAAGATCAAGGCGAAGACCGTCGTGCGCCTGCGTCCGTCGAAGGCGTTCAAGGACGCCGTACTGAAGTAGCATTAGTTTTTTTCGAGTTTTGGCCCCCGGCGGCCTGAGCAATCAGGTCTTCGGGGGTTTTTCTCTTTTGCGATGGCTTAGAGAGTCTTGACGTAGGCGACGACATCCTTGATCTGCGCGGGCTCCAGCGTTTCTTTCATCGGAGGCATCAGCGAGTCGCCGTTTTCAATCCAGGTTTTCAGCGCTTCATCCGTTATCTTATTGCCGTTCACGGTAAACGTTCCGCGTTTGTACATGCCCTTCAGGCCGGGGCCGATTTTCTTGGCGTCCTTATCCGCGTAGTGGCAGATCGAACATTTTTTCTCAAAGACTTCTTTGCCTTTCACGGCGGATCCTGCCGAAGCGTGACTCGCCGCCTTTTTGGAGCTGCTCTTTGCCTGTGGAGCAGGAGGATCCTGCGCGAGCACCGCTCCGGCCACCGCCAGAGTTGCCATCCCAAGAATCAAAGTATTCCGCCTCACGATGCCCCCTCGTTTCGTCAGTTATGTTCCTGACGTGGTTCAAGCTTGCTTGGTTGCAAACGCTTCTATTCTCCTCAATTGGCGTGTGAATTTCCACTCCGTTCCCCGGCACAAAGTACAGGTTCCTTGTCTGCACGACTTGGACCTTCGTACTTTTGACCGGGGCGAAACCGTGTGCTAACTATTGGGAAGAATTTATGAGCATGGAAACCCTTACGCGCGCCTGGGAAGTCCTGCAGGACGCCTATCAAGCACAGATGGAAGGCGACTACGATCGCGCCGTCGAGCTGTACCAATCGTCATTGGAGCTGCATCCCACCGCCGAGGCGCATACTTTCCTGGGCTGGACGTATCATTATCAGGGGCGCATCGAGGACGCTATCGCCGAATGCAAGCGCGCGATCGAGCTCGATCCGGAATTCGGCAATCCGTACAACGACATCGGCGCGTATCTCATCGAACTGGGCCGCTTCGATGAAGCGATTCCATGGCTCGAACGCGCCGTCGAAGCGCGGCGCTACGAACCGCGCCATTTTCCGCACTACAACCTGGGCCGTGCCTATCTCGGCAAAGAAATGTACGGCCAGGCAATGCGCTGCTTCCAGGAAGCCCTGAACGTCGAGCCCCGGTACTCGCTGGCCCGCCAGGCGCTGGCCTCCCTTCGCCGCATGGTCAACTAAAGCCGTGACTGGTGACTCGCGAAAAAACCAGGTACAACCTCGACGATCCACGCATTCACTTGTCTCCATTGGTCTTCCACTGTTCACGGATCACCGCTTCACCTGGCTTGATGACCCGGTCGTAAATCCACAATAAGAGCGCGGTCAGGACGCCTACACCGGAAATGACCCACCAGGCCCGCTGGGGCTGGTGTGCGACTTCTCCGAAGTGATGCATGATGCGGCCGCCGAACCATCCACCGACGAGCGAACCGATGCCGATGGGGAGAAACGCGAAGCCCATGTAGGTACCTTGTTGTCCGGGAGGCGCGAGCCGCGAAATGTATTCGTAGTAGCGCGGCGCCTGAATCATTTCGCCAAGAGCAAGCACGAGGATAGAAAGTACCGCGCCGAGGACGGTGGGCTGAAAGGCAACAATTAGCCAGGAAAGGGACGTTACAAGGGTTCCGAGAATGACGGCCTGAAATGCAGGGATCTTGCGGATTCCGTAGTTGATGACCAGGGTGAGACAAATGACGGCAAGGCCGTCAGTAATCAGGATGAGCTCGACGTCGGCCTTGGCGCTGATGTAGGTATGAATGTAACCGGGAAGCGAAGTGTACTGCTGCCAGAAGACGACCCAATAGCCGGTGAAGATCAAAAGAAAGAGCATAAAGCGCGCATTGGAAAGCACCGTGAGGAAATTCCGCAGCGTGGCGGAAATGCTGGGCGCAGGTTCGTCCGTTTTTCGCTTGGGGTCGCGGAAAAAGAGCAGCACAACAAAGAACATTGCGAAAACGCTGAGCGCAGCGACACGGAAGACGTTCTCGACGCCGAGATGGCGATGGGCCCAGGAGGCGACATAGGGGCCGGCGGCCCCTCCGATGTTCACCATGGTGTAGTAAATGGAGTAGCCGATGGAGCGGACGTTTTCCTTGGACGCGCGCGCGGTGGTGCCGACGACGCAAGGTTTGACGAGCGAGATCCCCAGCGCGGGGAGCAGCAAAATGCAGCCGACAAAGAGAACGAGCGGCACCGCATTGCGAACCGGCGCAAGCCACGAAGCTCCGATTGAGCCGATCAGGAAATAGGCAGCGGCCAGAATCAGGTAGGCCATCGAGAGGGCGCGGCGAAAGCCCAGCTTGTCCGCCACGGCTCCGCCGAAGATGGCCAGGAACCACACCATGCCTCCGAAAATCCCCGTGAGCGTGCCGGTCTGCTGCGTGG
The DNA here is from genome assembly GCA_049644365.1 of Candidatus Acidiferrum sp. Classification (GTDB taxonomy): domain Bacteria; phylum Acidobacteriota; class Terriglobia; order Acidiferrales; family UBA7541; genus Acidiferrum. The sequence goes on along the minus strand of JBARRT010000134.1, from coordinate 17,174 downwards.
AGAAATTGAGTTTCTCCTGGAGGTACAGCGCGAGCGAGGCGAATGCTCCGTAGTAGGAAAGGCGCTCAAAGATTTCCGTGATGTTGGCCACCCAGAACGGGCGCTCGAAACCGTCGCGGATTTCCTGGAGCCTTTGGCTGAAGCTCATGGCGCCTCCGGAGATGCGAGGCGGGATGATAGCAGAGGGAAGGTCTCTCGCGAAGGACACTCGGGGCGGGCGGGATCTCAACCCCCCAGCGGCGTTGGAACTTCGATTGAATCGTCAAAAGCTGGGTTAGGCGGGGTGTCGGCGAGGTTTGTCGATGGAATGGCTGCCGAGGCGGAAACGGAAATAGCGGGAGTCGCATCCGCGGCAACGATACGGACTGATAAAGAGCAGTTTGTGGAGAATCTGCTCCTGGAGGCCTCTTCTTCTGGAGCGGTGAATGGAGGCGCTGCCACATTCGGGACAATTGTGGGACTTGCTAAGGGAAAACATGGGACCGTACTCTTTCTGGTCTGGAGTCCAAAATTATACACCACAAACCGGGGGAAAGCCCGGCGCTACCAGAGGACTTAGGCGGTGTGCGCGTGATGTTTGTTGGAGTGCGGCGCGGTCGGGAATCGGACGCGGGAATAGCGTTTATCGCAAACCACGCACCGGAATGGGGTTACAAAGAAGACGGTGTGAAGGATGTGCTCCAAGAGTCCACTTCTTCTGGACTTGTAGTATTGGTGACTCCCGCAGCATAGACAAACAGGCGACTTATTAAAGTTCCACATGGCCTACATCTCCCGTTCTAAGCTGGGGTTAGAATTCTACACCCAAATCGCCCATAGAAAAACCGTCCCGGCCGGGTCCCCGGCAAAGTCGGGGCAGGCGGGATCTCCGCTCCCCAGTTGGTCACGGTCGAGCCTTGCCCTTAAAGCCTGTTAAACTCTTCCTCGCTTAGCGGATAGCCGAGCATGGCTTTCTCCCAAAGATCCTCTTTGTCGAGTTCCCCTGACTTCGAACCGAACATTGAGTAGCCTAACGATATGGGCAAGAGTTGAGGCTCCTGCCGCAGGAAATTCAGCGCCTGTGTTGTGCTGTCCACGCAGTCATCGTGTGCTCCATTTGGAAACACCGCCAACTCGTCGATAAAATCTTCCACCCATGACGCGCCCTCGGGTAGAAATAGTTTTCCTGCTTCGAGGAGAGGCGTGGCAGCTTGTGCGCGGGCCACTTTGTCCGAATCGACCTTCACTGGTATTACAGGCAGCACTGAGGATGATTTTAGTTCTTGGATGAGGCTCTGTCCGCTCGCTCTGTCTTCAACAAGGATAGCTGTAGGATTCCAGTGCTCCGCAAGAGAGCCGAGAACACGCCTCAATTCGGGAAACTCAACTTTGTCTTTCCGAAGGTGGAGCAAATAATAACCGTTGCTCGTTGCTCCCCATGTAGTGCATGCGCTGAAATCATTTTCAGCTCCTTTTTTGTAGGCACAATCCCATGACTGGACAATTTGTGCAAATGGAGCACTGACAGGTGGTCGGTAGAACTGCCACCAGTCACGCTTGAAAATCGTACCTTCTGCCGCCGCTGGTCTTTGCTGGTACAGTGAGGCCCAAGCACGGCCACCCAACGCATTCCGAATTTTTCCCAGCTCCAGGAGTCCGAATCTGTCTGGCCACAGTGCTTCTCCTTCACGGCGAAACGATTCGTCATGCTCGGCGATTGCGGGAAGGCTCAAAACTTCCCAATCGTCGCCAAAGCTATTCGCCAAGAGCCGCCCAGCCAAGTCGTCTTCATGCCAACGATTCTGAATCAGAACAATCGCTCCATTAGGAGCTAGGCGAGTGTACGCCACGGACGAATACCAATCGTATAAGGCTCGTCGCACTGTTTCGCTATTCGCCTCAGCGCAATCCTTGAGAGGGTCATCAATAACCAGCAGGTGAGCGCCTCGACCAGTGATAGGTCCGCCTCTGCCAACCGCAAAGTATGCGCCGCCACGGACCGTATTGAAGCGATGCGCAGCCGACGAATCCTCACGAATTGAGCAACCCGGAAAGATTGCCCGGTGAACAGGGTCTGCAATGAAATCTCTCACCTGCCGCCCAGAATCATCGGAAAGTTCTTGGCCATACGTCGCAAAAATCAAATGACGCTCAGGATGCCGCCCGAGATACCAAGCAGGAAAGATTGCACTGCCAATCAGGCTTTTGCCATGACGGGGCGGTAGGAAAATCATTAGCCTGGAGATTTCACCGCGCTCAATAGCCTCAAGTCTGGAAATGATGAGTTGATGATGCTTTGCGAATTCAAACTTCGGCCATTGGGCTGTGGCATAACATGCCAAATCTTCGCGAGCGAGGGTCAACAAGCGCTCACGATCAATCAGATATTGCGAGCTCATTCTTCTGCCTCCGAGTCTTGGTGTCGGGCCAAGAAAGTATCCACGATCCGTTTGGCAGTCTCGGAATCAAAATTCACATTCAGGATTTTTGTTTCTCCACCTTCGGTTAAGTCGCCGCTCAACCTGGCTGTCAACTCCACAATGCGGCTAAGTTCCCGCACTGCAGCCAAAGCTGTTCTGAGATCGCCTTCCTGTTCCGCTTTTTCTTTCAGGCGTTGCGCTTGCGCATTCAGTCTGCGTAGCTGTTCAAGCACAGTGTCCGTTTGAGACATTCCTGTTGCATTGATGGCTTCAGGCAAATGCGGTGGTTCATTTGTCTCAGAAAATCCTTCTCGCTGTTTCTCCGTTTGTTGCGTTATCAATTTCAAGGCGCGCTCCTCTTCTCTACTTACGGCAGGAATAGGCGCATGTAGGCGGAATAGCAGTTCTGTGGCTTGTCTTCGCTCGCGATAGTCCGGCATGGGTTTGCTGTAAACAAGCTTTCCATCGACCAAGAATGGTCGAACTTGTTTGGCGTCCAACGCCTGGCGCAGTCGTCTAGCTCCAAGCTCAAGGGTGCAGCCTACTTTGGCCAAAGCGTCTGCTAAGGCCAGCCGAACGTTAGGATTGTGTAAAGTTGAGTGACCTTGGACGGACAACTGATTGCTCCCCGGTTCGCCGCGATAACCTGCGGCTTGAGCAGCTCTCGTGGCATTTGAAAATCCAGGGCTCCTGGGGTCGGTAAAGCTTGCAACGAAGCGCTGTTGCTTGGGTGTGATTTTTGGCGGGGTCGCCTGCCTAGTCCGGCCTTTCCGTTCCTTCTCTTTCCTCACTTCTTCTTCCTGCGCAAAAATTCTTATCGAGATTCATGCGAGGATGCTTTGCTTTTCGAGGGCCAAAAAAACAAAAAGCCCAGCCACCCAAACGGGAAGACTGGACCTTGGAACCAAGCCGCCGGGTCTGGTTAGGGATCCATCCTCCCTCAGTCAGTCCCGGCACAAGAAGATTTGCCGCAAAGAAAAAGGCTATACACATTTATCAAATGAAATTCACACTGAGAAGGCAGCATTGAGCCAATGTGTCGAAAAGCGCAACGCGAATCTTATGGGAGCGTGCAAAATGATAATCGCCTGCAGTTTATTACTAATTAAGTAATCCCTAGGTAATAGACCGCGTGTTAGCACATTTTGGATCTTAGGTTTTCTTAGGTTCGATGGTGAGTACTTCTGCATTTCCGCCGCAAAACTGCAAAACTTAAGTAAGTCTTTTAAATATAGACGCTTAGTCCCCGAGGATGTGAGCCAATCTGGCGTGCCTTCGGGCAAAAGGGACGAGGAACCAGTCCCGGCGTTCAAGCCGCCGGTTTCAACCGCTCACCCACTCCTCCGTTTTTAAGTATTGCGTACTGTAAGGTTTAGACTGCCAATCTGGGATAGTTCGGAACTCGATCTGCAAAACGCGAGCGCGCTTACACCGTGGAGGAAGCGGACCACTAAGCGGCTGGCGCTCGGAAAACGCCGGTCGCTCCGGGTCGAGACAGCGGGGAAGGGCGCGGGACTATGCTGGACAGGCGGGGGCGCGCAGCGCTTACACACTGCGGCGCCGAAAAATGTGGACGGATGGTCCCGCTAACGTCCGAACATGGAATAGGAGATACCTGGCGACTCGCGGTGCGGGGGCGTCTGCGTCTGCTGCTGACGCCGCGATGCGGCTGCAATCGCGTCATCCGCCGGACGATTGGCAATGCGCTCGAGCGCTTCCGCGATGCGGGACAACTCGAACGTAACCTGGTCGGTTCCGCTGGACCTCTTCAGGACGACGATCCGTTTTCGACTGAAGTAAAGCGCAGTCCAGAACAACAATCCCGTCACAACAGACACGAGAATCATGATCAGGTCGTGGCTCGTGATGGTGATGCTTCTGCCGGCGAAAGTAATCAAGTGGTCTGAGAACAAAGTTTCCTCCTGGGCTGGGCCTTAAGGTTTGCTGGCTCGCGGGTGGATACAAGCAAGGGCTGGGTTGCTACGAGTCGTACTAACGCTTGAGTTGTGGAGATGACTTTTGTAAGGACGCGATCAGGTCATGCGCGGCCGCGGGAGCTTCCACATCCGATTCCGTGATGATCTTTGCGGCGCTTGTGGATTTGCCGTAGAGCTTGCGATTCGCGTCTTCATCGGGACGGAGCGTCGAGCCTTCCAGAGATATGCCGGCAAAAACACCTCGCGCACGGGAGTAGCTCAGAATTTCCGCGCGCATGTAAGCGTCAGTGTCGGCGGAAGCCGAGCGGCCTTTCGGTCCAGCGGCGATAGATGCGTCCGCTCCCAGTTTCACCTTGGTGTGCAGGAGGCTGCCTGCGCCACGGTCGTTCATGACGAGAAAAACGAAGTCGGTGGCTTCTCCACCAATCTGCAAACCGACGCTACCGCCTTCGAGTGCATACATGGCCGGCGCGCCCCAAGGACCGGTGAAGTCCTTGCCGATGCGGCAGACCATCGTGCCGCGGCCGTAGCTGCCGCCAACAACAAACGCGGCTTTCAACACCGACGGCATCACCACGACGCAACGGGCCTTGTCGAGCAGGTCCTGCGGAATGTCGTCAGGGACATTGAGGATTTCCTGGATGACTTTTCCTGCGTTCTGAAGACGATCCTGCTCCGTTTTTGCTTCGCCCGGATTTTTTGCGGACGATAATGGCCCCAGAGCGAGTGTGCCCGCAAGTAAAACGATGCAACACTTTGCGTGAGTCATTTGCGGCGCCTCCTTGTGCGCATATTTTTCCCCGGTGCAAACTTCGGATGTACATTTCGGGCGGGCTGGTCGGGTTGGGGCTCGTGGTCCCAGCGATGGAAGGGCAAGTTCCGCGCCAAACTCGCGCTGAATCTGGTAGTGGGCTGAGAATTCAATGGCATACAGCGAATGTGGAAACAGATTGTTCGAGGCTGGGCTTCGTGCAGCAGGAGAGGAACCGGTAAAATTTGCAGGGGTCGATGGAAAAAATGGGTGGAATTTGTGTACCAGTACCGCTTCTGATGCGGTGACCCGATTCTCGTAAAATTCTAAAGAGCCTCAGGTTACGCAGGATGGCGAGACGAGTGCTTTCGCGATTGCCGTCAGGTGCAGCCCACACCAACGAGGAGGAATTTTCCGATGGTGACAGGTACTAGAAACCGCGACGCTGGGTTCAAATGCGACGGCACGCGGGAAAGTCAGCGGGGCCAGAGCCAGCCGAAGGTGCCGGCGGTCAGCAGGCCGTAGACGAGTCCATCGAAAATTTCTTTAAAGGTTACGCTCCAGGGCTGACCCTTCCAGATGGCGTTGACAATGGGTCCCAGGCCGTAGGACATAAAGGCGGCTGTGCCGGCCACACGAAACACTACGGGGTAACGCGCGCCGAACGGAACAGTGTAGCCCGTGAGACAGGCGGCGAAGACGCCGACGATGAGGCAATAAACAAACCACAGGCCGAGGAATTTCGGCATGTTGGGTAGGCCGCTTGGATACATGGTCAGAAACCCGACCGGTCCCTGCTTGAATCTTTCCTGCTGGGCGGGCGAATTCATGTCCTTGTGGGTGCAATAAGGAAAATGATAGAGACCCGGCTGCAAGCCGGCAGCGCGCAGAACGGGGAGGAGCTTGTCCTCGTCGGGGAGCTGCTTGTAGTCGCTGCGGTGGTAGGGCAGAAGCATGTGGATGATGGAGCTGGCGATAAACACCATCACAGCCGACAGCAGGATGGGGAGCCACAGAGCAGTGAGAGAAACCATGCGCAGCCTCCTTGGAAGAGTGGGTGAATGGCCGGAGAATTGAACGCGAGGCTATCGGAGAATCGGAGGAAGGTCAAGGGGCGGGGATTTATCAAAGGCGGATGGCGACGCTCGTTCGGTGAAGATGGCGGCGCACGGAGGGAGGGTCAATAGATCACTTTCAGGGAGAACTGGATCTGGCGCGATGGGCCGGCGGTTCGGCTGATGATGCCGAAGCCGCTGCCGCGGACGATGTTGGAGGGCAAACCGAAATTGACGACGTTGAAAATATTGAAGAACTCGGCGCGAAATTGAAGAATCGCGAGTTCGCCGTTTCCGCGATGGCCGAACGCGGTGTCCTTGATCAAGGCCATATCAAAATCGCGAAAGCCTGGGCCGCGAAACGTGCTCCGGCCAAGCGTGCCGAAGCGGCCGTGGTTCGGGCCGGTTCCACCGGGGACGTTTATGGGGATCTGGAAAAAAGAGCTGTTCGCCGCGCCCCTACCGAAGTAATCCTCGCGAGTGGTGCGGTTGGTGGAGAGATTCGGCGTGACGAGAAGGTCGGGGCGATCGGTGCCGCCGAGGCCTGCGCCGGTCTGCTGGACTCCCGAGTAGACGGTGAACGGCGGTCCGCTGGTCACAGTGGTGATGTTCAGGAACTGCCAGCCTTTGCTGAGAGTCTTGGGCACCGGCTGGAGAAAGCGAACGCGGTCCAGGGGCAGTGACTGAATCAAGCTTAGCGTGAAAACGTGTGTGACATCGAACGTGGAAGGTCCCTTGTCGGCATTCGAATTGAGAGGATCCTGGGGCAAAGTCTGCAGGATCACGCCGGGGCTGCCGGAAATGCCGCCGGGCACCGCACTGGTGTCATCCAGGCTTTTGGAAAACGTGTAACTGGCCTGGAAGCTCAGGCCCATTCGCGCGGTGCTCTGGCTGACGCTGGTCTGCAGCGCGTGATAGCTGGAATGCGAACCGGAAGTCATGACCGTTTCGGGGCCGAAGCCACCGATTGCGTGGCCGGCGGAATTGAATTGGGTGTAGGGCGCAAAGGCCGGATCCGCGCCTCCGTAACCGTTCGGCGAGAGGATGCTGGCGAGATGAATTCCCGCGGTGCCAACGTAGGACGCGCTGAGTTTGACGCTTCCGATTTCATGGTCTATGCCGAAGGTGTCCGTGGCGATATACCCATTGCGGAAATGTGGATCGAAGCTGATGGTCGTGAATAATTGAACCTGATTGCCCGGGGTGAGAGCAGCCAAATCGTCCTGGAAACGCTGCACGTCCATCGGAATGTTGGGAGGAAGGTTGCTGCTGCTTCCGGAAGCAAAGAGCAGCTGACCTTGGGTGGTGTAGACGGGAGGAAGTGTGAGGGGCACAACAGAATCCTGAAAGTTGATCGGAAAACCGGGGAGAGCGGTGACCAGCGGCTGAAAAACGAACGGAAATGCGCCGGTGACATAATTCTGGAGCCACAAGTTGGGAAGAATGGTGGTGATGGCGCCGCCGGCATGGATAGTGGTGTGCTTGGAGAGGCCGTAGTCGAGAGAGAGTCGCGGGCCCCAGCCGCTCCAGTCCATGGCGTACGGGGGCTGAGGATTGTAAACGTAAATTTGTCTCGCGCCCGGAGTAAGGAAGCCCGCGGGCTTGTCATCTGGGCCAATCGGTATTGCAAGTGACGTGCGATGTTTCGCCTCATGAATGCGGCTATTCACTTCATAACGGAAGCCATAGTTAACGCTCAATCGAGCGGTGGCTCTCCAAGAGTCCTGAAAATAAAAGTTGTAAGCCTCACGGCGGACGGCAGCGGCGTCAAATTTATTTCCTTTTGGCGTCAGATTCGCGGCCGCAGTCACGGTGTAGGAATAGGGTGTCGCGGTCAGAAGACCCGTGAGGGAATCGGGAAGCGGATCTCCTGGATGGATATCGTGCTGGCCGCTGGCGGACGGAATCAGGACGGGAGAATAAGCGGGGCCTCCTCCGAACGTGTAGAGTCCATTGGGATTCGTTCCAAAAATCGTGGTATCGCGATTGAAGCGAAGTTCCGCGCCCCACTTGAAGGAATGGGAGCGGCGCGTGTAGACCATATCTTGTTTGAACTGGTAGACGTTACCGTACGAACCGAAGATGGATCCATCCGCGGAATTGAAGCCTTGAAATAGACCGTCCCCGAAGGCAAGCGCAGGCTGGGTTTCGTTACTGGTGATGAACAGTGGCGTACTGCGAATGAAGCAGAGGGCCGTTTGAAAACTGAAATGCGGAGTGGGAGTGCGCGAATATCTTATGGCGAAATTGCGCTGGTGATCGGAGAATTTCACGCCAAAATCCGGATCAATGGCGGTTTGATCGGGGTTGGTAGTTGGCCCGGTGACCTGGTTACGGCTGGCGCGCAGGAACAAGGTTGAGTTGCTGGAAAAGCGAAGATCGAGCCGAAGCGAAGCCTGATCCGTCCTGGTGACAACTTTGGAGGATGTGGCGTAGGTGCGCGCGCCATAAGCGCCGTTGGGATCGTTCGGCAAGGGAAAGCGTGCAAGTAGAGGCGCGATGCTGCTGCTGACGGGAACGGTCAGAGTATCGCCGGGAAATGTGGTGGTGTCGACGCCATGCCGGTCCGCGACGGTCGGAACAGGGAATACTTGCGTGGTCCCGAGAACTTGCCGGAAGCCTTGATACTCCGCGAAATAAAATGTCTTACCACGTCCATCGTAGATTCGTGGAAGGACGACGGGGCCGCCGTTGGTGAGACCGAATTCATTGCGGGAAAACGGTGGGAGACGGCGAGTGCTCAAATCGCTCTTGTGGTCAAAGTAATTTCGTGCGTCGAACGCCGCATTGCGGACAAATTCGAAAAGGCTGCCATGGACTTGATTGCTGCCGGACTTCGTAATCACGTTCGTGAATCCAGCGGCGCCGTGACCCGTGTCAGCAGGCATTACTCCGGAGCTGGATTGCACTTCCTGGATAGCGTCGACGTTGAAGTTGGAAAAGGTAGCGCCGCCGAGCTCAGGGTCGGTGGTGTCCGCTCCATCGATGGCGAAGACGGCGGCGGAGCCACGCTGGCCATTGATGGCGAATTGCTGCGTGAAATTGGCGGCGCCGTTGGTGTCCGTCATGGTGCCGGCGGCGAGGAGAAGAAGCCTGCTGAAGTCGCGTTCGTTGAGGGGCAGGCTGGACACTTCTCCAGTGGAGAGACGCTCGCCGCCACTGGCCTGGGGAGAAACCAGATCTGTAGCGACGATGACGCGGAGTTCCTGCCCCTGGGGCGAGAGTTGAAGTCCGGAGGTAAGTGTGGCGCCGTCTTTGATGACCACCGGATCCGATGCAGTCCAAATCTTGCCCGCAACGCTTACCGTGAGAGTGTAGTTGCCCGCTGCGAGTGCAGTGAATGCGAACAGGCCTGTCTTGGAAGTTGTGGCGGAATACTCGCGGTTGGCGTTCGCCGCGAAGAGTTTGATGGAGGCGCCGCCCACAGGATTTCCCCCCGAGTCGCGAAGGACGCCGCTCCAGGAAGGCGGAGGTGAAGGGTGGAGAGCGGGAATCAGGGGAAACACGAGGACAAGGAAGAAAGTACATGCGAGCCAGCGGGACCAGAAGCGCATCGAGAAACATTATACCCGTGTTGATTCTGGCCACGACCGCGGCAAGCGCCCATGCGCTGTAGAGCAGTCGCCGCGGCTCCCAGAAGCGAATGGCGTCCGTAACGGACTCGCGAAAAAACGGGGCATCCATACGTACTTCCAATCCTAGCCCACCGGTATGCAGAGAACCCTGCGCGGTTGCTCCCAGTTGTGGTTAGAATAAGAGAGACAGCCTATTCGGGGGAGAACGAATCGTTCCCAGGCGATTCGGAATTCCAACCAGAGCTTTCCTGGGGGTTAAAGATGAAAATGTATCATGTAGTGCGCAAAGCAGCTTTCTGCCTTGCTTTGTCCGGACCGACTATTCCTTTCGCGGCCCACGCTCAAAGCCAAGTCCTGGGTGAGTTGCAATTGGTCGGAAAGACTAAGGCGGATAAAACATCCGGAGTCTGGGTCGATGGACAGTACGTCGGCTACGTCAATGAGTTGAAGGATAACAACAAGATTCTGCTTCTGCCCGGTGAACATGAGATTGCCGTGCGCCAGTCTGGGTATACGGATTTCAGGCAGAAGGTGGTTGTGGAACCACGCAAAAGAATCGTCTTGCAAGTCGTCATGCTGAAGGATCCACGGTCGCAGTTTCCAAAAGTCACATCTCAGATTAAGCTACAAGTCACACCGGAGAGAGCCGCTGTTTTTGTGGACGACGCTTTCGCCGGAACCGTCGGTGAATTCAGCGGCGCGGGACATGGGATGCTCGTCAGCCCCGGGAAGCATCGGATCAAGATCGCCCTTCCCGGATTTCAAGCCTTCGACACAGAGGTCAACTTGCTGGCGCAGCAGAAAATCACAATCAAGACGGACTTGCTTCCCGGAAGCATCACGCAGGCCGGACCCTCCATAAAACAAAACTAGAGAAGATATAAGGACGACGGAGCTCGCTTCCCGTTTGGGAAGATAAGACTCGAAATACCACGTCGAATCGCCGCGACAAAGAGCACACCTGTTTCGACGAGCTCAGGTGAATTGGTATCGTGCCCTTAGGTGCGGGCGGTGACGGCAGATTGAGGAGCGGCAGAAAGGGCGCGGAGAGATTCCGTGTAGGGGGCGCGGGCGACGCCGCGTTCGGTAAAGATGGCGACGATGTAGCGGGCGGGGGTGACGTCGAAGGCGGGATGCGCGGCGTGGACGTCGGGAGCGATGCGGACTCCCTGGAGATGTGTGACTTCAGCGGCGGAACGCTCTTCGATGGGAATGTGATCGCCGTCGGGGATAGAGAGATCGAACGTGGAGACGGGTGCCGCGATGTAAAAGGGAACGTTATTTTCTTTGGCGAGGACGGCGATCTGGTAGGTGCCGATTTTGTTGGCGGTGTCGCCGTTGGCGGCGATGCGGTCCGCGCCGGTGACGATGGCGCTGACTTTTTCTGTTTTCAGGAAATGACCGACCATGTTGTCGGTGATGAGCGTGAGCGGGATGCCGCCCTTGTGGAGTTCCCAGGCGGTGAGGCGCGCGCCCTGGAGATATGGGCGCGTTTCGGGAACGAGGACGTGGAGTTTTTTCCCCTGTTCGAATGCGACGCGGATGACGCCTAGGGCGGTTCCGATGCCCGCGGTGGCGAGCGCGCCGGCGTTGCACTGGGTCATGACGCGGCCGTCGCGGGGCATGAATTCAGCACCGAAGCGGCCGATGGCTTCGTCCGTGGCTTTTTTTTCAAGATGAATTTTCTGGGCTTCTTCGACCATGGCTTGCTTGATTTTGGCGAGGTCGGAAGTCTGCGAGGTGAGTTCCGCGAAGCGGCGCTTCATGCGCTCGAGGGCCCAGAAGAGATCTACGGCGGTGGGGCGGGTTTTGGCAAGCGTGTCGGAGACTTCCAGGAACTCCGGGCGGAGGGCTTCGACGGATTTCGCAGAGGAGTGCAGAACGCCCAGGGCCACGCCCATGGCAGCGGCGACGCCGATGGCAGGTGCCCCGCGAATAACCATTTCGCGGATGGCTTTGGCGACTTCGCGGTAATCGGTGTAGGTGTGGCTGACTTCTTCGGCAGGGAGGAGACGCTGGTCGAGCATGACCACGCCGCGGTCGGTCCATTGGATGGGTTGTGCTACGTACATCTAAAGTGCCCCTCGATCTCAGTGCTGTGCAGTCGAGCCGGTGTTTAAGTTGAGATTCTTCGACTGCGCGACCCGACGCCCCAGAAACCGGGGCGCAAGAGAAAATCGGATCGTTCCGCTCAGAATGACAAAAAGGAGCGGCAGCGTTCTGAAGATAGTCCCATTGTAGCGAAGGCGGGCGGCCAAGACGAATCCATCACTTACCCATCGGCATTTGCGTGAAGCCCTTGGTGGCGATGACGGACGTGACGGCGATCATGGAGTTGTAGCCGAGATGAAGAAGGAAACTGGCGACGACGGTGCCGGTGCGGGCGCGCGCGAACGTGAAAATAACGCCGACAAGAGTGAGCAGGGCCACGAGGCCCCAGGTCCAGCCGAGCTGCGCTCCGTGCATCAAGCCAAAGAGGAGCCCGGTGATCAGAATGCCGGGGAGGACACCGAGGGATTTCGCAAAAAGGGGATAGAGGTAGCCACGGAAAACGGTTTCTTCGACGAGCGGCGCGACGAATACGGCCATGGCCATCAGCAACATGGCGCCGGTGCGGCTCTTGAAGAGTTCCTGGATGGGGACGTGGTCCACATTCTTGATGCGCGAACTGGCGATGGCGACAAAGATGGCCAGGCCGCAGCCGGAAAAGAAATACATCCACGGACTTCCTTTGCCGGCAATGGGGTCGGTGTTCAGTTTTTTCCAGCCTAACGTTTGCCAAAAAGGAAGGCCGCGGAGCACGGAGAGCGTCACATACAGAAAAAGAAATATGAGAGCAAACCAGAGGATATTGGTCCCTACGAGGAATTGCGGTTTGGATTCGATCAGTTGTTGCAATTGCTTTTGCGAGAGGTGCTTGTTCGCGGAAAGCAAAAGGACGCCGCCGAGTTGGACGATCACCAGGCTACCGAAGCCGAAAACGAGAAAGACCACGAGATGCACCCAAGACCAGGGAATGCGCAGGTCTTCGGGAAGAGAAGAGCTTGCGTAAGTGGCAGGGCTAAGCGCGGCATAGGAAATGGGGTCGCCGGCGAGCGGAGGCGTGAGCGGTTCCGGCGGCGCGAATTCGGTAGTCTGGTCCGGTGCAAGCTGCGCGGGAAAATTCTCATCGGGCGGTTTCAGCGGGTTGTCGTCGAAGAGAGTCATCGTTTTCCAGGGCGCGATTTCCTTGGCCAGCCAGCGGCCAGCGCGGCGGCGACGAGCGGCAAGAGCAGCTCGTGGTGGCCGGTAATAGCGTAGCCGTGCGATTCAGGTCCGCGGCTGCCGTGCGCGGACGCGGTGGGACGCTTCACTACATTCTGCAACGGACGGTAGTGCTGAATAAAGTCGAAGTTCGCGGTGGTAATGGGGCGGAGCGGGACGCCGAGATTGCGGACGACGGAAACGGCTTTGAGAAAAACTTCGGGGAGCAGGACGGCGGAACCCCAATTGAGATAAACGCCGCCGGAATGCATTTGCTCGACGAGGGCGCAGAAGAGGCGGAAGTCGTAGTGCGTGGCGGCGCCGAGAGCGGCGCCGTCGGCGGCGCGGTGCATGTGAGGGATGTCCGTACCAATGGCGAGATGGATGGTTACGGGGATGCGGTGTTTGTAGGCGGCCATGAGGACGCTGGAATCGGCGTGCTTGACGTCGAGGATGCCGCTCGAGAGGAATTGTCCGGCGGCTTCGCCGTAGCCGATGCGAATGCGGTGCGAGACTTTAGCGATTTCGTTAATGTACTGGCCGGTTTCGGCGGCCATACCGAACTGGCCTTCGCCGAGGCCGGCTTCGACGTCTTCGGAAGTGTTGCCGGCGAGGGTGATCTCGAAATCGTGGATGAGGGCTGCGCCGTTCATGGCGATGCCGGAGATGAAGCCGCGTTTCATCAGGTCGATCAGGATGGGGCCGAGGCCGACTTTGATGACGTGGCCGCCGATGCCCCAGAGGATGGCTTTGCGCTGCTTGCGAGCGCTGTGAATTGCGGAGAGGAGATGGCGAATATCTTCGGCGGCGAGGATGTCTGGAAGTGAATCGAGAAACTTTGTGAGGGACGTGTTTGCGGCAGAGGGCCTCGCGAAGTCGCGGACACTGACTTTGCTTTTGCGCGAGGCGAGCGGGTAGGCGTGGACCGCGCCGAGAGTGATGGGGTGGACGGAGTAGATACTCATAGAGCAGGGGATACTCTAACCCGGGGTGCGGACAATACCAAGCGATGGCAAGCCTGCGGCGCGGTGGCTACTTGGAGTTGCCATTGGGGTGGCCGTTGTTGGAGATACCGAGGACGCGGGAGAGGGCTTGGCCGGTGTAGGACTTTTTGGTGCGGGCGACGAGTTCGGGGGGGCCCTGGGCGACGATGCGGCCGCCGCCTTCGCCGCCTTCGGGGCCGAGGTCGATGACCCAGTCGGCTTGCTTGATCACATCGAGGTGGTGCTCGATGATGAGCACTGTATTGCCGAGATCAACGAGGCGCTGCAAGACGTCGAGGAGCTTTCGAACGTCGTCGAAGTGCAGGCCGGTGGTGGGCTCGTCGAGAATGTAGAGCGTGCGGCCGGTCTGGCGTTTCGAAAGCTCACGCGCGAGCTTGATGCGCTGGGCTTCGCCGCCGGAAAGAGTGGTGGCGGACTGGCCGAGGGTGACGTAGCCGAGTCCGACTTCGACGAGTGTGGCGAGCTTTTGCTGAATCTGGGGGATGTTTTCGAGGAGCTTCAGCGCGTCGGAGGAGGGCAGATTCAAAACGTCGCTGATGGAGTGGCCCTTGTAGCGGACGGCGAGCGTCTCCGAATTGTAGCGGCGGCCGCGGCAGACTTCGCACATCACGTAAACGTCCGGAAGAAAATTCATTTCGATGCGGCGGAGGCCATCGCCCTGGCAGGCTTCGCAGCGGCCGCCTTTCACGTTGAAGCTGAAGCGGCCGGGGCGATAGCCGCGCTCGCGCGATTCGGGGAGCATGGCGAAGAGATCGCGGATGGGAGCGAAGACGCCGGTGTAGGTGGCGGGATTCGAACGCGGCGTGCGGCCGATGGGGGCCTGATCGATTTCGATGACTTTGTCGATCTGATCGGCGCCGAGAATTTCGCGATGAGCGGCGGGGACCTCCGAGGAGCGATAGAGCTTTTGCGCGAGGGCGCGATAGAGAATGTCGTTGACGAGGGTGGACTTTCCGGAGCCGGAGACGCCGGTGACGACGGTGAGCACGCCGAGCGGAAGCGTAATGTCGACATCCTTAAGATTGTTGGCGCTGGCTCCGCGAATTTGAATCGATTTGCCGTTAGGGCTGCGGCGTTTTTCGGGGACGGGAATCTTCGCGGTGCCGCTGAGGTATTGGCCGGTGAGAGATTCCGGAGTGTCTTCGATTTGCTGCGGCTTGCCCTGGGCGACGAGATAGCCGCCGGCATTGCCTGCGCCGGGGCCGAGGTCGACGACAAAATCGGCGCGGCGGATGGTGTCTTCGTCGTGTTCGACGACGAGGACGGTGTTGCCAAGATTGCGAAGGTGTTCGAGGGAGCCGAGAAGGCGATCGTTGTCGCGGGCGTGGAGGCCGATGCTAGGCTCGTCAAGGACGTAGAGGACGCCGCGGAGCCGCGAGCCGATTTGCGTGGCGAGGCGAATGCGCTGGGCTTCGCCGCCGGAGAGCGTGGCAGCAGAGCGATCAAGGCTGAGATAACCGAGACCGACCGCGAGCAGGAAATCAATGCGCTCGGCGACTTCCTCGAGGGGACGCGCGGCGATTTCTCTTTGTCGGGCGGTCAGCTTCGAGAGGGTTTTGTCCACCGCAGGACGCGCGGAGGTGAGCGAGAACGCGGTGAAGTCGGCAATGGACCAGCCGGCAAGTTTTACGGCGAGGGATTCGGGGCGGAGCCGCTTGCCGTGGCAGACACTGCAGAGAGTGGCGGACATGTATTGCGTCATCCACTCGCGGTAGGTATCCGATCCGGACTCTTCGAAATTGCGCTCGAGAAATTTCAGGATGCCGGGAAATCGGAAGCCTTTTTCGCCTTTGGATTTTTTCGTTGCTGCGCCACTTTCATCCGCAGCGCCACGGCCGTTGGATGGCGGGTAGCCGTAGAGAAGCATGTTCTGGATGCGCGCGGGGAATTTGTCGAAGGGCGTTTCGAGATCGAAGCCGTGCGCATAGGCGCCGAGCTCCAGCGTGCGCTTGAGAATCGCGGAGGCGGAGCCCGGGCCGAGTCCGCCATCAAATAGCGGGCGGCTCCAATCATGGATGATTTTGGAGGGAGTGAAATCGTACTTGGAACCGAGGCCGTTGCAGGCGGGGCAAGCCCCGTAGGGCGAATTGAAGCTGAACGAACGCGGCTCGAGTACAGGAACGGAAATGCCGCAATCGGGGCAGGCGAGCTTCTCCGAAAAGGTGTGTTCCTTGCCGCCGACGATGGCGACAGTGACGAGACCGCTTGCGAGCTTCAGCGCGGTGGCGATGGATTGTTCGAGGCGCCCGGCGATACCCGGTTTGACGAGCAAGCGGTCGATGACGATTTCGATGCTGTGATTCTTGCGCTTGTCAATAACAGGGAGCTCGTCCAGCGGGAAGAGTTCGCCGTTGATTCGAACGCGAACGTAGCCGTCTTGTGCGAATTTTTCGAGTTCTTTCCGGTAGGCGCCCTTCCGGCCGCGGACGATGGGCGCAAGGATCATGATGCGGTCGTCGGGTTTGCAGAGTTCGCCGTGCAAGATGGACTGGACAATCTGCTCGCTGGATTGGCGCGTGATGGGCTTGCCGCAGTTCGGGCAATGCGGAACGCCGACCGACGCGTAGATGACGCGAAGGTAATCGTAAATTTCGGTGATGGTGCCGACGGTGGAACGCGGCGAGCGCGTCGTGGTCTTCTGCTCGATGGCGATCGAAGGCGAGAGCCCCTCGATGACGTCCACGTCGGGGCGTTCCATCTGGTCCAGGAACTGGCGCGCGTAAGCCGAGAGGGATTCGACGTAACGGCGCTGGCCTTCGGCGTAAATGGTGTCAAAGGCCAGCGAAGATTTGCCGGAGCCGGAGAGGCCAGTAATGACTGTCAGGGAGTTCCGGGGGATTTCCACGTCGATATTCTTGAGGTTGTGCTGGCGCGCGCCCCGGATTACCAGTTTGGTCAGGCCCATGAGACGAAAACGCCCCTCCACAGGAGCTCCGGCACCCAGTAGTTACACTGAGCCCAAAATAACTCTTCACAATAGCAGGTGAGAAAGAAGAGGGTCAAGGCGCTCAAGAACACACGCGAGCCTTTTCGGGTCCTTAGTCCCTGGGGAGCCTCAGAGACTAGGTAAAAGACCTGAACGGTAACGCAATTAGCCGGACCAGCAGGTAAATTTGCCGGGGAGGTAGAGCGTTTTTACTTGGAATTATAGTTCCACTCTATTGAAAACACAGACTTTAAGAGTGGCGCGGAGGTTGCAGACTCTAGGGT
>JBARRT010000133.1:0-2314 GCA_049644365.1 Candidatus Acidiferrum sp. | reverse complement strand
TTACAAACACGAAGGCGGCATTCGTACCATTCAGCAGATCACGTACCAACCTGTCATGCGTGTGTTTGCTCCCGAGCACCCAGCCGCCACCGTGAAAGTACATCACAACCGGGAGGAGGCCAGTGGCGCCCACTGGGCGGTAGATGCGAACCGAGACTTCGCCCGTCGGACTCACCGGAAACACTTTTTCTTCTATATCGGCCGGGAGCTTCTTGACGTTGATGGCTTGTACATCTTCCAGAACTTTACGGGCGTCTGCATAGGACAGAGTGTAAAGCGGTTTTCCCCCTTGGGCTGCGAGAGCGTCAATAAAAGCCTGAGTTGTGGGTTCGAGAACGGGCTCGTCGTGTTTAGTCATGACAGTACCTTTTTCCTTTCTTGGGCTGCGGACGATTTGACTACGCCTTAACCTGGTTTTCGAGGAAGCCCCTGGCGCAATGAGGGGTAAACACCGACCTCCGTGTGGCTCAGTTTGTGAATTGTGCTCTCGTCGAACGCGTTCCGTCAACAATCGAGAACCACCGCCACAAAGTGGCAATCGATCAGATGATCGAGCGGAGAAGGACCAACTGCATCACTTCCGGTTAAGAAGAGAGACGCGACAACTGTTGAAATCAGGCGTTGGCACTCAGAATCCGCTGGGTTAATTAATCGGTGTAATGGTGATGCTTCGCTGTGTACGAAGGCGAAACGGCGTTGGTGACGAACGGTGTCTTGGAGGTCACGGGACGCCATCCCCGTACACTCCCGGTCTATGCCAATGACCACGCTGCGGATCTGTTGAAGTAAGAGTCGGAAAACAGCAATCCACCCGACGACACGTCAGCTAGTAGCCTTGAACTTTGCGACGATCGCCGTAATGTCGTCGTGTTGTTCCTGAAAACTGAATCGCCGAACACCATCCACGATTGCGGTCAACAAAGCCTGGCACGGCAGCTCCCGATGTTGCTGAAGCGATTCAATCAGGCACCGCTCGCCAAATTCCTCTCCTCGCTCGTTACTGGCTTCGGTGATCCCATCAGTGTAAAGCGCAAGCACGTCCCCGGGAGAGAACTCCTGCTCCCGCATCGAGCAATTCCACTCTCTGAACAGCCCGAGCAGCGTGCTGGTGGACTCGAGCCGATCCACCTTGCCGTCGCTTCTTACCAAGAGACCTGACAAATGGCCGCAATTGACGTAGCGCAGTCGCCGCGCCGCCTCGTCGTAATCGGCAAACAAAAGCGAGGCATAGGCACTGTCGCCGGTATTGTCATAGAACAGGCGGTTCACAGACCGGAGCAACGCCTCGGGCTGATCGAAGGCCAGCGCCGACTGGCTCCGCAGGCTGGCCTGCAAATTCGCCATCAGCAGGGCTGCGGCGATCCCCTTGCCGGAAACATCGCCGATGATCAACCCCAGCCGCTGCGGCCCGAGATTCAGGAAATCGAAATAATCCCCTCCCACCTGGCGCGCCTGCAGGCAGATACCCGCGTACTCGACCGTTTTCATCTCCGGCTGAATCTGCGGAAACAAACGCGCCTGCACCTGCCGCGCTATTTCCAGTTCCTGGGCGGTGCGGCGTTCGGATTCGAGTTTCTCGGCGTGCGCCTGCCGGCGCAACTCCAGGCTTTGCCTCACCTCATCGAAGCCTTCCAGGCCAAACGCATTCCCGTCCGGATCCTCGAAACGCGCATAGGTGCCGCCCCACCCCGGCGTCTCCGGAGCAGTTAAGAAACGAACACCGCGTTCGCTCCATTCTTTGTACTTGGCGTGGACATCTTCGGTCATGAATAGGACCCAGCGGTAGCCGCCAATCAGTTTGTATTCCGGCTGGTCGGGCTTTGGTTCAACCAGCGCGAGATTCGCGCTACCGTCGGGAGGCGCCACTTCGATCCAGCGTTCGCCGGTGGGAAGGCGTTGTTCTGTGATGAGTTCGAAGCCCAATTGTTGCAGGTAGAACCGCTTACTCACTTCCAGATCGCGGACGAAAACGACGATGTCCTGGATCGACAGGTAGGGCTCTTCGCGGCCCGGGCGAAGCACGGTCCGGTTCGCCCACGAGAGAAAGGCGTCGCTGGCCATCGGCGTGATTATAACGGGCCTGATAAGTGTTGATCAGGCGATAGTGCTCAAAACCCCTCGCCCAAGAGGTCGATAAGCGTAAAGGCGATGTTTCAGCAGTGAGGGAACCATGGAACAGGTAATGCGGGCGTGACATGCTAGGCTGCCGCCACGAAGAACATCATGGCCAAAAGTATCACTGTGCTACTCATCCTGGTGGGTTCGGCGACATTTCCCTGCCCATCGCAGCAAGCTGGCCTTGCGCCGCCTGTCC
>JBARRT010000132.1:0-7179 GCA_049644365.1 Candidatus Acidiferrum sp. | reverse complement strand
TCCGAGATCAAAGCGTCTCGCGCGCTTCCGTGCATGGCTAAGATCTTCCACAGCAAGAAGCATCAGTCCCGTATTGTTCTTCCTGTTATTCCCCGCTAGGTAGGATTAGTCGTGGCGCGCGCCGTGCAGAACTTTCACGGCGTGAGGCAGCAGATTCGCTATCGCCTCCAACGATTCGACAGCGCCTTTGGGGCTTCCGGGCAGATTGACGATCAGCGTCTTGCTTCTCACGGCCGCCGTGCTGCGCGAGAGCACGGCCGTCGGCGTGTGCTCCAGGCCTTTGCGCCGCATCTCTTCGGAAATCCCGGGCACAATGCGGTCGGCCACAGCCTGCGTCGCTTCCGGAGTGTTGTCCCGCGGGCCAATCCCCGTTCCACCGGTTGTCAGCAGTAGATCCACTTGCCCAGAGTCCGCAAGGACACGTAACTGCTCCCGAATATCTGCAGGATCATCGGACATGATAAGAGCCGAAGTGACTTCCCACCCCAGCCCGCGGCAAAATGCGACCACCGCCGGTCCCGACAAATCTTCACGTTCGTTTTTCGCTGCCGTGTCGCTGATGGTGAGGACCGCTATGCGCATCTGGTAGGTTTCTAGAGCAGGCTCACTTCGTTCCAACCGCATCGCGGTTGGCTTCATCCATCAGCCGCATCGCTTCCATCAACAGGCCCGTCGTATTCCGAGTGGTCGTGGTTCGCGTCGAGGCGTTCGCCGCATTGAAATCAATCTCAAATTCGCCTTCGGTCCACAACACCACTTTGTAAACCGCGTCGTCGCCTTCCACTTTGCCAACCTTCGCGTCCCGGCACTGCCCGCCCGCAAAATACAGCTCGCCCTGTGTGCCGCCCTGCCGCACCACCAACCGGCACGACTTCTGGCCCATCTCCAGCGACTGCATCAGGTCGATCATGCTCATCTCTTCCAGCCGGCCTTGGATGACGCCCGGACGTGACGCCTTCTTCTGCAGTTTTTCGAGGTGCAGCCGGTCAACCACCTTTTTCGTAACGCGCACCAGGTCCTTCACCAAAAACGGCTTGGGGATGAAATCCTCGACACCGTCCACCAGCGGCCGCAGCCGTTCCTCAATGTCCGGGCGGCTGGCCATGAACAAAAACGGGATGTGTTTGGTCGCATCGCGCCCGCGCAGCTTCTCAAAAAGCTGTCGTCCGTCCAGCCCCGGCATTTTGTAGTCGCAGAGGATCACGTCGGGAGGGTTATCAATGACTTTGAGCAAAGCATCGGCGCCGTCCGAGGAAGTTTCGACCTCGCAGAACGGTTCCAGCCCTTTCACGATGAGTTCGCGCACCAGCGGATTATCCTCCGCCAGCAGCAACTTTACGGATTTTCCGCCTGCCGCACTCATGCTTTGCCCTTCGACGGAGCGCCTTTTCGACGGAAATCCCCGCTCTTCCCGCCAGTCTTGCTGACGAGAACAATGTCCGTGATTTCCATCCCCTTATCGAGAGCTTTGCACATGTCGTAGACCGTGAGGGCTGCGGCGGCAACGGCTACCAGGGCTTCCATCTCCACACCCGTCTGGGCGGCCGTCGTCACACTGGAATGCACTTCCACGCCATTCTTGCATAGCCGTGCGGTCACATCAATGTGCGTGAGCGGCAGTGGATGACAAAGAGGTATCCATTCCGCCGTCCTTTTTGCAGCCGCAATCCCCGCAATCCGCGCCACTTCCAGCGGATTTCCCTTCGGGTTCTTCAGCCGCCTGACGGCCCGCACCACTCCCGGCTTCATCTGTACGAACCCTCGCGCCTCAGCCGTCCGTGTGGTCACCGCCTTCGCCGACACGTCCACCATGCTCACTTCGCCCCGCTTCCCGTAATGCGAAAGCTTCGCCATTCTCGCGCCTAGACCACATCCTTCCGCAGCAGCACTGATACTCTCTCCCCCGCCGCAATCTTGTCCCGGTCCGCGGGCACCACCAAAAAACAATTCGCCTTTGCCAGCGCCGCAATATCTCCGGATCCCTGCCATTTCAAGGCCTTCACTCCAGCCGCCCCTCCGCGCCACTCCACCCTCGCAGGCAGGAAATGCGTCAGCCCCGGCTTCTCATGGACCGCTTCTCCCAGCCGCGCTTCCACCAGCGGCAGCGGCCGAGCCTCTGCCCCGTTCAACAAATCGATTGCCGGCGCAACGAACAATTCGAACGTCACCATCGTCGAAACCGGATTTCCCGGCAACCCGAACACCGGTTTCCCCTGGCAAATCCCAAAAACCGCAGGCTTCCCTGGTCGAATCGCCACCGCATCGAAATAAAATTCCGCTCCCATGGCCTTTAGAACTTTTTCCACCAGGTCATACTTCCCCATCGAAACGCCCCCTGAAAGCACCAGCACGTCCTCTTTCAGCCCCCGCTCGATCTTCTCCCCTAACTCCTCGACCCGGTCCGTCGCATTTCCCAACGCAACCGGCTCGCCACCAGCAATCCGCACCTGCGCTGCCAGAGAAACGCTGTTGCTGTTTCGAATCTGAAATGCCCCCGGCGTCACCTCGACCGGTACAACCTCATCCCCCGTCGACAAGATCGCCACGCGAGGTTTCTTCGCGCATTGCAGTTCCGCCGCACCGACCTGAGCCGCCAGCGCCAGTTCCGCGTAGCCCAAGCGCATCCCGGGCCTAAGCAGCGTCTGCCCAGCCGCGGCCTCGCTCCCCCGCGGCACAATGTTTTGCCCCGCTTGCGCCGCTCGTTCGAATCGCACCACCTCTCCCTCGCGCTGCGTGTGCTCGATCATTACCACCGCGTCCGCGCCGCGTGGAATCGCTGCCCCCGTCATGATTTGCACGCAAGTCCCGGCCGCGAGCGGCTCGCTCACCGTATCGCCCGCCTTGATTTCTCCCACACATTTCAGTTTGGCGTTCGGAGCAACTTCCTTCGCGCGCACCGCATATCCATCCCGCGTCGACCGGTCAAACGGCGGATACTCCCGATCCGTTTTCACTTCCTCCGCCAACACCAATCCCAGCGCCTCCCACACGCTCACAACCGTAGTCGCGCATGGTCCTTTTCTCTTCCCAAGTTGTTCGATAATCTTTCCGCGTGCTTCTTCAAAGGTGAGCATTTCAAATAGAGTCTGGCACCCGATACCGCGGCGCCACAAGTCACCAGTCACTAGTCTCGAGTCACTTCTTTCACAGCCACCGCGCCAGCAGCGTCCCCGCCGGCACAATCGTCGCGTCGCGCTCCGGCCCTGTCGAAATCATGCCGATCTCCACTTGCAGAAAATCCGAAATAAATCGCAAATATTCCACCGCCGCCTTCGGCAGCTTCGCTCCGTCTTTCAAGCCGTACGTCGTTTCGTTCCAACCCGGCAGCGTCTTGTACTCCGGCGTCACCCGCTCGTACTCTTCCGCCAGCGCCGGCATTTCCTTCAGCGGCGTGCCCTTGTACTTATATCCCACGCAAACCTGAATCTCCCGCCGCGTGTCAAACACATCCAGCTTCGTAATCACCAGCGAATCGATTCCATTAATCATTTTCGCGTACCGCAGTACTTGCAGATCCAGCCAGCCGCAGCGCCGCGGCCGGCCCGTCACCGCTCCAAACTCTTTCCCGCGCGCGCGCACTTCTTGCGCATCCAGGTCCGGCATCTCTGTCGGGAACGGCCCGCTGCCCACGCGCGTCGTATACGCTTTGGAAATCCCCAGCACATGTTTGAGCTTCGTCGGCGGCACGCCCACGCCCGTCGCGGCACCCCCGGAAGTCGCGCTCGACGACGTCACGAACGGATACGTCCCGTGATCGATGTCCAGCATCGTTCCCTGCGCGCCTTCGAACAGCACCGACTTCCCTTCGTCCAGCGCGCGGTTCACCAATTCGGCCGTATCGCAAATGTATTCGCGAATTTTCTCACCCAGCTTCAGCGTTTCTTCCACTTCATGCGAAAAATCAATATTCGCGCCGTATGCGCCTTTCGCCAGCCGGTTTTTCTCCGCCACCACGTGCGCGGCCTTCTTTCGAAACATCTCCGGCTCCAGCAAATCGCACATCCGCAGCCCGCGCCGCGCCATCTTGTCTTCGTACGCCGGTCCGATTCCCCGCGAAGTCGTGCCAATCTTGTCCGCGCCCCGCGCACCCTCCGCGGCTTTGTCCAGCTCCCGGTGATACGGAAAAATCAAGTGCGCGCGGTTGCTGACGTGCAACCGCCCCTTCACCTCAATGCCCGCTTTCGAAAGCGTCTCAATCTCCGCCACCAGCGCCGCCGGATCCACCACCACGCCCGTGCCAATCACCGCCTGCTGCTTCGGCCGCAGAATCCCGCAAGGAATCAGCTGCAGTACGTAACGGTCCTTCCCGATGATGACCGTGTGCCCCGCATTGTGCCCGCCCGCCACGCGCGCAATGTAATCGAACGACCCCGCAAGGTAGTCCACCACCTTGCCTTTACCTTCGTCGCCCCACTGCGCCCCCACCACCACTACCGATTTCATTCAGACTCTCTCCTCAATCACACTTCCGCGCCGCAATCTTTACTTCGCCTTTACTACTTTGGAAAGCACAAGAAACGGCAGGTTCTAATCGTAAGCTCGCCCCGGCCTCAACGCAAGCAAGCCTTCCATTCAGCGCTATCGGGACAACTCCTTATACCGAAAACAACTCATCAGATGATCGTTCACCATCCCCGTCGCCTGCATCAGCGCGTAACAAATCGTCGACCCCACAAACCGGAATCCCCGCTTCTGCAAATCCTTGCTCAACGCATCCGATTCCACCGTCTTCGCCGGCAAGCGTTCGTGCGTCTTCCAGGCATTCTGCTTCGGCCGCCCACCCACAAACCTCCAGACATACGCATCAAACGTCCCAAACTCTTCTTGCACCTTCAAAAACGCCCGCGCATTCCCAATCGCCGCCGCAATCTTCAACCGGTTCCGGATAATTCCCGCGTCCCCCATCAGCTCCCGCACTTTCCGCTTGTCGTACCGCGACACTTTCTCCGGGTCGAACCTGTCAAACACTTCCCGGTACCTCGCCCGCTTCCGCAAAACCGTTTCCCAACTCAATCCCGCTTGCGCGCCCTCCAATATCAAAAACTCAAACCACGTCCGCTCGTCATGCACCGGCACGCCCCATTCCTCATCATGATAAGGAATGCTCAGCTCATTCCCCGCCCAGGGGCAGCGAACCATCTTGCTTTCAGTTTTTTTCATCTCAATTTTCCCGAGGCACTCGAGTCCGAACTCTTCCCGTACAAACAAAAAGGCGTGCCGCACGCAATTTCACGACACGCCTTCTCCATCCTTCGAATTTGCTTTAGGCCAGGTGCCGGTCCAGCGCCTTGGTGATTTGGTCCTTCGGCACCGCTCCCACGATCTGCTCCACCACCTGCCCGTTCTTAAACAACAGCAGTGTTGGGATTCCCTGCACGCGATACCGGCCCGCCGAATTCATCGCTTCGTCCACATTCAGCTTCATCACTTTCAGCTTGCCCGCATAGTCGTGCGCAATCTCCGCCACCGTCGGCGCCAGCATGTGGCATGGCCGGCACCATTCCGCCCAGAAATCCACCATCACCGGTTGCGAATTGCTCGCCGTGAGCACCTCCGCTTCGAAATTTCCATCAGTCGCCGTTTGAATTGAATTGTCAGCCATATTCTTTTTTCTCAGCAGCTTGCCCTTGGGCCGCCGCTTTCCTCTCCTAAATCAACTTAATTAGATGTTCCAGCAGGCTTTTGGTTTCTTTTCACTTGCCCCGCACTCTGCGCAGCTTGCCCCAATCCGCGGGCCGCTTGTCCTGAGCCTCGCAGGACCCGCGCGGCTTCATACAGTTTCGCATACTCCGCCGCCGGCCCTTTCCACGAAAAATCCTTCGCCATGCCGTTCAACTGAATCCGCTTCCAGATCCGCTCATCCATATAATGATGCAGCGCCTGCCGCACTGCAAACAGGAGCGCTTCACCGGTATATTCCTTGAACTTGAACCCGGTCCCTGTTCCGTGTTCCACGTCAAACGGCTCGATGCTGTCGTCCAGCCCGCCTGTCGCTCTCACAATGGGCACCGTACCATACTTCAAGCTATACATCTGATTCAACCCGGAAGGCTCGTACCGCGACGGCATCAGGAACATGTCCGCTCCCGCCTCGATCTTGTGCGCGATCACGTTGTCGTACGCGATCTTCAGACCTACGCGCCCCGGATACGCCGCCGCCAGCGCCCGGAAAAAATCCTCGTACTTCCGCTCGCCCGTCCCCAGCGCCACCAGCACCAGCTCCTCGCGCATCAATTCATGCGCTTTTTCCGCGATCAGGTCGAACCCCTTCTGGTCCGCAAACCGCGATACGATTCCGATCACCGGCCGCCCCAGATGTTCCTGCGACAATCCGAACAACCCCAGCAAGTCCTGCTTGCATACCTGCTTCCCGCCCAAATCCTTCACCGAATATTTCGCGGCAATCAGTTTATCTTTCGCCGGGTCCCATTCCGAATAGTCCACGCCATTCAGAATCCCCACCAGCCGGTCGCTTCGGCTTCGCGCCACGCCGTCCAAACCATGTCCGTACTCCACCGTCTGAATCTCCTCCGCGTACTTCCGGCTTACTGTCGTCAAATAATCCGAATACACCAGCCCGCCCTTCAGCAAATTCACCTTGCCGAAGAACTCAATTCCCCCCGGATGAAATAGGCTTCGCGGAATTCCTGCGCTCTCAAGCACACTCGGCGCGAACAGCCCGTGATACCCCATGTTGTGAATGCTGAAAACCACAGGCAGGTCCTTCACCAGCGGATCATCTCCGTACGACGTCCGCAGCAGCACCGGCACCAGCGCTGTCTGCCAGTCGTGGCAATGGAATACGTCCGTCGGCCAGACATGCTTGGCCACCTCAATCGCCGCGCGGCAAAACTCCGTATACCGCTCCGCGTTGTCCGCATACTCTCCGCTGCTTCCGCCGTACAAACCGTCACGGTCGAAATACCCGGGATCATCCACGAAGTAATACCGCACGCCATTCAGCAGCGTGCCATCGGCAATCGCCGGAAACCGCAGCCGCGTCCCGCGCATCGGAATCGTCAAGCTCGGCATCACCACCGCGGTCGTCTTCGTTCCGCGATGCCGCGGCAACACTACCGCCACCTCGTGGCCCTGCGCCACCAGCGCCTTCGGCAACGCCTCCACCACGTCCGCCAGGCCGCCCGTCTTCGAAAACGGCAGCCCCTCCGATGCCACAAA
>JBARRT010000131.1:0-90906 GCA_049644365.1 Candidatus Acidiferrum sp. | reverse complement strand
CAACAGGACTTTTGGTAGGGGCGGTGGGGATCGAACCCACGACCTTCGGCTTAAAAGGCCGCTGCTCTACCACTGAGCTACGCCCCTAACGTGATGTAACATTTTACATTGAAACGGTTTAGCGCGCATATCGCATCCCGGCCTCACGCTGGCTGTAGCAGACTCCGCAGCAGCGCGATGGGGCAGGAGGCAACTCCTTCCTCACTAAGTCAAAGAACTCAGGGAGCAGTGATATCTCTTGCTCGCGATTGTGAAACCATGCCGCCCCGCCCCTCTTGTGCCTTTGGAACCAGACTGCACGTACGACAAGCTCCGCGTCTCCTGAAAAATCCTAAAGCCGAACTCGAATTTATTCACAGCTTCTTCTTTCGAAAAAGCAATGACCCTCAAATGGACGATATGCGCGTCACGGGCCAATGAAGCTTCTGCCGTCAGCGGCGCTGGGCTATGCCCCCGGTGTGCGGTCGAGAATTGCTCCCGTCTTTTGATCCCAATAAATCTTCTTCCCAGACCAATACGCGCGCGCCGCCATCATGCAGGCCACGGAGTGCGAAAATCCGTTGTGCACGGTGGCGTTTGGCTGTTTTCGGCTGCGCAAGCAATCCAGCCAATTGGTCATATGCGAGGGTTCCTCATCCCCAATTCCCATTGGCGGAAGCGTCTTGTCACCGGGCAGCAAGATGTCCTTGACGGCACGCAGGCTGTCAACACTAGCGTCTTCTTCGTGATTTCCCTTCTCTTCCACCAGCTGCCAGCGCGGGCTGCCCTCGCCTCCGTGATTGACCATGGTGGCTTTCTTTCCCATGATCCGTGTAAATCCGGGGGCATCATTGCCGAAGCTCGTCGAATAGCTCACTAGAAAGCCCTTCGGATAGGTGAATAGCGCCTGGAAGGTATCGGGATTCTCCCGGCCGTCGTGCCAGGCAAAGATGCCGCCATTCGCTACGACTGACTCGGGAAAGCTCTCGTCGATGAAGTAGTGGCAGAGGTCGATGCCATGGCTCATCCATTGATCAGAGATGCCACTGGAGAACTCCCTGTAGAGGCGAAATTCAAAGTAGAGCTGCGGATCAAATGGCCGGTACGGCTTGCTCATCAACCAGGAGCGCCAGTCCGTATCTTGTTCGCGGATCATCTTCACTTCGGGACGCCCGCGCCAGCGAGGCCCGTGATAGTTCCACTCAATTTCGTATTTGGTGACCTCGCCGAGAACACCGGAGCGGATCGAGTCGCGCACGGCAATCTGATACGGTTCGCTGCGATGCTGGGTGCCAATCTGAACGATGAGATTCCGCGCAACGACCGCGTCGCGCGCGGCCTTCACCTCTTCGAGAACATTGCCCATGGGCTTCTCGCAGTATGCGTCCTTCCCCGCTTCGGCTGTCATCCGCAGAAGAGGTGAATGCGAGTGCTCGGGCGTGGAAATCATCACTGCGTCCACATCTTTGAGTGCCAGCAGTTCCTGCGGTTGCCGGAGCGCCCTGGGCGTTTTGCCGTAATACTTTTGGCCGGCGGCAGCCGCTCGTTCTAGATTGTGAGTCCACAAGTCACAGACAGCCGTCACTTCCGCATTTTCTGTCTTTTTGAGCAACGCCACGATGCCATCTAGCTCGGCACCACGATTGCCGATGCCGATGTGCCCCAGCGAGATCCGGTCGTTCGCCCCGACGATGCGCGTGTAGGACAACGCAGTATTGCTCAACGCGGCGCTTCCCGCCGCCACAACCGCGCTCCTCTGCAGAAATTCTCTCCGGTTGAGCTTGTCGTCTGAACTGTCCATCGGTTCCTCCTCGGGATTGAAGTTATTGAGAACCCCGTCGAAATTTATGGCGTGTTGACGTCACTGCGCTGCCCCGCGGCGCTGCAAAAATGTCTCACGGTGCTGGCGGTCGCGAAACGCTTCGGTGCCGCCGGCGCGCGACGTGGAGAGGGCAGCACTCACATTACCGTATTCAAGGCAGTCCTGAAGGTCGGCTCCACGAATGAATTTGTGCAGAAAGCCGGCGTTGAAACTGTCGCCTGCCCCGACGGTATCTACGGGCTGAACGGAGAGCGAAGCAGCATGAAAGCGGTCTTTGCCGCGTTTGGCAAATGCGCCTTGCGCTCCGCACTTGATAACAACGACGGGAACGAGCCGGGAAAGGACATCGAGCGCGTTATCGAGGTCGCCGGTGCCTGCGAGTTTGCAAGCTTCTTGCTCGTTCGGCAGAAAGACGTCGACGCTCTTTAGCACGGTCTTAACGTCATCCGCCCATAGATTTTCCGGGTCGTCGTTGGTGTCGAGTGACGTGGTAAGACCGGCTTGCTTCATCTGAAAAAAGAGCTCTGGTAGCGTGGGACGCAGTGCGCGCAGAAGAAAAAAGGAGGAGAGGTGAAAGTGCGCCGCGCTGCGGAGATAATCCAAGTCGAGGTGCGCATATTGCAAATCGAAAGTGGTGCCCGGATAGGTTAGAATCTGGCGCTTCTTAGCAAAGGGAATGATCACGGTCACGCCGGTATTCTTGCTTGGAAGGCATTTCACGCCCGAAACGTCAACACCGCTTTCCGATAAACGCTCCACACAAAATTTCCCGAGTGGATCGCCTCCAATGCAAGAAGTGAAACCAACGCGGCTGCCCAAGAGAGAGATATTGTGAGCAAAGATTGCCGAAGAGCTGCCGAGGGTCATCGCGAAGTCGTTGGCCAGGTGTTCTCTCTCGGGTTCCAGCACCGGAGGGAGACCGTACAGAATCAAATCGCAATTAAGTTCACCCAGAACGTTTATGTCAAAACGCTTCACTCAGTAGTCTCCTTATTGCTACAACAATTCTATTTGAACGCCTTGTTCAATGCGCGAAACATCCTCCGGCGCGATACGGCCGGGGAGTGCCGCGAGGCAATTTGCAGCGCCGCAGGCAACTGCTAGCGCAAGGCTTCGCTCAAAGGTCAGTTCCTTTGCAGCAGCGTACGCTAACCCAGCAAGAGCTGAATCGCCGCTGCCGACGGTAGATTTCGGGTGCAGTGGAGTAGCCCAAGCGTGGATTGCCTGCCGATCCTGCTTTCGAATGCCGACAAGGCCGCGTTCACCGAGGCTAACGGCGGCGGAGTTCGCGCCCAAGTCCAGTAACTTGCGAGCGGCTTGTCCCGCTGTGATGGGATCACGTACGGCAACCTGCGTGACAAACTCCGCTTCTTCCCGATTAATTTTGATCAGGTCCGGTCCGGCGGCCAGTGCTTTTGACAGTGCTACGCCGCTGGAATCGATGAATGCGAGACAATTCGCAGTTCGCGCCGCGCTAACGAGGGCGGCGTAGGCCTCGGCAGGAACGCCGGGAGGCAGGCTCCCGGAGATCACCATGACTTTCTTTTTGGCAGTAAGTTGAAGTGCATTCGCACAGACTTGCTGAATTTCGGACCATTCGGACTGAGTAATCGTTCCCCCAGGCTCGAGTACTTCGGTTACTCCTCCCCGCGTGTCCACAATTTCCAAGTTGACCCGTGTTGGTTGA
Organism: Candidatus Acidiferrum sp.; assembly: GCA_049644365.1. Classification (GTDB taxonomy): domain Bacteria; phylum Acidobacteriota; class Terriglobia; order Acidiferrales; family UBA7541; genus Acidiferrum. Next base: position 87,418 of record JBARRT010000131.1, on the reverse strand, counting down.
CCAATGGATATGGGCATCGTTTCTATTCCCAAGCAGTGAAGGCCCGCAAGCAATTCGCTGCCCGTGGCGCCGCCGGAAAAGCCAATCCATGTTGGGGTCGCGCCAAGGCCTTTGAGCGCCATGGCGACGTGCGCGGCCTTTCCTCCGGGTGTTCGATAAACTTCTTCGACGCGATTGACCCGGCCCGCAAGAAATCCGTTCAGAATTAGCCGCGTATCGATCGCGGGATTTAGGCTCACGCAAAAGAATGAGGTTGCGAGGTCAGAAGAGAGTGCAACTGGCTTATTCATCTGCGGGATAATTTTCGGACCACGGAGTGGCGGCCTTGAGGCTCTTGTTGATGCTTTGCATGTTTTGTACGCCCTGGGTTTCAAGCCATTCCTGAAGCGCATTCGCTCCACCACGGACGAACACACCGATTCCATCCTTCCAGGTTGCGCGGCCACAGAGGACACCACAAAAATGGACACCTGCTTCCGTGGCCAGCTCAAGAGCCTCATTGAAGGCGCGATTGCTCACCCCAGCGGAGAGAAACAGGAACGGTTTGGCGGTAACCGCTGCGGCATCTCGAAAAAGCTTGATAGCTTCTGAGCGAGTGTGTACGAACGTTCCGGAAGAAGCCGAGAAGCCTTCAACATAGGCCATGGTTACGGGCACGCCGACTTTCAAGATATCCACGCAATAGCGAAGCTGGGAGAATTCTTGCATCGCACCAGTGAGAATAGCCGGCTTGCAACGCGCGAACTCAGGACTTTTTTCATCCATCCCATCCTGGTACGGAACAATCTCCAGGAAGAAAGGGACGTCACAGCCGGCGCATTCCGAGCCGACGCGCTCCACCCAAACCCGTTTGCGCTCCAGGATTTCGGGTGCGTCCGACAAGGCATAGTACAGCAGAACCTTTATGCAATGAGCGCCGGCGTCGACCAACCTGCGCACCGACCAGTACTCCAGAAGCCGGGGCAAGCGAGAAGGAACGTCGGGGTCATAGCCGCTCACCTCGTAGGCCATCAGCAAGCCTGAGGATGGAGCGCGCTGACTGGCAGCATGCAAACCGTACTCCGGCTCGAGTAGCACGGCGCTGGCATGCGGGGAGAGTGTGCGAACGACAATGGATTTAAACTGCTCGAGCTGCTCGCGTGGCACGGCACGCTTCTCTATTCTTAATTCTACGGAAAACAGGCTGCGCAACGCGTCCCGTTGGTCGATGGCAAGCGCGGCAATGATGGCGCGAGAGTCCGAGACGGCTTCAAGCCTCTTTCGCTTGCCTGATGACAGCCTCACTCCAATCCTCCGCTCCCAGGTGCGAGTACGATCGAGCCGAAAATGCCGAGTCCAAAAGGGGCTGCCTTCCAACGCTCTATTTCATCACTACGGCGACATCAAGGTGCGAAAAATCTGCGCGGCTTATATCTTTTTCACAAAAAAAAGGGGCGCACGTGGCCGCCCCTTTCTATTTGATTGTTCGGCCTTCCGCGATTAGAAGGTGATCCGCAGCCTCAGCCGCACGGTCCGCCGGTTGTCGATGCCCTCCTGGGTAAAGCTGCTAATCAGTCGTCCGAAATCGTTATTGGGCGTGACATCCGCAGGGTCAAGCGGCAGTAACTTTCCAGTGGTTTGATCCACCCTGAGATTGAAACTGCCAAGCCGTGCGAAGTCGCCGCCACCGCCGCCGACGTCAGAGTTGGGCGACAAGAGGGGATGATTGAATATGTTGTCGAAGTCTGCGCCAAACTGGACGTTCACGCGGTCGCCGAAGTGGAAGTCCTTGTGAACCCCGAGATTCACACCCCAAGTTCCGGGACCCCATAACATGTTTCGCTTAGCAACCCCGGCTTGAGTAAAAAGGTCGGGTCCAACGGAAGGTAGCCCGAACGCCGCAGGATTCCAGATTCGATCGCCGCTTTTTTGATTGAAGTCATTGCTAAGCACGACTGGACGGAAGGACTCGATGTTGAAATCACCGACCGCGTCTACCGAGGAAACGCCGATGTTCCCGGGAGTTATGGGGGAAGAATTATTCATACAATCGTCACAAATCCAGAAAGGAGTAAAGCCGGTACCGGATTTTGCGAACATGTTAAATGTGGTTTGCCATCCGCCCGCGAACGCATCAGCTAACCTGGACATCGAGGAACCATACTGGCGACCTCTCCCGAGTGGCAGATCGTAGATGCCATAGGCAACTACGCGATGGCGGGAAATGTAGCCGTCGATTCCGTAGTCGCTGTCCGGTTGGAACTGATTATAGGTTACCCCGCCGAGACTGGAGTTGCCGGTATCCAGGGCCGTCGATTTCTGGTCCAAAAACGTGTACGAAATGCTGAGCATCAGGCCGCGGGAATACCGATGCTCGAACTGCGTCTGGAATGCGTTTGATTGTGCGTGACCATAATTTCCGAAGCTAGTTACGAAATCCCCCAGCGATGGGAACCGGTACCGCTGACGGTCTTCATTGGAAATATCGCAGTCCTGATTATCAACCGGCTCGCATATCCCTGTAGGCTCACCGTCGTCACCGATGGTGTGCGTACCAAAAGGCACGTCACTTGGCGTGAGTTCATTTAAGTCCTTGCCAGCAATCAGCCCATGCATCGTCGAGCCCAAGTAGGAGAAGCGGACCGCGCTGCTCCAGCCGATCTCGCGCTCAAAGGTTGCGTTGTACTGGTGGATGCGCGGCTGCTGCAAGCCGAACGGCACCACGTTAACAGCGGGGCTGCTGCCCAGTCCCGATGTAATGTCTCCGCCAGTAATTGGGCTTATCCCATGAGTACTACCACCCGGCCAGCCTTCAATCGGAGTGCTTCTGACCCGCTTGGTGATTCCCTGGTTGAAGGGGTTCGTGGCGATCGGATCCCGGATGCCCTGAGCCGCTGATGTGGGATAGTAGATTCCATAGCCACCACGAATGACCGACTTCTCCCCAAGTCTGTAGGCGATGCCGATGCGTGGAGAAAAGTTGGTTTTGTCCATACGCACAGTGCCTCTTCCCACTCCTAAGCCGGAATCCTTGGCCAGCACATAGCCGAAACTGATAATGCGGGTGTCCAGATATTTGAGCGTCTTGGTTGAGGGAATGACGAATCGCCCTAACTGACCGGTCGTAGGATTCACGAAATCCGGATCGAAATTGGCAATCAGGTCGTTCTTGTCAACGAACGGAGTGATGAGTTCATAGCGCAAACCGAGATTGACGGTCAGCTTTGGAGTAACTTTCCAGGTGTCCTGGAAGAAATAACCATGCTCCCAATTGTGGACATCCATGGGTGGCCGAGGCTGCAAAACGTAACTAACCGAAGTTGGAGGAAGACCCAATAGAAACTTAGTGAAGGCATTTGTTCCCGATCCGCTATAAGTCATGGAGCCGCGTGGGTTGCCACGGTTCAACGCAAAACCATCGACCGCGGCATTTCGCACTACGTCGCCACCCATTCGGAAGTTGTGTCTGCCCACGATCCACGTCAGCGTATCGCCGAACGTAATAAGATTCTGGTCCAGCGGACGGAACGTGTTGCGCCCGCCGTTTGTGAAAGTTGCGAAAGTATTGCTAAAGTTGATCGCAGGGTGGCCGAAAGTGGAGAGCGCGAATGGCCCTACGACCGACCCATAGGCGTCAACATCGCTCTGGTCGAAGCCAATGCTGGACAGAAAACCCTCCAGAGTCGTATTACTATGCCGCAAGAGCTTTTGCCGGTTAAAACCACCCCGCACCTCGTTGACCACGGTATCCCGGAAGGCATGCGTGAAAGACAGAGAAACGGTGTTGTTCCTCCGATCGTTTTGTGTCAATCCAAGCCCGGTATAAGGGCTGACCACGGGAGTGTTGGCGTTAACTTGCGCTGACGCGTTATACACACCGTACAGGTGATTCCGCTCAGAGAAGTCATGGTCCAGACGCAAGGTGCCAATATCCTGGGTGGAATTGCCCGGCAGAATCGTCTGGTAACCGCCAGGAATTCTTCCCCTGGCGGGATCGATCGGAGCGCTAAGCCCGATCTTGGGGAAATAGGTGCCAATAAGTTGCTGGACGGTAGGATTAAGGAGTCTCGAAGGTATCGTGACGAATCTGCGTGTTCCGTCCGTGAATACAATCGTGTTGTTTGCCATTTCCTCTGGAGTGAGAGTGACGCCGGCCGGCACGAGCGGTTTCGCGGAGTCGTTTAATGCGGAAAAATTTCCGGTGTAGAGGGAGGGATGCGGAATCGTAGTCGATGAGATCTTGGTGGGAGCAACTGCATAGTTTCGTTCATACGCTGCAAAGAGCCAAGTCTTCTTGAGTAGCGGGATAGGCCCGCCTACTGAGGCCCCAATGTCGTTTAAATTGAAGTACGGATTGGGATACTTGGATTGAAAGCTGGTCGGCGAAAAATGAGCGGCGCCGTTTTTATCATCAAGCGTCCATGCAGCCAGCGCCGAGTTCTTGTTATTGTAGAACGCCGATCCGTGATAGGCCGCGCCACCGCGTCTCGTGCTGACTCGAACGTTGGCGATGCCCGCATATTCTGCGCTGAAGTCCGAGGTCAGAAGATTAATCTCGCCAACCGCTTCGAGCGAAGGCTGGCTGGAAGTGGGCTCGCCAAAAATACCGCCGTTTGAGCGCTGCCCATCGAGGGAAAAGCTGGCGCCATAGCTCTGCGCTCCTATAAATTTGAAAGAGCCATCTGCGGCTCCCTGCGTGACGTTTGGATTCAGATACAGGAAGGTGTATACATTCCGGCTGTCGCGTGGAAGCTCGATAACCGCCAGGTTGTCAATGGTTTGGCTGATCGTCTGGTCTTCCGTATTGATCGCCGGCGCCTCCATCGAAACCACGACGCTTTCTTGCGTAGCGGAGACCTTGAGCACAGCATCGGCGGCCACCGTGTCGCTACCGTTCAAGACGACGTCCGTGATTCCTGTCTTACTCATTCCGGCCGCCGTGATTGCCACTTTATATGTACCGGACTTCAGCCCCACCATTTCGTAATTGCCTTGAGAATTCGTTTTTGTTTCACGCGATGTGTTGGTAAGGGTGTCGGTCACCGTTACCGTCGCACCCGGAATGACAGCCCCAGTGGAGTCGGTCACCGTTCCGCGAATAGTGCCGAGATCCGTTCCCTGTCCGAATACAACTCCGGCAGCGCAGAATAGAAAAGCCAAGAAAACAACGCAGGTAGATGCAGCTCTGTGCTTCAAGGAAGACCTCCCCACAAAGTAGTGTTGGAAACGATGTACCACAATAGAAAAGCAAACGCAACAACAAATGAACTATGAACGACATAAAGAGAAAGAATAAGAAAGTATTGGCGTGGTCTATGCTTTCGACATTTGACCCAAACGAAAGGTACGCCCTATACTTAGCTTACGGATACGGTGCATGACCCCCAAGGCTCGTCTGCTAACAGAACAGCGGCGTCGGAACGTGCTGGACCTTGTCGATCAAGACGGCCAAGTAACGGTCTCGGACATGGTTCGGCGTTTCTCCATTTCTGCCGTCACTGTCCGCAATGATCTAGACGCTCTTGCTTCTATCGGCGCAGTGGTTCGATCGCACGGCGGTGCCGTGCGGCGCCTTGAGGCCACCCAGGATTACCCTCTCCGCACCAAAGAAACGCTGCACAGGGATGAAAAAATCAGAATCGGAAGGGCTGCGGCGGAATTGGTACAACCGGGTGAAACCATCATTCTCGATTCAGGCACGACCACGGCTGAGGTGGCCCGGCATTTGAAAAGGATGAAAAATCAATCCCTTACTGTCATTACGAATGCCTTGAATATAGCGGTCGAGCTGGCGGATACACCGGGTATCACCCTGATTATGATTGGTGGGCTGATGCGCCCGATTTCCTGCTCCTTCGTCGGACCGCAGGCGGAAGCTATGATGAACGAGGTGCACGCTGACCGTCTTTTCCTCGCGGTCGACGGTTTCGATCTCGAGAACGGCCTTTCGACACCGGATGTGCTGGAAGCGCAGCTAAATAATGTGATGATTCGTTCGGCGAAAGAGGTCAACGTGGTCACGGATTTCAGCAAACTTGGCCGGAGAAGCGTTTCAAAGATTGGCCCGTTCGACAGAATACGGCGCCTGATTACGGATAACCGTGCTGCACAGGATTTTACCGGTGAACTTCGCAGAAAGGGTATCGAAGTTATCGAGGTGTAGAGCCCTCCATGGCCAGACGGCTCAAGTGATGAGACATTCGATCTTCGGGTAAGAGCAAGGACTCGCGAAGGGAAGCTTTGCCCTGCACTTCGCGCCCAAGCGCCATCTGCAATACTCCCAACGAATAATTCCACCAGCCCTGGTGGGCGCTCGTCCGAGCGTTGGATTCTGCTTGTGACAAAGCCAAAGAGAGACGTTTCTGCCATTGAGCAGGATCATAGCTGCTCAATTTCTTGGCCGAGGCCCATGCCCATACGGCGTCCGAGGCGTCGATCGCTTGTGAGGAAAGCCGGTACCTTTGATCCGCTTCTTCCTTTGGACCGCAAGCGGAAGACGATTCGCCAAGTAGGTAGTTTGTTCTAGCCGAATTCAGCATTGGTTGTAAACCGTCTTGAGTAAACGGAAGGCCGGGAACTGGAGAACCGAGTGCTCTTGCTGCAGCGAGAGCGTCTTCGCAGTGGCCGGTTTGCGCCAGCCCAACGGCTTGTTGCAGCTTTACCTCAAACCACACCTGGCGAACGTTTGTTCCGCCTTCTTCGCTGCCGAAGAACCGATTCCGGAACAATTCAATCGCGCCGCTATAATTCCCTGCCTCTGCGCGGCTCAAGGCCAGCTCATAAACTAAACTAGTGGGCATACGGTCCAGATCGGGAAAACGCTCTAGTGTTTTTACTCGCTCCACCGCGGGTTTTGCCAGAAGAGTCATCGCGGCAACTGAACCGGCGTAGTTCACCACGTTCAACGGATCATTTCTTATTCCTTCCTCGAATGCAGTCAAGGCGCCTGGGAAGTCTCGCCTGCTGTGAAGCAACGCTAATCCAAGACTGGCCGCCAACACTGGTATCTGGGGATTGAGCTTCCGCGCCTGTTGCCATTCACTGAGTGCCTCGTCCGTTTTTTCGCGGGCGAAATACCAGGTGCCCAGCAGGTAATGTGCGGTTGCATCTTTCTCGTTCGTGCGAATGGCGGCTTTGAGCCCCTGATGGTCTTCGACTGTGTTCGGAAATACATAGGCAGTGGAAAGCCGGGAAGCTTGCAAATAGTCATTTGCACCCGACTCTCTGAGCTTCTCCCGGCAGTACCCTCGAAAATAGACAACCAGAGGGTGGTTCTGAGGAGTCACTGCGCCGGGTTCGCTTTGGTCCGCTTTTGGTAGTGGATACTCGCGTGAGAGAACCTCCACCGCTCGACGGTAAAGTCCCAACCGAGCGTACTCTGACGCAATATTTAAGACGCGATAAGGATCGGCAGCCAGATGCGCTAGGTTCGGCTCTCCAAGTTCTTCGCGTAGAAAATCGCTCAACGGAAAGCGGGCGAGCCGTTCCCTTGCTAGCTTTTCCCCGTCTGTTGTCCTTCCGAGCGCACGCAAGACAGCGGCCAGTTCTTCCGCTGCGCGCAGGTCTCCCGGGGCAGATTGGAGACTCTTCGTCAGAGAGTCTTTCGCCTGTTGCAGGGCACCCAGGCGTGCCTGCACTTCGGCAAGGCGCAATGCAGCAGCCGCACGGTAGGACGGCAATCGCATCGCTTCCTGGTAAGCGTCAACAGCATCTTTCTCTCGCCCGACGCCCTCGTACGCGATTCCCAGATAATACGAAATCTCGGCATCGGTGGTATTTCGATCATGAGCGGCAGCCAGATGAGATACCGCTTCTTCAAAGCGCTTCAGACTAGCGTCAAGTCGTCCCGCCGCCTTCAACAATTCAAAATCGGCGGGGAAATTCGCCAATGCCTTTTGATAGGTTTGCACGGCGGCCAACAAGTTGCCGTTCAATTCTTCAGTCTTGCCCTGCTGGAGCCAATCGTCCGCGGTTCGCCGCGTCTCCTCCGGTACAGTGTAGGAAACCTGCGGGCCGACTTTGACTTCGGACTCCGGCGACCAGTCATATTCACCTTCCGTCTGCCTCAAAAGCAGAGCATCCTCGCTGCTCTTGAGTTCAAACGTATACTTCCTGCCGGCATTCGGGACACGAATCTCCCTCTTCCAAACTTGTTCCGCTGCAAAATCTCCTTTCTCGTTGAGCAGGGGAGTGTTTCCGTCCAAAATTCGGATCGCAGCATCCGACAACTTTCGATTGGCATTAAAAGAGACCACTAACCTGTCGTTCTTTCGCTCTAAGTGAACTACCCCGGCAAGATTCGCGCGGGAAATCCCGTCCGTTTGCCTGACGGGCATCCAGTATTCAGTGAAGGCTATGTACTGTCGCGGCTCGAGGAATGCATACGTCTCCTGATTTCGGAAAAGGCCCGCTTGCAACTCGACATAGGCGCTATTGTTGTCGGAAAGTGTGTTGCGCCAATCAAGGCCATCCGCGTCAACTCCCCAGGACCAGATTTTCTTGGCCGGTAACTCGGCGTAATCTGCAAAATGCGCGGTTCCGGTGTTTGTTCGGGGATTCCAGACGCCCATGAAGTTTTCCCGGCTTCCATGGACAAACGATGACACTGGTCCGTCGGTCTGGTTATGTATGACGCTGAGATCCTTCCCTTGCGAATCGATCGGCCACCTTTGCACTTCCGCAAACCCGTGTGACGCAGCAAAGCGCATGGGATATTGGATCTGGGAATCGTCCCAAACCTGAACGGCGGCATTGTTCCACCAATAGAAACGGTGGCGTACATCGCTTCGATTACTCAGCGTGACATGCTGTTCGAGAACGGTGGAACCAGGACGCAGAGTCAATTCGACGGACCATTCCATTCCATAAGCTCTGTCGATATTGCCGACGGTGATCGAAGCACTGCCGTCCTCGTGGCCCGCATATGCGAAATCCACCGGGGACATCGAGACCCAATTGTGAGAAACGGGAAAGTTAAACTCGACCCCGAATGCGGCCCAGGCTCCGCGATAACCGATCCGGGCTTTCTTGATGGAAGGGTTTGCATAGAACATCGGCTGCCCGCTAATTTTGTCGATGCACGTATAAATATGTCCGCCCAAGTCCGGCAGCACCGAACATTTCAGATATTCGTTTTCAAGATAGACTGCGCGCCATTGGTGCTCCGTACGCTGATCGGTTATTTGTTTCCGCAACGTATAGGGATAACTAAATCGGCCGATCGCAAACTGGTCGAAGGAAGGGTTTGGATCGGGCGCTCCCTCTTCGAATGCCGGAAGACTTAGAACACCTTCCCACACCTGGACCTGGGCTCGAATGGGAACGCCGCTAGCCACCAGGAATAGAAATAGGGCCATACATCGCATCAGAACCGCCTCGCGAGGAAACCTCCGCTCATTCCGTTTCGGGTGAGTACTTCTCGATCATGAATGGAAGCAATCCTATAGGCCATCCCTCCAGCGCCCAAAGTTTCAATCCGAGGGCTCTTCACGAAGGAGTGTGCAGGGGAAACTTCTCCACTACGCGGCTAATAATCCCTCCCTTAGACGGTGAATCGGGTTGAAGCCCCTCTTCGAGGCAGCGAAAAAAAGCCAGCAGCTGGGCGACGACCACACACACTGTTGGGCTTTCTTCATCGCCAAGCTCAGTCAATCCTTGGCATTCGATGACCCCATCACCTTCTCTAACTACAGAATCCGGAATATTCTCTCCAACAATAAGTTTGGACAATCCAAGTTTTTTTCGGTCCAATTCGTGCAATAAATCCAGTTCATATGCTCGTATCGTGGCATCGCACGATAAATTGCAAACGATGAGAGTGTCGTCCTGCACGTAGCTCATGGGGCCATGCCGAAATCCCAGATACGTTTCGCAAAGTGTGGTGACGCGACCTGCGGTCAGCTCTAACATCTTCAGTGCCGCTTCGCGTGAGGCCGCGAAACTCGACCCACTGCCAAGGAATACGGCGCGGCGGAAATCCGTGGAGGCAATCTTTGCCAGAATATCGAACTTAGATCGGATCAGCTCGCCAGTTATTTTGCTCAACCTCTCACACAAACTTCGATATTCATCTGGCCTTTCCAGCATTCCGATGAAGCGCGCCGCCAGCAGCAGGTTTGTGAAACTGCTCGTCATGACCAGGCTCTTGTCATGAGTCTCGGAAGGTAGAGTAATGACATGTACTTTCTCATGGAGACGCGAATCTCTAGCTAGACTTCCCTGCTCGTTGCAGGTCACCACCACGTGTCGAAACTCACGCTCCGTGTCCAGCATTAGTTCCAGGGCTCCCCAGCTCTCGGGGCTGTCTCCAGATCTCGCTAACGAAACTAGCAACCCAGGCCTTCCCAGAGCCAATGTTCTTCCACCATACATTAAGAGCGCGCCACCACTGATCGATTCCGTGCTGATCCCCAGCTCATTCTGCAGTGGGGGGCAAACGCATTGGGCGGCATACTCTGAACTGCCGGAACCAGTAAGCACGAGACTTCGAATTCCTGCCAAGTCCTGACTCAGGCGCTCCCGCGACGCGATCATTCGATCGCAAGTGCGCAGCCACGTCCAAGGTTGCTGGCAGATCTCCCGCAGCGTGTGGAAATAGCCAAGCCGTTTTTGCTCCGCTTCCGGCCGGCCAAATAGTTCTGCCGCTCTCGCTTGATCGTTTGCGAGCGCACGCTGCCAGTCCGCCTGTGTCAACAAGGAGGCACCTTCCATAGGATCCTTATATCTCTTTCTCGACAGGAGGTTTGTGCACTCTCGTCCTATCGTCCGGGCTGAAGCTCAGGGGTAATATTGTCCAATGGACGATCCTCTCCATCCACCGAGCCATGCCAAACGCCCCCGCCAAATGTAGTGATGTAAACTTTTTTGGCGTCTTGGGGGTCGGGAATGACGCGATGTCCCCACTTGAAGTTAAATCCAGGTATGCGCGTCCAGTTTTCACCGCGGTCGTTTGATCTCCACGCGGAGGACTCGAACCCGGAAGCGTAAAGTATTTTCGCTTCGCGCGGATCGATGGTGACATCGTAGACGTGGCGATCGCGATCTAACACTCGAGTCCACGTCTCTCCCGCATTCACAGACAAGAAGATGCCACCACCCTCGCCGTGTTCTCCCTTGTCCCTCGCCCACGCCGCGAGATAGAGCCGGTCCGGTTCGCCGGGATCAACTGCCAAGCCATTCGGAGCATTGCTTCCCTCCGGCATCGTTACCCGCCTCCACTTTTCCGCTCCATCGGCGGATTTGTAAATGGCGCCATCACCATCAGTTCCTATGCTCCCATCTTCGGAACGACGTGCCACCAGCAAGTACAATGTTCCCGTGGCATCCCTCACAATTCTCCAGGCAAAGGGTTCTTTCTGCGTAATGCCATTACTTTTCAGCTTCCAGCTCTTGCCCCCATCCACGCTCTTGTACACGCCGCGCCCAAAGGCGGCAACATAAAGCACGCGCGCACTGGGCGGACTCGTCGGGTCCAGTAAGATGTGCGTCGCTGCAGTTTCCTCCATTCCCTCATTCGACTTTGTCCAGGTCTTTCCCCCGTCATCGCTGCGGCATACGCCGCCTCGATAATCCCGAATTCCTTTTCTTCTCCACATCTTCGGCCGGGGTAGATCATGGGTCCAACTGTTCACGCTCCAGACACGTCCCTTCACCTCGGGGTCAAATTCAATCCAGTACGTGGTGTTCATCCATTCCTTGGGCACACCGCGAGTGGAACTAATCCAGGACTGACCGCCATCTTCGCTGCGAAAAAGACCAATATCTGTTGTGGAGATAAATTGCCGATTGTGATCAAACGGATCAAAGTGGTAGCCGTAGGCGTTCGTTACATCGAGACCTGTGCTGGCCCATCCGTTTACGCTGGCCTTTCGTGAATAGACGGCAACCCAGCTTGCACCTCCGTTCGTCGTGCGCATCGTTCTTCCCAGATCTGTCCCGTAGCTTATGCTGGCGTCCTGCTCGGCCACGGCCAGCGCCAGGGGATTTTCGCCCCAATCCGACCCAAATCGTTCTGTGATCCATGCGTCGTGGATATTCGCGGCGGGCTTAGCGGCCGGATTGCTGTCCTCCTTCCAAACCGGTTGCCAGTTGCGTCCCGCGTCCGTGGTCTTGGCAACTCCTAGCCATTTGACTCCGCCCTCTTCCAGTTCTCTATAGGAGACATAGGCCGTCTCTGGATTGCGCAAGCTGGTAGCGATTGCTCTCATTTTTCCGCCGCCTTGCCCCAATCCGACCTTTCGCCAACTTGTTCCTTCGTCATCTGACGCGAAGGCGGATTCGTCGCCAATGACATAAATCAACGGCTTGCCATCCTTCCTGAATCCCGCGGAAACATCTGTGAAAGTCTTTGCGGAGGGGCCGGATAGGCTCTGCATGCCGGACGAGGTTTTCTTTTCGATGAAATGTGGACCCGCAATGAGAATCATCCGAGCAACGGTAGGTGAATTAGGATAGACCCACAGCTTCTCGGCCAGTCCCAGTAGATCCCCCTCTCTTTTCCAATTCTGGCCTCCGTCATGCGAGACAAAGAGGGCAGCCGTCGCCTTTTTTCTATCGCCTGCGGCCACAAAAAATGTTTTGGAATCGGAGGGATCGATGGCCATTGCGGTGATCTCACCCAGAGGATTCGGCTCTGCAATTAGATCTTCGTCCGAGTGATCGGAACTCATCTTGATGCTCTTCACGGAGGAAGGTCTCGGATAAATCAGGCTCCAAGTCTCGCCTTGGTCTTGGCTGCGCCACAGACCGTTAGATTGCGCATAAATCACCTTCCGATCCTGCGGATCGAAAACAAAGAACCGGACAACACCTCGCAAATTAAACATGCGCCAAGACTTGCCTGCGTCGTAGGTGATATAGGACCCGGTCATATCGCAACTGACCAGGACGGTATTTGCGTCGTGAGGACTGATAGTTGGATGGAACATTGCTCCACCACCCCCGGGGCCAATGATCTTGAAATCACCGGGACGCGAGTCGCCACCGCTGGCGAAAATTAGCGCGGCCACAGCAAGCCGAAGAAGAGAAAAGACCATCTATTTCTTTCCTTTACTTTCGTTAACGTTGCTTCGCTTTCTTTTTTGGCAGAAACCGCCTTCTTTGTCAATCCCTTGAAGCACCGCTAGATTTTGAATCGCAAAAGCTGGGCAGCATTTTCGTAATAGACTTTCTTTAGTATTCCGTCCGGCAAACCGAGACCGTAAATCCGCCAGCGCCCTTGAGGAGGCACAGATGCGGGTGCATAGTCGAAGTATTCGTCTTCAGTTTCAAGAAAGCGGTAGTAAATCTCGTAAAGCTCGTCATTGAAAATTTGCTGTGGCGTGTCAGTTCCATGGGGAACGGCATCCGTTCCAAAAAGAATTCGATCCTGATATTTCTCGAAAAACCTTCTGGACATACGCGGCTGGCGTCCTAGCTCCCCAATCCGCGCGCCGAGTTCCACATGCATATTGGGAAAGCGGTCCATGCATTCACCGACGTAAGGAAGATTCTCAGCGTCATTGCCCACATGGAGCACAATGAACTGAGTCTTCGCGTGGCGGGCCAACACGCGGTTGCGCGCCTCTAACAGTTCCGCGTTACTGGGAAAATCGCGGTCATGAAACGACCAATCGGGATGGTTGTTCAATTCCTCGAAGCGCTCATTGAAGCGATCGATCGGAAGGAAGAAGGCTTCCGGATCTGAAACGTGAATCGCAACCGGAATGCCCAGGGATCCGCATGTTTCCCACATAGCATCAAAACGTGGATCGTCAATTTTTACCAATGGCCCCTTCGAGATTCCCTCGCGCAAATAAAGTCCCAGCGTCTTAAGAATTTTGAGTCCGCGCGCGCCTGCCTGCTGCGCTCGAACAATCTCATCGGCTTGAAATTTGCTATACCCTAGTTGATTCGCGCGCTCCCACCACGGTTCTGTGAAAGTTATAAACCGTTCCGGATAGGGCTGCTGATACTTTCGAATCGTTTCCTCTAGTCCTTTGCCGACCCCGCCAGTCAGGTTGACCATCACACGGATGTTCTTTCGATCCATCAGTGGTAGTAACCCCTCCACCGGCGCCAGATACTTCATCGCTTCGCCTATCCCAACTCCGTTGGCTGACTTTGCCGTAAAAGACAGATGTGTATGGATGTCTATGACCGGATAGCGTGAACGGGGCACCTTCGTCTCCGGAACGTGTAACATACTGCGCGGTTGGAAGTCCGCGAGCTGAAGTGGCTTTCCCGCGCTCTCCGGCGCGAATGGTGGTGAGGTTATCGAGGTCGTTGGTAATCTGCTTGCCGCAAAAAGCGCACCCAAGCTTCCCAACCAGCGTCTCCGGCCTATTCCACTCATGAATCCCTCCTGTCTGAGTTGATCGCCACGCCACGTATTCTACATTTCGTTTGACTTTCTTTTATATCGTTTACTTTCGCTTGTCAAAGTGGGGATAAAGCTCCAGAATTTCACTTCTGTATAGGGCTAATCCAGATATCGAGGATGCAAGTCGCGCTTCAACCGTTCAAACCGATCAAGGCACAAGGAACTTACTGATGGTCCTAAAGACAATGGGAGTCTTGATTGGTGCTCTCGCAAGTGCAGGTCTCGCATTGTTCCCCTTTTCACACCCGAGCCAGATCGCCACTCTACCTCAACAATCCTATGCCAGCGATTTGCAACTCCTGGCGAAACGCGCCCCGGTGGATTTTCTGCCGAATGGCGATCTCTCTAAGGCCGTATGGAAGCACGCCGACTCCGTGAAGTTTGACCATGACGCCACGGGTAAGTCCCACTACCCGGAGGTCTCGACTCGCGTCGCATCCGTTTGGACCGAAACACATATCTACTTCGCCTTTTGGTCTCGCTACGATTCCCTGAACGTCTATGAGGGGGAAGACCCGGCGGCGGAACGGTGGCAGCTTTGGGATCGTGACGTTGTCGAGGTTTTCTTGAACCCTCAGCCAGAGCGAGTGAATCACTACTATGAGTTCGAGGTGGCCCCCAATAACCAGTGGGTGGATCTCGAAATCGATAAGACGAAAGAGCCATTCAATGACGCGTCCTGGAATTCAGGCTTTGAGCATGCAACGCGCATCGACGCCAAGAACCATATTTGGACCGCCGAATTGCGCATACCGATCTCATCGATGAATGTCATCGCGATACATCAGGGCACGGACTGGCGAGCGAATTTCTTCCGAGCAGCAGGAAATGGCGGTGACGATCACCGTAAGTTTCTTGCGTGGAGCATCATTCCCGAGGGAAGAACATTTCATGTGCCAACTCGCTTTGGAATTTTGAAGCTTGTGAACTAGTTGAAGCGCGCCGAGAATCGGCTGATGGTAGTGGGGCACCAAGCGCCGAAAAAGCATTGTGCTTAGTGAATATAAGCTCCCGACGGTAGTAGAAACTGCACTGGCCAAATCTCCCGTTCCTGCTGGACGATTTCAGACCATTTCAAGACTTTCGCATCTGGCTGGGGCAGGAGCTTAATCCCCGGCAGTGTCTCCGCAACAGCGCTCGCGAGCGTAAAGGCATGGCCGGCGGCAGTTACAGCCACCATTCTTGCACCCAGCTTCTCACCGGAAAACCGACTTGCGATTTCTGCATCCTCAATCATTTGCAGAAAATACGGCCGACCGATCAAAAGAGAGTTGTAAACATGATTTGCTAACACCCCCGAAATAGAATTGACATAAGCATGATCAAAATCCAGCATACTCAACTCCGGATCATCCGTCGAAACCGCCGTGTACTGCATACGCGTCTCCCCGAGGCCACGGAAATCAAACGAGACAATATCGTAGCCCTCATCCACGTATTTCTTGATTTCAGGCCAGTCGTCCACGGTCGCTTTTCCGCTTTCGCGGAACCACAATAGGAATGCTCGTTTGCCAGTGGCGGACTTGTGAATGTACAGCAGCGGCATTTCAAGCAACTTGCTGTGGCGCAGCATATAGCGGTCAATCGTCACACCGTCTGATTTTGAGCTCCCCATGGCTTCCCAGGTAATCTGCTCTTTTCTGGGCGGGACGCCGGCATATTCGCTGACGTGCCACTGTTTCACTCCGCTGTATTTGTCGCCGTAATATTCCTTCGCGAGACTGTGTCCCGGTCCCGTTTTGTGTTCGTCGTAATACTCTCGGATCACCGACATCAAAGATCTTGCGTCGGTGTAATCGAGCGTGACCTGGCCTGTTCGGGTGCATTGCAAGTCTTTACTCGTGAGTTCCGTTACCGGAGGCAGCCCGTGCCGAACCGGCATCTCATTGAAATGGTCGAGAAAGTCGAGTGCAGCTTCCTGGTTCTCCGGGGAGAATTGATGGGTGTGATAGCCTTCGACCAGCGCAATTCGGTCTCCGCGGCCGAAACGCTCGTACAGCTTTCGCACTTCGCGAACAGTCTTGCGCGTGCCTTCAATGGGGAAAAAGTCGAGCACCGCGGCAGCCACCAATACAGGCCGGGGATACATCAGCAGCAGCAACCCGGGGTGGTCCACGCCATTTGAAATCATGCCAAACAAATCCTGCTCGGGGTCGCTGTCGGGATCGGCAAAAATCCGGTTATAAATCCTCATCGGCAGCGCGCTGATATAGCACGAAGGCACGGCCACTTTTATGCGCTTATCGAGGGCGGCTATGAGCGTAGCCTGAAAGCCGCCGCCGCTCGTTCCAGTGATACTGATTCGCTCGCCGTCAACTTCAGGGCGCGTGAGCAGATAATCGACCACGCGAATGCCGTCCCATATCTCCCACCGAGCAAGATTCGCCCCGGCCAGATAGGCCAGGTTTCCCATCACCGCATGTTCGCCGCAGATCAGGTTATAGCGGCTCTTCCCTGCAATCGGATCCCAGAATTGGCTCCGTTCTCCTTGCCCGACGGGATCCCAGGAAATTACGACATACCCTCGCCCCGCCAATCTTTGGCTCAACGACTGATAATGAAATTTTCCATCGGGTGCATGGCCCGCAGGCACCAGCACGGCAGGATGCTTCCTGGAGTGATCATCCGGCACGTAAACGAGCGCAGTGACATAGACGCCCGGCAAGCTTTGAAAGATCAGTTTTTCAACCGAAAATCCATCCATCTGAATCTTGCTGGTGACGCGCGGATGCAGATCCGTCTTTACCGCCGGTAAGCCGCCGATCATTTGCAATAGCCTTTGCCTCAATTCGTCTTGCGTCTTTAGCAATTCTTTCTGGTCATGGATGGCGTCCCAGGCTTTTCGGCGATCGTCGTCTTCGCGCCACGCTTGCTCCGCTTGATACTGTAGGAAAGGTGTTATGCGTGGTCCCGGCGGCAAGGGTTGTTCACGGACAAAGAAAGATTGCGGTGCCGGTGGATTCTCCGCGGCTAGCGCATGCAGGCCAATCGCTCCAGCCAGCACGGCCAGAATGCATGGCTGGATCATGCTTCCTCTTTGCAGCCCGCTTGTGTACTCAATGGATCGCCATCTTCCTTGGCCGCACCGAAACGTGAAATAACTCACGGCGTTCTTACCGTGAGCGAACCCATGTCGTACCAGCCGTCTTCCTGGCGGCCCTCAATCGCGAATCGAATCGCTGGTTGCTCTGTTCTCGGATCCAGCATCGCGACCCGGAAATCGTAAGTACCTGCTGCCAGATTTTCAGGGACGTACAGCGTGCCGTCGAATACGGCATCTCCTGGAAGCCATTTCCGAACGTCCACCGGAACTCGAATGATCGTCGCGGTTTTGGAAGATCGCAGCTCCACGGCCAGCGAGAATTCCCTGTAAATGGGAGCGACCCCCGCATTCAGCCCCCACATGTGAATTGGCATCATCGAGCCCGCAGTCACCGCCTTCGGGTATTCCAATCGCCGTAAAATAAAACGGTACCCCATCTTCTTCTGAAAGCTTTCGAATTGACTTTTCCATTCGGACGGAATCGGTGCGGACTTTATGTTCACGGAGCTCACATGCCAGCGCAGCGCTTGCTCCAGAATATAGTTAAGGTCGTAGCCTTTCTCTTTCCAACCCGCAACCGTGAAGCAAGTCTCCAGCGAGACCGGACTGCGCTGCCAAACGTCCTGAATCCCGGCACGCACCACCTGCTGCGGATAAACCTCCAGCATCTCCGCCGGAAAATATTCATTGTCGGAGTTTGTGCGCATATCTCCGAGGCAATCTAGTCTCCACCCCGCGCCGTGTTCCGTGCCATAAGTGAGCGCCTGCTGCTCGTCAAAGTTCATTAGCAAGGGCGTGCGCCGAAACGCCTCGAGCCAAATATCAATCAGCTCCTTCTGGTACGCAAACGCCGGCATGTACGGACTCCAACCCTCTCCCCAATAGCCCACCGACGAAATATCTACGCTGTCAAGATACGGATTCCCGTCGTATCGTTTTCCGGCCTGAGCCACAAGCTCGCCCCAGTACTTACGATATAGCGCATCGCTAAAATCTGGCTGCCAGATTCCTCCGTCCTTATCGGTCGGTTTGTTGGCGCGCCGCGCGCCCGAGTTGCGATACCAATCAGGGAGAGGATCCTGGTTGGAGTATGGCATTAGGCGAATCGCGAGAGTTTGTCCATGCGCTCGAGCTTCTTCCAATGCCAGATCTACAATCTCCCAATGAAACTTGCCCGGCTCCGGCTCAAGGACGTTCCAATACCAGCGGCAATACGAGATGGAAGTCTCAGGAAAATCTGGCTTCGTGGGCGCTTGCGGCAGCTTTGTGACTGGCCCGAATTCAGACCACTTCAAAGGAGAATTAGGCACTTGCCCGTTGAATCTCTGAAAAGTGGTAATCCCCATTCCGGGATTAACAAGCACGTCGTGGATTTCCTTCGGCCGAACCACGACGATGTTTGACTGATTTGACTGCGCAAATCCTTGGTGCCCGGTTGCCAAAATCAGCAGGGTCCCGAGACAGCAGTTTTTCATGATCGAACGGGTTCGGCGCCTGCACAATCTGAATCTTATTGGTGATCGAAACATTCCTGACGTCTCCGTTCCCAGCGGGCGGTTCAGTAATGCCGCCTCAAGGGGTACGCGTCCTTCAAATCGTGATTGTTCGGTTCGACTAATCCGGAAGCGCAAACGCAACCAGTGCGTCGGACACTTTCCCTCTAAAATATCCGCCTCCTCCGGCGGCGATCACCACGAACTGCTTTCCAGTTTTCTTCCCCAGGTACGTAATCGGAGTGGCGTGCGCACTTGCTTCCAGGTCGGCGGCCCACAGTTGCTCCCCGGTTTTCGCATCGAATCCCCGGAAACGGCTGTCGGTCGTCGCCCCAATAAACACCACTCCACCGGCGGTCACGATCGAGCCCCCAAGGTTAGGCGTTCCAGTTATCGTCTTCAACCCATCCACAACCCCAAGTGGCACTTTCCAGGCGATCTCTCCCTTGTTCACGTCCACCGCATTGAGCGTTCCCCAAGGCGGCTTCTGGCAGGGCCACTGGTTCTGGTCCCAGAAGCGGGCGTACTCGCCTTCTTTGGACCCTCGCCGATATTGCACTGGTGCGTCCGCGGCCTGCGGTTCCATCGCTCCAACGGCTCCCAACTCATTTGCATTGACAAACAAATAGCCGGAGGCGCGATCAAAAGAAGCCCCGGACCAGTTCCCTCCACCCAATGTGCCGGGGACCACCAAAGTCATCTTGCGGCCGTAGGGTGTATACATTCCATGATTCTCGAGCGAATGAAACAGTTCAGTGCAATAGCGATTGGACTCCGGCGTTGCGTTGCTGATCTCCGTTTCGCTAAACGACTGTCGCACGAGAGGCGGCGGCTTGACTGGGAATGGCTGTGTCGGCCAAGCAGCTTCGCCGGGCACGTCGCTCTTGGGAACCGGGCGCTCCTCCACCGGGAACAACGGTTTCCCCGTGAGCCGGTCAAGGATAAATACAAATCCCATCTTGGTCACCTGCGCAATCGCAGGAATTTCCCGGCCATTCCGTCGCACCGTGATCAGCACGGGCTGCGCGGGCATATCGTAATCCCAAATATCGTGATGCACCATCTGGTAGTACCACACGAGCTTGCCGCTGGCAGCTTCGAGCGCTACCAGGCAGTTGCTGAATAGATCGAGGCCCTTGCGGTCTGCGCCATAAAAGTCGTAGGAAGCTGAGCCGATCGGGAGAAAAACTAAACCGCGCTCAGCGTCTACACTCATAAGCGACCAGACATTCGCGCCGGTGCGATCTTTCCATGCATCTCCCTCCCAACTCTGGTGTCCGATTTCTCCCGGTTGGGGGATCGTATGAAAGGTCCAGACGAGCTTGCCCGAGCGGATGTCGAAAGCGCGCACCACGCCGCTGGGTCCTTTACGAGGATATTCCGGAACAGCGGCTCCCGTAATGACCAGGTCTTGATAGATGGCCGGAGGCGACGTCACCGAATATTCCGCACCAGGATAGGCGTCCGCAATTCCTGCACGCAGATCGACCGTTCCGTCTTTTCCAAAATCGCGGCATGGTTTGCCGGTCCTCGCGTCCAGCGCGATCAAGCGTCCATCGAAAGTCCCGTACAGAATTCGGCGGTCATCTCCTGTCTTGCTTTGCCAGTAGGCGACCCCACGGTGCTGGAAGAACTGCCGCGGGCCTGCGCTTCCGGCTTGCGGGTCAAACTGCCATATCTCTTGTCCATTCTCCGCATTAAGCGCGATCACACGATTGGAAGGCGTGGACAAATAGAGCGTCTCGTCAATCACCAGCGGCGTGGATTCAAACGGCGCGACGCGATGCCGGTCGGTGCCGTTGCCCATGCGGTCGGCCTCTCCGACGTGATACGTCCACGCCCTTTTCAACTCTCCGACGTTCTGGCGATTGATCTGTCTGAGCGGCGAGGATCGCGTTCCACCGGCGTCACCGCCATAGAATCGCCATTCTTGAGCGGAGACTGCTGATGCGAGCGCCAGTAGGAAAACGAGCCGGTTTACCCTCATTGAGTTGATCATCCACATTTTCGTTTGCGCGCCGGGCCCTGATTCCACCGGGCCGCAATAACTCCTACACGTTCACGAGCCGAATCTCCTCTGCTAAATGTTCGCTGGCGCGAAGAGACTGCGCCATTGATCCAATCGAACGCGCTAGAGACCTATTGAGATTCTGGCTGAATTCAGTTCGAAGTCCGGTAGACGGTCTTTCCCGCCACGATGGTCCACAACACTTTGGCATCGCGCATCTCTTCCGGGCTGACGGTGAGCACGTCGCGATCAATCAGAATCAGGTCGGCGCGCTTGCCCGGCGCGATGGTTCCGATACTGTCGAGAAGATTCATGGCGCGAGCAGAGTTTCGCGTGTAGGCGTAAAACATCGCTTCGCGTGGCATGTCCTGTGAGGCGTCCAGGACGCCTTCAGGACCTTTGCGGGTTTCCGCCTGATAAACTGCCAAGAACACATTTGCACTGGACACCGGCCAGTCGCTGGCCCCGGAAATGACGCCGCCGTTGTCCAGAATCGACCGCGCCGGATACTGCCACTTGTACACCTCCGAATCGAGATACGGTTTCACGATTTCAATCGTGTCCGTTCCCGCGCTGGCCCACAGGAGCTGCAGCGCGCTGATGACCCCCAGTTCGCGAAAGCGCGGAAAGTCCTCTGGAGCTACAAACTGTTCGTGGGTGAGTGTATGCGGCAGCCCGGAATTTCCGTTGGCCTTCCGCGCAGCCGCAATTCCGGAAAGCGCCGCCTTGACCGCGCCGTCACCCAGCGCATGCACGTGGATAATCAGGCCCTGTTTGTCTGCCGCGACGCACAACTCGGCAAATTTCTTCGGGTCGAAGAGCAAATCACCGTTGCGCCCCGTATTTTTGTAAGGTTTTGTTAGGTTGGCCGTCTGCGATGGGTATTCGACGACTCCGTCGGCAAAAAGCTTGATACCGGTTATGTAGAGATTGTGGATGTTCTTGTAGGCTTCGCGCGTTCTCTGCACTCCGGCGAGTTCGGCCCCGGGGTCTTTCGCAAAGACTTGCGGGAACGCCACGACTTCAGAGATAAGCTCGCCATGGTCGGCAAGGAGTTTGTAAGCCTTCAAGACATCTTCATTGGCAAGGGGATCAAGCCAGGACGTGATGCCGAGGCTGTAGTTGTATTGCAGCGCTGCGCGGCCGGAGGCGAGAAGTCGGTCATCCGTGGCCTTCGGCAGCAGCCGATCGATTTTTTCCATCCCGGCATCCACGACAAAGCCGTTGGGCTCGGATTCTTTGCCCACGCCGTAATAACTGCGCTCGCCCTCGCTAAGCTTCTTCAGATATTCGCCGGTGATGCCGGCGCGCTTCAGTAGCGCGCGATTTGCCCAGCCGGTGTGGCCATCCATGCCGCTCAACAACACCGGCTGATTGGCGTAGGCGCCGATGTTGAACTTGGCATTGAGTTCATCGGTGTGAGACCAGAATTCGAGAGGAAGGCCCAGGATTTGTAGAATTTCACCGCGTATTCCACGCCCGGACGTCTTGGCTTCAGCAACAAAAGTAACAAGCTCGTCCATCGTTTTTACTTTTTCGCTGGCATCGGCGGAAATCAGGGCCATGCCTCCCATCAACGAGTGACTATGGGAATCGATGAATCCTGGGAATAGAGATTTGCCGTGAAGATCCACACGCTCCGCATTCGAAGAAACGGATTTGGCAACTTCCGGGAGATTTCCAACGGCCACAATTTTATCGTCTCGAATCGCAACAGCGGAGGCGTAAGGATTCTGCGAATCACTCGTAAAAATCTTGGCATCAAAAAATATCCGCTCGCTGCCGCTACCCTGTGCGCGAGCTGGGGAGCCCTGAAAACCGACCGGGATGAGGACAAATAAAGCGTATACAAATCGAACAAAAGCGAGCGAGAACCTTTTCACGAAATCATCCTTTCTTTACCCATCGAGAGCGGAACTTGCACCTGAGTTGGCACTATTGGACCAGACTCGCGCAAATGAGTCCAGCGAGAGCACTAGCGAATCAGAAGTAATCAAAGACGCGTCATGTTCGATCCCGTGCGACTCCAAATCGTCTTCTTCATGAGCTCGCGCCGGTTCTGTGGCAGAATGCGGTCGTGTTCCAATCACTGACAGAGCGCAAGGAATGGAAGTTCTTCGGCGTCCTGCCGAAGGCGGATCCTTTCCTCGCCACTGCTTGGTGGACGACCCTCCTCCTGAGAGGGATCCTGCCGGCAGCCTTCGCGATCGCGATGGGCGTGCTCGTCGGCGCCGTGCAACGCGGCGATCCTCTCGCCGGTCCGCTCGCATTTGCCGGCTCGATCTTTGTGCTGCTTCAGGTGCTCAGTCCAATTCATCAGGCGGTCAGCGCCAACCTGGGCGACCGCACTGCCGCATGGCTCTACGACCGGCTCACCGAGGCCTGCGTGCGCCCGCCGGGCATGGGGCACCTTGAGGATCCTGCGCTCACTAGTGACCTCACCGTCGCACGCGACTTCGACCTCGGGATGACCGGCCCGCCGCTGTCGATCTCCTTGGATTTCATTGCGAGCGGCATGGTCGAGATGATCGCCGGTGTCGCGTCCGCCATGATCCTCGCCAGGTACGCGTGGTGGGCGCCGATTGTGCTCGCGGGCGCGTGGCTGGCGACGCACTGGCTTCTACGCGAGAGCGCGATCTGGCGCGACCGCAACACCGAGGAGGTGCGCGCCGCGCAGCGGGATGCCGACTACGCCTACCGACTGGCGGTGGACCCGCCCGCGAGCAAGGAGCTGCGGTTGTTCGGCCTCGCCGGCTGGACGATTGACCGTTTCGTCGCCAGACGCACTCGCTTGCATGAGCTTCAGTACGCAGCCACCCGCCTGCGCGAGCGACCTGTCATCTGGAGCATGCTCCTCGTCGTCTCCGCGAACGTTTTGGTGTTCTTGTTACTGGCGAGCGTCGCGGCCGCTGGCCGCATCACTCTCGGGGAAGTCGTGGTCTACGTGCAGAGTGCCGTCGGCGTGTCGATGATCGCCTTTGGCGGATTCAGTTGGGCGCTCGACGGCGCGGCTGCCCCCGTCGCCGCAGTGCTGCGACTCGAGCCGGCCATGCGTCCCGCCGGTGGGCTGCGCTCTGGCGATCGCTCCGCGGACGCGACGCCTGCGCGCGAGATTCGCCTCCGCGATGTCACGTTCGCGTACCTTGCGGGCGCGGCCGTGCTGGAGCACTTCGATCTCACGATTCCCGCCGGCTCGTCACTCGCCATCGTTGGACAGAACGGCGCCGGCAAGACCACCATCGCAAAGCTCTTGTGCCGGTTGTACGATCCGCAATCCGGTGCGATCGAGATCGACGGAGTGGATATTCGCGAGTTCGATCTCGCGTCGTGGCGCTCGCGCGTCGCGGCCGTGTTCCAGGACTTCATCCGCCTTGAGCTGCCGCTACGCGACAACGTAGCGCCCGCAGGCGCGCCAGACGATGTCGTGCGCGCCGCGCTCGAGTCGGCCGGCGCGACCAAGTTAGCCACACTGGACACGATTCTCGCCCGCGGGTACGACGGAGGCACCGACTTGTCGGGCGGCCAATGGCAGCGCGTCGCGCTCGCCCGAGCGCTGGCGGCCGTCACGATGGGCGCCGGCGTCGTGCTGCTTGACGAGCCGACCGCGCAGCTCGACGTGCGCGGGGAAGCAGAGATCTTTGATCGCCTGCTCACCGCGACGCGGCATTGCACGACCATTCTGATCTCCCATCGTTTTTCTACGGTCCGCCATGCCGATCGTATCTGCGTGCTCGAGCACGGCCGGGTCATCGAGCTCGGCACGCACGACGAGCTGATGGCGCTCGGCGGGCGCTATCGGACGATGTTCGATCTGCAGGCGCAGCGTTTCAGCGTCCCAGGCGAGGAGGAGGGCACGACGTATGACGTCCTCTCCTAATCGAGGTCGCGCGCCCGGGACGGATGGAACGATTGACCCGCTGCCTCCCGCGCTGTCGTCGATGTGGCGGTTGTGCAAGCTGGGGTATCGCCACGAGCCGCGCCTGATGGTCGTGGCGTTCGTGCTGTCGCAGCTCGCGGCGCTGCCCGATGCGCTCCTTGCCTTGTGGCTGATGCTGCTTGGCAAAGGCGTTCTGGAGCACCGGCCCGGCATGGTGGAAGGCGCAGCGATTGGCCTCGGCGTGTCGACCGCCGCAACGTGGTTTCTCCGCACGGTCAGCACACGCGTGCAGCGCCGCTTCCGCGACAAGGTGACCATCTCTCTCGAGTCCCATGTCGCGCACCTGCAAGCTTCGGTCGCAACGGTCGCGCATCAGGAACGTCCGGAGTATCTCGATCGGCTCTCCATGCTCCGCAATCAGGTGTTTGTCCTTGACCACATGTACATGTCCCTGTTTTCCACGCTCGGGTGGATCCTGCGGTTGGGTGTGACGATGGCGCTGTTGGCGTCGATTCACCCAGCGCTCATTCTGCTCGCGGTGTTCGCGATCCCGACCGTGTTGACCTCGACGTGGCGGCCTGGGGTCGAGAGATCCGCGCAGGAGCGCGGGGCACAAACCAGTCGGCTGGCGCGTCACCTTTTCACCATCGCCACCACCGCGCCTCCAGGGAAGGAAGTTCGGGTTACCGGCATCGGAGAGCGACTGGTTTCCGAGCGCCGATGGGCGTGGGAGTGCTGGTATGGACCGGTGGCTGTGGCTCGGTGGGGCTCGGCGTTGTGGCACGCGCTGGCGTGGGCGATATTCGGCCTCGCGTATGTCGGTGCGGTGGTGTTCGTGTCGTCCGGCCTCCGCGCGCCGGCCAGCCAAGTGCTGCTGGTGCTCGCCGCAGGTGCGCGGCTGTCGGCATACATCGGCGCCACCGTCGGCGAGATTGGATTCCTGCGCGGATTCTGGATGGACGGCTCTCGGCGGCTCGCGTGGCTCGAGGACTACGCCGCCTCCGTCGCGGCGTCGGGCGATCTTCCGGTTCCCACCGTGTTACACCGCGGCATCCGGCTCGACCACGTGTCGTTCGCGTACCCCGGCACTTCACGCGTTGTGCTGGACGATGTGTCAGTGACACTGCCCGCGGGCGCGGTCGTCGCGATCGTCGGCGAGAATGGCGCTGGCAAGACCACGCTGGTCAAGTTGCTCGCGAAGATGTACGAGCCGTCATCTGGTTCGATCCTCGTGGACGACACGCCGCTGGCACGCTTGCCGGCTGGCGAGTGGCGGGCGCGTCTCGCGGGCGCGTTCCAGGATTTTTTCCGCTTCGAATTCCGCGCGGGGCACACGGTCGGCTTGGGCGACCTTCCCCGGCTGGACGACGAACCCGCCGTGGTCGCGGCTGTCGACCGTGCCGGCGCTGGCGACGTCCTCGCCCGTCTGACGTCAGGCCTCAACACGCAGCTCGGTCCGACGTGGCCATCCGGAGTCGAGTTATCGTTCGGTCAGTGGCAGAAGCTTGCGCTGGCGCGTGGCTTCATGCGCGATCAGCCCCTGCTGCTGGTCCTCGACGAACCCACCGCCGCGCTGGACGCGGAGACGGAACACGCACTGTTCGGGCGCTACGCCGCAGTGGCGCGCGGCACCGGCGAGAGCGACAGCGGCCGCATCACGATCCTTGTCTCCCACCGTTTCTCAACGGTCCGCATGGCCGATCTCATCGTCGTGCTCGATGGGGCCCGACTCGTGGAGGTCGGCACGCACGAGGAGCTGATGGCCAAGAGTGGTCAGTACTCGGAGCTGTACAGCATTCAGGCCGCCGCGTACCGCTGACCGCCTGGCCGGTGCGAACGTTTTTGGAGCGTAATGGCCCTGAAATCTATGCAAACCTACGTTCTCGGAATCGATGTTGGCACGGGCGGCACTCGCGCTTTGATCATGGGCCATGACGGACGTGTCTTCGTCTCCGCCACCGCGGAGCATGAGCCCTTTGCCTCGCCCCAGCCCGGATGGGCCGAGCAGCGCCCGGAAGATTGGTGGCGAGCCGCGGGAATCGCAATTCACAAAGCACTCGCCACGGGGAAATTGCGAGGAGAGCAGATTTCTTGTGTCGGGTTTTCTGGACAAATGCACGGGGCGGTGATGCTGGATGCCCGCGGCGATGTGGTTCGGCCGGCCCTGATTTGGTGCGACGTGCGGACGGAGAAGCAATGCCGAGAGCTGACCGAGCGCGTTGGCGCCGAGCAGTTGATTCGTCTGACTTGCAATCCAGCCCTCGCCAATTTCACGGTCACAAAATTGTTATGGACCCGCGAGAACGAACCCGAAAACTGGAAACGCGTGCGTTCGATCCTGCTTCCCAAGGACTACGTTCGATTCCGCCTGACAGGAGAAAAAACCACCGATGTCGCGGATGCTTCAGGGACCCTCCTGCTGAATGTAGCCCGGCGTCAGTGGTCGGCCGAAGTTTTGCAGGCGGCCGAAATTGATCGGTCGTTGCTGCCGGAGCTCAATGAGTCGGCGGAAGTCTGCGGGAAAGTCTCTGCCGCGGGCGCCGAAGCTACCGGTCTAGCGGTTGGAACACCTGTCGTTGCGGGTGCAGGGGATCAGGCGGCAGGCGCCGTCGGCATGGGCATCGTCGCTCCGGGCGCTGTGAGCGCCACGATTGGAACCTCAGGAGTCGTTTTTGCGGCAACGGATCGTCCAGCGATGGATCCTCGAGGCCGGCTGCACACTTTCTGTCACGCTGTACCCGAGCGCTGGCACGTGATGGGCGTAACTCAAGCTGCCGGCCTTTCCCTGCGATGGTTTCGCGATCAATTTGCCTGCGTTCCCGCGGCAGATGGACGAGATCCCTACGAGCAGCTCACCGCCGAGGCGGCCACCGCTCCGCCTGGATCGGATGGACTGCTTTGGGCTCCCTACCTCATGGGCGAGCGCACGCCGCATTTGGATCCAGCCGCGCGTGGAGTTCTGGCGGGCTTGACGGCCTCGCACACGCGTGCTCACGTGATACGCGCCATTCTGGAAGGTGTCGCTTTCAGTTTGAAAGATACGTTCACCATCTTCGCCGAAATGAAAGTTCCGGTGAAAAACATTCGTTTAGGCGGAGGAGGCGCGCGGTCGCCTCTGTGGCGGCAGATTCAAGCGGATGTCTATGGTCAACAAGTGGAGATGGTTGAAGCGGAGGAAGGGGCGGCCTTCGGCGCAGCCATTCTTGCCGGAGTGGGAGCCAAGATGTGGTCCTCCGTGGACGCAGCCTGCGATTCGGTTGTGCGGATAGTGGAACGCATTTCTCCGATTCCAGCAAATGTCGCTGTGATGACCGCCGCCGGCAACGCCTACCGCCGAATCTACCCGGCGATGAAATCCATTTTCACTTCGTAAATGCATCGATCCTAAGCCAGGGAGGAAGCCCATGACGAACAATGACGCTTACCAGCCGAAACCAAAACACAAGTTTTCATTCGGGCTCTGGACGCTCGGAAACAGGGGTCGCGATCCGTTCGGCGATTTCGTTCGCCCAGTTATTTCTCCCGTCGAGATCGTTACCATGCTCGGTGAAGTGGGAGCCTGGGGCGTCAACCTTCATGACAACGAC
The DNA here is from genome assembly GCA_049644365.1 of Candidatus Acidiferrum sp. Taxonomy (GTDB): domain Bacteria; phylum Acidobacteriota; class Terriglobia; order Acidiferrales; family UBA7541; genus Acidiferrum. Next base: position 59,072 of record JBARRT010000131.1, on the reverse strand, counting down.
TTGGTGCCCATCGATGCCACTCCTGCGGAACGCGACGCGATTGTGCGCGAGTTCAAAAAGGCCTGCCTCGAAAACAAACTCGTTGTTCCGATGGCCACGGTGTCGCTCTTTTTTCACCCCATTTTTCGTGACGGTGCCTTTACTGCAAACGATCCGGAGGTGCGCGCCTACGCATTGCAGAAAACCATGCGCGCCATGGATCTTGGAGCGGAGTTGGGCGCAAAGATTTTTGTGCTGTGGGGCGGCCGCGAAGGCGTCGAAACCGATGCCTGCCGCCGTCCTGACGAGGCTGTGAAGCGCCTTCGCGAAGCGGTCAATTATCTTTGCGAATACAACATCGATCGAAAGTACGGCTTCAAGTTCGCGCTCGAAGCCAAGCCCAATGAGCCGCGCGCGGATATCTACATGGCCACCACCGGCCATTATCTCGGCTTCATTCCCACGCTCGATCATCCGGAGATGGTTGGCGTCAATCCCGAGGTCGCGCACGAGCAAATGGCCGGCTTGAATTTCCTGCACGGAGTGGCCCAAGCGTGGGAAGCGGGCAAACTTTTCCATATCGATCTCAACGACCAAATGCCGGGTCGCTACGACCAGGACCTGCGCTTCGGTTCCGCGAACTTCAAGTCTGCGTTTTGGCTCGTGAAGTTCCTGGAGGACGTCGGATATGACGGACCGCGTCACTTTGATGCGCATGCCTATCGCACCGAGGATTATTGCGGCGTGAAAGACTTTGCCCGCGGCTGCATGCGCACCTATCTGATCCTGAAAGAGAAAGGGGCACGTTGGAACGCGGACAAAGAGATTCAAGCCATCCTCCTGGAGATCTCCGGCGGGAGCAATTCCTCTCCCCAGATAGGGCGGTATTCGAAAAAGGGCGCCGCTGCTTTGCTGGCCCACGTTTTCGACAAAGACGCGATTTGTAAGAAGCGCTTGCCCTACGAACGTTTGGATCAACTCACCGTCGACCTTCTCGCCGGCCTGCGATGAAGACTCGGGCGATGACCTCTCTTGCCGCATCGTTTTTGGCCCTCGCGCCGAAATCCCGGATCACCCCGCTGGATTGGGCCGTAATCGCAGTCTATTTCAGCATTCTTCTCTGCGTGGCCTGGTGGGTGGTTCGCCGGGGAAAAGATTCCGCCGCGGATTACTTCCTCGCCGGTCGCAACCTGAGTTGGTGGATCATTGGCGCCTCCATCTTCGCCTCCAACATCGGATCGGAGCACGTAGTGGGCCTCGCCGGCGCCGGGGCGACCAGCGGTGTGGCCCTGGCGCACTACGAATTGCACGCCTGGTGCCTCTTGGTCCTCGCATGGGTTTTCGTGCCCTTCTACATGCGTTCGCAGGTCTTCACCATGCCGGAATTCCTGGAAAAGAGATTCAGCGCGAACTCGCGCTACGTTCTCTCCGTCGTCTCGCTCATCACGTTCATCGTTTCCAAGATCGCCGTAGGCATATTCGCCGGCGGCGTGGTCTTCGGCACCCTTCTGCCGGAGCTTCGTCTCAACATCGGGGGAATGGAGATCGACAGCTTTTGGATTGGCTCGATTCTAGTCATTGCCCTCACCGGGCTCTACACCGTTTTTGGCGGCATGCGCGCGGTGGCGTACAACGACGCTGTTCAGGTCCTCGTTCTGATCGTGGGCTCCGCTTCGTTGACATTCTATGGATTGCACCAATTGGGTGGATGGAGCGAACTCCGCCACTGGTGCGGTTCCGACATGTTCAATCTGTGGAAACCGCTGATTCCTGCAGGTGTGCAAGGCACATGGTTTCCGGTGATCGAAACGAATGCTGCGGGACATGTTGTGAAACAGGCTTGGTATTTCAATGACAATTTTCCCTGGCTTGGAATGTTGTTTTGCGCGCCGATCATCGGGCTGTGGTACTGGTGCACGGACCAATATATCGTGCAGCGCGCGCTGGGTGCCCCCAATGAAACGGTAGCCCGCCGCGGGAGCATCTTTGCCTCGTTTCTCAAGCTGGCCCCTGTTTATCTGTTCATCGTCCCTGGCATGGTGTGTTTCGCCCTGGCGAGAAGCGGCAAGATCCCCGAGCTGGCCGGAATGATTGCGCCGGACGGCCACGCGATTCCTTCTGTTGCCCAGGGATCATTTCCAATGCTCGTGCAATACCTCTTGCCTCCGGGCTTGCGCGGCATCGTAGTTGCCGGTTTGCTCTCGGCGCTGATGGGGTCGCTGGCTGGGGTGTTCAACGCGTGCTCGACCCTCTTCACCGTGGACTTGTACGGGAAGTGGAAACCCGGGGCGACGCAGCATGAACTGGTGCGCATGGGGCGCATCGCCACCACGGTCATGGTATTCATCGCCTTCGCCTGGATTCCGGTCATCAAAAATGCGCACGGGCTCTACGGCTACTTACAGGCGGTGCAAGGCTATCTGGCGCCGCCCATTTTTGTGGTGTTCTTCCTGGGCGTGTTCTTCAAGAGAATGAATGCTCAGGGCGCGCTTTGGTCTATGCTGGTGGGCTTCGTGCTGGGCATTTTCCGGATGATTGTGGATACGCCCGTGACGCTCGGCCTGCGGGGATTTCAGAATGGATACCCGCATGGCTCTTTCCTATGGATCGTCAACAATATTTATTTCCAGTACTTCAGCGTGCTGATCACGCTGGTCTCGGCGCTCGTCATGGTCGCGGTGAGCTACGCGACTTCGCAGCCAGACTACGCAGCAATCAAGAACCTCACGTTCGCGACGACTACCACGGAAGATAAAGCAAACACCCGCGCCAGTTGGAGCTGGATCGAGGTCGGCGGTTCTGCCCTCGTGGTTCTTTGTATTCTCGGCGCCTATTTGTATTTCAGGGGCTAGAGCAATTCTGGCTTGAACATCTCGCCGCGCTCGCGCTGGCAATTGCCAATTCGCAAAGGCGTCTTCGCCGTTCTTTTGCTCAGGAGAGCGCTTCGATGTTTTCGATCGGCCGTTTCCGCTTCCACTCGTAATCTTTCCGCAGCTTCGCTTGATGCTTTTTTACTTGCCCTACCAATTCCCCGAACGCCTTCTTGCAGCTCGTCCGCACGCTTTCCCCCATCCCCGTGGCATGCAGCGTTCCCGTCGGCAACGATAAATTCAGCGTGCAAGACCTCTCGTCCGTCCGCGGGTTCTTCGCAAATGTCCCGTGCAATTGCACCAGGTCCGGCGAGTAGCTTTGCAGCAATTTCTCCAATTTACTTATGTGGCGCTCCACTTCGGCCTCGGCCGGCTTCTGCGCCTCGACATGCTTGTAACTGATGGACAGTTTCATGTTTGCACCTGTAGGAAAGATTGAGGAAGGGGAGGGGGACGCGGATCCGCTTGTGGCAATACATCACCGCAAAAGCATAGCAGCCGGAATCGTTCGCGGCAACGCCGTCGCGCGTTTCTCACTTGCCGTGCGTTGACACTCGCGTTCCCTTCCCTCTACCCTGCTCTGGGCGCATTCGCGCCGATCGCTCCATGCCCCAGCGCAAACCAAAATCTCCGCTCCCAGCCGGCGTGCCCGGTCCCCCGCCGAATGCTCCACGGCCCGGAACTCTCTACGTCGGCCCCGCAGGCTGGTCCTATCCAGACTGGTCCGGCTATGTTTATCCCGGGCGCCGCCCCAAGGGCTTCCATGAAGCCGCGTATCTTGCTGAATTTTTTGACACCATCGAAATCAACACGTCGTTCTACCAACCCTTACGCCCCGACCACGCCGCACAGTGGATCGATCGCGTCCTCGTAAATCCGCGTTTCCTGTTCACCGCCAAACTCTGGCAACGTTTCACTCACGACTCAATCCCCGGCGCCACCACGGCGGACGAGCGTGCCGTCCGCGCTGGCTTTGACGTCCTCCACGCTGCCCGCAAACTCGGCGCCATTCTCCTCCAATTCCCTTTTTCGTTTCACCGCACGAAGGAGACCGTTTCGTATCTCATGGCACTTCTTAAACGCTTTGCCGATTATCCCCTGGTCGTCGAAGTCCGCCACGCATCCTGGGACTCTCCCGAAACTCAATCTCTACTGAGCGAATACAACGCAGGGTTCTGCAACATTGATCAGCCCATCATCGGCCGTTCTCTCACGCCCTCCGACCAAGCCACTTCCACCGTCGGCTACATCCGTCTCCACGGCCGTCGCTACGACACCTGGTTTTCCGACGACCTCGCCGCCCCCGCCCATGAACGCTACAACTATCTCTACACCTCCGCTGAGCTCGCTCCCTGGATCACTCGTGTCCGCACCGTAGCGGAGCATTCTCGCAACACTTTCGTAGTCACCAACAATCACTTCCAGGGCAAATCGGTCGTCAATGCTTTGCAGCTCATCAGCATTCTCAAAGGCACAAAAGTTAAAGTTCCCGAGCCTCTTCGCCGGCATTACCCCGAACTCGAGGACATCGCGGACACTCCTCCCGCCGAACCCACTCTCTTCCCCCTCGCAGGATCAACAAAAGAGAAACGCAACAAGACTTAAACCGGTCAGCCGTTTCCCTCTCACTCTTCTGCACTCCCGCATCGCATCGTAACTATAATATATGGTAATATACAGATAGAGTGAATTAAATCACGCTGGAGGATCGCCCACGATGCGCTCGAACGGCAACCGCTGGCTTACCGCTCAGGAAACCGCCGCCCAGTTGGACACCACCAGCTCCGAGGTCTGTCGCCTGCTCAGTCTCGGACGTCTTTCTGGAACGAAGCAGAAAGACCCTCGTCGAGCCGGCAAATCGCAGTGGTTGGTTGACCCGGCATCCGTCTTAAAGGAAGAAAAACTCCGCAAGACAAAGCTCGTGCGCAGGGCTCTGCGCCTCAAGCGCGCCTCCGCTCAGCAGTAATGCGAACACATTCTTCTGCTAAGCCACTTTCTTGCGGATTAGTTGATGCGAGCGGCGAGTCGGCGGTCCAGGTTCATCGCGAGATTCTGGTCCAACACCACGGCCACATAACGTGAGCAGTTCTTCATCTCTTGGCTCGCCCAGGTGGAAACCGAGGGAAGCTTTAGTTTGAATGCCTGCTCAAGTTTTGCAACCGCGCCGTAGTATAGGGACACTTCTTTGAGCCAGGGAGTTTTCTTTTTCAGGCCGGGAGACAGGTTGTCGCAGAGATCCAGCAGCGAACCAAAATCCTGTGCGCCAATAGCCGCTCCATCAATTCCGGCCGTCACCTGCAGCGAATCAGAGATTGGCTGGTTGGCGGCCGTGATCCAGATAGTCCGCCATTGCGAAACGGCGAACCGTCCCAGGGCGATACTCGCAAACACGAGGATGAATAGCGATACCATATTTTCCAGAGCCAAGTATTGCCGGGTGAACGCGCCTGGCCAATGGGACACGAGTACCCCCCGCGATAGAACTTTCATGACATCTTCTTAAACCCTTTAAGTACTTGATACAAAGCAGGTTACATGCCGACGGCCGCTGGAATCCGTTCCCCCGTTTCGCCCTTTCCCTTGAAGTAACTACTTTGTCGTCTCAGGCTGAACTTGCCTTGACCTTGGCGTCTCCTAGCCCTACCGTAGAACCAACAGCGAGTGATTGTCGTTGCCTCCCTCTCTATGAGCGACTCTCAAAACTCTTCTCTTCCATCTTCGGTCGAGGCCAGCGATCAAGAGCTGACCCAGCAACTCCGTCAAATCGAACGACGGGACTGGTGGGCCTGGGGATACTCAATCCTTGTGATGCTCTTGCTCACCTTTGCGGTCATTTCCTTTTCCCTTCCGGCTCTTCATCAGGGATTGAAAACCTTTTTTGACATCAAAGTCAGCGACGCCGTCTTTGGTTTGATCATCCTCGTTATAGTTTTCAACATCTACACCATCTATCAGCAAGTTCTGATCAAACGTCTGCGCCGCCAGCTCGCCGAAAAACAGGGGCATTCCGATATTCTGCGCAATCTCGCCATGGTTGATCCGCTGACCGGCCTCTACAATCGCCGTTTTGCTGTGCAGCGCCTCGCCTCGGAGGTGGCACGCTCCGAGCGCAGGGGACACCCCTTGACCGTGCTCACGCTCGATTTGAACGATTTCAAACAGATCAACGACATGCACGGCCATCCGGCCGGGGACCAGGTGCTGCAGGAATTTGCCGCCCACCTCAATCGAGTCATCCGCGGCTCGGATCTTGCCGTTCGCCTCGGCGGCGACGAATTCCTTGTTCTTCTCCCCGAATGCACCCTCGAACAATTGCAGCTCGTTTTGGCACGTCTCGGCTCCCTCGAAGTGGACTGGCAAGGCCACAAGATTCTCGTCACTTTCTCTGCTGGGTGGCGGCAATATCAATTGGGCGATCGTCCCGAAGAGCTCCTCGCCCGTGCCGATCAAGCTCTCTATGCTAGTAAGCGCGCCAGCAAGAAAGCTCCTGCTCTCGCGAAAACAGTGGAAACCGATGCGGACCCGACTCCGCATCATGGTTAGCCTCGCCAGCCCTTACTCCTAACCGCGCCCTCTTCACAAAATTCCGTTCCGCGTTACAATGGCCTCGACTTGGACGAGCCCCTCGCTGGGGCGGAATCTGATTCAATGGGAGGTCCCATGAGCACCACACTCCTTGACCGTCGTGCGTTCTTCCGCGTCTCCGCCATCGCCGGTGGCGGTGTCCTGTTGGCTCTGCACTCCGAACTCCTCCCGGAAGTTTTTGCGCAAGCACCGCAGCCGCCAGCCCCCGCGTTCGTGCCCACCGCTTTCATTCGCGTCGCCGCGGACGGCACCGTGACCATCATGTCCAAAAACCCCGAGATAGGCCAGGGCGTGAAAACTCATCTCCCGATGATCATCGCCGACGAACTCGACGTCGATTGGAGCTCTGTCCGCATCGAGCAGGCCGACCTCGACGAAACGAAATACGGTCCGCAGCGCGCCGGTGGCAGCACTTCCACTCCCACCAATTGGGATCCGCTCCGCCGCGTCGGCGCTGCTGGCCGCCACATGTTTGTCGCCGCCGCCGCGCAAACCTGGTCGGTCCCCGAATCCGAATGCCAGACCTCCTCCGGCCGCGTCATCCATTTGCCGACAAAACGACATCTCACATACGGCGCCCTCGCCGAAAAAGTAGCCACGCTTCCGCCGCCGGATCTCAAGTCCGTCCAGCTAAAGGACCCGAAAGACTACAAAATCATCGGCCGCTCCATCCACGCCGTGGACAATCACTCGATCGTCACCGGAAAAAATCTATACAGCATCGACTTCCGCGTCCCTAGCATGCTCTGGGCCGTTTACGAAAAATGTCCCGTCTACGCCGGCAAATTCCTCAGCGCCAATTTCGACGAAATCAAGTCTCAGCCCGGCGTCCGCCACGCCTTCGCTGTCGATGGAACTTCGGACCTGCTGGGTCTGCACTGCGGCGTTGCCATCGTCGCCGACACCTGGTGGCAAGCCAACACCGCCAGAAAAAAATTGCGTGCCAAGTGGGACGAAGGTGCCACCGCACAGCAAAGCAGCGAAGGTTTTGCTCGCCGCGCCGAGGAACTTTCCAAGCAGCCCCCCGCCATCACACTCCGCAGCGACGGAGACGCTGACAAAGCCCTGCAGTCCGCCGCAAAAACCGTTGAGGCCGCTTACTCCTATCCATTCCTCGCGCACGCCCCCATGGAGCCCGAAAACTGTCTCGCCCATTATCACGACGGCAAACTCGAATTCTGGTCGCCCAGCCAGACCCCTGAAAATGGCCGCCTGCTCGTCTCCAAAGTCCTCAATATTCCTCACGACGACATCATCGTTCACATGAAGCGCGCTGGCGGCGGATTCGGCCGTCGTCTCACCAACGACTACATGCTCGAAGCCGGCGCCATCGCCAAGCAGGTCGGCGTTCCCGTCAAGCTCCTCTGGACTCGCGAGGACGATTTTCACCACGATCATTATCGCCCCGCCGGTTTTCATTTCCTCAAGGGCGGCCTGGACTCCTCCGGCAAACTCGTCGCTTGGCGCAACCACTTCGTCAGTTTCGGCGAAGGCAAGCAGTTCGCTCCCTCCGCTGGCATCCCTGCTAACCAATTTCCCGGCACGTTTCTCCAGGACTTTTTTTTCGGCGCCTCCCTCATGCCTCTCGGCGTTCCCACCTACGCGCTGCGCGCTCCTGGCAGCAACGCCTACTCCTGGGTCTTTCAATCCTTCACTGACGAGCTGGCCCAAGCCGCGGGCAAAGACCCCGTCCAACTCCGCCTGGATCTACTCAGCGCTCCGCGCGTCACCGGCGCGTCTTCTTCCAATCCCGGCGACGCGGATTTCGACGCTTCTCGCATGCAAGGCGTCCTCAAGCTCGTGGCCGAGAAATCCGAGTGGGGCAAGCGCACTCTCCCCAAGGACACCGGCATGGGCGTCGCTTTCCAATTCGCGCATCGCGGCTATTTCGCGGAAGTCGTCGAGCTCCGTATAGGTGAGAACAATAAACTGAAGATCAACAAAATCTGGGTGGCCGGCGATGTCGGCAGCCAAATCATCAATCCCATCAACGCCGAAAATCAAGTCCGCGGCGGCGTCATCGAAGGCCTAAGTTCAGTCATGAACTACGAAATCACCATCGACGCGGGCCGCGCCGTCCAAAGCAATTTCCACGAGTATCCGCCCGTTCGAATGAATCAACTCCCCGCCGAAATCGAAGTCCATTTTCTGAAAACCGACAATCCGCCCACCGGCCTCGGCGAACCCGCCTTGCCCCCGGTTCTTCCAGCCGTGTGCAACGCCATCTTCGCCATCACTGGCAACCGCATCCGCTCTCTGCCGCTCGCCAAACACGGCTTCTCCTGGGCCTAGGATCACTTTCTTGTAAGAGCACGATACATCGTGCGCCTCCTCGTCCCCATCTGCAGACTTTGGGCCCGGAGCTCGATCTATCTTCACTCGTACCGCAGCGCCACCAACGGATCCACCCGCGCCGCGCGCCGCGCCGGAAGCCAGCACGCCACCAACCCGGTGATCAACAGCACCACCGGCACGCTCACTAGCGTCCACGGATCGTACGCCGACACGCCCCAAAGCTGCGTCGCAATCACGCGTCCGAGCGCAAGGCTCGCTATCAATCCTAGCCCCACGCCAATCCCCACCAGCCGCAGCCCCATTCGAATCACCATTCCCTGCACGTCCGAGCTTTTCGCCCCCAGCGCCATGCGAATCCCAATTTCTTGCGTTCGCCGCGCCGTCGTGTACGCCAGCACGCTGTACACTCCAATCGTCACCAGCACCAGCCCAATCGCGCCGAAAATCATCATCAGAAAAAATCCGAATCGCGGCCCCGCATACGAAAACTGGCTGATGTAGCCTTCCAGCGTCCCGGTCAGTGTTAACGCCACATTCGCATCCGTCGCCCAGATTTCGTGCTCTATCGAATTCATCATGGCCAGCGGTTCGTTTGCCGTGCGCACCAGAATTCCCCGGAACGCCGATCCCGTCACCGTATACGGCACCCAGATTTCCGGCTCGGGCGGATCTTGCAGCCCACGGTTCTTTGCGTCCGCCACCAATCCGATGATTTCGAACGTCGGCTCCTTCACCGCGTCCTCAAACTCCGCGAGTTGCGCGATTCTCACCTGCCGCCCGATCGGGTTCTCATTTCCCAGATACTTCTTCACGAAAGTTTGGTTCACCACCGCCAGCTTCCGCGCTCCGTTCACTTCCGCTTCCGTAAAACTCCTTCCGTCCACAAATTGAATCTTGACCACCCCAAAATATCCCTCGCTGCACAGTTGGAACATCGCGTTCCATTTTTCCGCGTGCGTTTTTCCCGGAATTTCGATCTCGCTCGGAATTCCTCCATACGGCGGCAGTGTGCTCGTCTCCGTCGCTTCCACCACGCCTGGCAGCGCCTTCAGCCGTTGTAGCAATGGCCGGTAAAATCCCGCCACTTGGTCCGCCGTCTTATACCGTTCCACTGGCAGTGGCAGCCTCGCTACGAAAATATGGTCGGGTTGCAGACCCAGCTTTACGTCCCGCAAGGCCACAAAGCTCCTCATTAACAGCCCCGCTGTCACCAGCAGCATCAGCGAAAGCATCACTTCCAGCACCACCACCGCATTGCGCAGCTTCCCGTGACGGAACCCGCCGCTGATTCCCTTCCCGCTATCCCGCAGGGGATCGTTAATATCCTTGCGCGCCGCCTTCAACGCCGGCACCAGCCCAAACACCAGCGCCGTCATCACTCCCACTCCCAACGCAAACAGCAACACGAGTGTATTCAGCCGGATCACCGCCTCTGCCGGAATAATGTTCTGCGGCATCAGCGCCACCAGCGATTTCAGGCCGCCCCACGCCAGCAGTGTCCCCACTGCCGCCCCGCCAATCGCCAGGATCAGGCTCTCCACCAGCAGCTGCCGGATCAATCTCCACCGGTTCGCTCCCAGCGCCGATCGAATCGCAAACTCCTTCTCTCTCGTGGTCGCCCGCGCCAGCAGCAGGTTCGCCACGTTCCCGCATCCGATCAGCAGCAACAATCCCACCGCCGCCAGCACGATATACAGCGTCGTCTTGAATCTCCCCACGACCAGATTCGTCAATGATTCGATTTGCACCGTGAAGTGCTTCGGGTAGTCAGTCGGGTACACCGTCGCAAGTCGCTTTGCCACCACCGTCAAATCCGCCACCGCTTCCTTCATCGAAACGCCCGGCTTTAGATGTCCCATCAAGAACCAGTGCTGCTGAAACGCCCCGGCCACCGTCTTCCCCGTCGCCGCCCGGCTAGGCTTCTGCGGAATCCACATATCTGCATCGCCCCATCCAAACCGCGGCGGCATGATTCCAATCAGCGTCCGCGAAACGCCGTTGAGTACAAACGACTTGTTCACAATCCCCGGATCTCCGCCGAAACTTTTCATCCACGTCTTGTACCGCAGCACAAACACTGGCGGCGCCCCCGGCTCATAGTCCGCCGCCTGCGCCATCCGGCCCAGCAGCGGCTGCATCCCAAAAAACTCAAACGTTCCTGGCGTTATGAAATTTCCATCGAACCGCTGGCTTCCCTCCACTGTCCGGTACAACACGTCCGTGTTGTCATTGGCGATCACTCCGTCAAAAACGTGATTGTGCTCCATGATGTCCAGTAGCTCCGGCCCCGTGTACCCCGCCCGGCCTCCTGGTTCGCTCCGCTCCGTGTCGTGAATCTGCATGCTCATGTACCGCTGCGCATCCCGGTACGGAAACGGCTCCATCAGGATGTTTTCTATCACGCTGAAAATCGCCGTGGACGCCCCGATCCCCAGCGCTAGCGTCAGGATCGCCACTACCGCAAACCCCGGCGTCTTCCTCAGATTCCTCAGCGCGTACCGGACATCCTGCCCCAGCGTTTCCATTGTTCCCCCTCAACCATTTCCCTTGCCCTGCCGATTGTGTACACGCCGGGCTTTAGCCCGGCCAGTCCTTGCCCTGGTCGTATACACGCGGGCCTTCAGCCCGGCCAGCCTTGCCATTTCAATCTATCTACGCATTCCTTCGTAATTTAGTTCGACGCCACCGCCCCCAAAAAGTTGCCAAATTCGCTAAAAACTCCCTTCCAGGAGGCCCGGTGGCCGGCCTCTGTCCTTGGGCAAGACGTGGGTCCCACGCGGTACGGTTTTTTCCGAAAGTGTTCCGAATCGGATAGCTTTCCCACATTTCTTATTGCATCCTGTCCCCATGAGAATGAAAGACCTGACGCCCGCACAGTTATCCTCCGTCCCTTGTCCTACCTGTGGTGTCGCTGCCGGGCAGCGTTGCCTGCTGCATTCAGGCGCCCTGCGCTCTGAATTGCATATTGACCGGAAGCTCTCCGCGGCGGAGGCCATTGAAACGAAGAGATACCAACGCATACAGTCCCTCGCCAAGCGTCCCGCGGGTGACCGCCCCTCGATCCGCTAGAACGCCTCTATGTAGCCTGCCCTTGCGGTTTTGTTCCTGGCAAGGGTTGGGATTTTTCTTCACCATTTTCCAATTTCAGTTTTCCGATTTCCCCAGTGCGCGCCGCCGCCCGTCCATTTGATGTATGCTGGTGCGGATTTCCCCGAGTCAAGGATGGACGGCCAATGCTGCGCAAATCCACCGCTCTGCTTTCTCTTGTCGTGTTATTGATGGCGATGGGCTATGCCAAGGCGGCGAACAGTCCCTCTCCGCGAATGGCAGCGATGATGTCGGCTTCGCTGCCAGATCGGACGCAACGCTTCTTCGCCGTGAAGCACAAACTCGAAATTGTTGCAACGGACTCACAGCAGACTGATCCGGCGAAGCCTGTTGTGGTGCAGCCGGGTGCGCCGGGTAAGCCGAGCAGGACGTTGCCGCCGTCGACGAGGGCCACGCTGCCGCCGCGGTCGCGAGCGGATGCGGAGTTCATGCAGGGCATGATCATGCACCATTCGCAAGCGGTGGAGATGACGGCGCTGATTTCATCGCATACAGAGAACAAGGATCTGCGGTTGCTGGGGGCGCGAATCAGTAGCTCGCAGTCGGATGAAATTAAGTTTATGCAGCGGTGGCTGGCGGCTCGGGGAGAACGCGTGCCCATGGCGATGCCGGGAATGTCGGACATGGATATGTCGCGCGAACCGCTGGCTCTTATGCCCGGTATGCTTACGCCGAAGCAGATGGAGGCACTGCGGAAGGCGAAGAGCTCCGAGTTCGACCACTTATTTCTGACAGGGATGATTCAGCACCACAATGGTGCGCTGACCATGGTAAAGGATTTGTTCGACACCGCGGGCGCGGGGCAGGATGCCGATCTGTTCAACTTCGCGACGGATGCGGACAATACGCAAAGGGCCGAGATCAGGATTATGCAAGCTATGTTGGAGAAAAAATCGTTAGAGGAGAAAAGATGAACCGAGTGTCTGCCTTTCGTGTGGTGGGGACCGCGATTGCTTTATTTTTCGGTGTGAACCGGATGCACGCGCAGGAGCCTCCAAAGCCGCCACCGGCGCAGGAGACTGACAAGGAAGATGATGAGGACGAGAATCCGTTTGCTCCGGAGCCGGCTCCGACGCTACCGGCGGGGATGACAGGGTCGGATGCGAACGATCCGCGCGCCAAGCTGACGCCGGGGCTATATGACGCGGGGGAAGCGTCGATGGGCGTCAAGCACCTCATGCTGCTCAAAAAACCTGACGCGTTTCAGTTGGGGGCCTCTGATCCCGATGATCCGAAGGTGCAGAAGATGCTTGGCCAGCTCCGTTTCGGCAACGCCTCGAAGATGCCAAAGCCGATGCAGTTGGTGGTCGCGCAGTTGGCTTTCGGGAACTCGGACTTTGCGTTCCAGGGCAACCACTTGTTCCAGGGGAATTTTTATGGCCTGAGTATTTATGACATCTCCAATCCGGCGAACACCACGTTGCTGACTTCGCTGGTGTGCCCGGGCGGGCAGGGTGATTTGTCGGTCTACAAAAACCTGCTTTTCATGTCGGTAGAGATGCCGAATGGACGCCTGGATTGCGGCGTGGAGGGCTTTCCGGCGGAGCCTCCGCCGCCCGCAGGGGAAGAAAAAAAGAAAAAAGGCCCGCCCCCAGCGCAAAAAGACCGTTTCCGTGGTGTGCGGATCTTCGACATTTCCGACATCAAGAATCCGAAGCAAGTGGCAGCGGTGCAGACGTGCCGCGGATCGCATACCCATACTCTGGTGATCGATCCGAACGACAAAGACAATGTTTACATCTACGTGTCGGGCACATCGTTTGTGCGTCAACCGGAAGAACTGCCTGGGTGCTCCGGTGAAAAGCCGGACAAGGATCCGAATACGGCGCTGTTCCGTATCGAAGTGATTAGGGTTCCGGTGGCTGCTCCGCAGGACGCGAAGGTGGTGTCCAGCCCTCGGTTATTTATCGATCCGCGGACGGGCGCGCTGAACGGCCTGAACAACGGTGGCACCCATGGCAAGAAGGGCGCGGAGAAGCCGGCGGACACGAACCAGTGCCACGACATCACGGTGTACTCAGCGATTGGATTGGCCGCGGGCGCGTGCTCCGGAAATGGAATTGTGCTCGACATCAAGGACCCGGTACATCCGAAGCGCGTGGATGCGGTGAACGATCCGAACTATTCGTATTGGCATTCCGCTTCGTTCTCCAACGATGGGACCAAAGTCGTGTTTACCGACGAGTGGGGCGGCGGCCTGGGAGCGCGGTGCCGTCCGAATGACCCGAACAAGTGGGGCGCGGATGCGATCTTCCGTCTCAAGGACAACAAGCTAAGTTTCGCGAGCTACTACAAGCTGCCGGCCGCGCAGGGCGACACGGAGAACTGTGTGGCGCACAACGGCTCGCTGATTCCCGTCCCTGGCCGCGATATTGAAGCCCAGGCCTGGTACCAAGGCGGCATCTCCATAGTGGACTTCACCGACCCGGCGCAACCCTTCGAGATTGCCTACTTCGACCGCGGGCCGATTGATCCGAAGATGCTGGTACTGGGCGGCGAATGGGCAGCGTATTGGTACAACGGCTACATTTACGGTTCGGAGATTGCGCGCGGCCTGGACGTCTTTGAACTGACGCCGACCAAGTTTCTGACCCAGAACGAAATCGACGCGGCAAAGACCGTTCGCGTGCCTGAGCTGAATGTGCAGAATCAGCAAAAGATCGAGTGGCCTGCACAGTTGGTCGTGGCGAAGGCCTACGTGGACCAGTTGTCCCGGTCGCAGGCATTGCCGGCAGACCGAATCGCAGCCCTGCAGAAAGCGATCCAAAGCGCAGAGAGTTCCCACATGAGCCAGAGCAACCTGGCGAAGTTAAAGCGCATGGCACCGTCGTTGGAAAAGAGCGCCGCCATGGCGAAGAGCCCAGCTGACTCGGCGCGCCTGCATGCTTTGGCAGAGATACTGAAGCATCCGTCAACGTAACTCTTTTATTTTTTCACTCTTTCACTTTTGCACTCTTTAAGTATTACAACGGCGCCTTCTCCCCCGCTGTCATCCCGACCGGAGCGGCCGGCTTTTTCCTCCGCTCGCTATCCGCGTTCGCCGGCCGTGCAGTGGAGGGATCTGCTTCGCTTCCTTTTCATCCCGCATGTTCATGACAGCATCTGGCCCGGGTCGGGCTCGGGCGGAGCTGGCGGGTGGCCAACTCTTGATCCGCTAGAACGCCTTGACAGATGTCCGGTAACCCGACCTACCGGGGCTTGGAAACGTCATCCGACGGTTCTATGGCCCGAGCTTATGTCACGGAAGAAAGCGGTCAGGTCCCCTGCGGTCGCCGCCGGTTCCTCAACTGGGGCGAAGTGCCCGCCGCGGGGAAAGACTGTCCAGCGCTGGATGTTGTACACGCGCTCCAGATACGAGCGCGGCGGCTCGCCCTCGGGAACAGTCTGGTGCGCGAAGGCACCGAACGCCGTGGGCGTACCGACGTACGTGGGGTCGACCGGGTACCAGCGATTGTCCCAATAGTCGCGCATCGACGAGGTGATGGTCTGCGTGACCCAGTACAGGGTGAGCGTAGCGCAGAGGAAGTCGTCGGGCGGCGTGACGTCGCTCCACGAGTGCCACTTCTCGCCAAGGTATGCGGCCAGTCCCGCCGGGGAGTCGTTCAGTGCATAGCCGACGGTCTGCGGCTTGGTGGACTGGATCGCGCTGTAACCCCGCTCCGTCACGTCCCAGCCCCGGCTCACTGCGAGGTACGAACGCTCCATGTCGGAGAGCTCCGCGTCGTCCACCTTGGGGGTGAGGTCCGACTCCAGTGTGGTGAGGTGGATCCCCATCACCGACTCGGGATGGTCCACTGCAAGGAACGTCGACACCCCGGAACCGAAGTCATTGCCGCCCGCACCATAGCGGGAATACCCGAGTTCGGTCATGAGCCGGTGCCAGCGCTCCGAGACGTACCGGTAGTTGATGCCGACCTCGGGTGGGCGCGGCGAGAATCCATACCCGGGCAGCGAGGGCACGACCACCTCGAAGTCCTCGAGCATCGGCAGCATGTCCAGGTAGTCGAGGAAACTGCTGGGCCAGCCGTGCGTGAGGATGAGCGGCACACCACGGCCGGATGCGGCGCGCTGGTGCACGAAGTGGATGCCGTCCCAAGTGAATTGGTTGAGCGCGTTGAGCTTGCGCTCCCAGGCACGCCAGTCGAACTCATTGGCCCAGTAGGACACGAGGCGCCGCAACCAGTCCAACTCAGTGCCCTGTCCCCAGCCTATGCCGGGTACCTGGTCGGGCCATCTTGTATGGCGCAACCGTGCCCGCAGATCGTCGAGCACCTCATCTGCAACATGAATCCGAAACGGTTCCACTACGACAACTCCCTCCTAGCATGGCCAGCCGAAGGCGAGGGCATTCGATCAGGTTACCACTCACATAAAAGCTTGTGCCTGATTAACGTGGTGGTCTCAATGGGTCGGCGCAACAGTTGCTCGAAGTCTACTCGCAGGAGTCTGAAAGCCTAAGATTTTTCTCGGGCGTTGATTTAAGCGCAGTGCCACGTTGTCCAGATCCGACTGGGTGTAGCCGGACAGGTCTGTTTTCTTCGGGAAGTATTGTCGTAATAGCCCATTCGTGTTTTCGTTCGAGCCACGCTGCCAAGGGCTTTGAGGATCACAGAAATAGACTTTCACATCCGTGGCCACGGTAAAGGTCTTGTGCTTGGCCATCTCCAGTCTGCGATCCCAGGTCAACGAGCGCCGCAGGCTCGCGGGAAGTTTACGAATTTGCTGGGTGCCGTAACCTTCGGTTTAAGCGTACGGTCTTTGACCCTTCCGCACATTTGCACAATTTTTTCAAATCCCATCCCTCCCGCAACCCCTTCTCATTGCCCCACTTACGTCCCACTGTGTCTCCATTACCGTACCTCATTCGAATCACTAAGTAGTTAGTAGTTGACAGTCGGTATATTCCGTGCTACCCTGTCGTATGAACTCGACCCTACAACATGTCCCCCTCCCCGCTTTCGGCGTCCGTCCGCCCGATTCCTCTCGCCGCCGAACCCCTAAGTCTCACTCCTTCTGTTCGTTGCACCTTTTCCCTGCGATTCTTCCCACTTTCGACTTTCAACCTTCGACTTTCAACCGCCCTTTCCCCCGCCAGCCTGTTCCGGTCTCGCCGGGGGCACCAGTCACTAGTCACCAACCACTAGTCACGTCTCTTTGTTTTCATGCACTTACAAATTGCCCATTTTCTATCCCCTTTGTTTTGACATTCATGCATCGGATGGGGGGTATACCCCCTCCCAATTCACAAAAGGATGAACCAATGAACACCACAACCGTTAGCCCAAGCTCTACCGCGGATCCCATCGCAGGCCCCGCGAACACGGACACTTCTCGCTGTCCCTATCGCTATCCCAATGGCAAGCGCTGCCGGCTTCCCGGCCTGCAAGCTCATTTTGGCTTTTGCCTCGGCCACTCGAAGGCCTGCATCCCCGGCGCCTTCCCTCCGCACTCCCAGAGCGACTCGGAAGACCTTTCCCCGGAACTCTTCCCCAAGCTCTCAGAGTTCGATTCCGCCGCGGACATCTACCAATTTCTCAACCGCCTCTTGGTCCTCGTCACCAAAGGCCGCGTATCCCCGCGCCGCGCCGCCGTCCTGGCCTACATCACTAACCAGCTCCTCCACTCCCATCGCGCCATCACACGCGAAAACGATGCTCAGCCCGAAGAGCCTCAGCAAATCATAGTCGATATACCTCGCCCCAAGCGTGACTGGCCCACTCCAGAACCGAAGATCTTCACCGGCATCCCGGGTGTGACTCCCATGCCGGTGAAGCCATCGTCATGACCATTTCCACTCATCACCTTCGTCCGGCCGACGTTTGGTCAACTAGAGGTAGTCGTGGCATGGAAGGAGTAACGGAGCGCAAGGAAGGAAAAACCAGTAAACGATCAGAGAACAATCGCGAAATCTGCGGTGCCGATCACTTCCTCAGCGTGCACAGCGGAGGAGAGAGATGGAACGGTGTTGAGCATGGCGGGGAGCGCGAGTCCGGCTTCCAGAAAGGAGCGCCGCGAGGATTTCAAGACCTTGCTACTTTTTGAATAGATCTTCGAACGCCTGCCGCGCATCGTTGTGCCGCGGCGGCGCTGCCGGCGCGGAACCGGCCGCCGATGGCTGCGAATAGGAAGTCGGCGCGGTGTCTTTCTCGACTGTCGTGCGAAACTCGTAGAACTTGCAGTCGTTCTTCGCGTCCTTCGGCGAAATGCGTTCCGGAATCGGCTGCGTGCATTCAAACTGCGCGCCGGAATCGAAGAAGCGGCACTGCTTGCAGCAATGCAATTCCTGCTGGCACTTGGGACACGTTCCGTTGGGATCGAATCCCGGCGCCAGTACCGCCCCGCAATTCGAGCAGCGCGCGCGCGTCACCGTTCCGACCATGCGCGGCGTCCGCGGCCCGAATTGATCCGCCCCGCGCGGTCCGCCCGAGGGGGGCTTGCGATCGTGCGTTTTTTCTTTTTTTTCGCTTTTTTCCGCGTCGCGGTACCCGCGGTGACTGTACTTTCGATCCACAAACGCCTCCGTCCGCCAGTCTCGACGGACTGCAACGGCTACAACTTACGCTTTTGCGCTGTCGCGCTTGCCAACTTGGCTTTGTTCCAATCGGATTGCTACACTCGGCCGGACTGCGCAAACTTTCCTTAGAGTTTCCTTGCAGAGTTGCGTACGTCCGGGAGCAGAAGATGGGTCCTTTATGTTTTTAGTCCTCTGGGAGTACGAAGTCAAGTCCGGCAGCGAAAAACAGTTCGAGGACGTGTACGGCCCGGCCGGCGACTGGGCCCGTCTCTTTCGAACTGATTCGCGCTACCGGGAAACCCGCCTCCTCCAGGATTCCTTTCGTTCAAATGTTTATCTCACGCTCGATTTCTGGACGTCGCGCGACTCCTACGAAAAATTCATGAGCGCTCACAAAGCTAAATACCAGGCGATCGACGCTCTCGGCGAAAGGCTCACTGCGAGCGAACGCCGAGTCGGCGCTTACGAAATGGTGACTCCATGATTCGCTGCCAGTTTTCCATTGGCGCGAATCAGTTCTCGCCGCGAAGTGCGGCGTCGCGCGATTTTCCGAGCCACATGGCGACAAATCCGTCGGGCTCCAGATCCGGTTGGAGAAATTTCCGTGGCGCACCGGAAACTCGGAGCACTGCTTCCGCGGCGAGATATCCGCTGCGCACTGCCCCTTCCATGGTTGCGGGCCAGCCGGTGGCGGTCCAATCTCCCGCGAGAAATAATCCGCGCACGGATGTTTCTTGTTTCGGCCGCCAGCGATCCACTCCGGGCTCGGGCGAAAATGTTGCAGCGGCTTCTTTGATTACCGTGGCTTTCACCAACTGCGCTTCGCGGGCGGCGGGCAGCGCGTGGCGCACTTCGCTGAGACAAAGATCAATAATTTCCTGGCGGGATTTCGGCAGTAATTCGTATGACGCGCTGACCACTAATTGCAGGTACTGTCCTGCGTCTGTTTTATTTGCCCCGCCGTTTATGTCTCCATACAATTCTGTTTTGTTGAAAATCCAGTGCGTGGTGGTATCGATCAGCGTGATGAACGGTTCTTTCATCACTTGGCGGTCAAACCAGAAATGCACGCCGGTAATCGGCGAAACTTTTATTTTGTCCAAGTTCGCGAGTGACGGATCGCTCTGCTTCACGCTTTCCGGCAGCAATTCCGCGAGCGCGGTGTGCGGCACGGCGAAAACATATGCGTCTGCATTTTCTTCTTTTCCTTCGTCGAAGCGCACGGCGGCGATTTCGCCGTTTTCGATTTTCAATCCGCGCACCGGCGCGCGCAGATGTACTTCCCCGCCCCGGCGCTCGATTTCGGATTTGCAGCCGTCGTACAGATTTGCGAGCGGCACCGCGGGAACTCCCATGCGGTATCCCGTGCGGTTCGAAAGAAACGCTTTCCAGAAAACATCCACGCCGAAGCGCGCGTCGGTACGATCCAATTCTTCGTCGAGCGCGCTCACCAGCACCACACGCCAGAATCGTTCGATCGCGCCCGCTGTTTGTCCGCGCCTGCGCAGCCACTCCAGCATGGAGATGCCGCCATTTTCTTCGAGATCCGCGGGGTGTCCTTTTGCGCCCAAAATATCCAGCATCGCGCGCGCAATGGAAAACTTGTCCATCAGCGTAAGAGGAGCGAAGGCGGCGAAGGAGCCGGTCATGTGAAACGGGGCGGCAAGAATCCCGGCTTGCATTTCGCCGCGGCGGCCCTGGGGATCGAGAAAAAAGAGGCGGTCAAAGAATTTGATTTTGTCCGCGGAACCAACGCGCTTGTAAAAATCAGCGAGATTTGTGCAGCAGCCGAGGGTCACGTGCTGGCAATTATCGACGTGCTCGCCGTCCGGCAACACGTAGGACGTTGCGCGGCCGCCAAGGAAGGGACGCTGTTCGAACAGGCGCACGCGCCAGCCGGATTCAGCCAGCGCGACGCCGGCTGCCAGTCCCGCCAGCCCGCCGCCGATCACGATCACGCTTTTCAAGAATATTCTCTTCCGTGTGGCGCGCGAAACGCGCCTTGGCGATGAACATCATTTTCTCAGCTTTCGAAAGCCGCACGCGCTCGCCGAAGACGGCGAAATCGAGCGACTCGATGCGTCCGAGAAGCGCACTGTACGTATGCACGAGAAGCCACAATGCGCCACGACTGTCCTCGTCTATCAATCCGAGCAAGGCAGAGCCTTCTTCGTACAATTGCCAGGCGCGCTCGGATTCGAATCGCAGCAATTCGCGAACGCCGAGCGTTGCTTCGCCGCGGCCAAAATCTTCGGGCGAAACTCCGTAGCGCGCCAAATCTTCTTCGGGGAGATAGACGCGGCCGAGTTTGTAATCTTCATGCACGTCGCGAATGATGTTGGTGAGTTGAAAGGCGAGGCCGAGTTTTTCAGCGAGATCAAGAGCGTGCGCATCGCGGAAGCCGAAGACGTGAGTGCAGGTAAGGCCGACGGTGCCAGCAACGCGATAGCAATATTCACGCAGGCGTTCGAACGTCGGATACGCCTGCACGGTCAAATCCATTTCCGCGCCGCTGATGAGATCGTGCAGATAGCGCGCCGGCATTTTGTACTGCTGCGTGGTATCGACGAGCGCGGGCAAGATGATTGTGGCGCCGCCAAGACTTGCGGCCGGAGACGCCACCGCGGCGTTGCCGTCGAAGAGTTGCGCTTCACCCGTGATGGCTTGGTCCAAGGCGGCGCGCCATTTCGCGAGGCCTCGCTGTTTTGCGGCGAGATCGGCGCCTTCGTCGGCGACGTCGTCCACGAGGCGCATGAATGCATAGAGCGCGGCGAGGGCATCACGTTTCGAATTAGGGAGCAAGAAAAAAGCAGCATAAAAATTGCTGCGGGAAGCGCGCGCGATGCGATGGCATTCGGCGTAGGAATCTTCGATCACTCTGCGCGTTTCGGGCACGCCGTGTTCCGGCCGCAACGTGACGGCAATTCTCCCGGACTTTTCCGACTTCCGATCCAAGCTGGCCAAATACGCGAGCAGGGCGCGTCCCAATAAACCTGCCTGCTTCACCTTGCTGATGGCCGGGCGATGGTGCAGCGTGTCATAACCCATGGCTTCGATGGCATTCAGGACGGCTAAGCCGCCGCGGCTGAACATTTCGAGGTCGATGCTGAGGCGGCCGTCCACCATTTTCGCAAGAGGCATGCCCTCTGCGAATAATTCTCGCGTGCGTTTGGTCAGATCTTTCATCAAGCGGACGTAGCGCTCATCGAAGCGGCGCTCGACGATGTCGTTTTCGGTGAGGCCCTGCGCGGCGGCGGCATCGAGCGGAATGTAAATGCGGCCTTTTTCCAAATCGCGCGAAACGTCCTGCCAGAAATTCGCGAGCTGCAGCGCCGTGCAAGTGGCGTCGGAAAGACGCTGGCGTTGCTCGTCGCGATAGCTGCAGAGATACAGCACCAAGCGCCCGACGGGATTTGCCGAATACACGCAGTAGTGCAGAACGGAAGCCCAGTCCGGATAGCGCTTGACGGTCTGATCCTGGCGGAAGGCTTTCAGCAAATCAGCGAAGGGCTGCTTGGGAATATCCTTCGCGACGATGGTTTCCCGCAGCGCGACGAAAACCGGGTGCGACGGCTTGCCTTCGTAACACGCGTCCAGCTCATGCTCCCACCAGCGGAGCAATTCGAGCGCGCGCGTCGCGTTGGGGACTTCGTCGCCGAGGTCGTCGGCCCAGCGGCAATAGGCGTATACGTTGTAGAAATGCTGATGGAGGTGCTTCGGCAGCAGCCATGACACAACATTGAAATTTTCATAGTGATGAGTGGCGAGCCAGCGGGTGTATTTCTGCGCGGCTGCGGGAGAGCAGCCGGGATTCGGGACGTGGCGGGTGATGTCAATTTCGCCGGGGAGCAACATCAGAAGAGAGATTCCTCGCTGCGCTCGGAATGACGGTGAAGATTCATAGGAGGCAACAACAACACGAGCCACCCGGAGCGGTTCAAGGCCTGACGGCCAACTTGATTTCGCCGCTGCGTGACTTCATGCGTTCGAAGGCCTGGGGCAAGTCCGCGAGACGAATTTCCTCGGTAACGAAGTCGTGCGCTGAGATATCGCCGCGGCGGATGGCCTCAAGCGCTTCGCGGATAAAGCGGGGCGTGTGGTGGAACGGCGAAATCAGCTTGAGTTCCGAATAATGGATGGCGGCCGGCTCGATTTCCACGCGTGTGGTGGAGGGCAGGCCGCTGAAGAAATTCACAACGCCGCCGCGGCGCACCATGGCGAGAGCCTGTTTCCACGTAGCGGGATTTCCCGCCGCTTCCACGACCGAGTCCGGTCCCAACTGGTCTTCCGTCAGAGCCTTCACGGCAGCAACAACGTCGGGGGTCTCCGTCACATTGATCATGGCGGTTGCGCCGAGATGCTTGGCAACCTCCAGAGGGGCCGCGCGCCGCGCCAGAGCAATTACGCGGACGCCGCGCCGGGAAAGCATGCGCACAAACATCAAACCGATGGGCCCGCAGCCAATGACGGCCGCCGTGTCTCCCGCGCGCACTTCCATCTCATGGATTCCGCGAAGGACGCAGGCGAGCGGTTCCGAGAGCGCCGCGCTCTGGTCATCCACGGAATGGGGCACCTCGAGCATGTTTTCGACGACGATGCGGCCGGGGATGCGCATGTACTCGGCATAAGCGCCGTTGTTGAAAAGCAGATCGTCGCAAAGATTTTCCTGGCCGCGGCGGCAGTGATAGCAACGCAAGCAGGGCGCGGAATTCGCGGCGATCACGCGCATGCCAATGCGCCAGCGGGGATCCACGCGCTTGCCCACGGCGACAATTTCGCCAACCAGCTCGTGGCCGAAAATGGCGGGCGGCTGGATCATTTTTGCGTGGTACCCGCGTTTCCAGACTTTCAGGTCAGTGCCATCGGTGAGCGCCAGACGGACGCGAAGCAGCACTTCTTCCGCCGCAAGCGCCGGCACGTCAATCTTCTCAATGCGAAGATCTTCACTGCCGTATAACACGGCTGCCATCATTTTCGACGGCACAGAAACGTGCGCTACAGCAACTCTCACATCGTCACCAACTTCCGGCTTCTTCGGCGTTGTCGTACTCATGCGTGGGTAACCAATATTTTCAGCGACTCCGCAGTCGGCTTCACGGCCAGATCCAAGCCCTCCTGGATTCTAGCCAGTGGAAAGCGGTGCGTCACAATCTCCATGACGGGCAGTTTCTTCCTTAGCACCAAGTCCGCCGCTGCCTGTTGGATGTCCACCGCGGCACTATAGCTGCCCAGAATCTCTTTTTCATCGATCCCCACTGCAGATGCTGGGAACTCAATCCTGGTTACAGGATCGTTGGCGGCAAATAGCAGCACGCGCCCACCGGGCCTTGCCACTGCCAACGCTTCCACGACAACGGAAGGATGCGCCACCGCCACCAAAACCGCATCGGCACCCCGCCCATCGGTTCGGGCCTTCACTTCTTCTACAAGCTTACCACTACTGGGGTCAAACGACTCTAAAGCTCCCAGAGTTAGGCTTTTGGCGCGGCGGACGGCCATGGGGTCGCTGGTGTAGAGCTTCGCACCTTCGAGGTTGGCGACCATGAGCAATTGGAGGCCGATGGGGCCGCAGCCAATGATTAGAACGGTTTCGCCCGCCGTTACGCGGGCCTTTTGGACGGCTTTGACGATGGTGTTGATGGGCTCGATGAAGGTGGCTTCCTCGAACGAGACGTTGTCGGGCAGCGCGACGATGCCCTGCTCCGCGACCCAGGGCATGGCTTTGACGTATTCGGCGAAGCCGCCGCCGTTGGGAGTGAAACCGGCGGTGAGGCCGGTGGTGTTGTATTGCTGACACTGGGAAAAGAGGCGGCGTTCGCAATAGAAACAGTTGCCGCAGGGAATGTGATGAAAGCTCATGACGCGGTCGCCGAGTTTCCATTGGGTGACGCCGCGGCCGACGGCGACTACGGTGCCGGCGAGTTCGTGGCCGAGGATTTGGGGCGGGGCGACGTAGGCATGGTAGATTTTTTTGATGTCGGTGCCGCAGATGCCGCAGGCGGCGACTTTGATGAGGACTTCGCCGTCAGCGACTTCGGGGACGGGAACTTCTTCGACGCGGACGATGCCCTTTTCGCGGTAGACGCCGGCGCGCATGGTTTTGGGGATGGGACCGAGTATCTTGGCGGAATCGAGCGCTGCAGTGATGCGGCTCATTGGACCGGTCTCACCGGGGCAGAATGTGATTCGACGACTGCTTGCAAAAAACGATCCAGAAAATTCGCGAGAGACTCCGCAGCGAGCCTGCTTCTCTGTCCAAAACGTATTAGCGCGGGAATGGAGCCTGGGGCGCTGACTACTTCACTTAGGATGCGCTTCATGCTGATATCGCCAGAATCGCTCGTGACCCTGTTAAAGTCCAGCGGCAGGTCTTCATCGGAGGTGTCGCTAATTGCCCGAATGGCAACGATCCCTGCCGCAAAGAGGCTTGCTTCCAGCAACACTCCGCAACTTTCCATTTCGACAGCATCAGCGAATGCACCAAGATCATGTTTTTCAGCAGCGCGAAGCACAACTCGGTCGGCAGTGTAGAAGAAAGGCACTCTCTTCGCGCCCATTGCGACGGCAGACTTCACAAGTGACGGTTCGGAAAGCACGACAAGATCGCCTGGAGACGCCAAGACTTTTTCTGCAACCAGAATCTCTCCTATCTGGTGTTCTGGCCGCAAACCGCCGGCAAGTCCACTCGAGATGCAAACATCTATTTCGGATTTGTAAATTGCATTTGCGGTTTCTAGCCACGCACTTTTTCCGCCTATGCCGGTGAAAAGCACATCGATTTCGGCGCCAGAAATTTGCGCCGAGAAATAGTCTACATCCGCCATCCTGGATTCTTGAAAACGCCGCAGTTTTCGCCAGGGAGCGAATTCGGCTTCGACGGCGAAGGTGACTAGGACGCGCATGGATGATTCCAAATGGCGGCGTAAAGCCGCCGCTACAAATTCAGATGCCGGGCTAAAGCCCGGCGGCTACAAAGTCAAAAGCACCGGTCGAAAGACCGGCCCCTACAAAACCCTAGGCGGCGGCGCGGGCCATGCGCCTAGCGCGGCTTTTGGCGATGTAGCCATTGGCTGCGTACCAGCGGACGGCGCGTTCGAGAGCGGCGGCGACCGGGCCTGCCTTGAAACCCAGGTCGCGCTGCGCGCGAGAGCAATCCACGAACATCATGTGGCGCGCGATTTTCACGCCTTCGACCGAAATGCCTGGTTCGCGCCCGAGGAGCCGCGAGAAAACCGTACTGGCATAGGCTACACCCAGGGCGAGACCGTGGGGAATTTTCAGTTTGGGCGCGGGCAAACCGGTAATCTTCGAAAGCGCATCGAGCATCTGTTTCAGCGTGAGATTTTGCCCACCGAGCAAATAGCGTTCGCCGACTTTTCCTTTTTCCGCGATGAGCAGGTGGCCGGCGGCGCAATCTTCGACGCCGACAAAATTGAGGCCAGTCTCGACATAGCCGGGCATTTTCCCGTTCAAAAAATCGAGGATGATTTTTCCGGTGGGCGTGGGTTTCCAGTCCCAGGGGCCGACGGGCGTGGTGGGCATGGCGACGATCACAGGGAGGCCATTTTTCGCGGCGCTGAGGGCTTCCTTTTCCGCGAGCCATTTCGAACGCTTGTAGTGGCCAACCATCTCTTCGAGCCTGGCGTCCGTGAACTCATTAGGATGCTGGGGGCGATCGACGGCGATGGTGGCGACGGTACTGGTGTAGATGAGCTGCTCGACACCGGCGCGTTTTGCGGCGTCCAGAAGATTTTTTGTGCCGCCGACGTTCGAATCGTAGATGTCCTGTTTGCGCCTGGCCCACAGGCGATAATCCGCGGCGACGTGGAAGACACGCTTGACATCTTTCATGGCGCGATCGAGCGAGGCGGGATCGCGCAGGTCTCCGGTGACATATTCGAGCGAGAGATCGGCAATGGCGCGATTGGTGCTGGAGGGGCGCATGAGCACGCGGACGTCATCTCCGCGCGCAACGAGCTGGCGCGTTACGTGACTGCCTAAAAATCCGGCCGCTCCTGTGACCAGCGTGGTCATGAGACGCGGATGCTTTCTTCGCAAGCCTGGGCAGGCGGCGTTTCGGTGGCGGAACAGTGGGCCAGTTCGCTCGTTTTCGAGGCGGCGAGGAGTTCGCGCTCGACGTGCCCGGAGAGCCAGCGCCATTGTGCATTGGGAATCAGGTTTCGGGCCTCGCGGGCTTTGCGCGAGGCGGGATGGCCGATAGTGGCAGCGATGATCATCCAGCCATCGACATCCGCGGCGGAAAGAATCCCGGAGAGAACCCGGAGGCGAGAAACGTCCGAATCTTCGCGAACGGGCGAATGGATGGCAGTGAAGAAACCGGAGAGCCTAGCGGCGCGGAGACCGTCGAGCGCCAATTCGAATGCGCCCGGATGGTGAAGTTTCGGTGCGGCTGGCGGACCGTCCGAGCGAATGGTCAGAAAAAGCTGCGGCACGGGCTGGAACTCGTGAATGCGGCGGCGCAGCAGAGCGCCGCATGTTTCGAGAAATACGAAGCGGCCGCCTTGCACGATGGCGCGGACCAGGTGCGCAATTCCGGGATGGTCCAGAGGCTCGCTTCCGCCGATCCAAAGGATGGGAGCTGGACTTGCAAGAAGGCCGCGAATTCTTTCGTGAGAAATGGGATGTTCAGAACCGGCATGCAAGACCTCTGCGGCGTCGACGAAATCGACTAAAGGCGTTGGCCGGCCGCCACGCAAAATTCCCGCGATGCGAGCTTTTGCGAGTTTTGCGGAGAGCAGCGCGGGGAAGCGCATGCGGGTTAAAACCCGCTGCGCAGCCGGAATTCGCTGGGCTGGAACTTGAGAGCGGCGTAGTCTTCGGCGCGACGCGCCTGATTGGAATAGCGAGCGAGAGCGTAGACCGGGAAGGAATTGCGGTAGAGATGATACTTCAGATAGAAGACGCCCGGGAAGCCGGTGCCGGTGAAATCCGGCTCGCTCCAGGAGCCGTCTTCCCGTTGCTGATGGACGAGATAGGAAACGGCTTTGGTGACCGCGGAGTCGTTGACGTCCGTGCCGGCGAGGAGGCCGATGAGACCCCACGCGGTTTGCGAAGCGGTGCTTGGGCCCTGGCCTTTCGTAAGGGGCTCGTCATAGCTGCGCAGGGATTCGCCGAAGCTGCCGTCGGGCTTCTGCACGGTGCGAAGCCAGGTGACGGCACGCTGGCAGTAATCGCGCGTTGCGAGAGAAACGGTTTCGAGCGCGCGCAAGACGCCGCTGCTGCCGTAAATGTAGTTCACGCCCCAGCGGCCGAACCAGGAGCCGTCTGCGGATTGATCCTTGAGCAGGAATTTGACGGCGCGCTGAATGGTGGGATGCTCGGCGGGCCAGCCGAAACGGCCGAGGCATTCGACAACGCGAGCGGTGACGTCAGCGGTCGAAGGATCGATCATGGCGTTGTGGTCGGCGAAGGGAATGTTGCAGAGGAAGCCGCGGTCATTGTCGCGATCGAACGCGCCCCAGCCGCCGTCGCGATTCTGCATGCTGAGAAGCCACTGGATGCCGCGGCGAATGGCGCCTTCCATGCGGATCGGATCGGGATATTTTACGCGCTGGAGCGCCATCAGGACGAAGGCGGTGTCGTCGACGTCGGGATAAAAATCGTTGCGAAATTCGAAGGCCCAGCCGCCGGGCTCGGCATCTTTGTTTTTGATTTGCCAGTCGCCGGGGCCGAGAACCTGCTTCGAAAGCATCCAGTCCGCGGCTTTGACGAGCGCGGGATGATCGGGGGGAAGGCCGCCTTCCTCGAGCGAAACCATGGCGATGCAGGTATCCCAGACGGGCGAAACGCACGGCTGCATTCGAATGGTGTCGCCGTCTTCGATTTCGAAGCGGGAGAATTCCTTGATTTCGCGCCTGGTGAGCGGATCGTCCGGGCTGTGACCGAGCGCCACGAGCGCGAAGATGGAATTCATCATCGCGGGGTAAATGGCGGCGAGGCCTTCGGTGCGCTCGAGGTGATCGAGCATCCAGGATTTTGCTTCGCGGAGGGCGCGCCGGCGAAGCGGCTTCCACGGGAGCTTTTCGTAGAGCTTCAGGCCGCGGTCGAGCGCGAGGAAAACATTTTTCCAGGAGAGGAGCTGCTTGCTCCAATCGAAGGCGGCGTCCTTGTGGGCGAGATCCTTGAAGAGTTCATCGACGCGGGCGCGCTCGGGTAAGCGCCAACCGGGGCGCAGGGCGCACAAGATGGCCATGGGAATGACGATGCCGCGCGTCCAGGAAGACATTTCGTAGATGTTGATGAAACACCAGTTCGGGAGAAGCATCAGCTCGACGGGAATGGCGGGGACGAGTTCCCAGCCAACGGCGCCGATCAGCGCGAGATAAAAGCGCACGTAAGAATTGGTGTGCTCGAGGCCGCCGAGGCGATGCACCGTTTTGCGCGCCTGCACCATGTGCGTGGATTCCGTCGAATCGCCGGCGAGCTTCAGGGCGAAATAGGCTTTGCAGGTGGCGTTGAGCTCGGACGGGCCGCCGGGGTAAATGCTCCAGCCGCCGTCGGCCAATTGGCGGCTGCGAACGTAGTTGGCGAGCTTGGCGATGCGCTGAGGCTCGGCCTTTCCCAGAACGAAGAGATAGTAGATGTAGTCGGATTCGAGGGTGGTGTCGGCTTCGAGTTCGCCCTGCCAGTAGCCTGGTTCCGCCTGAAGCGAAAGCAGGTGATTGGCGCCGCGCTCGATGGACTTTTCCAGGCGCGCCGCCCAATCTTGCTCAAGCAGCGGCATGGGCGCCGGCGCGACGGGAATTTCTTCTCCCATTCGAACAGAAGAGGCCATGAACGCTCCCCCAGAGCGGAACTACGAACCGGCGAAATGTCGAACCCCGTCTGACGCACCCCAAATGCGATGCAACTGCCCGTTCCGTGGTACTTCGCGGAATTTGGGGCGATGCGGTTAAGCATCGAACAACACCAGTACTACTAGATTATCGCCGCCTCATGGCGGATGGTCAACGGCTAAGATGCCGATGGGGAACGTTGTGTTGTCAAAGCGAAACGCCCGCAGGGGCTTCCAGGACACGCTGGACCAGGACGTGGAGAGGGCCGGGAAGGGGTTCGCCTTCGCGTTGGACAACGGATGGCTTTTCTTTCAGCAGGCGGGCTGGAAGACTGGTCCAGGCCGGAGTTGACGCTAGGAGCGGCTCCGAGGAGGAGCGAAAAACCAGGGCGTCGGCGCGGTCGAGCGCGACGCGGGCCGAGTCCTTGAAGTCTTCTTTGGCGGGGTCGAGCACTGCGATGTAGAGGCTTGGTTGCAAGAATTGCAGCAAGGAATTGCTTTCCACGATGAGCGGAGGAGGATCCGTTTCCGCATTCCGCAAAGTCTCTTGCAACGCGGTTCGGAGAAGCGGAAGGCCCTCCGCAAGAAAGCCTTGCTTGGTTCGCAGCCAAAACGATCGCTGGGCGCCCGCTGCGAGAAAGCGCGCGCTGTCCGTGCCGGAGTCCGATTGCGTTTCCCAGTTAATGGCGCAGACATGCTCCGTCGGGGCGCAATCGCAATTGTCGCCATTCTGCGCGCAGACGCCGTGGCCGTATTGCGTGATTTTTCCGGCGATCCAATGGGCGTGCGGGAACGCGGCGATCACGTCGCAGACGAGTTGAGTCTTGCCAATGCTGCGGGTGTGCCCACCGACGACGATTACGCGCCAGGGTGGCGAACCGTCTTTGCTACTTGGCGCCAAGTTTTGCCTCTAGCTCTTTGATGCGCGCGGCGAGTGCTGGGAGCTGTCCATACCACGCGTAGAGCTCCTTGAACTTTTCCAGGGGACGGGCGGGCGTGCCCCAAACGGTCTCGCCCGTTCGAATCGTTTTGCCTCCGAGGACGCCGCTCTGTCCACCGATCACGGAATTATCTTCCAATTTGCAGCGCTCGCCGAAACCCGCTTGCCCGCCCACGACGACGTGTTTGCCAAAGGTGCAAGAACCGGACAATCCCGCCTGCGCGGCAATCACGGTGTGCGCGCCAACCTGGCAGTTGTGGCCAATGTGGACCAGATTGTCCAGCTTCACGCCTTCCGCGATGCGCGTATCGTCGAGCGAGCCGCGGTCGATCGTGGTGTTCGCCCCGATTTCGACGTCGTCGCCAATTTCCACGATTCCAGCTTGCGGAAATTTCCAGTATTTGCCTTCTCCCGGCGCGTAACCAAAACCGTCCGCGCCGATCACCGCGCCGGAATGAATCTCCACGCGATGGCCGACGCGCACGCCGGCGTAAAGCGTGACGCGCGGATGAATCCGGCAATTTTCACCGACCCAGCATCCCGCTCCGATCACGGAGTGCGCGCCGATTTGCGTACCTGCCCCAATATGTGCGTCTTCGCCTATCACAGCGTACGGACCGATGCTGACGTCGGGTAAAATCCGCGCCAGGGGTGCGACAATGGCTGTCGCATGGATTCCCGTGGCGATGGGCGGACGCCCGACCAGAAATTCTGCCGCTTTTGCGAACGCTACTTTCGGTTGCGGAGTGCGCAGCACCGTCTTTCCGGGCAACGCTACGCCCTCGCCGGCAATCGCGCAGAGCGCGGCGGAGGCTGCAGCGCGAGCGGCATGCTTCGCCCGCTCCACGTAGATCAAATCGCGCGCTCCAGCCCTTTCGGGCGACGCGACACCCGCCACTTCCAAGCTGCCATCGCCTTCGAGCGTCGCGCCGAGAGATTCCGCTAATTCCTTCGCCGTTCGTTTCATCATCAGCCTCACGAAAAATCGTAAACCGGTGGCTCGCCTTTCGGCCGGACACTCCACCTGCCGTGCACCCAAACCCATTGCTCCGGATATTTCCGAATAATGTCTTCAATCACTTTCGTAAAACGCTGCGTATTTTCCCGGATGTCGCGCTCCGTTTCCCCCGTTCGAATCAATTCCATCGCTGGCTCAAACCTTAATCGATACTTTCCAATGCTCTCATCCCAAACTGCATAGCCGGGCACCACGGCCGCATCGGTGTGCAGGGCTACGCGGGCGATGCCGGTCGTGGTGCTCGCGGACTTCCAAAAAAAATCGACGAAAACGGCTTCATCCGGCATGGTGTTCTGGTCCGCCAGGACTCCGATGGTGCCCGCTTCCTTCAGAATCTTTAACATCACGCGCGCCGATTCATTCTTGAAAATCGCCCGGTTCCCTGAACTGCATCGGTAGCTATTCACCAGAGCATCGATTCGCTGATTGTCCAGCGGCCGCGCCATGAAATGGAGCGGGTAACCATAGAGGGCGTGAGCAAAGGAAGAGAGCTCCCACGCTCCAATGTGCCCCGTGAGAATGAGGACACCTTTTCCTTGCTTTCGGGCATCGAGGAAATTCTCGTTGCCGTCGAGCACGACAATTTCTTCGATATTCTCCTTTGAATACTTCGGAAACCGCGCAAACTCGGCGGCCATCCATCCTAGATTGCGCACCATACCCCGGATTACGGCATCGCGTTGGGCCTCAGTCCACTCCGGGAACGCAATGCGTAGATTCGTCTCGGCGGTTTTCCTAAGTTTCGGCGACAGCGCGTACAGAATGCCGGCCACTTTCGAGGCGAGCCGCCGTGCCAGGGGTCTAGGCAGCAAACCTAACCCCTTCAAGAGGAGCCAGACTGCCGCATATTCGAGCCAATTCTTCATTACGTGACCAAGTTCTCGTGAGTTTGCCGCAGAGCGACAGTATGCAAGAGGTCTGTCGCAGGAAGATAGTGGTTCAATGTTAGACTCAGCTTTCCGTGACCGAAACAACCGCTCCCATCGCTGTGGACCAGCGCACCAGCACCGCCGCCCGCATCGGCTGGGCGATTCTGATTCTCGCAACGCTTTACATCTGCTATTTCAGTCATCTTGGGGCGATTGGTTTCGTGGGGCCGGATGAACCGCGATATGCGTGGATCGCACGGGACATGGCGGAGACGGGCGATTGGGTTACGCCGCGGCTGTATGGAAAACCCTGGTTCGAAAAGCCGCCGCTCCTTTACTGGGGCGCGGCGCTGTGTTTCAAATTATTTGGCGTGAGCGAGGCCGCGGCGCGATTGCCGAGCGCTATTTCCGCCTTGCTTGCTACTCTCGCGCTGGCCTGGCTCGCGGTGCGCCTCTATGGGACAGAAACCGCGCGCTGGCTGCTGCTTCTCCTGCCTACTACGGTGGGCATGATCGGCTTTTCGCACGCCGCCTCCACGGACATGCCCTTCAGCGCGATGCTCACGATCACAATGGTGTGCGCCGCAGTCGTGCTGGGCCTCAGGCGAAACAAGAACTCTCCCGTCCTTTCGCAAACGCCGTGGCTAGCCTTGGTCCTGTTCGGCTTTTTTCTCGGGCTCGCGGTTCTGGCGAAAGGCCCAGCGGGCATCATTCTCGTGGGCGGCGCCGTTTTTTTCTGGGCGCTCTTCACCAAGCGCTGGCGCGACGCCTTCCGGCTCTTTCATCCCGTCGCGCTCGCCGCATTCTTCGCGACGGCGCTGCCCTGGTACGTCCTCTGCGCCCGCCGCAACCCGGACTTCTTCCGCATCTTCATCATTGAGCACAATTTCAAGCGCTTCCTCACGCCCGAATTCCAGCACATCCAGCCTTTCTGGTATTACGTGCCCGTTCTGTTGATCGCCCTGGCACCGTGGATACCCTGGGTAATTAGCTTTCGACCTCCCAAGCCCGCTTCATCCAGCGGTGACGAAGTCCATGCCGCCAGCGCGCTCTTTTTGATATGGGCCGTCTTCCCAATGGCATTCTTCACGATTTCAAAATCAAAGCTACCCGGATACATTCTTCCCGTCCTCGCGCCTTGCATGCTCTTGCTTGTTGCGTTGCTCCGCAAGCTCATCCAGCAAAATCATGCATTGGCCCGCTGGCCGCTCATGGGGATCGGAGCGCTTTTTGCGTGTTCAGCGATTTGGGCCTTTCATGACCTGTACCAGTTTCGCGATTACAGTCGAGTCCACTGGGCCTTTGTCGCCGGTCCTTTTTTCGTGGTTTTCTTTTCAGTTCCAGCATTCGTAGGCGGAATAGTTACAATCACCGCCGCGCTGTTGAGCCGCGTCAGGCTCGCGCAGACGGTTGCGGTCATCTCGTTCTTATTAATGCTGGTCACCGCTCAGGACGCCCTTGGCAAGTTCAACATGGATCTTTCCGCACGCATTGCGGCGTCGGAAATCGAGCAAGTCGATGCCCTCAGCGTGTACGCATTTCGCGTGCAGAGAGGCTGGCTTTATCAATTGAACTTTTATTTGCACCGGGAAGTACCTCAATGGACGCCGGGACAGCCGGGTGTGGCAATTGTCGTGCTTCCGCGCAAGGCCGTTGTGGAGTTAAAGAGAAATGTGAAGGTGCTGGACGTTATCTATGATTTTTCCGAGGAGGCCAATATCCTAAGGGTGGTTCCTCTCAGCGACTCGGCTTCCCCGTAGCGGGCAACTTCAGCAGGAAAAATGAGACGACGCGATTTTCGTAGGTGCGCTTATCGTCATCGTTCAATCCTACAAAATTTCCATGGGCGATGATGGCCTGCTCGCGCGGCTCGGGGGCCTTCAAGAACAGTTGCTGGGTAGCCGCGGCGAGCTCCGGGTCGTCGAGCGCTTGAATGTAGAGCGTGGGGACACCGGCCAAAGTGATCAGCTTCCGAGAGAGCGGCGGATCATCGCGGTGTTTATAGTTCAAGAATTCAAAGCTGAGCTCGGCGGAGCGCACCATAAACGGGAACCCGCCCAGGCCGTTCCGCTCGACGCCGACTTTCACCATCTGACTTGGTTCGTCGTAGACAGAATCCAGAACTAGGGCGCGGATGCGCTTGTCATTTTCCGCAGCACCCAGCGCCGCGTAGGCGCCGAGGTTATAGCCCCAAACACCGAACCGTTGAGGGTCCACATCGCTCCGCGCAGCTAACGTCTCGATCGCCGCGCGCAGCTCGTCGGCCTCGCGGTAGCCGAGCGTGGTGAGTCCTGGGTTTCCGCCATGTGCCGCAAAATCAAAAACAAAAGCGTTGTACTGGTGATCTTGCAGCGCGGAAACAAGGGTCAACAGCTCGCCGCGGCTCGATTCGTACCCGTGGCACAAGAGGATGGTCGGGGCGCCGCGCAGCCCGGGGAAAAACCAGCCCTCTCGGGCCCCCAGCCCCGGCACGATAAACGAAATAATTTCCGGCCGGCCCGGAAAACTGGCCATATTGATTTCGCTGCTGGTGCGCTGCGGCTTCACAATGCGGTACACGAGGAAACCGGCGATAGCCGTGGTGGCGAGCACCGCAAAAAACACCACCGCCAGCAGGGCCATCAATAGCTTCGTGTACCAGCGGGATGGGTAGCGAAATTCGTAAAGGATTTGCATTCGTGGTCTGCGAAATTGGTCCAGCGGACGAAGCCGCTCATTCCTTCAACATTTGATACAGATACAGTAATCGCATCGTAGCATATCTCTCATGATGGCCCCGCGGAAGCGCTCCGCTTTGTGTCGGATTTTGTATCGCCTTCCGCGGGCCCGTACCGCAGGGTCCCGCCGGAATCGGCTATGATAGACGCCGCGCTGCAGGGGCCGCGCTGCCCGCTACCTGTCCATGAACATCGTCGATTTGCGCCAAACCACCGTCCGCCAGATTGAGCCGCTGCTCGAAGAAGAGGCCCGCCACTGGCACGACGAATTGCATTGGGACTACCGCGGTGCGCTCGAGCTGATCAAGCGCTTCCTGGACGCCCACGCGCTCGCCGGTTGCGTGGCGTTTGAAAACGGCTCAGCCGCCGGGTACTCGTTTTATGTCCTGGAAGAGCAAAAGGGACTGATCGGCGGGCTCTACGTTTCGTCAAAATTTCCGCAAACGGAGATCGGGCGCCGGTTGCTGGAAGAAATGCTCTTGTCCATGCGCGGGCTCCCGCATCTGGCGCGCATCGAAGCGCAATTGATGCCTTTCAGCGGCCCGGTGGACACGCCGCTGCTCGACCAAGGCTTTCGCCTGTATACGCGGCAATTCATGCTGCTGGACTTGCAGAAGTTGCAAGAGACGAAGCCCGGGGCCTCGGCGGGCATGCGCCTGACGCGCTGGAGTGACCGTTACTTCGAGCCTTGTGCCAAGCTGATCTATTTGGCTTACGCGAATCACGTCGATGGCGAGATCAACGACCAGTACCGGAGCCGCGCGGGTGCGCTGAAGTTTTTGAAAAACATCATTCTGCTGCCCGGCTGCGGTCAGTTTGTACAGGGAGCCTCGTTCGTTCTGCATCAGCCGGGAAGCGATGAGCTTGTGGCCGCAGTATTAACGAGCGAAGTCTCTTCCGGCGTCGGGCACACCACGCAGATCTGCGTCCAGCCCGGCTATCAAGGCCACGGTCTCGGCCGCATGCTCATGCAAACTTCCGCGGAAGCGCTGCGCTCCATGAAATTCAGGGAATTGACGCTGACGGTTACGTCGGAGAATCACGCCGCCGTGCAGTTGTACGAAAAGCTGGGCTTTCACACGATCAAGTCTTTTACCGCTGGCGTCTGGCCGCGCTGATGACACGATTCGAAGCACGAGGTCACTTCACCGGAGTCTGACTTTGCTTCCGCGCCTGCTCGAATTCGTCGCCGGGCACCCACCCGGCAAGTTGTGGCAGTGCGGCGGCACTAAACCCCAGCCCGAACCCAAATTTTGCAATCACGGCATCGCCGGTGAAGTCCATCTCGGGTTTGTACTCGTCACTGGGCTGGTGATAGCGGTGCTCGGTGAAGTCCCTGGCCTGTGCTTCGCCCCATTCGGCCGGGTGACCCACGAACTTGATTCCTTCATTGATGGAGAACGACGGCACGCCCACGCGCGCGAAGCTGAAATGGTCCGAGCGGTAATAATGGCCCGCTTCGGGCCGCGGATCCGGCCGAATGGCCAGAGCGAAGTCTTTTGCAGTCGCCTGAACCACCTGATAAAACGTGGTCCGCTCCGCGCCGGTTACTTCCACTTCCTCCGGAGTGCCCAGTGGAGGGACATCATCAAAATTCAGATCAACGGATATTTTTCCCGGCGGAACGGGTGAATGTTTTCCAAGATATTCGGAACCAAGCAAGCCCTGCTCTTCGGCGGTCACAGATGCGAATAGAATCGATCGCTGCGGCGCCACTGGCGTTGCAGCCCAAACGCGAGCGAGCTCCAGCAAAATCGCGCAGCCCGTCGCATTGTCGTTTGCGCCATGGTAAATTTTGTCGCCCGGCAGATTCGGATCGATTCCCAAGTGGTCATAGTGCGCGGTGTACAGCACGGCTTCTTTCCCAAGCACGGGTTCCGCACCCGGCAGCATCGCCAGCACGTTTCTCGATACAACAGGCCGCAGCTTGCTCGCCACGTGCGCTTTCAAGCGCACAGGCAATTGCAGCGGCTTGAAATCCTTCATCTGCGCGCGCTGAAACATTTTGTCCAGGTCCAGCCCAACGAGTCCGACGAGCCTTCGCGCAACCTCCAGCTGAATCCACGAAGCCGCTTGCAGCTTTGGCGTGTCATCGCGTTTCAGGTAGGAGCGCTCGGTCCCCCACGAATTCCGCACTACCTCCCATCCATAACTGGCCAGGTCCGTTCGATGAATAATCAGCGTGGCCACGGCCCCGCGCCGGGCGGTTTCCTCGAACTTGTACGTCCACCGGCCGTAATACGTCATCGCCTTGCCTTTGAAGAAATCGGGATCGTCGGAGCTGGGTTCATTCACGAACAGCAACGCCACCTTGCCGTGCAGGTCAACGCTCTTGTAATCGTCCCAGTCGTACTCCGGCGCTTTGATTCCGAAACCGACAAAAACGATTGGCGCATCGATGTCCGCCGTTTTCGTCTGGCTCTCGTTGTTGGTCACAAAATCCGTCAGGTTTTTCGCTTCGAACGATTTGCCGCCGGCCTCGCTAAAACTGAATTTCGTCTCCGGGAGAGTTCCCACTCCGACCATCGGCACATTCTGAAAAAACGTGCCGTTATCCCCGGCGGGCTTCAAGCCGTAGGAAGCAAATTGTTTCGCAATGTAGTCCGCAGCAAGGTCGCCGCCGCGCTGCCCCGTTCCGCGCCCCTCCATTTCGTCACTCGACAGGTATTTGACGTGCTCGCGGATTCTGTCCTTGTCAATGATGGGCGGAGCTGCTGGCGTCGCAGCCTTCTTCCCCTGCGCGGCCGCGCGCTCCGTCATTTCCAATACGCAGCCGCAAGCGAAAGTTGCCAGCAAAATAGTTAGGGCATGTTTCTTCACGGATTCTCCTCAAGCCGGACGGGACTATTTCTTGGCGCGATCCTTGAGCAAGTTCTTCAATTCGCTCATGAACTCCTGCACATCCTTGAAGTCCATGTACACTGACGCGAACCGCACGTAGGCGACCTTATCCAGCTTTTTCAGCCGGTGCATAATCATTTCGCCGATCTCCGTCGTGGTCAGCTCGCGCTCGGTTGCTTCGTGGACCACCGCTTCAATCTCTTCCACGATGCCTTCCAGCTTCGGCGTTGCCACCGGGCGCTTCTCGCACGCTTTCAGCAGTCCCTGCAAAATTTTCTGCCGTTCGAAGCGTTCGCGACGCCCGTCCTTCTTGATCACCATGTACGGGATCTCGTCGATTCGCTCATACGTGGTGAAGCGCCGCCCGCACTTCAGGCATTCGCGCCGGCGGCGAATGGTGTCGCCGATGCGGCCTTCCCGCGAATCAATCACCTTGTCGTCAATATGCGCGCAAAAAGGACACTTCACGGGGCTGATTCTCCTTGCCGGGCGGCACCTTCAACCGCGGCTTCTTTCTCGTGTTCCGCCATCTCGCGCAATTTCCCCAGGGAAAAGCCTTCGTGAATCAACAGCGGCACGCCTGCCAGGCTGCACGCCGCGAACGTAATCAGCCACAGCACGATGGATGCTGCCGCTGCCGGTTCACTTTCTACTCCAAAAATCGCCGTATACGCAAGGAACGAGGCCACCTGCGACCCGCCGCCCACGCCCGGCAGTTGCACGGCTGAACCCACCAGGGTAAACGCCATCACCAGCATGGCATCGCCCATATTGATCCTGCCGAGCGTTCCACC
Organism: Candidatus Acidiferrum sp.; assembly: GCA_049644365.1. Classification (GTDB taxonomy): domain Bacteria; phylum Acidobacteriota; class Terriglobia; order Acidiferrales; family UBA7541; genus Acidiferrum. The sequence goes on along the minus strand of JBARRT010000131.1, from coordinate 20,747 downwards.
GAAACTATGGGAGACCCAAAGATAAACCAGCAACACCAGAAACCAGTGCGCCACGGAGTAGGCGATCGACAACGTCAAATCTTTCCCGCTCCGTATCGTCTGCACTCCGCGCGCAAACCCAAGCAGCATCCCTGCGACGCTAGCGCGCCATCCGTGCGCCCTCAGCCATCCTTGCAGCCTTCGTTCCAGAAGAGCCGTGCCGTGCAGCCGCAGGTAAATGAGAAAAGCGATGGCTCCAACCACCCCAGCAGAAAAAAACAAACCCGTCGTTCGGGCGGCAACTTCCAACTTGCTCGCGGCCCCACCAGCTTGCGCGTTTGACTTGAAGAGCAGCAAACCAATCGCCGCAATCACGGCCGCACTTGCCAAATCGAATAGGCGCTCCAGTACGTAGATTCCAAACATGCCTGAAACAGGCAGCTTCTCCTTCCGCGCCAGCAACAAAGGCCGCACCGGCTCTCCGGCGCGCCCCAGCAGAAAAATCGCCGAAAATCCGGCCAAGGTCAGAGCGTAAATCGTTTGGAAATGCGACGGCCCCAGATTTTGCTGAAAAACCTTCCACCGCAACGCACGAATCGCGTAACACCCGTAAATGGCAAGAACAGAAAGAATCAGAAGGAATGGATTAGCATGACGGACGGCTTGGAGTAGCTTTGTGCCGCTGAAATCGCCAAGATGCAGCATCCCGCTCGAGCGGTAAACGACAAATCCCAGCACCAGCAGCCCGATCAGGACGACAAGAAGCTTCCTCGACGATGTTTGCATGCGCTGGCCAGCGTAGCGAGAGCCGCCACCTGCGTCAAGCTGTGCGCCGACAAATGACTCAACGAGTCTTCAGCTTCCTCGCGATTCGCTCGGCTGCTTCTTCACCCGTTTTCAGCGCGCCTTCGCTCGAAAGTCCGTCAAGGTAATCGCCGCAAAGATCGAAGGGAGAATTCCATGCCGCGAAACGCTTTCGCACAGCGGACATCTCGCGCAATCGACCAGGGGGGAATTGTGCAATGCCGATATTCCAGCGAATCAGGTGGACGAAAAGAACTTTGCCGCGGCATTCGGGGAAATTCTGCTCCACAATGTCTACCGCTTGATGTTTGAGCGATTCATCATCCGCATCCAACCGGAGTTTCTCCGGCGTGTTCCAGAGAAATACGCTGGTCATCCCCGTGCCTTCGGGACAGCGGGTCGGCGCGCGGAGGTGCTCCATTTCGATTTCCGCGCCCGGCACAACATCCTGAGTGAAAGCGTATCCAGCGTAAGGAGTATTTGGCGGCTTGGAAAGTGCCACCGCCACGTTTGCGATTCGCGAATATTGCGTCCGCGAAAGCGTCTCGCGCATATCCGGCGGAAGTCCCGGACAAAACGCGGGCACGCGATGTCCCGGAGTTGCGAAAATCACGGCTCGCGTTCGAAAGATACGCGGCTTGCCCTGGATTTCCGCCTCCACCTGCGCGCCACTTTCCCGTTGTTCGACGTGCAACACTCGCGCTCCCGTCAGCACTCGCACTTGAGCCGCCGCCGTTTCCGGGATGCGATCCACTCCATCGGTAAGATTCCATTGTCCGCGGACGAGCAGGTTCCAGGTGACTTGCATCGGAATCACGCGGGATGACGTCTCCATCGAGCCGCCCATGGGACCGTTCAGACCGGGACGGAAGACCCGTTCGAACAGTTCTTCCCCGCCGATGCGCCGGAAATAGGTCTGAGAGTCTTCATTGTCCAGCGCTGAACTGAGATGGCTGTGCCCATGACGGAGTGCGCGATGATGGCGCAGCAAGTCCCAGCCAAACCGCAGGCAAGCAATTCGCGCGCGCAAAGAAATTCCGCGATCTAACAGCAAATCTTCAAACCGTCCGCCGCGGTAACCGCGGCAACCGGCGGAATCCTGAATTCCCACTCCAAATTTGCCCGCGCGTACGAGCGGCGAAAGTTCCAGTCTCCGCACCAGCGCCCGCATGGAGCCGAATCCATTGCCAAACAACGTCACGCCCCGATCGATCACGAATCCGTTCACGCGATCCGTGGTCATACGGCCGCCCACGCGCGCCTCGGCTTCGAGAACCAGCGGCTCAAGACCGCGATCTTTCAAGCGGACCGCCGCGCCGAGCCCGGCAATCCCGCCTCCGACTATGATCACGTCTGCGTCGCCGCCTGCTGAGCGCACGAGAGTTCTCCTTAACGTCTCGTCGCGGCAAATAGATCGACCGCTTGCGTGCTGCGCGCATACTTCAAATCGTCAAATCGCTCCCGCAGAAATTTGTCCCAGTCCTGCCGCTTGGTCACATGATGAATGACCGGTCCAAAGATCACGTAGTTATGAGCGTCCCAGCCATGCTCAAACAGAAGTACCTTCCCGCCAGGCTTTAAAACTCGAATCGCTTCCGCGAAAAGCTTTTCGCGCGCACCGCCGGTGGGAATCTCGTGCGTGCCGAATCCAAAACAAACCGCGTCGCACGAGGAATCCGCCAGCGGGATCGTAAAATGATCCGCCTTCAACGGTTCGATTCGCGGGTTGGATTTCGGAGGCACTTCCAGGTCGCGCACGTCCTGCACGGCCTCTTCCGGCGATTCGCCCTCGACGTTTCAGCAATCCACGGATTGTATCTTTGCCTCAGGCAGTACGTCGGAAAGAAGAAATGCGTGGCGGTACGTGCCGATGTGCAGATCCGCAACTGTGACAGGCCCTATTAGGCCACCCAGTTCCACGAGCCGCCGGACATAGGCCACTCCGGGGTGACCGTACATTCGATACAAACCGAAGAGTGAGTAGGCCAGCAAGACCAATCCAATTTCCGCAAGCGCCATGGCAGCCCAAAACGCCAACGGCAATTGGAACAGCACTCCAATCACTCCCAGCGGAATGCCCACTGCAAGAAAATACTTCGTGATCCGCCAATAGTCCCGCCGGCTCACGTACACCGCGCGTCCCCAGTACCACCAGGCGGACGGCCGCTGCTCGGCAACCGTTCCCGGAAACCAGTGCACTCGCGTTTCGTTTGCCTTTACGTTTGCACTTGCGTTTGCGTGTGACATATTTCCTCCTGAAGAATCTGTGAAGCTCGCGGCGTCAACTTTCCAGCAACCAACCTGCTTCTTTCAAAATACCGAGCATTTTTCCCTGAAACGGTTGCAGGAACGTTCGAATTACCGGCGCGCTCGTCAACTTCAGAAATTGCGTGACGAGATCCAGAACTCCATTCACCAGCGCACGCGTTCGGCGCTGCTCCGCGGACTCGTCATAAATGAAAAACAAAATTGCTCCCAGGTGCATCATCCACAGAGCCCACGGCAGCAACTGGCGCAGCTCGTCCGAAACTTTCACATCTGCCAACGCTTCCCGAAAAATGCCCACGCTGTGCGCCCGCTGGCTCTTTGTTCCCTTCCCGAAGACCGATAGCGGGTGGTCCGGTTCTCCCGCGTAACGAAAAAGGGCTCCGAGAAATTTCCGGTCGTCCTTCAAAATGTCCAGTTTCGAATGGATAACAATTCCCAGCCGTTCGCGAAGATCCGTCGTTCCGAGAATCAACTCTCGCACTTTGGCTTCGTGCGTTACTTGAACGTGGTCGTAATACGCCGCGACGATGGCTTCCTTGCTCGGGAAATAGTAGTAAGTCGCGCCGGTGGCCACGTTGGCAGACTTCGCGATATCACGTATTGTCGCTGCTTCGAAGCCCGCTTCCCGGAACATTTCGAGCCCCTTTTCCAGAATCAGCGCCCGGGTCTTCTCTCCGACGGACTTCTTGATGCCATTCATTAGCGCGATCCTATGTTGAACATGTTCAAGTTATGCCTCAAGAAGCGGATTTTGTCAATTCTTTTCTGAACATGTTCATAATAGCAGCTAACACATTTATTGCCTGCCAGTTACGAGGTGTACTGTCAACGAATGACCGAACTGCTCCATCGGATCGCTCCTGTGGCACCAAAATCGCGTGTGAAGCGCATTTGGAGGCAGTGGCCGACCCGTCAATGAAGGCAAATGCCTCAAGGGAAGCGAGATAGTTGTTCTCTCAGCTTCTGCTTCAGCGCCTAAGAGTTCAGGTGCTTGTGTCTTGCCACTAGGGTGAGTAAGATGCCCTGCAGAACGGTCGGCAGTAAGGCCCTGATTCTAAGGGGAACATTTCGACAGCAGTTTACGTTCCATAGTTGGCAGGCCGAGATGGACTGCCGGTCGGCCTTTGAGAGAGCGCCGGCTCGCAGACACGCCTTGCACCGTAGCAGGTTTTGAGGCTGATGATACGTTGGAGCAGGATGCCCAACTGGTCCAGCAATGCCTCCAGGGCGACGGGTCGGCCTGGGAGGAACTTGTGCGTCGCCATACGCGCCGCATCTTTAACATTTGCTACAGATTCACAGGAAACCGGACGGAATCCGAGGACCTGTCGCAGGATGTCTTCCTCCGGGTTTACCGCACACTGGGAAGCTATCGTTCTGCCCATGGCGGTTTCGCAACTTGGATGACCAGCGTGACGCGCAATCTGCTGATTGACCATTATCGTAGAACCAAGAGGGACCGCATCACCGATTCCCTCGACGATAAGATGCCGGTGGTTGAGAACAAGGAATCCGCCGGACGCCGTCCCGATGAGCAGGCGCTGCTTGGCGAGCTGAGCAGCCAGGTGCAATCGGCGCTCACGCGGCTTTCGCCGGAATTGCGCGAAGCCGTGATCCTGCGCGATTTGCAGCAATTGGAGTACGGAGAGATTCAACGAGTGCTGGCGGTACCGGAAGGAACCGTGAAATCAAGAATCAATCGCGGACGAATCGAGCTGGCACGCGTCCTGCAACAAATGGGAGTGCGGCCGTCATGAAAGGACTTGGATTTCCGAAGCGAGCGCGGAGCATGCCATGACCTGGACTTGCGAACAAACCGAAGCGCGCCTTAGCGATTATCTCGACGGCTTTCTTCAGCCCGCCGAGCAGACTGCTTTCGACCTACACGTGAATGCGTGCGCGCGCTGCACGCCGCTGGTTGCCAGTGTTTCGCATGTGCTTGGCACCATGCACACTCTGGAGCCGGTCGAACCTTCTCCGCGGCTCGTCAATTCCATTTTGACTGCCACGCTCGGCCCGCAAAGCTGGCGCAATGCAAAACGCTGGTTGCGCAGTATCCAATCCCCGCGTTTTGTCTACGGCTTGGTTTCCGTTGCGGCCACTTTTATTGTGATTCTTACCGCTTCCGGATTCTCCTGGAGGAAACCGAAGCTGGCGGATCTCGCTCCGGCCACCATCTACCACAACGCCAACAATATGGCGCATGTGGCGTACGGCCGCGGCATGAAGTTTTTCAGCGACATGCGCGTCGTTTACGAAATTCAGTCCCGCCTGCGCCAGGACAATAACCTTCCGGCAACTCCGGAGAGCACTGTGCCGCAGTCTTCACCGAACGGACAGCCCGGCCGGACTGACAAAACAAATCCCTCGTCGCCCAGGCAGCAGAATCGCGCCGACGAGATCGGCCGGAATCTTCAGGTTCTGGCCGCGGAGTGCCCGATGCTGACCGGCTTCTTTGGCGAGAGGAGAGTTCCATGAAGTGTGCCGTCCATTCCGATGTGGACGCGGTGGGCTACTGCCGCAATTGTGGCAAGGCCATGTGTTCTATCTGTGTGCGGCCCGTGCGTGACGTGCTCTACTGCGAAGATTGCCTCGCCACGGTCATTGGCATTCCCGGTGCCGCCCCAGCCATTGCATCGAACACTGCAGCGTCAGAGACCTTCGCAGTTCCCCCACCGCCTGCTCCGCCGCGCATAGGGGGCAGCCCCGGCGTCGCATTTTTTCTCGGCCTGTTTCCGGGGCTGGGCGCGGTTTACAACGGCGAGTACAACAAAGCCCTGATCCATATCGTCGTCTTCGCGGCGATTATTGTCGGCCTGAGCAGCGATCCAGGTGATGGAGGCGCACTCACTCTCTCTCTTCTTCTCGCAGGCTTCGTCTTATACATGGCATTTGACGCCATGCGCACCGCCAAAGCGAAAAGCCTCGGCGAATCCACAACGGATCCGCTGGAGGCCTGGAGCAAAAACCGGCCCGTGGGTCCGATTATTCTGATCGCGCTTGGCGCGCTTTTTCTTCTGAACAATTTTGACTGGTTTCCGTTTCGCTTTATATGGCGCCTGTGGCCGCTGATTTTGATTGGCGTCGGCGTCTTGTTATTTCGCAATCGTCTCAGCAACCGGGAATAAACCGTGGATTTTTGGAGGATGAACCTCAATGAGTAACCGAATCCGTTGCGCGTGCCGGCGCTGCACCATTCGCAGCTTGATGGGCCCGGCGGTCATTATTACCGTCGGCTTGCTGTTTCTGCTGGACCAGATGCGCGGCGGCTTTTTGTCGTTCAGCAATACGTTTCCGATCATTCTCATTGTCATTGGCGTCGTGAGTCTCGCTTCGACGCTCGCGCCAATGGACGGTCACGTTGACGGTTCCTTTCCCCCGGTTCCCCCTCCCGGCGCGCCCGGCGCTGCACAAAGCCTGCCGCAGAATCCGTTCCCGGGTCCGGGGCAGGGGCAATAAACTTTTATGGCGAATTCCCGCCTGCGCAGCAAGTCGACGTTTCCCGGTCTCGCTCTCATCAGCGTCGGCGTGCTGCTGCTCCTCCACAACTACGGCGGCTTTAACATCGGCCATTTCATCTGGCACTGGTGGCCTCTCGTCCTCATCTTCTGGGGCGCGGTCAAGCTTTATGAGCGCACTGCGGCGAGCCGCGCTGGCAACGCTGCCACTTCCCCCATTACCGCCGGTGAAATATTTCTTGTCCTCGGTTTGCTTTCGCTTCTCGGCATCGTCGTCGCCGTGGACTACGGCAAGCAACATTTGCCTATTGACGAGTGGCCCGGTGGGATGGGCGACAGGTTCGAGTTCGATTTGGAAGTTGCACCGAGGCCAGTGCCGTCCGATGCCCGCATCACCGTCCGCAACGGCAAAGGCGACATCAGCGTGCACGCCTCGGATGAGCCCCAGATTCGCGTTTCCGGCAAGAAGCGTGCCAAGGGCTGGAGCGAGACAGACGCACAAAAGCTCGCGGAGCGTGCTTCCGTCGAGATCGTGCAAAACGGCGACGGCTTCGAAGTCCGTCCTGCCGGCAGCGTTGATTCGCGCCTCAGTCTGGATCTAGAGGTTTCCGTCCCAAAAAGATCCTTCCTCACTATCCGTAATGAAAGGGGCGACGTCGGCGTCTCGGACATGGCCACGCCTGTAAGCATCACCAGCGGCTCTGGCGACATCGAAGTCCGCAACACCGAGGGCGACGTCTCGATTGACACCCACAAGGGCACCACGAAAGTTTCAGACACCAATGGCAACGTGAAAATTTCGGGACGCGGCGGCGAAGTAAGCGTCAACTCGGCCACCGGCGGGCTGACTCTCGATGGCGAATTTTTCGGCCCCATCACCGCGGACAAAGTGGCGAAAGGCGTGCGCTTCATTTCCAAGCGCACCGATCTCACGCTTACGCAGCTCAGCGGCCACCTGGAAGCCGGCTCCGGCAATCTTGAGATTACAGATGCGCCCGGCAACCTGAACTTGCGGACCAATCGCTACGACGTTTCTGTGGAAAATGCCGGCGGCAAGGTGAAGATTGACAATCGCGACGGCAATGTCGAGCTGCGCTTTTCCGCTCCACCGAAGGAAGACATCGAAGTCTCCAATGCCGCCTCAGGCATCACTCTCACGCTGCCTAGCTCTTCCAGCTTCGATATTCTTGCGGATTGCCATTCGTGCGATATAGACTCTGAATTCTCCGCGGATTCCCTGAAGAAAACTTCTACCGAGTCCGGCGATTCTCACCTGGAAGGAAAGTACGGAAGCGCTCGCGGGCCAAAGATCATTCTGAAGACCAGCTATGGTTCGATTTCTCTGCACCGGACAAGTTCCGATATGCCGGTTCCGCCAAAACCTCCCACGGTGAAGGTTCCCGCTCGTCCATCTCTGCCGAAAGCGGAAAAGCACTAACTATTTGAAGGCAGCCAGCGAATTGAGGCCGCGATTTCGATTCACCGGAGCCGCCAACCGGAATCCGTCAATCCACAAGTTCGACGTGAAAATGCCCGCCATCCGCGTGTGAATTCACAAAGTCTTCCGCATTCGCCCATTCACTGTAGGGGCGCGGCCCGCGTCCGTCCCAGCCAGTCAGCTTGATTTTCTTTTGCTCCGCCAGCGCCGTGAGTTGCCACCGTATGCGCGACTCCGGCACATTGTAGAACGCGGAAATTCTCCGCGTGCTGATGCACGCCGATTTGTGAGTGTTTCGCGCAAGCCGCAGTATTTCTCTTTGGACGAATTCATCGGAAATCATAAGGCGCTCCGTGGCAACAATCGGTGGCTGACATCCCGTTTCTCGAACAGGCTCGCATGAAATGTTTTGGGCTGAGCGGGGAGTATATGCTTCCGCCTGTGATTTGCCAAGCTCCTGCCCGGTAAGAACGCCCCTCGGAAATGCGGCTATCGATCCGCCATGCGGTTCAATTCCTTGTAGAAATCGGGGAACGAAACACCGGCGCAATCGGCATCGCGAATCACGGTCGGCCCGCCGGCTGCCAATCCCGCCACGGCAAACGCCATCGCGATGCGGTGGTCTCCGCGCGGCTCAATCTCCGCCCCGCGCAATTTCCCCGCTCGTTTCCCCTCCACCCTCAGACCGTCCGGCCGCTCTTCCACTTTGGCGCCCATGCTCCTTAGATTTTCGGCGAGTGCCGCAATCCGATCGCTCTCCTTAACGCGCAGCTCTGCCGCATCGTGAATCTCGATTCCCTCTTCGGTGTACGGCCCCAGTGCCGCAAGCATCGGCAATTCATCAATCATGAGCGGAATCTGCTCACCCGCAAGCACTCCGCCCTTCAGCGAAGCGCCCTTCACCGCCAAGTCACCAACAAGCTCCCCGTGTGAACTCCTCAGTCCCAAAATCTGAACCGCGGCCCCCATGGATGCAAACAGATCCAGAATCGCAGTGCGAGTCGGATTGAGCCCCACGCCGTGAATCAGGATATTGGATTCCGGAAAAAGTGACGCCGCGGCGATAAAAAAAACTGCCGAGGACAAATCTCCCGGCACATCCATTGATTTCGCCATCAACTTTCCGCTGCCATTGCTTCCGCTCAACCCATGAATACGTATCGTCCGCCCGTGCTTCTCGACCGCTGCGCCAAACTCCTCCAGCGCCAGCTCCGTGTGATCCCGCGTTCCTGCCGGTTCCGTGACGCTGGTCACTCCGTCCGCGAACAATCCCGCCAGGAGCACCGCGGATTTCACCTGGGCGCTGGCAATCGGCATTTTGTAGTCGATCGCTTTCAGCCGTGCTCCGCGAATTTCCAGCGGCGCGAAATTGTCATCCCGCGCGCGAATTTCCGCGCCCATCTCCCGCAGCGGGCCAATCACGCGCTTCATCGGTCGCTTCTGCAAGGATGCATCGCCCGTCAGCTTCGACGCAAATTCCTGCCCCGCCAAAATCCCGGAAAGCAGCCGCATCGTCGTCCCGGAATTCCCCGCATCCAGCGCGCGCCAGCTCGATTTCAATCCTCGCGCTCCGCGCCCCGTTATCCGAACCGTATCCCCTTCCACCTTCACTTCCGCGCCCAGCGCGCTCATGCACCTCAGCGTGCTGTGGCAATCCGCGGCAGCAGAAAAATGCCGCACTTCGCTCGTCCCTTCCGCAAGCGCCGCCAGCATCGCATAACGGTGCGAAATGGACTTGTCTCCCGGCAGCTCCAGCCCGCCGGTCAAAAGCCTCGCCGGATGAATCGTCTCCTTTTTCACGCGCAAATTCTAACACGCCGCCTAATCTCATCTCGAAAATCAAAGCGCGGTCCAATTTCCATTTTCAATTTTCAGGGCATTTCCCCTGTACTCCCGGCCAGTTTTTTGTAACGCACTTCCTGTCCCACGTTCTGAAATCTATCGGCCCGTCCGTACGTATCATTGTGTGAGGAGAATTGTAATGCCAGCCCGCAGCACGCTCGTTCATTTCGCTACGAAAGCCACCATGTTGTTCGGCGCACTCTTTGTCGTCAGCGTCCTTCTAGCCGCCATTCCCGGCCATCGCGCGCCCGCCATCCAATCACAGGGTTCGCAGCAATCCGGCTCGCGATCTCAGGAGTCACAAGGCATGGACCACAGCAGCATCCCCGGAATGGACATGGAAGACGCCAAGGCCAATGAAGCTCGCGCTGTCCATGACATGACGCGCGGCCATCATGACGCGCACAACCTGCACATGCACACGACCGCCATGCGCCCCGCTTCTCCCCAAGATACCGCGCGCGCCAACGAGGTTGTCACGCAACTCCGCGGCGGCCTGGAAAAATACAAGGACTACCACGTCGCACTGAACGAAGGTTACAAGATTTTTCTACCGAATCTCCCGCAAGCCGAGTATCACTTCACGAATTACGTCAACGGCTTCTTCGAAGCGTTCTCATTCGATGCTTCTCGCCCGACCTCCCTACTCTATAAGAAAACTTCTGACGGCTATGAACTCGTCGGCGCCATGTACACCATGCCCAAGCGCGCCACCGAAGAGCAGCTCAACGCCCGCATTCCGTTGAGCATCGCCATGTGGCATCTACACACGAACCTCTGCATGCCTCCCAAGGGCCAGCAATTTCGGAGCACAGACTGGGCCAAGTTCGGTCTCAAAGGTTCGATTGCAACGCAAGATGCTTGCGATGCAGCCGGCGGCCGCTTCCAGCCCATAATCTTCGGATGGATGGTTCACGTCTACCCCTACGAAGATTCGCTCGACAAGATCTTCGCCATGCATCACCGCCAGGACTGACCGCCGTTCCTGTTCGGAGCATTGCTCGCTAGGCTGCTTGCCCCAGGGCGCAACGCAGCTGTTCTATGCGTTGACTTGCGTCTGAGCGCAACCTAAGATGACCTGTCGATGGCGGTTCCCTCTCCATGATCGGGCAAACCGTTTCCCACTACCGCATTCTGGAAAAGCTCGGCGGCGGTGGCATGGGAGTGGTGTACAAAGCCGAAGATCTTAGGCTTGGCCGCCACGTGTCGCTGAAATTTCTCCCGGAAGAACTTTCGAAGGAGCCGCTGGCTATCGAACGATTCCAGCGTGAAGCGCGGGCCGCATCCTCCCTGAATCATCCCCATATCTGCACTATCTATGACGTGGACCAGTATGAAGGCCAGAGTTTCATCGTCATGGAATACCTCGAAGGCCACACCCTCAAGCACCGCATTTCAGGGAAACCCATGGACATCGAGCGCATCCCGGAATATGGCCACCAGATGGCCGATGCCCTCGAGGCCGCCCACGCCAAAGCCATCATTCACCGCGACATCAAGCCTGCGAACATTTTCATTACCGATCGCGGACAGGTGAAGCTCCTCGATTTTGGTCTCGCCAAGCTTTTGCCGGAACGGAAGGGGGCGAAACTCGCCCTCCAGAAATCCGGAGCCTTCGGCACCACGACTCAGGAAACTCATCTCACCAGTGACGGCGTAGCACTGGGTACGGTCGCCTACATGTCCCCCGAACAAGTGCGCGGCCAGGAATTGGACGAGCGCACGGACGTCTTTTCGCTCGGCCTTGTCCTCTATGAAATGTCCACCGGACAGCGCGCGTTCACCGGAAACACTTCCGGCGTGATTTTCGACGCGATACTGAATCGCGCGCCCATCTCGCCGGTACGCCTGAATCCGCTGATCCCTCTCCAACTCGAACAGATCATCAACAAAGCGCTGGAGAAGGACCGGGATTTGCGCTATCGCACCGCCTCGGACATCCGCGCGGACTTGCAGCGATTGAAGCGCGACACGGATTCGGCTCGCGCGCTTCCGTATCTGTCCAGCCCTTCCCCCAGTCAGACGGTTCGCAAGCATTGGCCTCATTTCATCTGGGCGGGCGTTCTCGCGCTGGTCTTGCTCCTGTTTGCATTCAATGTAGGCAATGTGCGGCAACGCCTGTTTGGAGGCGGAGGTGCCGGCCGCATCGATTCGATCGCCGTCCTGCCCTTCGCCAATGTAAGCAAGGACCCCAACACGGAATACTTGAGCGATGGGATTACGGAAAGTCTGATTAACAGTCTCTCGCAACTACCCAATCTCGCGGTGATGTCCCGCAACACCGTTTTCCGCTACAAGGGCCAAGCCACTGACCCGCAAAAAGTCGGCCAGGAGTTGCACGTGCGGGCCATTCTAACAGGGCGCCTCATCCAGACCGGCGACGAACTTCTCATCAGCGTGAATCTCGAAGACGTCCAGAACAGCCGCCAAATTTGGGGCGAGCAGTACAACCGCAAGCTTTCCAGTTTGGTTTCCGTGCAGCAGGAAATCGCCGGGGACATTTACGGCCGTTTACGTCCGCGGCTTGCGGGCGAAGAGATGAAGCTGCTCGCGAAGCGCCCGACCGAGAATGCCGAAGCCTATCAACTCTATCTGCAGGGCCTCTTCTATTGGAACAAGTGGACCCAGAACGATTTCAAGAAGGCTGCGGACTTCTTTACCCAGGCCGTGCAGAAGGATCCGCACTACGCCTTGTCCTACGCGGGTCTTGCCGATACCTATAGTCTGCTGGGCGACGCCGGCTATCTTCCTCCGTCTGAAGCCTGGCCCAAGGCAAAAGCCGCCGCCATGCAGGCTCTTGACATCGACGATAGCCTCGCAGAGGCTCACACGTCCTTGGGTCTCGTCAAAGAACATTTCGAATGGGATTGGGCCGGCGCCGAGCGCGAATTCAAGCGTGCCATCGAGCTCAATCCGAATTCCGCAACCGCGCATCACTGGTACGGAGACTACCTGGCGAACATGAGCCGCCTCGAAGAAGGCACGCGCGAAACGAAGAAAGCGCTGGAACTGGACCCGCTCTCGCCCATCACCAATACCACCATGGGATGGCAGTTCTACTTGGCACGGCAGAATGACCAGGCCGTCGACCAGTTGCGCAAGGTTCTGGAGATCGATCCAAAGTTCTCGCCGGCACGGCGCATCCTCGAGGAAGTCTACGCGCACATGGGCAAATACAAGGAAGCTGTCGGCGAGCGAGAAAAGTTCTTGTCGCTCTCCGGCGGCCCTGAGTTAGCAGCGTCCATCGAAGAAGACTTCAACAGGTCGGGATATAAAGGTGTCCTGCAAAGCTGGCTCGATGGTTTGACCGAACTCTCCAAGCACAGCTACGTTTCTTCCTACAGCATCGCCGAGTCCTACATGCGCGTGGGTGAGAAACAGAAAGCGTTCGAATGGCTCGACAAGGCCTACGAAGAACACGATAGCGGACTCGTCTCCGTCGCTGTAGAACCCATGTTTGAGCCCATCCGCACGGACCCGCGTTTCAAGGATATCGTCAAACGCATGAAGCTTCCGAATTAGGCTCCCGGCCCTGCGTTTCCTTCTCGCTCCTTTTCGCATCCAACTCGCATGCCACAAGCGGCTCTAGTACGCCCAGCCTCTTTCTCCTACCGTTTTCCATCTTCTCGTCCAATTGCCTCCCGGTACTCCCCCGCGTATGATTACCGATTCATGCTTACGGCCCGCCCTCATTCGTTTACCGCTCGTGCCCTGTTCGCACTCGCTTTCTGCGCATTCGTCGCCCTTCTCGTGCCCGAGCCCCGCATGGCCAACGCGCAGGAATCGCGCGAAATCCTGGCTCTCAATCAAGTCCGCCCCGCCATGCAGGGCTACGCCTACACCGTCTTCGCCGGCGACCAGGTGGAGAAATTCGATCTCGAAGTTCTCGGCGTCCTCGACAATTTTCTCGGCCCAAAGCAATCCATCATCCTCGTCCAGCTCAAAGGCCCCAAGGTGGAGCACACCGGCGTCGTCGCCGGCATGAGCGGCAGCCCCGTCTATCTGGATGGCAAGCTCGCAGGCGCCTTGTCCCTCAAGCTCGGCGTCTTCACTAAAGAACCCATCGCCGGCGTCACGCCCATCGAGGACATCCTGAGTCCTCCATCGCAAAATGCCGCGGCCCAGCCCAGAACGCAGCAGTTTGCACTCCCCAGTGAATCCGCTGCTCGCACTGGCTTCCCTTCCGGCTCCGTTCTTGAGCCCATCGAAACTCCCCTCGTTTTCTCCGGCTTTCAACCTGCTGCCATTCAGCAATTCGCCAATCAGTTGCAAGGCTATGGATTGGTTGCGGCACAAGGCGGCACCGCCAAGCCGCGTCCGGAAGACGCGCGTCTCGCCGCCGGCGACATGGCCGGGATGGTTCTCGTTCAAGGGGACGCCTCCATCAATTCCGCCTGCACTGTCACCGCTGTGCAAGCCGATCGCGTCTATCTTTGCGGCCATCCTTTCCTGAGTCTCGGCAATGTCCAGCTCCCGATGGCACGCAGCCGCGTGGTTACCACGCTCTCTTCCGACCTTGCCTCCACCAAAATCGTCAACGTCGGTGGCTCCATCGGCACCATCACCGGCGACCACCTCACCGCCGTCACCGGAAAGCTCGGCGCGCCCCCGGCCATGGTTCCGCTCGACCTCACCTTGGTGGCCAACGAGGCCGGCTCACCCAAACAAAAGACGCTTCATTTCGAGATCGTCAATCACCCCAAACTCACTCCGCTCCTCGTCGCCATCACCACTTTCAGCGGCCTCACGCAAAATTCTCTTTACGGCGAAGGCACCACCCTCCACCTTTCCGGCGAAATCCGTCTCCAGGGCCACGCGCCCGTGCAAATCGAGAACACCTTTGCTCCCGGCGATTCCCTTTCTCCCGACAGCCTCCCCATCGCGCTCACCATGCAAAGCGTTTTCACGCGCCTCTTCACCAACAGCTTTGAACCCGCCAGAGTCGACCGCATCTCCCTCCGCGTGGAATCTGTCCCCGGCCGCAAATCATTCACCATCGAAAGCGCCTGGCTCGAAAAGGGTGAAGCTGCTCCCGGTGAAACTCTCCGCGTCCGCGTGCTGCTGCGTCCCTACCGCGGCGTTGCGCGCGTTGAAGAAACTACTGTACACGTCCCCGATCAGGCCGCGCGCGGCACCACTCTCCGCGTCCTCGTCAGCGATGCCGATCTTCTTAATCGCGCCTCGCGCGGTTTTGCTTTTGCGGGCGCGGGCAGCCCCGACGGCCTGGATCAGCTCATCGCGCTTTTGAATCGCGAGCGCCGCAATGATCGACTCTATGTCGGACTCTTCGTTCCTTCCCCCACTCTTCTCTGGGGTGACAAGGAACTTCCCAACATTCCTCTCTCCCAAATCAACGTCATTGACGGCCGCCCCATCCCCGGCAGCGTCCAGATTCTCCGCGAATCCTTGACGAGCGAATCTTCCATCCTGCTCGGGGGCCCCGTCTCCGGCGTCATCTCCCTTAACTTACAAATTCGGTGAAGATCACAATGCCCAAGTCGTCAAGTCGAGTAAGGTGTTTCCGAATCCTTTACTTCCTTAGCCTCCTTTACTTCCTTTCCATCCCTCTCCATGCCGAGCGCACCCGTCGCTGGCGCCAATCCACCTATGAAGAATTCCTGAAAGGCACCGCCCACGGTGTCGCTGTTCGAAGCGACGGCCGCCTCGAGCTCGCCCCCAAGTTCACGCTGCTCGCCGACGCCGATGCCTCCTACCTCTGGTCCGTCCGCCTCGATTCGAAAGGCACACTCTTCGCCGCCGGCGGCTCTCCCGCAAAGGTGTTTCGCTTCGATTCGAACGGCAAACCAACCGCTGTCTTCGACTCCGCCGACCTCTCCGCACAAACGATCGCTTTCGACTCCAAGGGCACGCTCTACGTTGGCACTTCTCCCGACGGGAAGGTCTACAAAATTTCCGCGACTGGCGAAAAATCCGTATTCTTTGACCCCAAAACAAAATATATCTGGGATCTCGCCTTTGCTCCCGACGGCACGCTCTTCGTCGCCACTGGCGACAAAGGCCAGGTCTTCGCCGTTGCGCCCGACGGCAAAGGCGAGCTCTTCTACGCCAGCGACGAGGCTCACATCCGCGTCCTCGCCTTCGACGGCCGCGGCAATCTAATTGCCGGCTCGGAACCCAGCGGCCGCATCCTCCGCATATCTCGCAATTCGGGGAAGTCCGCAGCCGAAGGTTTCGTTCTCTACGAAACTTCCAAGCGCGAAGTCACCTCTCTTGCCGTCGCACCCGACGGCGCCATCTATGCTTCCGCGATTGGTGAAAAGCCGCGCCCTGGCGGCTCCGCGCCCAACGTCGTGATTGCTACTCCGCAAGGCACAACCACCCTCACAACGGGAGGCCAGATAACTTCCGGCCAGTCGCAGTTGCAACAACAGTTCGTTCCCTTCCCGCCACTTCTCTCCAGCAGCATCTATCGCCTCAGTGCAGACGGCGCCCCGGAAGAACTCTGGTCTTCCCGCGAAGACGTCGTCTACGCTCTCGGTCTCGCCTCCGACGGCCGCCTCCTCGCCGGTACCGGCAACAACGGCGCGCTTCTTGCCGTTGACGGCCGCGGTGTTTTCGCGCAACTTGCCAAGGCAGGCTCCGCGCAAATCACCGGCATCGCCCGCAATTCTTCCGGCAAGGTTTTCTTGTGCACCGCCAATCCCGGAAAAGTTTTTTCCCTCGGTCCCGAATACGAGGCAGAAGGCACCTACGAATCCCGCTCGTTTGATTCTCAGCTTTTTTCGCAATGGGGCCGCCTCGAATGGTGGGGACCTCCGCCTTCAGCCCCAGGCAAGTCTTCCTCCAATTCGAACGCCTCGCGTTCGAATGCATCGCATGCAGCAGTGCATGCAGATGACCCGCGGCTCGAGTTTTTTGTCCGCACCGGCAACACCGAAGACCCCGGCAAGGAGTGGTCTCGCTGGTTCGGTCCCTACTCCAAATCCGGCGCCACCATCGAAGCCCCGTCTGCGCGATTCGTCCAATGGAAAGCCATTATCCACGACGGCCGCGCAGGCGATGGCATTGAATGGGTGAGCCTCGCCTATCTGCCGCGCAACGTCGCTCCGGTCCTTGACGGCATCGCCCTTCAGGAACCTGGTATTCGAGCGCAATCGCAATCGACCATCGGCGCGAGCCAGCCCACTGTGGTAACCCTGAAGCAGCCGCCATCGCCGAACACCACCGGCGTCACCATCACGCAGAGCAGCGCGCCCGCTCGATTCGAATTGCCGCCACAAGGCACGCTCCAAAAAGGTTATCAATCCGTTCTTTGGAGCGCCCACGACGACAACGACGATGAGCTGCGCTATTCGGTTTTCTTCCGCGGCGAAGCCGAACATGAGTGGAAACTATTGAAGGACAATCTCGAGCAGAAATTCTATTCCTGGGATACCACCACGCTCCCCGATGGTGCGTACTACCTGAAGATCGTGGCCACCGATGCGCCTTCAAATCCTCCTGCCGTTGCGCGCAAGACCGAGCGCGAAAGCGAGCGTTTTGAAGTGGATAACACGCCTCCGGTGATCGAGGGCCTTCAGGTTGGGCCTGCTTCCGGCAAGATGACCGGCGGTCATCCCGCCTCCTTCACCGCGCGCGACGCTTCCACGGCGATCGAGCGTGCGCAGTACAGCCTGGACGGTGGCGAGTGGATTCTCCTCGCGCCGGACGAGACCGTTAGCGACGCGCTCGTCGAGCACTACAACATCGTCCTGCCGTCCGTGACACCAGGGGAGCACAGCTTAGCCGTGCGCGCCTACGATCGTTTCGAAAACGTCGGCAGCGCGAAAACAACATTTACTGTGGCAGCCGCAAAACCCTAATCGGCATTTATCACAGGAATCTAGCCTGCTCGTGGTACTCGATAGCGCCGACTTGTCCTGAGCCTCGAAGGACATCCCTGCCGACTCTTTATCGCTCTCTGCCCGACGTACACCATAGGCCTGCCTTCGGAGGCGGGCCGCCAATCACGCACCAATATTATTTTTGGAGTTTTGTCCGAGCTCAGCACAAACAACTAATAACTGCCGTCTAGTTCGCCCACCGCTCTTGCGGCGGGATCGCTTCAAATTTTTCAATTTCCGCGCCGAACCCGATCCGCCCGTCTCCGTACGGCTCGTTTCGAACGTGCACGACTCGGGCCGTGCACCGCATTTCCTGCGCCGCGGTCCCCGTCACCTCTGCAGGCATTCGAACCGTCGCCTCCAGGGGCATCCCAACCTGCAGCGGCGCCGAAGAAGCAAAAAAGAACCCGCCCCGCGATATGTTCAGCGCTTCCGTAAAGTGCTCCGTCTTGTCCGCGGCTACGCCCAACGCCCGGAAACGCAGCGGGGTGCGGAGGCTAATGCGCGCTAATTGTCGGCGTTCGGATGCCTTCATTTGGACCTCCTGCGCGGGAAAAACGTCTGTCGCAGGCTCTCGCAACAAAGGGAGGTATCTCAAGCGTAACAGAGCACCAAAAGCGGTCAAGTACCAAACCCCAGTGGCCAAAAGATACCAGTACCGGTCTGCCGAAGCCGCCTTGTTTTTGCCCTCGCCAAGAATCAAGCTTCAACCGTGCCAAAATGCCTCTTTCAATCAGCCCCGCTACGCGCTAAACAAGAGGTTTTACTAGCCATGCCCGGCCAAAGCGAGCGAAATGAGCACAGCACCGCAGGTCGAAAACACCGCCTTTCTGCCGCCGAGTTGGGAGGCCATTCTCGCCGCTCACGCGCGCATCGCGCCGAGGATCCATCGCACCCCGGTCCTCACCTCGTCTTCGCTGGACGCTATCGCCGGCCCGAAACTCTTCTTCAAATGCGAAAACCTGCAACGGACCGGCTCCTTCAAAATTCGCGGCGCTACGAACGCCATCTTTTCGCTTTCGAAAGACGAGGCCGCTCGCGGCATCGTCACTCCCTCCAGCGGGAATCACGGCGCCGCCGTGGCCTGCGCAGCCGCCTGGCGCGGCGTCCCTGCCTATATCGTCGTACCCAAAAACGCCCCCAAGGTGAAAGTCCGGGCCATTGAAGCGTACGGCGGTAGAGTCACATTCAGCGAGCCGACCATCACATCGCGAACGGAAACCGCCGCCCGCGTGCAAGCAGAAACCGGCGCGCATCTCGTTCATCCTTACGACGACGACCGCATCATCGCCGGCCAGGCCACCGCCGCAAAGGAATTGCTCGAGGAAGTCGGGGATCTGGACGCGGTCTTTGCCCCCGTCAGCGGCGGCGGCCTATTGAGCGGAACGTGCCTCGGTGCCAAAGGGATTCGAACGTCCGTTCGGGTCTTCGGCTGTGAGCCCGCGCGCGCCGATGACGCCTACCGCTCGCTCATCACAGGAACTTTGCAATCGCTCGATTCCAGCGACACCATCGCCGACGGCTTGCGCGCTTCCCTCTCGCCGCGCACCTTCGCCATTCTCCGCAAATATGTCGATCGCATTCTCCTGGTCAGCGAAGAAGAAATCATTTCCGCCGCGCGCCTCGTCTGGGAGCGAATGAAAATCATCATCGAACCTTCCAGCGCCGTGGCCATCGCGCCGCTTCTGAAACCCGGAGTCGTCGCTTCCCTGAATCTTTCGAATCGTCCCGACGGCAGCCCCCCGAAACTTGGAGTGATTTTCTCGGGCGGAAATGTCGACTTGTCCGCCCTGCCCTGGACCCGCTAACCGGGAATCCGCCCTTTCGAAAGCATCTGCGTGTCCAATTCTCTGTACTGTTTGTGTAAGGAATTGCACAAACCTGGCACCTGTCAGCTCGAATCGGTTGTAACCATCAGAATTATAAGGACTTACACACTCGTCAGTTTGGACTGCGGTTTGCTCCTATGCCTCATGGAAGGATTGGCTTCCCCATGGGCATGACCCCGCAAGATCGAGTCGAAGAACACAAGGCAGCGGTATTACTGGGCCTCCCCACCACGGAACTCCGCCGGTTCTCGCGTTTATCGGGGATCGGTCACGTGGAAGAAAACGGCCACGGTCAGGAGATGGTTTTCACCTATGAGGAGCTGCGCAGGCTTTGTCTGCTGGCGGCGCAGTCGTCTAAATAGAGATTCGAGCAACAAGAAATTCAGTTTCCCTCGCATCACCCCCCAGCCCCGGGCGCCTCCCCACAGGTTCCCGGGGCTTCCTATTCAGCACGGCAATGGTTCGTGCAGATGGAATTCCCCCGGTCAGAAACGATTGTCGCGGACCCAGAGATTGATTTCTTCTTCGACGGAAAAGACCTCGGGAGGAGTCATGGAAAAACGTGCTTCGAGTTGGAAGGCCTGGGCTTCGAGAGGAATGTTGATCCACGAACGAGTCTTCAGAAAACCGCGAAGATAAAGACCGGCGTAGTTCTCCAATCCAAGAGAAGCCATTTGCTGCGCGTGGACGAGCCCATGGAACAGGGTGCGGGGAGCAATCGCGTCATTGAAAACGATGATGTCAATGTAGGTCACGGAAGCGAGATGCACGAAATCCGGAAAATGCCCGCCACTCATGGCAACGGCTTCGGAATAAAACGGTGGAGGCGGGATGCGCGCGCTGTTGAGAGTGATAGTTTTCACGGTGTCGAGCAGGGATTTCGAGAAATGATCCTGCATGCTGGACTTCCAAATGGGCGCAAGCGGCCCGCTTTCACGGTGATACAGCGCTCGTTCCTGCCGAAAATACGCGACGATCTGGGCGTTCATTTCCGCCACGCGCGCTTCCGGCAATGGAAAAGAATCCATGGTCTTCGACTTTATTCACGGACGAACGGGGAAACTATTTCTCCTTCAGCTTGAGCTTGCCGGAGGCTTTGTTTTCTTCGAGGAATTCGCGGAGCTGCGGCACGGCGTCGAGCAGGCGGATCCACTGTTCGTAATAGAGCGTGACGGGAAAACGGCCGAGGCCGTAGACGCTGACGCCTCCTTTTTCGCCGACACGGAATTCGAGCGCACCGCCGCGGCGGCCGCCGGTCTGTTTTTCCATTTCCGCGATTTTTGCC
>JBARRT010000130.1:0-15464 GCA_049644365.1 Candidatus Acidiferrum sp. | reverse complement strand
CGAACCCACAGCAGATGCTTCGTTCGCTGCCATTTTCGACCTGAGGAGGTTCGGAATGGCGATGGCCGCGATGATCAAAATGATCGCCACGACGATCAGCAACTCGATAAGAGAGAAACCCTTTTGCTTTTTCATGCTATCTCCTTGAGAAATTCGATAGTACCAGCGCACGCCTAGTGTTGAGCAACCCTGCGACCAATTTCGCCGTTAGGTCGCAGAGAGTTTGTAGAATTGCAAGTCATTGTAAGAACAGGAGTTATGTGGAATCTCTACAACTGGGAGCGCCAGATTTTAGCCTTGAGAGGCAAATCTGACGCAGAGATTGACGTTTTTTGTCCGTTTGAGAGGGCAGAAAGAGTCACCTCCGGCAGTGTGGTCGGACTGATCTCACGGCTCCGAGTCCGGCTAGGAAAACTCACAGATTATGCTTCTTGGCGTAATGCCGAAAAGAACGATAGCTGATGTTAAGCAGCTCGGACGCGCGAGTCCGAACGCCCTCAGCTTTAGCCAGCGCCCCTTGGAG
This sequence comes from Candidatus Acidiferrum sp., assembly GCA_049644365.1. Taxonomy (GTDB): domain Bacteria; phylum Acidobacteriota; class Terriglobia; order Acidiferrales; family UBA7541; genus Acidiferrum. Next base: position 14,941 of record JBARRT010000130.1, on the reverse strand, counting down.
ATAGCAGCGCTCCGCTTCCGCAATTTGTTTCTCGAAATCGATACCCTCTGCCGGGAATTCAGCCAATGGGCCTCCCACCGAACCACCGAGAGTTGAGTCGGAATAGCCGGCAATACGATCGGGCAGGACACGAACCGACACTTCTCTGCCGGTTTCGAGTGCTACCGCACGTTCCATGGTGTTCTCGAGTTCCCGGACGTTCCCCGGCCAACCGTAAGCCTCGAGGCGCGTCATGGCCTCCGGCAAAATGCCTTCGATGGGTTTTTCCATGGTCGTTCGAAAGCGCTCGAGGAAGTGCCGCGCCAGCAGCGGAATATCCTCGCGGCGTTCCCGGAGCGAGGGCACCTGTATGGGGATCACGCTGAGACGATAGTATAAATCTTCGCGGAAACGGCCCTCGGCGATTTCCTTTTCGAATTCCTTGTTTGTTGCGGCAATGATGCGCACATCTACGTCCGCTTCTTCTGTGCTGCCGATCGGGCGGACCTTGCCTTCCTGCAAGACGCGGTAGAGCTTCACCTGCATGGTGAGGCTCATATTGCCAATCTCATCGAGGAAAAGCGTGCCGCCATGGGCCGCCTGGAAAAGGCCTTGCCGGTTTTCGTTAGCGCCGGTGAACGCTCCCTTCATGTAACCGAAAAGTTCGGACTCCAGGAGCGTCTCCGGGAACGCACCGCAGTTAATGGTGATGAACGGGGCCTGGGCCCGAACACTGTTCTCATGAATGGCGCGAGCCACCAGTTCCTTGCCAGTCCCGCTCTCCCCGGTGATGAGAACACGGCTCGTTTGAGGGGCAACGGTTTGAATCATGTCGAAGATCGCGCGCATCTTCGGGCTCTGTCCGATGATGTTGTCCAGGCCCGTAAGGCGGCGAATCTCCCGCCGCAAATAACCGGCTTCCTTCTTCCATTTTAAGTTCTCGGAAACTTCATGAACCGCCTGCCGTAATTGATCGACCAGCGAATCTCCCTTCACGACGTAGCGGTCAGCGCCGGAGTTGAGTGCCGCGATGGCGGTGTCCAGGGCTGGGAGCGCGGTCATCAGAAGAAAAAAAGACCCCGGGGCAATTTCCTTGGCGAATTTGAGAAGGTCGACTCCACTCTCGCCGGGCATTCGAACGTCAGAAATGATGATGTCGAAGATCTGTGATTCCAGCTTGCGCCTGGCGGCTTCCACGCTATGCACCACTTCAACGCGGTGACCTTCCTTGCGGAAGGTGATCTCCAGCAACTCGCCGATGGATCTCTCGTCGTCGACGACGAGAATATGGGGCATTTCACGCGCCGTTTCCTTCACTGCGGTTTTCGTTCCTTGCATAGCGCCTCACGCAACTCGCGGCAATTCAACGATAAACTCCGCGCCGCGGTCTTTTTCCGAAATCACGCTGATCCTGCCACTGTGGGCCTGCACGATCTGATAGACGATGGAGAGCCCCAGGCCCGTGCCGCCTTCAAAACCCGACTGGAGAGGCTCAAAAATCTTGGCTCGCTGCCTGGGATCGAGGCCGATGCCGGTGTCACGGAACGCGATGCGCAACCAGAACGGATGCGGTTCGAGCTTTACGGTGAGGGTGCCGCCGTCCGGCATCGCCCGCAGGGCGTTATCGCAGAGATTCCAGAAGACTTGCTTGATTTTGTCGGCGTCCACGCGGGCACGCATCTCGTGCCCGTTAAACGCGCGCTGAATCCGGTATTTGGCCCCAATTTCAGGCTTTTTCTCCATCAGCATCAGGGTTTCATCCAAGAGACTGCGGACGTCCGCTTCCTGAAATTCATAGCTTTTTTCCCTGGAATAATTGAGGAAGTCGGTGATGATATTGTTCAGCCTCTCGGATTCCCTGCTTACAATGTTGACCAGATGCTTCTCGTCTTCCTCGAGCGGAACGAGCCGTGCAAGTTCCTTCACCGCGCCGGCCATGGCCGTGAGCGGCTGCCGAATTTCATGGGCGATAGCGGCGGAGAGGCGGCCCAAGGCAGCCATGCGTTCCTTGGTCGCTACTTCCTGCTCCAGCCGGCGCAACTCGGTCAGGTCCTGAAAGTTGAAGACATAGCCGCTGCGGGTCGCGTCGCGAGTGCGCAGAGGAGAAATACTGATTCCCAGATAGCGCCGCTCGCCGGCGGGTGTGCGGAAGTCTATCTCTTTTCGAAGCGAGAGCCTTTCCGCGTTGGCGTACTGGCCGGGCAGCCAGAAATCCTCGTTCAAATCCTGCAGTTTCTTGCCGTGCAGATCGGAGAAGCGGAGTCCGAGAATTTCCTCGCCTGTGCGATTCAACAGCAAGATACGGCCGCCGAGGTCCGTGGTGATGAGTCCGCCGCGCATCGAGTGAATGATGTCTTCCGTGAAATCCTGCAGGCTGAGAAGCTCTTCGCGCTTCTCCTCCAGCTCCCGCCCTTTGCTGCGAAGCGACTGGGAGAGCAGACTGGCCAGATAGGTGACGGCCAGAAAACCGAGAAGGTTGATGACCAGCCAGGTGCGCAGGCTCTCGGGAGTCGGCGGGCTCGAGTAAGTGGGAGGAATTCTCCCGGTGTAGGAAAGAAAGGTCATGCCAGCAAGGAGGATGAAGCATGCCGAGGTGATCAAGAAGGCGATTCTGCGAGAGAACAAAATGCTCGCGACGATAATCACCAGCAGGTAGAGCGAGATGAAATAACTCTCTTGCAGGCCAGTGGAATAGACCAGCAACGAAATCATCAGCACATCGCCGGCAACCTGCAGCCCGCCGTGCCACCGCGCGCCGGGAACCCAGCGCAGGAGAATGAGGTGAAGAATTCCGAGCGTTATCCAGAAGATGAAAAGAGGAAGAAAGAAACGATTGGCGCCCAAATTCCCGACGTACTGCGGCCAAACTACTCCGACGGTCAGGATGAGAGTGATCGTGAGCAGACGAACACGAGTCAGCCAGTCCAGCCATTCCCTTGTCGCGAAGCTTTTGTCCATGGCTTGTCCGCGCCTATGCTTCGGCCGCCGGAACCCGCAGGTTCGGGCAGAAAAAGCGGAGGGCAAAGTTTCCTGCAATGCCCTCCGCGAAAGGGACAACGCCGGGCGGACGGAGGCCCGATTAGTGCGCGCTGCTCAGCTTGCCGATCAGCGAGAACAACGGCAAGTACATGGAGATGACCACGCCGCCGACCACCACGCCGAGAAAAACGATCATGATGGGTTCGAGAGCAGTCAGCAAGTCCTTCACTGCCGCGTCCACTTCTTCTTCATAGAAATCGGCGATCTTCTGGAGCATGGCGTCCATGGCGCCCGTCTGTTCGCCGACGGCAATCATCTGCGTCACCATGCCCGGGAAGACTTCGGAATCTCTCAGTGGTTCCGTGAGGGACTTGCCTTCCTCGAGCGATTTTCTTACCTGTTGCAAAGCCCTCTCGACGACCGCGTTTCCAGCGGTCCTGGCAGTGATGTCGAGTCCTTCCAGGATGGGTACGCCGCTGGAGATCAGCGTTCCGAGCGTTCGCGTAAACCGGGCCACGGCGATCTTTCTCATCAAGACGCCAAGGACGGGAAGTTTAAGGACGATGGTGTCGAGAATGAAGCGGCCTTGCTTCGTGCCATACCAGACTTTCAATCCAAAGATGCCGGCCCCGAGGGCCACGAGGATCAGAAGGCCAAAAATACTGCCGATGAAATTGCTCAACCCGATGACGATTTTCGTGGCCAAAGGAAGATCAACGCCAAGCCCCGCGAACAACGTGGCGAAAATCGGCACGACTTTCCAGAGCAGCAGTGTGATGACACCGCCGGCCACGGTCAAAACACCGACCGGATAAACAAGTGCCGATTTGACGGCCCGCTGCAGCTTGACGTTCTTTTCGATGTAAGTCGAAAGGCGCTGCAGAATGGTGTCGAGAATACCGCCGGTTTCGCCCGCTTCGACCATGTTCACGTACAAAGCGTCGAAGACTTTCGGCGAGGTTCGCATCGCAGCGGAAAGCGTTGCGCCCCCTTCCACCTGACCGCGCGTGCCGATCAGGACCTTCTGAAAGAATTTGTTCTCCTGCTGACTCGCCAGAATCTCGAGACACTGCACGAGGGGCAGACCGGCGTCGATCATGACCGAGAACTGGCGCGTGAAGATCGCGAGTTCCTTGGCCTTCACGCCACCGCCGAATTGGGGCATATTGAATTCCTTGCCCTTCTCGGTCATTTTGGTGGCAGTGATCTGCTGGCGCTTCAGCAGGTTCGCCAGTTCCGTCTTGTTGGATGCGGTCATGACACCGCTGACGCTGGCGCCGGCGCGGCTGGTTCCCTGATATTTGTAATCCGGCATGTTATTTCCTCCTAAGTCCTTCCATAGTTCCGGCCTGTGGCCGTTCCGAAGTCAAAATCTCCTAGCGCTTGCTGGACACGGGAGTTTTGGCCCCGGCTCCAGAAGTAGAAACTCCACGGTTGATCATGTCCTGCAATTCATCGGGATTCGAGGAACGTGAAATCGCCATATCGAGAGTTATGGTCTTTGCAAAGTACGCATTGGCCAGGCCCTGGTTGAAGGTCTGCATGCCCGTCTGGCCTGTGCCGGTCTGCATGGCGGAGTAGATCTGATGAATCTTGTCTTCGCGGACCAGGTTACGGATCGCGGGAGTAGGAATAAGAACTTCCATGATCATGGCGCGGCCACGTCCGTCAGACCGTGGGAGAAGCGCCTGGCAAAGAATTCCTTCGAGCACCATGGAGAGCTGCGCGCGGATCTGCGGCTGCTGGTGCGAAGGGAAGACGTCAATAATACGGTTGATGGTGGACGATGCGGAATTCGTGTGCAGAGTGGCAAAGGTCAAGTGGCCGGTTTCGGCGATGCGCAGCGCGGATTCGATGGTTTCGAGGTCGCGCATTTCACCGATGAGAACGACATCAGGATCCTCGCGGAGTGCTGCGCGGAGTGAATTCGCGAACGAATGCGTGTCGGCATGAATTTCGCGCTGATTGACGAGGCACTTCTTGTGGTTATGAAGAAACTCGATAGGGTCCTCGATGGTGATCATGTGCTCTTCGCGTTCGCTGTTGATTTTGTCCAGCATGGCAGCGAGCGTGGTGGACTTACCGGAACCGGTCGGGCCGGTGACGAGCACGAGCCCGCGAGGCTTGTCGCAGAGCCCCTTGACGACCAGAGGCAAGCCCAAAGCATCAAAGCCTTTGATTTCCCAAGGAATCGTGCGGAAGACCGCGCCAACCGCGCCGCGTTGATTGAAGCAATTGCCGCGGAAGCGCGCCAGGTTCTTCAAACCAAACGAGAAGTCCAACTCCAGGTTTTCCTCGAAGCGATGTTTCTGGGCATCTGTGAGCACGCTGTACGCGAGGGATTTCGTGTCCGCTGCCGTGAGCGGCGGCATGTCCAGCGGGCGAAGCTTTCCGTGAACGCGCACACGCGGCGCGCTGTTCGTGGTGATGTGGAGGTCGCTGCCTCCCATCTCGATCATCTTCTTCAGCAATTCACTCAGCGTGATTCCAGCCATCGATCACCTTCAATTCTAGAAAACCGTTTCGCGCAGGACTTCTTCCATGGTGGTCTGTCCTAAGGCCACCTTGATCAGGCCGCTGCGCCGGAGCGTGATCATCCCCTGCTCGATCGCCTTCTTCTTGAGCTCCAGCGCCGAAGCACCAACGAGGATTAATTCGCGGAGCTCGTCGTTAATTTCCATGACTTCGTAGAGACCCGTGCGGCCCTTGTAGCCGCGCTTGTTGCAGGTAGTACAGCCCTTGCCGTGGTAAATCTTGGTGGTCTTTACTTCTTCCGGCGTGTATCCCGCATCAATGAGCGCTTGCTGCGGGACATCCAACTCTTCCTTGCAATTCGAACAAATACGGCGCACGAGGCGCTGCGCGCAAATCAAGTTCAGCGACGTGGCCACCAGGAAAGGCTCGATGCCCATGTTCATCAAACGGCTGATGGTGGAGGGCGCGTCGTTGGTGTGGAGCGTGGACAAAACCAAGTGGCCGGTGAGCGCGGCCTTGACGCCGATCTCCGCCGTTTCAAAGTCGCGAATCTCGCCCACGAGGATGATGTTGGGATCCTGACGAAGGAAGGCACGAAGGGCGGCGGCGAAGTTCAAGCCGATCTGTTCCTTCATCTGAACTTGGTTGATGCCGTTCAACTGGAACTCGACGGGATCTTCCGCAGTCATGATATTGGTATCCACGGTATTCAACGTCGCAACCGAGGAATACAAGGTGTTCGTCTTACCCGAACCGGTTGGGCCGGTGACCAACACCATGCCGTAGGGCTTCAAAATGCTGCGTTCGAATTTCTTGAGGGACTCCGGCTCAAAGCCCAGCTTGGTCATATCCAGCCGGAGGTTTTCCTTGTCCAGCAAGCGCATGACAACCTTTTCGCCGTACAAGGTCGGGACGGTCGAAACGCGGAAGTCGAGTTCCTTTTTCTTGCCTTCGGCCTTGTACTTGATCATGATGCGGCCGTCTTGCGGCAAGCGCTTTTCCGCGATGTCGAGTTTCGCCATAATCTTCAAGCGGCTGGTGATCGCGTCCTTCAGGCGCAGGGGCGGGGTCATCACCGTGGAGAGTTGTCCGTCAATGCGGAACCGCACGCGCATCTCGAGTTCGTACGGCTCGATATGAATATCGCTGGCTCCGCGCTTCACGGAATCCGTCAGGATCAGGTTGACGAGTTTGATGATCGGAGCTTCTTCCGCGGCCTTTTCAAGGGACGCGAGGTCCATCTCTGATTCTTCGGCAGCCAGCTCGAGTTCGTTATCCTCATCGACGAGGTCCTTCATCAAGTTGCTGAGTTCCTCGTGGTTCGATGCCGAGCCGCCATAGAACCGCGTGATGGCGTCGCCGATCGCTGATTCAGATGCCACGACCGGCTCGACGTTGAATCCGGTCATGAACTTGATGTCGTCCATCGCGAAAACGTTGGTGGGATCCGTCATGGCGATGGTGAGAACGGAACCAACGCGCGATAGCGGAATCACCTGGTAACGGGATGCTGTATCTTGCGGGATGAGCTTGATGACGTTGGGATCGATTTCGTAGTACTTCAAATTGATGGAAGGCACGCCGTACTGGCGGGAGAGCACACCGGTGATGTCATCATCGGTGATGAAGCCCATCTTCGTCAGGCAGCTTCCCAGCTTGCCTCCATTGGCACGCTGAAACTCCAGCGCTTTTTGGAGCTGGTCCTGCGTGATCAAGCTTTCCTTAACCAGTATTTCGCCCAAACGGACGGACATCCGCAGCACTCCCGACGGGTTTTCACCCAGGGCTTACCTTAACAAATGCTGATGTAGAGAGTATCCAGAATTTGCAGTTCGGTTCTGAAATGGCTAATACCTGACCACAAGGTCAGGTACGATGGAAGGAGTACAGGCGGCAATCTTGACTTGCTTCCGTGCGGCAGCTATCGTGCCTGATAGATGGTTGCGAAGCACATCCCGGCATTTTCTGCTCATCCCAGCGCATTGCTGACCAAAATTGTCTGTGTGGTTTGCCACAGACCGGGCTTCGCAATTTCGCTCCGCTCCTACTCGCCCAATTTGCCATGAGTCATCTGGACAAGCGGCAACGCTGGGGACTGGTTATCGGCGGAATCCTGCTGACGCTGCTGCTGGCTGCAGTTTTCACGTTCGGGTCGCTGACCGCCCCCTTCGAACCGAAGAACTGGCGCGCGGTGCTGGTGCTCTATGCCGTGTCGAGTTTCATTACCGCGGCGTTCCTGGTGTTCGGACTCATCCTCGCGCGTACTGTTCTGCGCCTTTGGGTGGAACGCAGCAGAGAGCAGCTCGGCGCGCGCTTCAAAACGAAGATGGTTGTCGGCGCGATGGCCATTTCGCTCTTGCCCATCATCTTCATGTTCATCGTCAGCTACTCGCTGATCAATCGCAGTTTGCTGCTCTGGTTTCCCAAACCGCTGGAGATTGCTTCAGACGAAACGCAAAAGCTACTGAATGATCTGGGGCGCGCGCAGTTGCCTCGGCTTCGCGGGATGGCCGAACAGGTTCGGGAAGAAGCCACGCAACCGGGCGAGGATTTCTTGCGGCATGCGCTTGCGCGGGGGGCGGACGCCGCCTGGATTCTGGATGCGAATGGCAAGCCGGTCCGCGGAGGAATCGTCTGCGACAAGCAGCCGGAGGATCGCCGCACGATCTGCGAACAGCCTGGAGTTCTTGGGAAGTTTGCACGCTCGCTGCCTAGCGGAGTTGAAATCTGGGCTGCGGATGGAAAAAGTTACTTTGCCGCGCGGGTCCCGATGCTCCCAGCCGGGCAGCCGGCAGGATATGTCGTCACGGCGTACCGCACTAGCCCAGGCATCCTTACGAGTCTCGCGGCCATTCAGTCGCAAACCCGCGAGTATTACGAGGGAAAACAGGATTTACGCGCGCTGAAGCGGCAGATGCTCCTGATTCTGCTGTTCTTCACGGTGCTGCTGCTGTCTGCCGTGATGTGGGTCGCTCTCTTTCTCGCAAAACAGGTGACCGTGCCTATTCAAGCGCTAGCCGAAGGAACGCGCGAAGTTTCCACAGGCAATTTCGAGTATCAGGTCCCGGAGCAATCGCAAGACGAGCTGGGGGTCCTGGTGCATTCGTTCAACACCATGACCACGCAGTTGCGCGACAGCCGCTCGCAGATCGATCAATTCACGCGAAATCTGCAGCAGGCGGTGCAAGAACTCGAACGGCGGCGACAGCTCATGGAGACGGTGCTGGAGAATATTCCGACCGGGGTGATTTCGCTGGACTCCACGGGTGCGATTCTTCGCTCGAATAAGTCGGTTACGCGGATGTTCGGCGGCGGGCCCGGTGATTCGTTTTCGCTCGAAAGTATCCTGGGTGGGGATGCCGGGCGCATGGTGCAATCGCTGATGCGCCGGTCGCTGCGCATGGGAGTGGTCTCGCGCGAAATCGAAACTGTTGTTTCGGGACGCGTGTTGCATCTCGCCGTGACCGTGAGCTCGCTTGGCCCTCGCCGTGCCAATTCCGGTTTTGTGCTGGTTCTCGATGATCTGACGGAAATGCTACGCGCCCAGAAGTCAGCAGCGTGGCAGGAAGTGGCGCGCCGCATCGCGCATGAGATCAAGAACCCGCTCACTCCGATTCAACTTTCTGCGCAGCGTCTGTCACGGTTCCTGGATCGCCGGGAGATTTCTCAGACTTCTTCCCCGCGAGACTCGGAGCTGACAAATCTGGTTCAGGAATGTTCCCAGCTGATCGAACGGGAAGTCTCTACGCTCGCCGCGCTCGTGAATGAATTCTCGCAATTCGTGCGCTTCCCAACCGCGAAGCTCCTGCCGACGAACGCGAACACCATTATCAACGAAGCGTTGGAGGTATTCTCTGGCCGGCTGGATGGCATCCTGCTCAAGACGGCTCTGGCTGAAAATCTCCCGACCGTCCGGGCGGACGGCGCGTTGCTGCGCAGCGTGATCGTGAATCTCATCGACAATGCGGCGGAAGCTCTGGAAAATTCCACGTGCCGCGAAATCGTCGTTTCCACGCGGGCGCATTTGGACGCGGAGACCATCGAAATCTGCGTTTCCGACACGGGCCACGGCATCTCGCCGGAAGACAAGGACAAACTGTTCCTTCCGCATTTCTCCACCAAGGACCGCGGCACGGGCTTGGGTCTTGCCATCGCCGCCCGCATCGTGGCCGAACACGGCGGAAGCATCCACGTGGAGGACAATCTTCCCGCCGGCTCGCGCTTTCGCGTGGAACTTCCTGTTGCCGAATTGACGCCTGCCTCCGTTGCCGACCACAATGGGACGGACGCCGCTTGATGACCCTCAAACCGCACCTTCTGATTGTGGATGACGAAGCCGGAATCCGCGAATCGCTTTCCTCGATTCTCAAGGAGGAGGGCTACCACGTCGAAGCCGTCGGTTCCGCCGAGGAGGCCTTGGATCGCGCCAGTGCCGGCGATGTGGAGGTCATGCTCCTGGACGTTTGGCTTCCGGGAATGGACGGGCTCGAAGCATTGAGCCGCCTGCAGGCGTCGCCGCGGCCGCCGGCGGTCATCATGATTTCCGGCCACGGCACGATCGAAACCGCCGTACGAGCCACCAAGCTGGGTGCTTTTGATTTCATCGAAAAGCCGCTCTCGCTTGAAAAAATAATTGTTCTCGTTCGCAACGCGGTTCAGCAGCGGCGGCTGGAAGAAGAAAACCAGTTGCTGCGTACCGAACTGGGCCATCGCTATCAGGTGATCGGCAACAGCGTGCCGATGAAGGCGTTGCGCCAGCAGATCGCTGTGACCGCGCCGACGAACGGGCGCGTGCTGATTTATGGCGAGAGCGGCACCGGCAAGGAGCTCGTCGCTCATGCCTTGCACGCCGCAAGCTTGCGGAGCAAGGGGCCCTTCGTGGAAGTGAACTGCGCAGCCATTCCGGAAGAGCTGATCGAATCCGAGCTTTTCGGCCATCTCAAGGGCAGTTTTACGGGCGCCACCGAGGACAAAACGGGGAAATTTCAGAAAGCCGACGGCGGTACGCTCTTCCTGGACGAAATCGGCTACATGAGCCTGCGCACACAATCGAAAGTGCTGCGCGTCCTAGAGGAGCAACGCTTCGAGCGTGTTGGGTCCAACGAGACTTTGCGCGTGGACGTGCGCGTCATCGCCGCAACCAACAAGAATCTCGATCAGGAGATTGCGCGCGGCGCTTTTCGCCAGGATCTTTTCTACCGCCTGAACGTGATTCCTTTTTACGTCCCGCCTTTGCGCGATCGAAGAGAAGATATTCCGACGCTCGCGAGATATTTTCTTAGCGAATTCAGCTCCGCCTACGGCAAGAAAACGCGGGAGCTGAGCGATTCGGCTATGGAAATCCTGCTGCGATATCCCTGGCCGGGAAATGTGCGCGAACTCCGAAACCTGGTTGAGCGGCTGGTGATTGTGTGCCCGCAGCCGCGCATCGAACCGCATCACTTGCCGCCGGAGCTTTTCCGTGGCGTGGCCGAAAGTCCCCAGCATCCCTATTCCACGCTGCATGAAGCGCGCAGCGCTTACGAGCGGGAATTTATCCTCCGCAAGCTCCAGGAGCACCGCTGGAACATGACGCAGACGGCCACCGCGCTGGGCCTCGAACGCAGCCATCTCTACCGCAAAATGAAGTCGCTGGGAATCGCTGCGCCGGATTGAAACGCCGCTGATGACTGGAATTGCCGATGTTGCGCAAGCACGAGTTTCTTACTCTGTTTCGCCCTGATCCTTGCTCAGACCTTCCAGTTGAAAATGCCAATCCAGCTCGCGCACTTTTTGCGGGCTCTCCCGCCAATCGGGCACTACCTTGACAAATAAACCCAGATAAATCTTCGAGTCCAGCAGCGCTTCCAACTCCTTGCGCGCCTCCGTTCCGATTTTCTTGAGCATTTCGCCTTTATGGCCGATCAATATTTTTTTCTGCGAATCGCGCTCGACGTTCATGACGGCTTCGATCCGCAGCAATTTGGGCGTCTCTTCGAATTTTTCCACGACGACGGCGAGCGCGTACGGAACTTCGTGGTACATGACCTGCATGGCTTTCTCGCGAATGATTTCCGCGGCAAGAAACCGTTCCGGCTGGTCCGTCACCTGGTCCTCGGGAAAGCGTGGCGGGCCTTCCGGCAACTGCTTCATGATTTCCTGCAGCAGCTCGTCGCAGCCCGCGCCCTTCAGCGCGGAAATCGGCACGATGGCCGAAAACTCAAACGCCTTCGAAAACGAATCGATCAGCGGCAGCAGCTTGGGCTTCGGCAACCGGTCGACCTTGTTCAGCGCAAGAATGGTCTTCCCTCGAAAACGTTTCGCCTTTTCGAACAGCAATTCGTCGGCGTGGGGATGCATGCTGCTGGCGTCCACCATCAGCACCAGGAGATCGATTCCTTCCAGCGCGGCGGCCACTTCCTGCATCATCTGCCGGCCGAGCGCGGAATCCGCTTCGTGCACGCCGGGAGTATCAATGAAAACGATCTGGCCTTCCGGTTTCGTCAGGATTCCCTGAATCCGGTTGCGCGTCGTTTGCGGTTTGGATGTGACGATGGCGATTTTCTGCCCAACCAGCCGGTTCACGAGCGTGGACTTCCCCGCGTTAGGCCGCCCAAGAATGGCGACGAACCCAGATCGGACCGCGGTCTTCTCCGGCTTTTCTTTTTCACCCATGCTTGAAAATTTGCCTCGATTTCAGAAATTCTACCGCTTCGTTGGAGCCGCCTTCATCTGTTTACGGATCCGCACGCGCAGCACTTTTCGCTGGTTCGCTTCCAGCACCTCGAAGCGATGTCCTTCCAGGTCGACCTTGTCGCCCGGCGCGGGAACTTTTCCGGAAGCGTGGCTGAGCAATCCGGCCAGCGTGGTCACTGCCTCATCGGTCTTGTCGCCGAATTTTATTCCGAGCAACTCTTCCACCGTGCCAATCGCCATGCTGCCGCGCATGACCAGGCCGCCATCCGCTTCGCGCACCACGTCCGGCGCCGGTGGTTTCCCGTCGTTTCCGCTCTTGCCTACGATTTCTTCCACCAGGTCTTCGATAGTGGCGATGCCCGCAACGGTTCCGTGCTCGTCAATCACCACGGCGAGAGGCTGGCCCTTCTGCCGCATTTCGCGCAGCAGCTCCGAACCCGCCTTCGTTTCGGGAATGAACAGCGCCGGTTTCGCCAGCTCCCGCACTCTGCGCTTCGGCAAATCCTGATCCGCAACGTGCAAAAGATCCTGCGCGTAGACAACGCCGAAAATATCGTCCAGCGATTTCTCGTAGACCGGTATCTTGTTGAATTTCGTCTCCACCACTTTGGCGTGCAGTTCTTCAAGCGTGGCATCCGCCGGGATCGCCACGATGTCCGGCCGCGGGGTCATCACTTCGCGCACGCGCTTATCGCTGAATTCCACCACTTGCTCGATCAGGTCCCCCTGCTCCGGCTCGATGATGCCCTCTTCCTCCGCGGCTTCCACCAGCGCTTCGATTCCCTCTTCGGTGCGCTGCTCTTCCGTCCTTTCCAATTCGTGTTCGGAGATGCGCGCGAGCGATTCCGCGCCCTCGAGGAAGACACGCACCGGCCAGACGAACCACATCGCGCCGCGAATCAGCGGCAGCAGCGGCAGTAGCCATCGCCCCGTGGTCCGGTAGAGCAGCATGTCGGGAATGAAGTGCATGGCGAAGACCACTTCGAGCACGACGAAGACCGTGATTTGCACAAAGGATTCCCAGGTGCCATGAACGAAGTACACGACGCCCCGCGTCGTTTCCAGCACGAGAAACGCAAGCCAGAAGTGGCCGAGGATGCGGAACGTGCGCCCGCCGCTCTGGCGCCTGATTTTCAGCTTCGGTTCGATTTCCGCCTCGAAGATGTCCAGGTGTTCGTGAACGCGGCCGGTGGTCATGCGGCCAAGTTCGCGGTAGATCAAAGTGAGGTAGGAAAAGATGGGCAGCGTCAGTCCCACCAGGACGACACTTAGGGCGTAGAGCCAGCTCCAGCTCATCACGCCAACCCAAACCGCTTGCGCAGCTTGCGTTCGACGCGGTCCATCTCGCCGCGATCGGTTTCGTGGTCGTATCCCATCAGGTGTAGGACGCCATGAAGAATCAGCACGCGCAGTTCGGCCGGTAGTGTGCGCCCATGTTTGCGCGCATAGCGCCGCGCCGTGGCCGGAGCGATGGCAATATCACCCAGAAATTCGCCTGCTTTCTGCTTGCTGGTGGCACGCGGCAAGGATCGCGGCCTGCGCCGCCCGGCGGTTGGAAATGAAAGCACATCGGTCGGCCCCTTTTTCTTGCGAAACGTTTCGTTCATCCGAGCGATCTCCGCGTCGCTCACCAGGGCAATCGTGACGCCGGATTCCCGGAAACCGAGTTCCCTTTGCAGGCGGCGCAGAAAGTGTTCGAGTGGACGCCGCGCCAGTCGCACGGCTCGCTGCTGGTTCAGAATCATCCCTGCTGAATTTCTTTTTCTCGTTCTTTTCCGGATTCTCGTGTCTGAGTTCCCGCTTTGCCGTTTGCGGCGTTTCCGCCGCGCTGCGGGTGAGTTACATCATACTCTTCATAGGCGCGGATAATCTGCTGCACCAGGTTGTGGCGCACCACGTCCTTCTCACCAAAATGCAGTACGCCGATCCCCTCGATTTTTTCGCAAACTTCCAGTGCTTCGATCAGCCCGGACTTTTTTCCCTGCGGCAAATCGATCTGCGTAATGTCACCGGTGATCACCGCTTTGGAGTTGAAGCCCAGCCGCGTGAGGAACATCTTCATCTGCTCGCTCGTCGTATTCTGCGCTTCGTCGAGAATCACGAACGAATCGTTCAGCGTGCGCCCGCGCATGAACGCCAGCGGCGCGACCTCGATGATTCCCTTCTCCAGAAAACGTTCCAGCTTGTCCGCGTCCAGCATGTCGTAGAGCGCGTCGTACAGCGGGCGCATGTAGGGATCGATTTTTTGCTGCAGCGTGCCCGGCAAAAAACCGAGCCGCTCGCCGGCTTCCACCGCCGGGCGCGCCAGGATGATGCGGTTCACTTGCTTGGTCAGCAGCGCACTCACCGCCATGGCCACCGCGATGTAGGTTTTTCCCGTTCCCCCCGGGCCGATGCCGAACATCATGTCGCGCTTCTCAATCTCCTCCATGTAGCGCTTCTGGCTGGCATTTTTCGGCGTCACCTGCTTCTTGCCGAACGAGCGCGTGCGCCCATGCTCAAACATTCCACGCGGCGATTCGTGCGGCTCGTCGGTGGCCACGCGCATCAGCGATTTCACTTCCGCGGCGGAAAGCGGACGCCCGTGCCGCGTCAGGTGGTTGTATTCCTCGACGATTTTCACGGCTTGGTCCACGCTGTCCTGCTCGCCTTCGATGGTCAGCCGCGTGTCGTGCAGATGCGTGCGCACGCGCAGCGACTCCTCGAGCAGGCGTACGTTTTCATCCAGCGTGCCGAAGAAGGGTTCAATTTGTCCGGAAATGTGAACGGTGCGTCGCATCCAATTCGAAGGTTTTCCTGTTACGGGAACCGGGTGGCCGATGGGATTCCTCCT
>JBARRT010000129.1:0-7134 GCA_049644365.1 Candidatus Acidiferrum sp. | reverse complement strand
TATTGTCCGCGTCGTTCGGACCTTTGGTCAGGTCCTCGGTCAGATAAAGTTCTTTCTTCGTGTCGGACTGCAGGAAATTCGGGTACACGCAGCCGGATGACGCAAACACGACTTTCTTTACCTTGGCTTTCAGGGCTTCCGCAAAAACCAGTCCATCCAGAAAAAAATTGGAAGCTGGTCCCGCTTGGTGAAGATCGACGTAACCTCGGCTTCCATGGTCCGCTGCCAGATGAAAAACCGTGTCAATCCCCTCCATCGCCGTGCGTGTCACACCGGGCTCCCGCAGGTCGGCCTGCAGAAATTCAACCTTGCCGCTGCCAAGGTGTCCGCGAATATTGTCGAGGTGGCCGCTGCTCAGATCGTCGACAATGCGAACTTTGGCGACTCCACGAGCGAGAAGTTGATCCGTAAGCGTCGAGCCGATGAAAGACACCCCTCCCGTCACAAACACTTTCTTTCCGGTCCAGTACGTTTCCGCTGGCGTCACGCTGGCATGTCCTCCTTAAATGATTCAGCCACCTCGAAGTGATCGAAAACTTTCACAAAATTTTGCAATTCTTTGACTCTACGTTGGTTTGCGTTAGCGAAGCCATGTGTATCGAGCAAAAGCCCCGAGTGAGATGGAAAAACCCTTGATAAGCGTATCAGAGATGCGAGGGGGGAGCGGCGGAAGAGAGAATCAAGAAGATGGCGTCAGGGCTGGGAAGGATCTTTTTCGCGCTGCTGCTGGATGTCGCGGTCTTCGATCTGCTGCATGAGGGCTTTGCGCTTGAAGAGGTAGGCCTCGAGACGCGACGTAAGCTGGCGGGGCACGACGAAGAATTGATTGTGGATCATTCCCGAAAAAGAGATGGGTCCGCGGGCGGGAAGCAGGTGTGTGCCCCACTGGAACATGAGGCCGGCGTTCCAGAAGATGAAGAGGGCCAGGACGGCGGAGACCGTGGCGAGAGCCGCTCTGCGGGAGCGGAAGATTTGAGCGAAGCGCTCGAGGAAAACGCTGAGGCCGAGAATAAAGAGGACCGTGAGCGAGACGAAAAAGCGGTTGCCGTAGGAAGAGATGCCCGCCCAATCGGGGTAACACACCATGAAAAGATAAAAAGCCAAGAAGGCAGCGAGGAATGGAGCGCCGACGCGCGGCTCACGCCAGCGGAAGAGAATCAATCCGACAATCGCGAAAAGAAGGATGGGGGTCCAGACAAGCAAGCCGTGATTGGAAGCGAAGAGCACGGCGAGGAAAGCCGGGGAGCGCCAGAGCCAATCTCTGAGTGGGATGTAGCCGGACTCGAATGCTCCGCCGTAGACGATGTAGCGTGTGATGAAAGTGGGCAGCAGACAGACGAGCACGACAAGCCCGAAGAAGAGGTGACGCACGAGCAGATCGGCAAGGCGCAGTGCTTCGGAAGCACCGCCACGAGAGCCGCTGCGGAAGGCCGAGAGATATTGGGGCACTGCTTCAACGACGAGAACGGCCAGCACCATGGTGTTGGGGTAATAGATGTTGAGCATGAGGCCGGCGATGAGAGCGAGCAGCAACCACTGAGAGAGCGCACGCGAGGAACGCGTCTCATGCCAATACCATAGGAAGAGAGCGACGGCGAAAGCAGAATGCGCGTGGGACCAGGAGGGATTGAAATACATGTAGACGGGGAGCGAGCTGGCCCACCAAATGGCGATAGTGGCGAGGAGCGCCCAACGCTCGTGGACGTATTGGCGCGCGAGACGGAAGGCAAGTAGCAAGCCGAGAAAACCATAGATGGCAGTGGCGAGCGCCATGGTAATGCGGTAGGGAGTGGAGAAACCGTCGGCGGGGACGGAGGAACCCAGAGCACGGGCGAGAAGAACGCCGGCGTGGGCAAGGAGAAGAAACGGAGTCCAGAGAATGGCGGGGCCGACCGAGAAATGGTTATCGAGGTAGCCGGTGAGCGTGCGAAATTCGGGCTTGGGCTGGCCATTTTCGTCGAGGCGCGGGCCCCGAAAATTTTCGTTGGCATGCCGGTAATCTTCGGTGAAATCGAGATTGCGCTGAATGAGCGGGGCGCGGGCAAATGCGTAATAACCGACGCCATCGCCGCGCACCCAGGGATTGAGGAATGGGAGCGAGAGAAGAAAAAGAATAGTGAGCAGGCGCTCCGAGTTACGCGAGCGGGGAAGAGGCGCTGGGCTGAGGTCTTGCTGATCCACGAACGGGGTTCCCACCGAAAACTTCTCCTATCCCCGGCACCATCCGTACAGCACACCACCACGATGTGGAGCCAAACTCCCAAACCGAGGAAGGGACCTGGTAACTGCAAACAACCGTAGCGATATTGTAGCGCACGATTTTACTTCGGAGTTAAATATCCGCAAGTTGTAACAGGGTTGCTTTCATCAGCGTGACTTGAAGCCAGATGAATAAACAGCACCGCTGTGAGGGCCTCGTCTCAGCGCCGCCGATCACCCACACGGTATCTCGATCCACGGACACATGGCCCGGCAGCAAAGCATGCCCACAATACTCTTCGAGTAGTCAACTTGATTGCATAACAATGTCGGCTGCCTCGACCCGAGTAAACTGTGGTTGCTTAACGACCAAAGGCTCGGGAGGAAGGAGCCGGCAGAACTTATCGGGACTTTGGCCTAGACCGTAATGTAAATCCCGTCCGCTAGGCCAATGGAATCTTTGGCGGATCGCCTGAGCTTTGTCGCCAAACATTTCTGAAACCGGATTCCCTAGGGGCGCGGTCACAATTGAACTTGACCACCCCGGCAGGCGGTATTACGATACCCGGCAATCGTCGGGTTTTCCCGTTTCTCAAGACAAATAAGCCGAGGAAAGAAAGGGTGAGATGCCCATGAAACGCACGATTATGGCATTGCTGTCACTGCTCTGCCTTTGTGGTGGGCTGACACGCTCCCAGGAGATTACAGGACAGATTCGAGGGATTGTCACCGACGCATCTGGGGCGGTAGTTGCCAATGCCACAGTTACGATTACGAACCTAGACCGCAACCAAGTTCTTCGCACGGTGGAGACGAACTCGGCAGGGGAGTACGTCGCTCCATTTCTGCCCGTGGGCCGCTACTCTGTTACCGTGGAATTCAAGGGGTTCAAGAAGTTCATCAAAAACGACATCGAACTCAACGTCAGCGACCGTCTGACTGTTGATGCCGCTCTTCAAACCGGGGCGTTGACGGAAACCGTTTCCGTCGAAGCCGACCCGCTCCAGGTCAATCTCCAGAATGTCGCTGTGGAAGGCCTTATCAGCGGTACGCAGGTTCGCGAGCTCCCGCTGAATAACCGCAATTATGAGCAGCTCGTCACTCTGCAGCCTGGAGTAACGAGCAACACCGCCGATCAGGTATATGTCGGCACAACCAACCCTCAGGGGGCAGTCAACATCGTCAGCTTCTCGATCAACGGCAATCGCCAGAGCCAGAACAACTGGACCATCGACGGTGCTGACAACGTGGACCATGGCTCAAACATTACGCTGCTCGTGTATCCCAGTGTGGACGCTATCGCAGAGTTCAAGGTCGAACGAAGCAACTATTCGCCGGAATTCGGCCGCTCGGCGTCCGGGCAGATCAACGTGGTCACGCGCTCCGGCACCGCTAATTTCCACGGGGGGCTCTACGAGTTTTTCCGTAACGATGTGTTCAACGCGAACAGTTTCATCAACAATCGCAACGGCATTAAGCGCCCAGTCCTTCGTTACAACGACTTTGGCGGAACGATCGGCGGACCTTTCTTTATTCCCGGGGTGTACAACACAAATAAGGAAAAGACCTTTTTCTTCTTTTCCGAGGAAGTTCGCCGCGTGACCACACCGGTTGCTCAAAACTCTATTGTCGCCACGGATCTGGAGAGGCAGGGGTTTTTTCAATTTCCAGTCTGCACGGCAGTCTCGGCAACCGGAACATGCACTGCAACGGGCACGCAGATTCCTGCCGCGAGTTTCAATCCAGTCTCCGCTGCCTACATAAAGGATGTGTTCACGAATATGCCGAAGCCGCCCGCTTCCGACGGTGTCCTGTTTTCCACTTTTCCCGGCGTGTTCAACTACCGCGAAGAACTCTTGCGCGCGGACCATGTCGTAAATAGCAAGCTCTCTCTGATGGGCCGCCTTGTTTACGACCACATCCCGACGAAGGAGCCCTTCGGCCTTTTTGGGCCTCAAAGCGCTGTCCCGGGCGTCGGAAGTACTTCGACGGACTCTCCTGGCCATCAGTGGATGGGCCGCGTAACCTGGCAGATTACGCCGAGGATTTTCAACGAAGCGGGCTACGCGTATTCCTATGGCGCGATCGTCAGCGATCCCACGGGCTCGCTCGCGAGAAGCAATTCGCCCGACGTTGCGAATCTCATTAAGCTTCCGTACCCCGTGCAACTCAATCGGATTCCAAGCTTGCTTTTCGATGATGCATTCAGCAATCTCGCGAGCTTCGGTGAATACCGCGATTACAACCGCAACCATAATGCATTTGACAATGCGAGTTGGATTCGCGGCCGCCATGCCATGAAATTTGGCTTCACGTTCCACCACTACCAGAAGAAAGAGAATGCCGCGGGCAGTAATGCCGGCAGCTTGACTTTTGGCAGCCAGAACGTGCCGGCGGCCTTTGCGGGTGAGACTCCGGCACAGCGCTCAACCCAGCGGAACGAGCAGGACTTCGCCAATTTCCTTCTCGGGTTCGCTTCCACGAACTTCACCCAGTCTCCCCTGGATCTGACTGCCGACATCCGGCAGAATCTGTGGGAGTTTTACGCTCAGGATGAATTTCGCGTGGCCTCCAACCTGAGCATCACCTATGGTGTCCGGTATTCCTTGTTGCGGACACCTTATGACGGCGGGAACAGGTTGACCACCTTCGACCCCTCTGTCTACACCGCCGCAGATGCGCCCACACTCACCGCCTCCGGCAGTTTGGTGCTTGGCACAGGCAATCCCACGAACGGAATCATCATTGGGGGAGTCAATTCTCCCTATGGCGATTACATCACACGCCAGAACAACAAAAACTTTGCTCCGCGCTTCGGCGTCGCTTGGGATCCCTTTAAGAAAGGGAAAACTTCGGTCCGTGCGGGCTACGGCATATTTTTTGACTCGGTGGGCGCTGGGCTGATCGAGGACAACGTCTTCAACAACCCGCCTTTCCTTGGGAGCGCCAATTTCGGTGGCAACGTATTTCTCTCCAATCTCAGTTCGCTGGGGGCAACCGCCAGCACAATACCGCCGTCCCTCTGGACGACGGATCCGCAATGGCGTACTCCCTACTCCCAGCAGTGGGACCTCGACCTCCAGCAAAGCGTGGGTCGCGGCTGGCTCTTCGATGTCGGCTATGTGGGCAACAAGGGGACTCACCTGGTCGGCGTCATTGATATCAACCAGGCAGCGCCCGGGGCCGCAGTCGCTGCTGGCATCGTTCAGCCTGGACAGATCTTAGGCTGCGATGCCACGAATTCGAACTTTGGCTCATGTTCGACCTCGACGGCGGCGAGACTGCTAAACCGCATACGGCCTTTTGTGGGCTACGGCACTATCGGCCAGATATCGCCCCGTTTCTATTCCAACTACAACAGCCTGCAGCTCTCAGCCGAGAAGCGCATCACAGGGAATTCCGCGGTGAATTTCTTTTACACCTGGTCTCATGCGCTGACCGACAATC
Source organism: Candidatus Acidiferrum sp. (assembly GCA_049644365.1). Classification (GTDB taxonomy): domain Bacteria; phylum Acidobacteriota; class Terriglobia; order Acidiferrales; family UBA7541; genus Acidiferrum. Next base: position 1,488 of record JBARRT010000129.1, on the reverse strand, counting down.
AGAGTGATCGCTCCACTGGCATACAGAACAGCAGTTGTCCGGTGTGCGATTACGGCCGCGCGACTCTCGACCGCCGGCACGTCTTCACCGGCAACTACATATACGAACTACCTTGGCGGCGCTCACAGCAGGGTCTTGCCGGCCATCTCCTTGGGGGATATGAATTCTCCGGCATCCTGACGATTAACAGCGGCTTGCCTTTTACCGTATTCACGGCGCGTGGCCAGGGGGATCCGGCCGCCGTAGGGGTAAATACATCAGGCGCTCCCAACAACGGGAGCGTGGCCACGCCACGGCCCAATCAGATCAGCAATCCAAACAACGGGCCGAAGACCTTCACTCAGTTCTTCAACACTGCTGCTTTTGCTCCTGTGACTGTGGCCGGGGCTTCCGGCAACGAGCGCCGCGGTGCCGTTAACGGGCCAGGACTTTGGCGCTACGACATGGCGTTGTTGAAGAACACTCGAATCAGAGAATCCATGAACCTGCAGTTCCGCGCCGAGGCCTTCAACCTCTTCAACCACACAAACTTCCAGACGGTGGGGACGACCCTAACGACAACTTCCACGTTCGGTCGTGTCACCGCTGTTCGTGATCCGCGCATCCTGCAACTCGCGCTCAAGCTGGCTTTCTAGGCCATCACCCCGCTTCTTTTTTCTTGGCGGCCCCGGATTCTTCTGGGGCCGCTCTTATTTGGAAGCTTTTTCGCGACAGCACCTTGTTTCTCGTCACGGCCATTGCCACGACGGGGCTATGGGGAGCGAGTCTTTGAAATTGTGTGGGTGCTAGTTAAGCGGGCTTGGGCCGCCAATGCCTTCCATGAGAAGGCCGGTGTGAGTCAAGTCGATTTTTATTCTTCCGTCTTCCTGTGAGTCCCTTGAGTTCGCGCCGAGCCGCCTCTGTCGCCATCCTTCCATCCGCACTTTGTTGTTGAGCGATTTTCGCTCGGTGCAAGTTGGGCGTTCCCGTTTCAGCAGGTGCTGCTACCTGATAATCGACCTTGGCTTCCATCTCTTCGACAGAAGCTGGGCCAGGCATTAGTCGCAGTCACCTGAACTCGGCGGTTGAGCTCGGCTCTTCCGATCCAACTCTATGCCACTGCGCTCACCACTTTGTGGTTGTTCCGCAGTGGCTCGTAGACCTCTCCGCTTACCCACAACTTGTGAAGCAACACGGCCAACTTCCGAGCCACCGCAACAACGGCTCGTTTCTTGGCATTTTTTCCTCCTCGTTCGGCTAGCTTCAGTCCCCAGGGCCGTAAATCACTGTCTTCCCCAAAGGGTCCGAGAATGTAGTGTGCCCCCTGCACCATCAGCGTTCTTAGGTAGCCGTCTCCTTCCTTGCTGATGTGCATCTGTGGCTCGCTCATACCAGAGTTCCTGCGCCCGGGACGCAACCCGAGAAAACATCCCGTATCCCGGCTGCGGCGAAAGCGGTGCGGATCGTCCAGAGTCAGAACGTAGGTCAACGCAATCAGTGTTCCTACCC
>JBARRT010000128.1:0-5744 GCA_049644365.1 Candidatus Acidiferrum sp. | reverse complement strand
ACCAGTTCGACTTCGCCGCTAGCCAGCTCGGGATTCGCTTTCTGGCGCTTGATGACCTTGCCTTCCACGGCCACGACAAATTCGCTGCGCGCCTGCTCGGCTTTGGCGTGCGCCGCGGGCTGCGTCTCTTTGTTGAGGACCACCTGAACAATGCCGGTGCGGTCGCGAATATCGAGGAAGAGCAAATTGCCAAGATCGCGGCGGCGCGCCACCCATCCCATCACTACGGCGTCGCGCCCTTCGTCCTTGGCGCGCAGTTCGCCGCAGTAGTGTGTGCGTTTCAGATTGCCGAGAAAATCGAGCAAGTCTTTGTCTCCTCACTGGGACAAGTTCAGTCCTTGCTTCAGTGGGACAGGCATTCCTGCCTGTCCTCCTCGCCTTCAGCCTGACCTGTCGAGGACAGACAAGAATGTCTGTCCCACTACTTCTTTCGCAACTCCTCGATGAGCAGCGACTCCGGCAATTTCCTCTGTGTCCCATCCGCGAGCGTTTTCAGCGTCCACTCGCCGCTCGTCACTTCATTATCGCCGAGAATGAGCGCATATTTCGCGCCGAGTTTGTCGGCATGGCCAAGGGCCTTGCCAAATTTTTGCTCGACGGGCGGCAGTTCGACGCTGAATCCGGCGTTGCGCAAAGTCTTCGCCGCGCGGACGGCCGTGGCACGGGCATTTTCGCCCATCCACGCAATGTAAACGTCGCGGCCTTGTGCGCCGGGGGCTTTGCCGCTCTCCTGCAGGGACAAAATCAAGCGGTCTTCACCAATGGCGAAGCCAATGCCTTTCGTGGGAGGGCCACCGAGGAGTTCGACCAGACCATCGTAGCGCCCGCCGCCGCAAACGGCGTCCTGCGAACCCAGTCCCTGCGCGGTGATTTCGAACGTAGTGCGCATGTAGTAGTCCAGCCCACGCACGAGCCGCCAGTTTTCGCGATACTTCACGCCACGGAGATCGAGCTCGCGTTTCACCGCCGCGTAATGTTCCGCGCACTCTTTGCAAAGATGATCCCCGATCCGCGGCAGCTTTGCGATGATGCCCTGCTCGCTCTCGACTTTCGAATCGAGCACGCGCAGCGGATTTGTTTCGATCCGCCTTTGGCTGTCCGGCCCGAGCTTGTCTTTCACCTTCAACAGCTCCGCGCGAAGGAGCTCAACATATTTTGGCCGGCATTCGCGACAGCCAATCGAATTCACACTGAGCTGGACGCCCTGCAATTTGAGTTTCTCGAAGAAAGTCATCACCATTTCAATGACTTCCGCATCGATCGCCGGCGCATCCGTTCCCCCGAGGACTTCAGCGCCAATCTGATAAAACTGCCGGTAGCGCCCCTTCTGCGGCCGCTCGCGCCGGAACATCGGCCCCATGTAATACAGTTTCACCGGTTGTGGCTGCGACTGCATCCCATGCTCGATGTATGCGCGGCAAACCGAGGCGGTAGCTTCCGGACGAAGAGAAACTAGCATCACTTCCGAACGATCGTGAATCTCTTGCCTCAATTTCTCTGGATTCTCATTGGTGAATTTCGAATATCCTTCATGGCCAAGCTCCCGCAACTGCCTCTGAATATATTCCAGGTAGTTCTCGGCAGGGTCAGCGAAGGTGTACATTTCTTTTGAAACAATGTCAGTCTCGCCGCCGACTGCACGCGCGAATAAGTCGGTTGGCTCAAAGATGGGTAAGCGAATTTCGCCGAAGCCGAAGGTGGTGAAGACTTCGTGCGCTGTCTGTTCAACGCGATCCCAAAGCGCTGTCTCCGGCGGCAGCAGATCGCGTGTGCCGCGGATGGCCTGGAACTTGCGCGGCTTTTCTTCTTTTTTTGCTGCGCCTTCGCTCACTCTGCGGGTTCCTCGCGATAGATATTTTTGTACTCGACGTAGCGCTGCGCGTACGCGTCAATCGAAGCCTGATCGATTCCCGTCAGCACGCGCTTCACTTTGCCCGGCGAGCCCATGACCAGGCTGCCCGCGGGAATCACGGTGCGTTCCGTGATGAGCGCGCCCGCCGCGACGATGCTGCCCGCGCCAATCGTCGCACCGTTCAGAATGATCGCGCCCATGCCGATCAAGCAGCGTGACTCGATGACGCAGCCGTGCAACGTCACCGCATGGCCGACAGTCACGTTATCGCCGAGAACGAGCGGACACTCATCGCGCATGACGTGCAATACGCAGCCGTCCTGAATGTTGGTGCGCGCGCCGATGCGAATGTAGTGCACGTCGCCGCGAATCACCGAGCACGGCCAAACGCTGGAATCCTCGTCAATCACCACGTCGCCAATGATGACCGCGGCGGGGTCGATGTACGCCGAAGCCGCGATCTGCGGGTGCTTGCCGCGATACGCCCGGATGTCGGGTTGGCCTCGCAATCGTATCCTTTGTTCTTCCTTTTCGGACCAGCCCCTGCACAAAGACGCGGCCAGCGCTACCTCATTGCAGGGTCACGATATACCTGCCCCGGCTCGTCGGGGTCGCGCCCCTACAAAAAAGTTGGCATGCATGAATCACGTCAAGATAACATCCGGCTCGCCCTACTGACAAGGAAGCGCGGTTGCCCGGCTCAAGTGTGGCGCTGGACGGCGCGCGCCATCTGCGCCATCATCGCTCGATGCAAACCAAATGCGCACAGTGCGGCGCCGCAATGACCTGCCAGCCGGAAGGCGGCTGCTGGTGCGCGGAACTGCCGCCTGTCCCGGTCCCCACCGATGCGAAGGGATGCCTTTGTCCGAACTGCCTGCGCGACAAAATCGCAGAATTACAGAAGCTCGACGAAAGAAAGGAAGCGTGAAACTTCAGTCGATTTGAACCGTGGGGCCGGTGGTCGCGCCCACTTCAGCGAGGCGATTCACGACGGCACGCGCCAGGGAGTACAGACTCTTCGTACCCGCTCCCTCTTCGCCGAGCGCGGCAACCGGTTTGCCGGTATCGCCCCCGATTCGAATGCGCGGATCGATTTCAATTTCGCCCAGCACGGGCACACCATAAGCCAGCGCGGTTTTCGCGCCTTCGCCGTGGCCAAAAATATCAATCGCCTTGCCGCAATGCGGGCACGCGAACGAGCTCATGTTCTCGACCACGCCGAGCACTTCGACATTCACCTGGCGGAACATTTCAATAGCTTTACGCACGTCGGCAAGCGCCACGGTCGATGGCGTGGTGACAACAACCGCGCCGGTAACGGCGACCGTCTGGATCAGCGTCAATTGCACGTCGCCGGTGCCGGGCGGAAGATCAATGATCAGGTAATCCAGTTCGCCCCACTCCACGCTCCGCAGAAACTGCGTAATCACGCTGTGCAGCATTGGCCCGCGCCAGATCATGGGCTTGTCGCCGGGATTCAGCAGGCCCATCGAAATCATCTTCAGCCCTTGCGATTGCACCGGAATGATGTGCTTATCGGCCGTGGCCTCCGGCTGCTGCGTCGCGCCCAGCATGATCGGCACATTCGGCCCATAAACGTCGGCGTCGAGCAAACCAACTTTGTGGCCGAGCTTCACTAACGCCAGCGCAAGATTCACGGCGACCGTGGTCTTGCCGACGCCGCCTTTTCCGCTGGCGACGGCTACGAGATTTTTCACGCCGGGAATCGGCTGGCGTTCGGGTTGTTGCTGGGGCGCAGGACCTGGTGGCATTGGCTTCCTCTGTAGTAGGACAGGCATTCCTGCCTGTCCACTGTTCAATCAAGGATAGTCAATTTTTCATTCACAGCTTCGGCAAACGCGGAACAGAAAAGAATGTCTGTCCTACTCAAGCGCCGTGGCATTTCTTGTACTTCTTCCCGGAGCCGCACGGGCAAGGATCGTTGCGTCCGACTTTTGCGCCGACCTTCACGGGTTTCGGCGCTTCCGCCTGTGCCGGGCCGGTTTGATACTGCAAATCTTTTTGCTGGCGCTGCTGGCGGCGCTCGATTTCTCGCGCAACGGCGGGCAAATGCTGCGGCTCGCTGGCCCGCGCGGCAGCGCTGGCAGCAACGGCATCGGCACGAGGACGCGTCGGCTGCGGTGGCGATGGCTGGGGAGCGCGCTCCGACGGCGGCTGCTCACCCTGCTGCACTTGGATGTGGTAGAGATAGCGCACCGTTTCGTTGTCAATGCGCGTCATCATGTCTTCGAAAAGGATGAACGCTTCCTTCTTGAATTCAACGAGCGGATCTTTCTGCCCGTAGCCGCGCAGCCCGATGCCCTCTTTCAAGTGGTCGAGCGACAGCAGGTGGTCTTTCCACTGCGAGTCGACCACGTCGAGGATGATACGGCGTTCGAGCCAGCGCATCAGGTCCGCGCCAAATTGCGTCTCTTTTTCTTCGTATCGTTTTTGGACCGCTCCCGCTGCGGCGTCGGCAAGCTGCTCGTGGTTTAGCGAAGCAGGATCAACGCCCGCCGCTTTCACGTCCACGCCGAACTGCGCGTTGGCCTCCGCAAAGAATTGCGTGACGTTCCACTGATCGGGGTGCTGGTCGCTCGGGCAATACGTATTCACCAGCTCGCGCACCACGTCTTCCGCGATGCCTAAAATGTAATCGCGCTGATCTTTTCCTTCGAGCGCGGAGCGGCGAATCGAATAGATCGTTTCGCGCTGCTTGTTCATCACGTCGTCGTACTCGAGGAGGTGTTTGCGCGCGTCGAAGTTTTGCGCTTCGACGGATTTCTGCGCGTTCTCAATGCGGCGCGAGATGAGGCCCGATTCGATGGGCACGCCTTCCGTCATCCCCAGGCGGAACATCAGTGCCTTCACGCGCTCGCCCCCGAAAATGCGCATCAGGTCGTCCTCGAGTGAAAGGAAAAAACGCGAAGAGCCAGGATCGCCCTGGCGTCCCGCGCGGCCGCGCAACGGGTTGTCAATGCGGCGCGCCTCGTGGCGCTCCGTGCCGAGGATGTGCAATCCGCCGAGCGACACAACTTCGTCGTGCTCCGCTTTGCACTGTTCTGCGAACTGGTCGTAGACCGGCTTCCACTGATCCGCGGGCACTTGGAAGATTTTGCCCTCATGCTGGAAAAGAACCATTTGCACAGCAGGCTGCGCAGCCTCGCCGGGAGCGGGCTCAGCGGGAATCACCGCAGGCGCGGCGGCGTACGGCATGGCCAGCTTGTTTTTCAGAAAATGATCGCGCGTCATCTGCTCGGGATTGCCGCCTAGAAGAATGTCCGTGCCGCGGCCGGCCATGTTGGTCGCCACGGTGACCGCGCCTTTGCGTCCCGCCTGCGCCACCACGCGCGATTCGCGTTCGTGCTGCTTAGCGTTCAATACTTGATGCGGGATGCCAGATTTCTTCAGCAATTCCGCGATGGTTTCCGATTTTTCGATGGAGATCGTGCCAACCAGCACGGGCTGCCCGCGCTCGTAAAAGTGGCGGATGCCATTCGCGAACGAATTGTTTTCCTGCATGATGCCGTTGACCACCGCCTCAAACTTTTCTTTTTCCGTGCGATACACGACATCAGCAGCTTCGATGCGGATGAGCGTGCGGTTCGTCGGAATGATCGTGACTTCCAAGTTGTAGATTTTGCTGAACTCCGCCGCTTCCGTGGAGGCCGTGCCCGTCATGCCGGCAAGCTTTTTGTACATGCGGAAATAATTCTGAAAGGTGATGGTCGCAAGCGTCTGGTTTTCGCGCTCAATCTTCACGCCTTCCTTGGCTTCCACGGCCTGGTGCAAACCGTCCGACCAGCGGCGGCCGGGCATGAGCCGACCGGTGAACTCGTCGACGATGATCACTTCGCCGTCTTTGACCACATAGTCGACGTCGAGCTTGTAC
>JBARRT010000127.1:0-43191 GCA_049644365.1 Candidatus Acidiferrum sp. | reverse complement strand
TTTCAATGGGATGTGGTTCCAAGACGCCTACAACTACGACTTTGCGACGATCTACAATTCGAACGCGCCGGTAGCAACTTGGCAGGGCGAGATCAGTTTTTGTGCCTACAATGGTGGTGGCTGGCGCAAGGTACTCGAGAGCGTCCATCATACGGCGACCGTGGCCGATTGGTACAGAAACCACGGTCGGCACCAAATCTATGCGGCAGGCAAGAAGGTACATCTAGTGGAATCGCTGAGCCACCGGCCTGAACCATTGGTTCAGATTGAAGCCGCCCTGTCGGTACCTTCTTCACGCGTGGATGTAGGGATCTAGAAATGAAGCGGCTAGTGCGTTCCGGAGGGTAGTGGGGTATTGCGGATGGGATTGAGTCCCCGAGACTCAACTGCTGGAGAAATGGCTACTCAACCTAGTGCGAACCCCAAAAATTTGTTCGCATTCCTTCTCGGAATGCTCACTTTGACTCAGGGACTTGTCCTTTCCACCGAATCACTACTCCTGCGTCGAGCTGCAAAAGTCCAGAAACGTAACCAATTTCCCGATAGCCCATGGCTTTACGGGACCATGGCAGAAAGCTCGGTGCCACGAGGAAGTTCTCCTCGAGAGCCTAACCCGTCCTGCGCGCCACCAAACTCCGGTGTCATCCAAGCGTGAGGCCCGTTCCGATCTGGACGCGGCAATCTCTCCGCTTCTGTCCCCTGTTTCGCTTCCTTGCTCCCTCGGCTGTGGAGGTGAGGTATCCCAACCCTACTTCATATTGTGGAGCACACTTAGAGCACAGTTGTTTCCGGATACGGAGATCGTGGCCCGAAAACGGGCTCAGCGTCCGACGTAGTCTATTGAATCCAAACAACAGGACCTGGGACGGTTCCTCTTTGCTAAACCGTTGTACGCGCTAAAACGTAACGCCAGGCGGCATGGGGCTCTCAAATAGATGGTTTGCACATTTACGCTGCTGGACTCTTGCTGGACTCTGGACTGCAAATGAGGTGTTTCAGCGCAAATGAGAATGCGCTAACGCTAACCCAATGAATCAAAATCGGTGAGCACGAACAGGGCAGGTAGAATTAGCAAACCGCCGCATTCAGCCGCTCTGCCACCTCTCCGCGGCTAACGTCTTGCGACATTGTAACTTATCACCGCATTTGGTGACAGTCCCTCCCTCGGTTGCTGCATTTTGGTGCACGAAGTGTCGCCAAGTAGATTGTCTCAATGAGGGGTCCGCCACCACTTGGTGTAGATGGACGGGCGCGCCTGCCTCGTGAGCAGGTGCGTGGACCAATTCTGTCCCTGGATTAAAGATCAGGCATTTCAGTTCGTGGAGAGTATTAGCCAGATCCTGTCTGCGACTCCGACTCTCTAGTTTGTGATTGCAGCGGCGGGGGTTGAGAACGTCGCGCTGGCTCAGGAATGTTTTCGAGAACGCGAGACATGTCGTGCGATGTTGTCGGCCTTCCAGAGGAGGGCAGGATGTTGGCGGATGCGCTCGATGATCTCCGGGTCTTTCGGGAATAACAACTCAGGTCGATACCTTCCATTAGCTATTGCCTCGAGATAAGCCTCTTCGCGGTTATGGTCGAGAATTGTCTGGAGAAGAGGTGTGACTGCCTTAACCATTGCGGGGACGGTCGGGCGGTCGTCGGCCTTGAGCAGAGGATAGAGAAGTCGTTCAAGGTCCTTCGGGTTGATCGCCTCGACACGATCCGCGTGATAGGTGCGGAAGTCCCGATCCATGGTGCTCGAAAAAAGCACCGCGAGTTTGCGGAGAATTTCAGGATTGTGGTCAAGATGGACATTTGTGAAACGGAATAGGTCGTAGAGGTCGCGAGGATGTCGACGGTCGATCAAGGCCTTGATCTTTCCCCCGAAAAGCTCTTCCGTTTCGAGGACGAGAAACTGGCAGGGCGGCACGCCGGCGAGAGGCGCGGCGGAGAGTACCCTTGGCGGGAGCGCACAAGCCCGCATGAGGAAATTGATTTCAATTTGGATTCGATCGGGTTTGCCGGTGTGATTTTCATAGTTGAGGTACCATTCACGCAAGGCATAGTCGTCCGTACCGTTTTGCAATTTGTAGCCGAGGCCTGAGGCAACTTGCTCGACCGCCTTGATGATGTCCGGGCGTTCACGGAGCGTAGCATCACGGCCGACGTGCGCGATGTAATTCAAGTCAATATCGACAGAAAGCCTAGCGAGACCGAGGTAGAAGAGGTTGAGTGCCGTGCCACCCTTCAGGACCAGCTTGCCTTTCAGGAAAGGATGTTTGTGGAGTTCGATGAGCAGCTCGCGCAGGCGCGGAACTTTTTCGAGATTGTCGGCGAGAAATCCGGTGTCACGGGCGAGCCTTGTGATTTGTGCGGCGTCGAATTTCATGTTCGCACCGAGTCTTTGCGCGAAGGGGAAAGAGCTTCGGGCACCATAAGCTTCCAAGTCGGGACCCAGTGGTTCCCGGGTCGTTTGTCAGCCAGGTAAGCAACGCCCGGTGGGAGATTGCGTAGGAAGCGATCGCGCACTTTACCGCGAAAGAAGAGTTTGTCAGAGTGACGGTCCAAGAGAAATCCGAGACGTGAGTAAAGCCACGGTCGACGAAGGAGTTTGAGATAGGCGAGCGCGGCGTCGAAGTCAAACGAGGGAAACATACCCAAGCACTTATCCAGTTCCTCGACGCCGCCGCTGTAGTCGAGAAATAAAAGGCAGTCCACGAAGGAGCGCTCGCGCTGTGTCACGAGGACGTTGTCGGCACCAAGTTCGGTTTGGAAAAGACGTCGGGAGGGTGCTACGAGGGCTTTAGGAGGAGTGACCCGATGATACGTGACTTGGCCGAAGACGACATCTTTGCGCGCTCGCGCTGAAAAGTAGTAGACCGTTTGAAGAACTTGGTTAGTGACACCGTGTAGTTCAAGGGCCGAGTGGAGCGCGAGGACAGCGTCGTCCCGGAGGGCACCCGGCACGCGATAGCGGTTGAGCGGTGTTGCCGCGAGCGCGCCAGAGTAGACCCCGTTAGCGACGAGCCGGACGCGGCCCTGGAGTTTCAGACGGTGGAGCAGGTTCAGGATCGAACGGCTGTGTGCGTCCTTCCTATATAGGTCACGCGCTTCCTTGACCGTGAATAGGGGGGTAGACTGCGCGTACTGGGTGAATGGAACGTGGATCTCCATAAATTCTCACATAAGCTAATGATAACACACTTTTAGTATGTATCTATAGAGTCCCATGAGAATTCAAAGCAAGGAATTCTCACAGAATTAGAGAATTACACACTATAAGCATGTAAAAGCGTAGACCTGTGAGAATCTAGGTCCACTGATCCGGCAGTCTTAATGCCGCACAGGAGTTCTGGTTGCGTGGGCGCGATGCAGCGAAAACTCGACGCCTGGAGCCCGAGGGAACCGACCGCTAAAAATGACCCGGATAACATGACTACGACCAAAAACCAGCAAAGTAAATCTAGAGTGCGCCGCTCGGCATGAGTCGGCGCACATCGTCATTGTTGCTGAGGAGGGTTGCGGTTGAAGCCGGAGGGCCTCATGCTCGATCCGTCAGGCTGGGGGCTTGCGTGCTACCACGATGCGCCGGAGGAAACTGATGCAGCACGGGAGCGAAATCTCCTCGCTGCATTGGCTGGCTTCGCGCTTGAGAATCGGTTTCGAGAGGAGCGCTCGTACCCACCAAGAGACTATCTGGACGTGCTTACTGCGGTTCGGGCGGAGGGATTTGCGGATCGACGAGCGCTCCGTCCCAAATCTTTGGGAATGCGGCCCAGCGCGCTTCCACTTCAGCGTCTCAACCCAGCTTGAAATACTCGTTTACGAGTCGCACATACGGCTCGGTGATACAGTGCAAACGGGTCAAAGTGAATTAGCAAAACGCCGCCAGTCTTTGGACGACGAACCCTTCGCTTATCGACAGCCAAAGCCGTCCTCCAGCTTCCTAAGCTTTTCCTAAGACTTTGAGCAAGATCTCACACCTCAGATTTCCCAATTACACTGGCAAAATGGTTTTTCATCAAATCGGCCATTGATTCTATTGGGCTTGCGTTTTACCATCACCACTGAGAATTTCTTAGGGTGCTCGGACAGAATCCCCCCCTCTCCGCCAGATTCTCATTTCCATTGTATTTGCAACCGTTTTCGCCCCCTGAGGCCAATGTTCAGGGTGACGCCAACGGCTTGGAGCCGGTCACAATACACCACTTGGCCGGGCACCACGGATTAGGTCGACGTTCACTGTGACTCTCACACTTGCGCGCTCGCCGTGGAGTTCTTGCCTCCCCCGGTCGTCGCCGTCGCATGTTCGTTGGCGGGATCGGATCTTAAAGCCGGTCTGAATCCGCACGCGCTTCCGCCGGTGCAATGGTTTTCAACGTGCCGGTGGCGCCGACGGCGCGCCACCCTCACTGCGACGTGTGCGGGGCCCCAGCAGCGCCAATTGGCTATCGATGATTCTCTCAAAGTCGGCCGGAGGTAGCGCGCCACTCAGAAAAACGCCGTTTACGAAGAACCCCGGGGTGCCCGCAACTCCGACCTTACGTCCCTGTTCCATGTCGGCTTCGATTCTGGATTTGAATTTGCCGCTGTTGAGGCACAACTGAAACGATTTCTCATCCAGATGTAACGCACGGGCGCGGGTGAGCAGTTCAGCGCCATCCATCTTGGACTGCTCCGCGTACAGGGCATCGTGATACTCCCAAAACTTTCCCTGCTCGCCCGCGCATCGGGCCGCTTCGGCCGCACTCTGAGCCTGCGGGTGGATTTCCCGCAAAGGGAAGTCGAGATAGGCCAGCTTTACCCGGCCGTTGTACTTGGTGAGGAGTTCGTGCAAAGTGCTCTCGCTCTTCTTGCAATAGGGGCATTGAAAGTCCGAGAACTCGACGATCGTGATCGGGGCTTTGGGATCCCCTTTCACCCGCGCAGGATCGTAGGCGACAGTTACGCTGGGTGGCCGCAACAGAACCGCGACGTCGATCTTCGCCCGCAGCGAGTCGGCGTAAACTTGGCGGGCCTTCTGCAACTTAAGCTGCTTTAGACTCGCTCGATATTGCTCTTTCACCTCTTCGAAAGCGGCGCCGGCCCGGTTCTGCCCCCAGAAATAGGCTTCGACCTCGCCGTCGGCCGGGTCCGCAACTTTGGATTCGACTTCCTGTTCGATCAGCTTTTCAGCGGAGATGCCCCGCCTTTTGGCTTCGGCTTGGACGAGCTTCAGGCGAATCAGACTATCGAGGGCCTTGCTCTTTGCCTCATACTCCTGCATGCGCATTTGCATTGACTGCTGCGGCCCGAGGGTCTCCAAGAGTTCCTGCTCGAAAATGGGCTGCCCGGCGACAGTGGCAACGGGATCGCCGGAGCTGGCTTGAGGCGCGGCTTGGCCGAAGCTCGCTTTCGGGAGCGCCAGGATCAGCGGCAAACACAAAACTAGTGGTGAGATTTTCATATGTATTGCGTTCCCCCAAAAAGGGGCGAGCCGGCCCCAGCTTTAGGCGCTGAGGGCTGGCCCGCCGTTTGCATCAGATCGAACCAACGAATCTAGAATGAGAGACTTCCGCTGTTATTGAAGACCTTGACCTGCGTGACTGTAACGATGCCAGGGCCCACGCAGGATATCGCATTCGAGTTGGGGCTCCCTGTGGTCTTCCAGCTCGTCACGATCGTGTGCGGCTTCCCGATGCCTACCGGGACAATAAAGTCGAAGCTATGCGCGGACAGGGTGCTCAAGATCAACTCAAAATTGCAGAGCAGGTTGGGCACTACGCATAGCCCTCCCAGGTTAGTGCCGTTGGGATTGTTGCACGTGTAGGTTGGGCCAAGGCCAGCACAGTCGCTGTTGGTTGTGCAGGCAGTGGTGCTAGTCGTCAATTGGCACGCGGCGAGCTGCGAGAACAACTGAGAGCTGATCTGCTGAAATCGCTCATCGTAGGTTATGCAGGGGGGCAGGCAGTATTCCCGCGTCGCTGCCATCGACCTTTACGCATACTTGAATTCCGACATCTGCCGATGCGCTCGAAACGCTCGCGTTGATCTTCGTGTCAGTAAAGAGGCCGGTTACCAGCGAGGGCCTGATGACCAATGTCGTGCCGCTCCCATTCGATGTCGAAATGTTCGCGGTAAATGACGATGCCGTTATACCTGTACTAAGAACACCGCCGGTGCCGATCGAACAAGCCGTCGAACTTCCGCTAGCGCTGAAATTGCCGCTGGATTGCGCGAAAGTGATGGGTGCGATCAACATTGCGAATGCAAATGCGCTTGCGAACTTGTTTATCTTCATAATCTGGCTTTCCTCCAATTTTGGACGTCGAACCTCAAGTCATGAGAACCTGAGTTCCTCATTCGAGTACGACCCACCGCTGAGTTAACTGTTGCACTGAAAACCGAAGGTCGCGGGCCAGGATGCGTGAAGAATGCACCGCTCATGAGTCACGGTCTACTGGTCGGAAGAACAGTTTTTGGTCAGCGGCCCCGTGGAGACGGCCAGGGCGGGAGGGGTTGAGAGGCTATGACATTTATGTTGAACAAGACGGAGCCCTTACCGAAGGGTTGTAGATTTCATGACCTGGCTGTACTTTGTCCTCTGTAAGCAGCAAGCCGCGAAAATATAACAGCAGGCAAGAATGAGCAAGTGCATCGAGATCAGCAAATAGAATGGGAATGAATCCCTTCGTTGCGCGCTTCCATAAACATCTACTTGACACAGCCGCCGTTGAGAAGTAATTTTCCCCCCAATGTTTTTCCTTGGAATCAAAGTCTGATTCGTGCCGTCAGGTATTTGTGGGACGGAGAGTCTGAAGATCGCCATCTCATGCTTTTCCTCTGAATTTGGGAACGCGTGGTTCTGGCACTTGAGGGTGGAGGGCACTTCGTTTGTTTTTCAGGCTTTGAATCCGGAATATGAGTTTGGTGGGGTTGCCGAGAGAGGTGAGGAGAATGTGCAAGAGAATTCTTACTGCGGTCGTGGTGTGTATCGTTGCAGCTTGTTGCGGACAAATGGCGTACGGCCAGGCAACAGGTAGTTTTCTAGGTACGGTGACAGACAAATCGGGCTCGGCAATTTCCGGAGCTTCCGTCAGGGTCACCTCCCAAGGCACTGGCGTAAGTCGCGAAGCCAAGACCGATGATGCGGGCCACTACATCATTAACTTGCTGCCGGTATCCATCTATACGATCCGGGTGGAATTCCAGGGCTTCCAGGCGGTGGAGAGCAAGGATGTAAAACTGCAGGTGGGTGAGCAGCGCGAATTGGATTTCGTTTTGTCCCCCGCCACCGTGGGTTCCACGGTTGAAGTCGTAGCAAATGAAGTGGCAGTGGAAACCGCGAATCCCTCCCTCGGTCAGGTCATCACCTCCCAGCAGGTTTCTCAGCTCCCGTTGAATGGGCGCGATTTCGTGCAGCTTGCGACGCTCGCTCCCGGAGCTACAGCGGAGACAAACCCCAACAGCTTTTTCACCACTTCTGCCACCAGTGAGGTGGCTGCTCGCGGACCGTTCTCACTTTCAGTCGGTGGGTCACGTCCCAACAGCACGGACTGGCTGATCGATGGGGTTGACAACAACGAGTTGACCGCCGGCGGCATTTCCATCCTCTCTTCGATCGACTCCATTCAGGAGTTCAAGGTCCTGACATATAACTACTCGGCGGAGTATGGGACTCGCGCGGGACCGGCGGTGTTGTTGACCACCAAGTCAGGGAGCAACAATTTCCACGGCTCGCTGTTTGAATTCTTGCGAAACACATCTTTGGACGCCAAGAACTTTTTCCTACCTTCCGCGGAAAAATTCAACCTGAATCAGTTTGGCGGGTCTGTTGGCGGACCAATCCGAAAGAACAAGACGTTTTTCTTCCTCGACGGCGAACAAAAATATCAGCGCCACGGCATTGCGTTCACGGGCCTGGTTCCTTCCGACGCCATGCGCAACGGTGATTATTCCGCCGATCCGTTCGGCAATCCCGCGTCCGGGCTGGTCATCGCAAATCCGAATATGGTCGGAACGTCCACGAACCCAGGCGTTTTCCCTAATATTTATTTCCAATGCGATCCCAGCGGAAATCCATTGCCAGCAAACGCAAATGGAAGCCAGCCCCAAGGGACAGCCTGCAATAAGATTCCGTCCGGCCTGATCAATCCGATTGGCCAGGCCATGATGAAACTGTACCCACCGTCCAACGCGACCGGCAACTCCAGTTTTAACTTTACCAGCGCGCCGGTTCGCAAGCTGGATGAAACCAAGTTTGATATACGCGTGGACCACAACTTCTCCGGCGCGGACTCGTTATTCGTCCGCTTCAGTTACGACCAAGCGAGTTCCTATGTGCCAGGCGGAGCCCCCGGTTTTGCGGAACAGAACGCCTTTGGCAGCAATCAGGGAATCCTCAACCATGCGAGAAACGTCGCCATCGGGGAGACTCACATCTTTTCGCCGTCAACCGTGAACCAATTCAGCTTTGGTTACAATCGCATCTTCAACTACATCATTTCGCAGGGCTCGGGGACTTGTGCATCCGCAAAGCTCGGCATCATCGGCGCGAATCTGGGTTGCCCCACCGGCAGCACCACCTGCACGCCAGGGGCGTACAGCTGCGGGCTGGTTAGCGTACTAATGATTGGCGGCTACTGGTCCCTTGGTGATCGCGGCTATACGCCGTTCCAAGGCGGAACCAACATCTTCACGGTAAATGATTCTCTCGACATGATCCGCGGAAAGCATGATTTCAAGTTCGGTATCGGCATCCGTGCTAACCAGATGAATGTGGGTACTGAGGCCTTCCAAGACGGTTTCTGGATCCCCGGTGCCATCGGCAATTTCAGCGGCTATGCGAGCACTGGCGTGAGCATCCCGGGTAATCCCACGGCGGACTTTCTAATGGGCCTAGTGGGTGTGTCATTTCACGATCAAACATACAACGGCCCGGTCACCGGCCGACGCTGGAAAATCTACCGGCCCTTCGTTCAGGATGATTGGAGAATCACCAAGGACCTGACCCTCAATCTCGGCTTGGCATGGGATTTAACCAATCCCATCTCGGAAGTCGCTGGTCGGATGGCAAACTACGACCCTTATGTGAACAAGCTTTTCGTTGCCGGTCAGAATGGTGTTTCGCAGTCTGCGGGAGTACAGAAGAGTTGGACTGCTTTTGAGCCAAGACTCGGCCTGGCTTGGAAGGTGTTGGGCAGCGACAAGACTGCGGTCCGGGCCGGCTATGCCATTTATCACGATTCCGCCTGGAGCATGGGTGCCCAAGGGCTTTGGCAGAATCCGCCCTTCTTCGCCGAGGCCGATGCCTTTGGCCTTGCCCAACAGTCTGGAATACCTGGAGCTGGGTGCCCCTTTACGACCTCGTACTGCCACACTGTACTTGGCAACCAATTTGTTTCGGGCGCTGGCCTTTCATTTCAAATTATTAACAGCCCGCCGGACCTTTCCACTTTCACTGGAACGCTTTTTTTCCAACCTAGAAACTTCAAGCTCGGTAAGGTCCAGCAGTTCAATGTGAACGTGGAACGTCAGATGCCAGGCAATGTTGTGCTCACAGTTGGCTATGCTGGTTCACGCGGCAACCACGTCCTCGTGGCTGGGAATAACCTCAACACGTTTGGCCCATCGAATTGCAGCCCAGGCACAATCGGTTGCAACCCCGACGGGTCTCCATTCGTGCCTCCATTCTCGCCACCCAACGGTAACTCAGTTTTAGTGTTCGGGGACTACGGCAAAACCACCTACGATTCGCTGCAAATCAAAGCCGAGACCAAAGCGTCAAGGTACGGCCTTTATGCCTTGATTGGCTACACGTATTCCCACACCTATGACAATGGCCTATCCGATGGTTTGGGCTCCTTACTGAGTGCGGTTTATTTCCCGCTACCGAACTGGGAGAACCTGGATTGGGCGCCTTCGCAGGTTGACTTGAGAAATAGCTTTACAGCAAGCGTCATTTACGACTTGCCCTTCGGCAAGGGAAAAAAGTTCGGCAACGGCTGGAATAACGTGACGAACTCGGTTCTGGGAGGTTGGCAGCTAACCTTGATTGAGAAAATCACTTCCGGGTTTTCGGTTCCTCTAATCGACTCCTTAAACCAGTCTGGAGTTTTTTTTAACAATGGCGGCAACGGGAACAACTTTAATCGCCCGGACAGAGTCGCGGGTTGTGATCCCTCTGCGGCCAGCCATAAGAGTCTCCAATACATTAACGCGACTTGCTTCGTCAGTGCGGTCGGCCATCTCGGAAATGCTTCGCGCGTGCCCGTCTACGGTCCAGACTTCGTGAACACGGACTTCTCCGTCATCAAGCAATTCACGCTGCCTTGGGAGAATATGGGCCTGAACTTCAGGACGGAGTTCTTCAACCTGTTCAACCACGCGCAGTTCGGCTTGCCGGTCAACGACGTCAGGG
The DNA here is from genome assembly GCA_049644365.1 of Candidatus Acidiferrum sp. Classification (GTDB taxonomy): domain Bacteria; phylum Acidobacteriota; class Terriglobia; order Acidiferrales; family UBA7541; genus Acidiferrum. The sequence goes on along the minus strand of JBARRT010000127.1, from coordinate 32,810 downwards.
CACCGGGCTTTGGTCAAGTAAACTACACGGTGAACAACCCCCGCCTCGTTCAGTTCGGACTGAAGCTCACTTTCTAGGGTAACGTCGCAACGAATCGACCTGAAGTTTCCTTCGCCGCCCCACCGGAGTTCCGGTGGGGCGGTTAAATTTTGGATCGGTACTAATCTCATTAGTTCAACGCGAATCAGGAGCAACTGGAGGCGGTGACGAAGGCTTGGTGTTGCGAAGCGTATACACAAACTGCTGAATCTCGCGGCGTTCACGTTCGGCTTCCTTGCTTTTCTGTTCGGAGATCTGCTTGAACAACTCGATCTCCTTGCCGGCCTTTTCTGCTTCTCCCATGCGACGGTACAGCTGGGCGAGGCGGTAATGGCCCTCGTCCGGCAAAGGCGTGGTTTCAACTGCCTTCTGGAACGCAGTGATTGCGCCTGGAAAATCCTGGCGTTCCGAACGCAGAATGCCTAATTGCAGATAAGCATTGCCGAGATGGGGATCGAGCTCGAGCGCCGTTTTCAGCTCCGTTTCCGCCACTTCGAAGTTTTCCTGGTTCCGAATCTGCTTCGTCAGTGCCACAGCGTAAAAGTAATGCGCCATGGCACTCTCCGGATGCAGGCCGACGAATCGCTTCATCCGCTCTGTCCAACCGGGCGGCTCCATGTTTTCGGTTGCCTGTAGCCTGCCTAGAAAAAGGTACGGCGTGGGTTCTGTGGGGTTCAGATCGCAGGCCTCCAGGAAAATTTGCCCAGCCTCCTCCTTGGAGCCTTGCGCAAATCTCGCCGCACCCAATCCCAATAATATGCGGCTGGAATGTGGATAAAGCCGGCGGCCTTTGGTGAACACTTCGATTGAGGGCTCGAACGCTCGATGCAAGAGCAATTCTGCACCCCAGGCAAAGAGATGAGGCTCACTCGGCTGCATTTCTGCCGCGCGCTGGTATTCCTTGACGGCTTCGAGTGAATGCCCCTCACTTTCCTCAAGCTCCGCCAATTGGGCATGCAAGTCCGCGTTGTCTCCCTGGGCAAGTTTGGCTCGAATGGAGGCTTCACTCGAAGCTCCTGCGTGTTCAGGATCGCGTGGGGCTGCGTCAGGTTGGCTGGTTCCTTCTCGGACCAAAGAAACTGCGTCCTTCACCAGCGTATTGCTGCTCGGCAAAACACGGCTAGACCCATGCCCGCCCAGGGCCGTCGTATCGGTGACACCCGCCACGGTGAATGTGGGTTTGTCCGAGAATTCAAAGGCACTGGATTCGTCCTTCGCTGTTCCAGTTGCTTGAGCCTTCGTCAAAAGCAGAATGACCGATTTTGCTTCTCGCTGGTGGAGAACGAATGGCCCTTCCTTCCCCTCCAGGTAGCCCTCCAGCCTTGTGTGCACTGTATAGGTCCCAACGGATACTGCCTCGAAGCGGAACCGCCCTTGAGAATCCGTGGCTGAGGCAAGTGTGTGGCCGGGATCAGCACTCTCGAGGGACACCACTGCGCCAACGATCGGACGGCCTCGGGAGTCGTGGACCCTTCCCTCGATCACGGGGAGGCTTTGCTTGTCCCCGGTCTGCCCTAGAAGCCTCGGAGCCAACATCGTCAGCAAAGCGCAAAGGAAGCTGACGATCCGAATCGATCTGGTCAGAGGGGTGTTCATATGGCGACAGCGTGCCAAAGACTGCGTCGGACTTCATTCTAGCGGTGGGACGGACGCCACGCAATCGGCCGACTGGAGCGGGACCAAAGAAGGCACTTACTACCCGCGAAAGCTGGCTACTGTTCCACCTGCTTCAATTCTTCTTTGGCCTGCGCATGATCTGGATGTTGTTTTAGCAACTCCAGAAGAACGCTCTTTGTTTTCTCCCTGTTTCCTTCGATGGTGAAGGCGCGCGCCAGATTCAGATAGGCTTGATCGTACGCCGGCGCTACGCGAATCGACTCTTCAAAACTGCGTTTCGCTTCCTCCGGGCGCCGTGTGCGCAGATAAAGAATTCCCAGGTTATTGAGCGCTTCTGGATAAGCGGGCCGGGCCGCCAGGGCTTTTTGCAAATAGTCGTAGGCACGCTCAGTGTCATTCTGTTGGGCATACACCATGCCGAGACTGTAGTTTGCCTCGGGATCATCGGGATTCAACGCAATGGCGCGCTCGAGCACGCGCTTGGCTTGCGCCCAATCCTTCTTCTGACGGTAGGCACTACCAAGGTTCTGCAATGCAACGGAGTGTTCGGGATCGATCTGAAGGGCGCGCTGAAACTGCTGGATGGCAAGATCGGTGTTCCCTTCACGTGCCGCCAATATTCCCAGGTTATTCCAGGCGTTGGGCACCGTGCCAGGATAGCTGGCATGAAGTTGGAGAACACGCTGAAAGCACTCGCGGGCCTCATTCGATTTTTGCTGCTGCAAGTACGTGCTGCCAAGTCCGTAGAATGCTTCCGCACTTTTCGGATCGTCTTTGAGGGCTTGTTGGAAAAATGCCCCCGCCTGTTCAAGATAGCCGCGTTCGAAAAAGACGAAACCAAGGGAAAGATAATTCCGCTCAAAATCATAGGACTCGCTTACTCCGGCAAAAGGAAGCGCTCTGGCCAATCGCTCTGAGACATTCTGCGGGATGCTTTGGAAATCCGCCCGAAACTGCTCCTTCAACACTGAGCCCTGGTAAATCTTGACGATATATCCGGCCGGATCGACAAGGAATGAAACGGGAACGCTGAGGTCGCAATGGCGATCGAACAACTGACGGTGGATGATGTTATACGCGGCGATGGCATCTTGAGAAGCTTTTAGAATCGGAAAAGAATGCCGCGCGAAGGATGATTGCGCACGGCTCTCGCCTTCGTTCTGCGCGCCATCGACATTGATCGTGAGCAGTTGCAATCCTTTTCTTGCCCACTCTTCGTGCGACAATTCAAGTTCTTCCAGATCTTTCTGGGAACCTGACAGGGATGCGGACCAGAAATGGAGAAGCACCGGCTTGCCGCGATGGGCAGATAGGGTTTCGAACTGTCCGGCAAGCTCGGGAAGAGAAAAATCGGGGGCTAGAACCGGCACAAGCAGCCAGGTTTCCACAGAATGCGGCAAAGTTTCATTGGTGGAGGGAGCTGTTGCGCTTGCCGGCCAGCTCGAGGATTTGGCGAAAGGCTCCATTCGCGATGGCGGAAGCCCTTCTTCCACCCAAATCCGGTGGTTGATTGGCAAGTCGTGCAGCTTCTGGGAGAGTCCGCTGGGCCATTGAATTGTGGCTTGAACGGGCGACTTCGCAGCTCCTAAACCAAAAAACATCTCTTTCGTGTGTTGCGCGAGGAACCCGGAACCAATTCGGAGGATGTGGCTCTGGCGGCCCAATTCCGTCTCCACCGTGATCCTGGCTCCAATGCCGTCGCGATTGCTTTCCTTCCCGGAAAGGCGAAAAGAGATGACGGGGGGCAGTTCTGGCAGCACATTCTTCACGTATCGTAACTGCGGACTGTTGCGATTCTTCAAGACAACTTCCAACCGGCCATCCTGGTCGAAATCGCCTAGGGCAAACGTCCGGCTGTCTTCCAAAAAGTCCAGTCCGGCAATTCCTGAAACATCAGAGAAGGTTCCATCTCGATTGTTCATGTAGAAGACGTTCCTCTCGAACCCGCTCCAGGTGTGGTCAGACCGAATAAGCTCGTTGAGGGCATTCCAACCTTGCTCGTACGCATGGCTTGGCCTGGCCTCATTCGGTGAATTGGCAACCACCTGTCGCCAGAAAAAGCTGTTGAGGTCTTCTCGTATCGTTCCCGAAACCATCCCATTGGCAATGTACAGATCCGGAAAACCGTCGTGATTGAAATCCCAGGCGTCGCTCGACCACGACCAGCGTCCCATGGTCGTTCCGGACCGTGCACCGGCGTCTTCAAAACTGCCGCCGAGGTTTCGGTACAGACAATTACCCATCGCGTGCTTTCGGTAGAGTGCACGGGCCTTTGGATCAATATCCTTGTGAAAAATCTCCTGCTCGGAGATGCGGATACCGGCTGCCGTCCACATGTCGGCAACGTAGAGGTCTTCCCTGCCGTCATTGTCAAAATCAAGCCACGAAACACTCATGCCGGCGCCGACGTCCTCCACACCGGCCTCGCGGGCTATATCGGTGAAGGTGCCGTCGCCATTGTTCCGATAAAGGTTTTTGCGTCCGAAATCGTTGACCACGTAGAGGTCTGGCCAGAGATCGCCGTTATAGTCACCCCAACTGCAACAGAAACTGAAGCGGGTGTTGTTTTGATCAAGGCCGGATTGCCTTGTGACGTCGCGAAAGGTTCCGTCCCGATTGTTGCGCATCATGAAATTGGGCGGACCATTGTCTGCCTCGTAGTAAGGCATGGGGTAGCGGTATTGATCCATGCCTTGGTAATAGGCGTAAAGGCAGAAGTAGATGTCCAGCCATCCGTCGCGGTCGTAATCCGCAATGGCGGCGCCGGTGAAGGTGCCTTGAGGAGGATTGGCAAACCGGAAAGCATCCGGCTTGAGGCGGAATTTTCCGCCTCCTTGATTGAGAAAGAGTAACGGGCCCGTGGAACGCACGACGATCAGGTCCTGGCGGCCGTCGTTGTCGATATCGGCGAACAAGGCGCAAGCTGTGTTCTCCAGGACACCGAGTCCCGATGAGTCCGTGATGTCTTCGAAGGTGCCATCCACGCGATTTCGAAAAAGCCGGTTGGGGAGTCCCGCAGGCTGACAGACGTAGAGGTCGTCGCGGCCGTCCCCGTCAATATCTGCGACGGAGACTCCGTTGTGCCCGTAGATATCAATGCCGCTGGCGCCATCTAGGACAGTTCGCCAATAGTCTGTCCCGGGAATCAACTGCGAAGCGTACGAGCGATTGCTGCCAAACGCGTGTGATGTAATGTCCAGGAAGACAGGAGCCAAAGAGCGACTGCGTTCCTCGTCAAGAGCCCGCCATTTCCCGAGCCGCATCTCATCGGAGGGAAGCCTCTCCCAACTGAGCTCCCAGTGCCCCACTCGTTGCTCACGATGGAAGCCGGCGCCTGTACCCACCAGCTCGAAGCGGACAATCATCACAAGTGAAGCGGACTCTCCGCTCGGGGAGGATGGGAGAGACTGGGAGTGGATACTGACTATCAGAAAATCCGCCGTCATCAGTTTCGAAAAAGTGGCTAAGGAGGAACGCAATTCGGCGAGAAATGCTTCGCTCCCGAGGATAGGCTCTTGCGGGTATTGGACCAGCCACACTTTGAGCGGCGATGCATCGTTGACAGCCCTCAATCGACCAGCTTTCAGAGAGCTGCCCAAAAAGCCAGCGGACATCACCTTGCCCAATGCGGCTGTGTCTCGGGGGGACTGTAGTAATTGCGAAGTCCACTCCTTGAAAATAGCTTCAATCTGATCCTGATATTTCTCTGTGACGAAATCGTCGAAGCCTGCCGAGACTTTGCGTAATACCGCTTCCATACTTCGTTTTAAGCGGTATTCGGGGTGGAGTTGCAATTCGTCTTGAGTTGCAGGTCGCTCTCGTGAAACGTAGGAAAAAATGGAACGAAAAGGAATCCCTGCGGGAAAGAAGGCTAGCGAGGCCCCCCGACAGTATTGCAGAAATTTGCGGCGGCTAAAATCGACGGGACTGCGCTTCTTCCAGAACCCGCTCAGACAGGTGCTCCCTGGTATTCTTCTGCGGAAACGGGACTGTAGCACCGGCGTCAGGACGCGTCAAGTTTGCGCCCCTTCCAGAACGCGGAGGAATCCAGTTCCAAGGGTTTGGTCTGTTGAGTACTCCTAGTCCGTTGGTCCCTCAGTCCGATCGCAGCGCTTGCATGACGTCGACGCGCGCCGCGCGGGCCGCTGGCACTGCCGACGCGATGACCGCTGCGGCCAGCAGAACGATCGCCGAGACGATCACCGGCAGGGCGCTGGGCATGCGGACGTCAAGGAAATAGCTGCCGGCAAAGCGGGCCAAGAGATAGCCGCCGGCTGCGCCTGCGACGACTCCGGCGATGGCCATGATGGCGCCTTCGACGATGACTCCGCCGAGGAGACGCTGGGGGGGCGAGCCGAGAGCGAGGCGGATGCCGAATTCGCGGGTGCGCGCGCTGACGGAGAAAGCGAGGACGCCGGCCACTCCCACCAATGCAATCGCAAGAGCGACGCCGGCGAAAACGCCGAAGACCACGGTGTTCAGGCGATCGGGAGTAAGCACTTCGGCGCGAACGTCTTCGAGGGTGGCGGCGCGCTCGATGGGCTGATCCACGGACATGTCTCGGATGATTTTTGTGATGGGAGGGACCAGCGAATACGGATTCGCGCTGGTGTGAATAAAGAGGCGGCCGCCCCAAATTTCTCCTTGGTCAAAGGGGCTGTAGACGGTGAGCGTGGGGCCGGGAACAACGTGTTCGTCATCTATATCGGCGGCGACGCCGATGATGCGGCGCGGCTCCGCGCTGATATCAATGAACTTCATCACCGGATCGGTCCAATAAACGTGGCGATTGACGGCGTCCCGCGTTGGGAACATGCGTTTTGCGAGTGTTTCGCTGACGATGACGACAGGCTCTTTGCTTTGCCCGTCGAGGGCGTTGAAGTCGCGGCCGGCGATGATGGGAACGCCTAGAGCGGCGAAAAATCCCGAAGAAATACTGCGGAGTTGGGCGCGGGGATCTTCTTCGCCGGGAGCACGCACGTGGCCGTCGGCGGAGAATTGGAAGCCAGGGCCGAACGTGCCTGCGTCGCGCCAAGGAACGAGGATGCCAAAAGCAGTTTTATCCACTCCGGGCAGCGCGTCAATGCGGCGCATGGATTCTTTGTAGAAGTCGGCGACTTGTTGAGGAGTTTTCCCGTAGGAGATGGCCGGGACGTTTATCGCGAGAACGCGGCGCGTGTCCAGGCCAGTTTGCGCGGTCTGCATCGAGAGGAGCGTCTTGAGCAGCATGCTCGCGCCGGCAAGCAGCATGAAAGACGCGGCGATTTGCGTTACAGCGAAAATGCGCAGGCGGCGATTGGTATTGCCGGTGATGCGAAAGCTGCCGCTGGCGAGGCTGGAGCCTTGCGATGTATTCGCAGTTGGGAGATGCGGGACGTAGGCCAGAAGGACTGCCGCAATGACCGCCAGAATTGCGCCGACCCAGAGCATGCTGGAATCTACGGTGAGATCTAGCGCGCGAACCGAGAAGCGCGACGCGTAGCGGGCTAGGACGGAAAGAAGCGGGCTGGCAATGACGACGCCGAGAGCGGCTCCTGCAACGCAGAGCACCAGGCTTTCCGCAAGTAGCGTGCGGCGCAAGGCGCCGGAGCTGGCGCCGAGAGCGGCGCGGATACTCAGCTCGCCTTCGCGGCGGACGGAGCGGGCCAGAATGAGATTGGCAACGTTGGAGCAGGCGATGATGAAGACGAGCCCAGAGGCGGCTAGCAGCACGAGGAGAACATTGCGGGCGCCGGACGTGATTTGATCGCGCAGAAGCTTGGCGTCAATGCGGTAGTCGCCCTGAGCGGAATACGCATCCGAGTGGTCTTTCTTCATCGTACCGTAGACGGTCCGTAACTCGGCGCGGGCTTGATCCAGAGTGACGCCCGGAGCGAGGCGGCCGAAAAGCTCGGTCATGCGATGAACGCGGCCGGTGACCATGGTGGCCGAAAGATGATGCGGGCTGGTGACCACGTTGGCGATGATTTCGGTTTCAGCAGGATAAGGGACGGAAGGCTCGAGGACGCCGACGATCGTGGCGGACCGCGTGCCGAGGCGGATGTTCTTGCCCATGACATTAGGATCGGCCTTGAGAGTGTCTTTCCAGAAGCGATAGGTGAGGACCGCAGCGCCGGCGGCCTTGGGGCCGTCGTCGCGCATATCCAGCAGGCGACCCAGGACGGGATGGAGGCCCATGACTTCGAAATAAGTGCCGCCGACGACGCCGGCGCGGACTTCGCGGGGTTCGCCGAGTCCGATCATGGTGAAGCCGATGGTGGAGAAATCGCCGAACTCCGTAAGGGAGTGGACGCTGCCTTTGAGGTCCTGAATTTCGGGGACGGAGAAGTTGACGTTCTCGCTGCCGATGCCAATAGCGCTCTGGCGAATGTAGATGAGGCGATTCTCATCGGCATTCACCAGCGGGCGCAGGAGGACGCCGCGCACCAAGCTGAAGATGGCGGCGTTGGCGCCGATTCCCAGCGCCAGCGTCAGCACCACAGTGATCGCCAGCCCTTTGGTGCGCCCAAGTGAACGAACCGCCACTTTCAGATCGCGAAGGAAGAACTCTGGTGTGAGATTCATGATTCGATACTCCTTAAGTCACGACGCCGCGTCTCGCCGCAAGCCTATTTCTTACCTGACTCGCTCCGCTCAAGACATTCGTTGCACAAAGATCCCTGAAAAATTCTGTCGGTGACGAAATGCTACTATGCCCCACAGGATGACGACCACAATCGCTAACACCAGGCCACTCCGGTCCATGAGCAGGTGATATAAAAAAATGTTTACGATCACGGGGCCAAGTAGTACGAGCGCGAGCGGTACGTAGCGGTTCACCAGTAGCAGCACGCCGCCCGCAAGTTGAACGGCACTAACAACGAGAACGTAGTGCGATTGCAAAAGCGCGGCCAGGAACTGGCCTGCAATTCCCGAAGGCATGGGCCCCTTTGGAATAAAGTCCAAGAAGCCATTCGCCCCGAATACCACGAAGACCAGTCCGAGGAGAATGCGTGCGATCAAGGTGGCAATTTTCATTGGATGCTCCTCCTCCTTTTTCGTGTTTGTTCCTAGCTCCGCAGGGGAATCAGGGCGCGCAGCCGCTCCTCCCGCAAGTAAAGCCCAAGCCAGAGCAATATGCCTAAATACGTCGGGAACAAAATATGACTGAAGAGAGGGTCGCCAATACGCAGGTGCGTGGCCACTGCGCCGCCAAGATACCCGGTCAGCAAAATTGCGCCGAGTACGGACGTACGCGGAATCGCGTACAGCACAGTGCAAACGAGCAGAACGATTCCAAGCGTGACCGAGGTGCTCATTGGCCACCCCACGTGCGCGAATGCGTCAACGACGGGCGCGGACTTTATGAATTTGAAGATGCCGTCAGGAATCAGGAAAAGGACAACCAGGCCGCTGAGAATGCGCCCGGCCCAGAGGCTTTTCTTCGACACCGCAACAGTTCCCGAATCGGATGGCATGAATTTTTCCTCCAGATGTCCTTCCAATTGGAATACAACAAATTTGCAAAATCGTTTCCGTCATTGCTGCAAAGTGCCGGCCCGCCACGGCGGACTTGCCCTTACCCTCCGGCAATCGCTCCTAGGATGAGCAGCGGCTCCGCTCCCGACGCGACGGCTTCCGGCAGAGGCGCATCCGGCGGCTCATGAGAAAGGTCCTCTGCACATGCGAAGAATCTCAAGAACGCACGGCGCTCTTGCGTGACGTGATCGCGAATCGTGCCGCGCAACATCGGATAGCGCGCCTCCAGCGCGTCGAGCACCGAGCGCTGCGTAACCGGCCCCTCGACTTCCAGCTCCACGTCCCCGCGAACGTGCGCCAGCGCTCGCAGGTGCGACGGGAGTACGACTCGAATCATGGCAGCGTCTGAACCTCCACGGAAAGCACCGCCGGAAGATCACGCACGATGGGCGCCCAGTTGTCTCCGGCATCGGCGGAGGCATATACTTGTCCGCCGGTCGTGCCGAAATATATGCCGCATCTGTCGAGCGAGTCCACGGCCATGGCGTCGCGTAACACGTTAACGTAGCAGTCTTTCTGCGGCAAACCTTTCGTGAGCGCCTCCCACTCGTTTCCTCCGGAACGGCTGCGGTACACGCGCAGCTTTCCGTCAGGCACGAAATGCTCCCCATCGCTCTTGATCGGCACGACGTACACCGTCTCCGGCTCGTGCGCGTGCACGTCAATCACGAACCCGAAATCGGTGGGCAGGTTTCCGCTGACCTCTTGCCACAAGTCGCCGGCGTTGTCGCTGCGCATCACGTCCCAATGCTTCTGCATGAACAGCACCCCCGGGCGCGACCGGTGCATCGCGATGCGGTGGACGCAGTGACCGATCTCGGCAGTCGGGTCGGGAATGTATTGGGAACGTAGCCCTTGGTTGATGGGCCGCCAGGTCTTGCCGCCGTCATCGGTTCGGAACGCGCCTGCCGCCGAGATGGCAATAAACATCCGTTGAGGATTGCTGGGATCCAGAACGATGGTGTGCAGGCACAGGCCACCCGCGCCTGGCTGCCACTTGGGCCCTGTGCCATGGCCGCGCAAGCCGGAAAGTTCCTGCCAAGACTTGCCGCCATCCTTCGAACGAAACAGAGCGGCGTCTTCGACGCCGGCATACACCGTATCCGGATCAGTAAGCGAAGGCTCTATATGCCAGACGCGCTTGAATTCCCACGGATGCTGTGTCCCGTCGTACCACTGATGAGTGGTGAGAGGTTTGCCGGTTTCGGAGGAGGCATCGTACACGAATTTGTTGCTTTCCCCATTCGGCATTCCTTCTGGTGTGGTCCGTTCGCCCGGCGGTGTCCCTGGCTGTGTCCAGGTTTTGCCCCCGTCATCGGACCGCTGAATGATCTGCCCAAACCAGCCGCTGGTCTGCGACGCGAACAGGCGATTTGGATCAGCGGGTGATCCCTTGACGTGGTAGATCTCCCATCCCGCAAAATGCGGGCCACTCACATCCCAACGTTCGCGCTTGCCGTCCGACGTCAGCACGAATGCACCCTTGCGTGTGCCCACCAATACTCGTACGCCGCTCATCTGTCATTCCTCCCCATTCGTAGTAAGGCCGCTGCAGAAGCGTACCTTGATTTCGCTGCCGCAAAACGTTATTCAGATCCCTTCACGATTTGATTGGTATCCATACTTCCATGCCGCCCATCCCGGTCCGCGGATCGAACTCCTCGGAATAACGCTCGAAAAAGCTTGGCGTTTCAGCGGAACCGAAGGCAGCCTCAAGGCCGGATCCCGGGAGCCACTTGTCGATGGCATCCAGCGTTTCACGGAGATCGGAAACGTGTCCCCTGTGGGGTAAAACGGCGTATTTTTGTGCTGGAATGGCCACCACGCTGAATTCGCCGGGAAGACCTGAAGAGCTGGAGACCTCAACCCCCGTCAGATAATCCATACCATCCGCAAAATTCCAGCACGCCCCGTAGGCTGCACGTCCCACCTGGCCCGGGATTTTGCCGATATAAGGTACAAAGCGCTCCCATTGGGCGGGAATGCCGTTCATTGTTTCGGTTGTGTACCGGCTGCGCAAGCCCGCGATGACTAAAGCCTTGCCGTTTTCGAAGCGCGGCGCCTCAAGTTGCAGCGAAGTGGATTTCTTCATTTTGGCTTTGCTCATTTCCATCTCCCGATTTGCAATTCCCGGCTGAAAAGCCGGCACGGAAAAGTTAGTCTGCCCATCTCACTTGCAAAAAGCAAGTGAAAAATGCTACTGTGGAAATATGCCAAAGAAGAAGCCGAGTCCAAAATGGCGCTCGGGGTGTCCGCTGAATGCCTCCGTGGAAATACTCGGCGACCGCTGGTCCTTGTTGATTATTCGCGACATGATGCTCCGGGGCTTCCGGACCTACAAGGAATTTCTGGATTCCTACGAGGGAATCGCTACAAACATTTTGGCGGATCGCCTGCGAAGATTGATCGCTCATGGAATCATCGCCACCCAACCAGACCCATCGGACGGGCGAAAACTCTTTTACTTGCTTACTCCTAAAGGACTCGATCTTGCACCCGTCCTCACGGAAATGGTGCTCTGGGCCGCCGCGCACGAGGATACCGATAACCAGGCGCTTATCCGTCTAATCCAGAAGGACAAGGCGCAATTTCTGGCTGCAGTGCGACAGCGCTGGGCCGGAAAGACTTTGCCTTCTTCTTAATTAGCTCCGCCGCTGGGCCTTCGCGGCAAGTTCCACCAAGCGTTCCAGGCTTTGTTTCCAGCCTGCATCCATTTAATGACGCACGCGCGCAGCGTTTGTTTCGTCTTTCCATCAGTGAATTTTCGAATGTCACCGTATTCAGCACTTCAAGCTGCGCATTGTCGTCTCCGTCCTCAAGAATTGTTCCAGCGACGAGCTGAGATCTGGGCTTCCCTGCCGGCTCTTTTCCCGACTCTTCGTTGCAGGCGCCCCGCACGGACAGAATCCATTTATGAATAGAAGAGGCTGGTGTCGGCCGATAGGCCTGCCAACTCGGCAAGCCGGCCGGACGGTCCCTGCACCACGAAACGGCGATGATAAAGCAGAAGCGCGCGCAGCCCGGCAAGTTCTTCTCCGCCGCCCGCCCTGCCGGGACCACCATGCAAGCAGCTGGGGACCACGTTGCCATGGCCTGTGTGCTGATTGCCGACCGAAGAGTCGACGACAAGGATTCGGCCGTGCAGGTCCCCGATCCCGAGCACAACATTTTGAACAAAACCCGGATCATTTGAGAAAACCGAAATAACCAGCGAACCCAAACTCCGCCGCGCGATCGCGATGAGATTCTCCAGGCTGTCGTACGCTACAAGCGTCGCTGCGGGACCAAACACTTCGACGTCATGCACAAACTTCGCATCTAGCCCATTTTTGCATGCCAGAAGCGTCGGCTGCACAAAAGAGGACTTCTGCGCATCAGCCTCGATCGGTTGGAACTTCTCGTCGCCGCCAAATACGACTTCGCATTCTTGTTTCAACCGCCGCAACCCCTCGAAACAAGCGGCTTGCTGCGTCTTGTTCACCACTGGCCCCACTTTAACTTCCGGATTCCGTGGATTTCCCACCTTCGCTGAACTCAATCGCGCAGCGATCGCTTCGCCCGCGGCTTGGAAATGTTGCCGCGGGACGAGCACCCGGCGTATGGCCGTGCACTTCTGTCCCGCCTTCAATGTCATCTCACGCACGACCTCCTTCACGAAAAAGTCAAAAATGTCTGTTCCCGGGGCGGCGTCCGGCCCGAGAATGGCGGAGTTGATGCTGTCCGCTTCCACGTTTACTCGAACCGACCGGCGCAAAATGTTTGCGTGGCCGCGAATCCGGATCGCCGTGTCCGCGGATCCGGTGAAGGAAACGATGTCGCTCTCGCCGGCGTGGTCGAGCAGATCGCGCGCGGAACCGCAAAGGATCGAAACAGTTCCCGCCGGCAGGATTCCTGCTTTCACGATGTCTTCGACGATTCTGTGGGTCAGCCAGGCCGTCGCCGAAGCAGGCTTGGCCAGGATGGGAACTCCGGAGAGCAGCGCGGGCGCAGCCTTTTCGCAGAGGCCCCACGCCGGAAAATTGAAAGCATTAATGAAGATGGCGGCGCCTTTGGACGGCGCGAGGAAGTGTTGTGCCGCGAACTCGCCGGTTTTGGAAAGGGAAAGGATGCCGCCCTCCTTCAGCATTTTTGATTCCCCTAGCGCCTTCCCGATTTTGGCGTAGTACTTCATCGTGTAGATGGCCCCATCCACGTCGAACGACGCGTCTGCCTGTGTCGCGCCGGAATTCAGAAGCGATATGCGAAAATATTCCTCGCGGTTCGCGGTCATTACTTCGGCAACTTTCCCCATCATTTCTGCGCGCTCTCGATAAGTCTGTTGGCGGAGCGCCGCTCCACCGTGCGACCTTGCGTATTCGAGTGCCGCCCCAACGCCAATTTCTTGCGATGAGATGCGGGCCAATTCTTCCCCCGTGACGGGATCAAATAGCGGCTCGCCGGCACCCGCGCCCTCTTTCCACTCTCCGGAAACGTAGTTAGGCAGCTTCATCCCTATTCCTCCACCAACGGACTCCAGATTACCTCGAATCCTGCAGCGTTTTGGCTGTAACAGCAACAAATCCTGCTGTGGCATAATACTGCATATCACACGCCCGAATTCGGGAGCCCTGTTCGCAACATTCGCACGAGCAATACATCTGCAAAACATTGAGTGTAAATGGTTTACATGACATTGCCGCACCCTGGGAATGGGCCCATCCTGGAGAGAACTTTAGTCCTCCATGAGGTACTTGACCTCTGTCTGCGACCTGTAGTATACTGCATGTTAGCTTTCATACCATGGCCACGTCTACCAGCGTCGCTTCCAAGTCTGCCTCTCCCCGGCGCGGCGCTCCCATTCGCGAGCGTGAGTTTCTGCTCTTCGTTGGCACGCGCGTCCGGGAGCTTCGTAATCGCCGCGGCATGACCCGCAAAATGGTAGCGCAGGAAGCCGATGTTTCGGAGCGGCACCTGGCGCAGTTGGAATCTGGCGAAGGAAACATCTCGATCTTGTTGCTGCGAAGAATCGCCGCAGTCCTGAACGTTTCTCTGGCGGAATTGTTTGCGCCCCGCGTGGAAGAACAGGCCGAGAGACAAACCATCCGGCGTTTCCTCCAGCGGATTCCTGCTCATCGCCTCGAGGAAGTTGTAGCTCGGCTAACCCGCGAGTTCGGCGCGGACGAAACTTTGCGGCGCAAGCGCATCGCGCTGATCGGGCTGCGCGGCGCGGGAAAATCGACGCTGGGATCAAGGCTGGCCGAGGATTCCCGCGTTCCGTTTATTGAATTAGACCACGAGATCGAGAAAGAAACGGGGATGCCTCTCGCGGAAATTTTCTCTCTGTACGGCCAATCCGGATACCGGGCCATCGAGAAACGCACGCTCCAACGCATCTTAAGGGAGCCGCGGCCCGCGGTGCTTTCCATCGGCGGCGGCGTGGTCTCCGAAAAGGAAACCTATGATTTTCTTTTGGCCCACTGTTACACCGTGTGGGTCAAGGCGCAGCCGGAAGAACACATGTCCCGCGTCATCGCCCAGGGTGACCTTCGAGCCATGGCCGCAAGCGATCAGGCCATGGACGATCTGCGAAGAATCTTGGAAGCTCGCGAACCGCTCTATCGAAGAGCGGATATGGTTCTGGACACCTCGAGCTCTTCCGTGGACCAAAGTTTTTCAAGGCTGAAAACGGCTTTGCAGGCTCATTTGCAGTAGGAGGAAATTGTGGACGTTGTCGCAACGCAGGAATCCCAGGGAAAGACCGAAGCGCTCGATTTTCAAATCGATCCTTCGCGCTACAAGCATTGGCGGCTCTCCTTCGACGGCCCGGTCGCCACGCTGACTATGGACGTGGCCGAAGACGGCGGCATCCGGCCCGGTTACAAGTTGAAGTTGAATTCCTACGATCTGGGAGTGGACATCGAGCTCCACGACGCGCTCCAGCGCATCCGCTTTGAACATCCGGAAATCCGTTCGGTGGTCATCACCAGCGCGAAAAACCGCATTTTTTGTTCCGGCGCCAATATCTACATGCTTGGCCTTTCTTCGCACGCGTGGAAAGTGAATTTCTGTAAATTCACGAATGAAACGCGAAATGGGATGGAAGACTCCAGCGCCCACTCCGGACTGAAATTTATCGCCGCGTGCAACGGAACCACCGCGGGCGGAGGCTACGAACTCGCGCTCGCCTGCGATGAAATCATTTTGATCGATGACCGTTCCTCCGCCGTAAGTCTGCCGGAGCTTCCCTTGCTGGGCGTTCTGCCCGGAACCGGAGGCCTGACACGCCTAACCGACAAGAAAAAAGTCCGCCGCGACCACGCCGACATTTTTTGCACGAACCCCGACGGCGTCCGCGGCCAACGTGCCAAAGACTGGCGTCTCGTCGACGAAATCGTTAAGCCGCAGCAGTTTTCCGAGCACGTGAAACAGCGCGCCCTGAAACTTGCCGCGCAAAGTGATCGCCCCGCCGGCGCAAAGGGCATTTCTCTCACCCCTCTGAAGCGCACCGTCGACGCCGCGGGCCTGCACTACGAATATGTCGAAGTCCTATTCAATCGCGAAGCTCGGACAGCAACGCTCACCGTCCGCGCACCGCAGGCCGCCTCCGAAAACACAGTAGAAAAAGTTCTTGCAGCCGGCGCCTCCTGGTGGCCTCTGCAAATGTCGCGCGAACTGGACGACGCCATCCTGACCCTCCGCGCAAGTGAATTGGAATTAGGGCTGTGGATTTTCAAAACCGCCGGGAGTCCCGACGCCGTTCTCGCCAACGACGAATTCATCCTGAAGCATCAGGACAACTGGTTCGTCCGGGAAGTTTTGGGAATGATGCGGCGCACTTTCGCGCGCATCGATGTCACTTCGCGCTCGATTTTCGCCATCGTCGAACCCGAATCCTGTTTTGCCGGCACGCTCCTGGAACTTGCTCTGGCTGCCGACCGAGTCTACATGCGCGACGCGCAGGAAAGTGATGGCGCCGCCGCGCTGTTCCTTTCGAAAATGAATTTCGGTCCACTCCCCATGGTCAATCATCTTTCACGCCTCGCCGCGCGCTTCTATGAAGACGAAGCGCAACTCAGCTCGCTCCGCGAGCGGATCGAAACAAAGTTGCCGGCCCGCGAAGCGCTCGAAGCCGGCCTCGTTACTGCAGCACCCGATGACCTCGATTGGGAAGACGAAATTCGCCAAGCCATCGAATCCCGCGCCGCACAATCGCCCGACGCGCTCACCGGTCTCGAAGCCAATCTGCGATTCGGTCCACCCGAATCTCTCGAAACCCGCGTTTTTGGCCGCCTTTCCGCCTGGCAGAACTGGATCTTCATTCGCCCCAACGCCGTGGGAACAAACGGTGCCCTGAAAGTCTACGGCACCGGCGCTCCCGTGAAATTCAACTGGGAAAGAGTTTAAACAACCGGGCGGCCGCCGGTCCGATTCCTGCAAGGAGATTCGCATGATCAATTACACCGAAAAAATTCCCAACAACGTCGATCTGGGACGCGACCGCGTCTTGCAGCGCGCCCTCGAGCATTGGCAGCCCGCCTACATGGGCTGGTGGTACGACATGGGCCCGGACGAGAGCCACAATTATGAAGTTTATTTGCGGACCGCCATCAGCGTGGAACCCGACGGCTGGGCGCAGTTTGACTACGTGAAAATGCCGGATTACCGCTGGGGCATTTTTCTCCAGCCGCGCGACGAGAAGCGCGAAGTGAATTTCGGCGCTCACAAAGGTCAGCCCGCCTGGCAGGAAGTCCCCGGCGAATACCGTTCCACGCTTCGCCGCATCATCGTCACCCAGGGAGACACCGAGCCGGCTTCCGTCGAACAGCAGCGCATGCTCGGCGCTTCTTGTCCTTCCATGTACGATCTCCGCAACATTTTCCAGGTCAACGTGGAAGAAGGCCGCCACCTCTGGGCCATGGTCTACCTGCTGCATCGCTATTTCGGACGCGACGGCCGCGAAGAAGCCGAATCTCTCCTCGCGCGGCGCTCCGGTGACACCGACAATCCCCGCATTCTCGGTGCGTTCAACGAACCGACTCCCGACTGGCTCGCCTTCTATATGTTCACGTTCTTCACCGATCGCGACGGCAAATTCCAGCTTTGTGCGCTCGCCGAATCCGGTTTTGATCCTCTTTCTCGCACCTGCCGCTTCATGCTCACCGAGGAAGCTCACCACATGTTCGTCGGCGAAACCGGCGTCAGCCGCATCATTCAGCGGACGTGCGAAGTGATGAAGGAACATAAACTCGACGATCCGTCCGATGTGCGCGCACTTGGCGTGATCGATCTCCAGACGATTCAGAAGTACCTGAATTTTCATTACAGCGTGACTCTGGATCTTTACGGTTCAGATGTCTCTTCGAACGCTGCGAATTATTTCACCAGCGGCCTAAAAGGACGCTTCCGTGAAACCAAACTGGAAGACGATCACGTTTTGAGCGAGGCGGAATATCCCGTGTTCGAAGTCGTGGGCGGAAAAATCCTTGCCAAGAACGTCCCGGCGTTGACCGCTCTGAATGAGCGCCTGCGCGATGATTACATCGAAGAGATTGCCGATGGCGTAGCCCGCTGGCAACGCGTCATTGACAATGCCGGCATCCCCTTCCGTTTGACCCTGCCGCACAAGGGCTTCCATCGCGAAATCGGCAATTTCGCGGGACACTTTATCAGCCCCGAAGGAGAGGTTTTGAGCGAGGAAGCCTGGAAGAAGCGTGAATCCCAGTGGCTGCCGACTCCCGAGGACCATGCCTTCGTGCAGTCGCTTATGAGCGGCCGCGTCGTCGAGCTCGGTAAGTTTGCGAATTGGATTGCTCCCCCGGCGCGCGGAGTGAATAATCGGCCGCTGAACTTTGAATACGTTCGCTTTAATTGATCATAAGAGTGAACGCTTAAATTCCGTCGAAGGACGCGACTTCTGCAGCCCATCATAGACATCCACGTTCACATCATGCCCTATCACATGATGAAGCCATCCGCGCTCGAATTGATGAAGCGCGGGCGCAAGGATTACGCCGATGTCGAACGGTATTGCGCAAATCCGAAAGAATTTCTCGGCCTGCTCGACCGCCTGGGCGTCGAGCGCGCCGGGCTCATCAATTACGTTGCTCCAAAAATCATTGGATTCACGCCGGAAGCGAACGATTGGATAGCGAAGTATTGCAAAGTGGCGCCGGACCGCCTGATCCCATTCGGCGGCGTGTTGCCGGGAACCGTTCCCGACGCCGGCGCCGAAGTAGACCGGATGGCTAAACTCGGGATTCGCGCCATCAAGTTGCATCCGTCGCACCAGGCACTCTCACCAAACGAATATCTGGACGGCAATCGCGAGTTGGCGGCGGTCTACGAGCGGGCCCAGGCGAATGGCATGCCGGTGATGATTCATACGGGGACTTCCATTTTCCCAGGCGCCAGAAATCTTCACGCGCAGCCCCTCTTATGCGATGACGTAGCCATTGATTATCCCGATCTCGTTGTGATTCTCGCCCATGGCGGAAGGCCGCTCTGGATGGAAGAAGCGTTTTTCCTCGTTCGCCGCCACAAGAACATGCACATGGATATCTCCGGCATTCCTCCCCAGAAACTCTTGGAATATTTCCCGCGTATCGAAGAGATTGCCGATAAGGTTCTCTGGGGAACGGATTGGCCGGGGCCCGGCGTGCCCGAAATCAAGGGCAACATTGAGAAGTTCAACGCTCTGCCGATTCGTGACGAGGCCAAGCGCAAGATTTTGTACGACAACGCCGCACGGCTCTTTCCGCGCTGAGCCGTTCAAGTTTGCCTGCGTCCGTTTCACCAATTCCTCGGCAAATTCGGCGGTTGGCTATTTTGGGAATGCCCTTCTGCTGCTCTGAACAGCTGTTCATTATCTGAACACATGTTCGTATTTTGTTTGACAGCGGTCCTCCCGCCGCGTAACTTTAGGAATGTCCGTGGTACGTGCCGCAAGGAGGCCAATTGTCTGGCAAAGGGATCCGAAGCCGGGACAAGGCCCGTGTTGAGCGCCGTTATCTTGCCCGCCGCCTGGAAATCCTGCGTGCCGCCGGAAAACAATTCCGCATCACCGGCTTTGCCGAAACCGGTATGCGCGACATCGCCGCCGCCGCCGACCTCTCTCCCGCCAACCTTTACAACTACTTCCACGGCAAGCACGAAATTCTTTTTTTCTGCCAGGATGTTTCACTCGACCGCCTGCTCGCGGCACTCGAGCAGGCCCGCCGCTTGAAGGCCGCCACCGCCGAGAAGCTTCGCCTGGTAATCGTCTCCCATTTGCGCTGCGTCCTCGATGAAGTCGAAGGATCGGCCGCGCATCTCTTGACCAGCGCTTTGCCGCCGCGTCTGCAACGCTCCCTGGTCGTGAAACGCGATCGTTACGAGGAAGGTGTGCGTCAACTCATCGTCGCAGGCGCCCGCACCGGAGAGTTCGTGCCTTGCGATCCTGCGCTCGCCGCGCGCGCCGTCCTCGGAGCCCTGAACTGGAGCGTCCGCTGGTTCAATCCCGACGGCGCCATGACCGCCGCCGAAATCGCCGAAGGCTTCGCGGATTATCTGATTCGCGGATTGCTGTCCAAACCCGATGCTCTCCGCCGCCCTGGCTCGGCCAGAGAGTTGCCCCGCCCGGTCCGCAAATTCCTTCCGCAAGGCGTAAAGCAGCAGGTAGCGGCCGCACGATTTTCCGAGAGGTGATGGAACGTGATCACGCTTCCTGTCGCATCGCAAAAAACATCTCACATTCGAATGGCGCTGAACGGCGAACAAGTAGACGTCTCTTTCGCGCCCTACAAAACTCTTCTTGAAGTCCTTCGCGAGGATCTCGGCCACACCGGCACGAAGCATGGCTGTGAACTGGGGGAGTGCGGCGCATGCGCCGTTCTTCTGGACGGCAAGCCCGTGCTTTCCTGCCTGGTCCTCGGAGTCGAGTGCGACGCCAGGAATGTGCTGACCGTCGAAGGCCTCGGCTTGGAAGGAACTCTGCATCCTCTGCAGGACGCCTTCGCTGATCTCGGCGCGGCGCAATGCGGCTACTGCACACCCGCGATTCTGGTCACCGCGAAATCCTTGCTGGATCAGCATCCTCACGCAACTCGCGATCAGATTCGCTCTGCGCTCTCCGGCGTCCTCTGCCGGTGCACCGGATATCTCCAGATTTTTGAGGCCGTCGAGTCCGCCATGGTCAAGATTGCGCAACAGAACGGATCAGCGAAATAGCATCCGAGTGCGCGGCTGCCTAGCGTCGCGCAGTTAGGAGGGTACTTGCCAAGTCAAAAAGATTTTCCGGAACGTCCCGCGAAAGATTCTCCAGCCAGCGCTGCGGAATTCCGCGTCATCGGCGTCCCTCGCCGACGGGTGGACGCTCGCGCGAAAGTTACTGGTCAAACGCGCTTCGCCGATGACATCTTCCTCCCGCGCATGGCCCATTGCAAACTTCTGCGCTCCCCGCACCCACACGCCCGCATTCGAAAGATCGACACTTCCCGCGCTATCGCTCACCCCGGAGTCTATCTGGTTCTTACCGGCAAGGACCTGCCCATCGAGTACGGGATTCTTCCCGTCAGCCAGGACGAGCAAGCCCTCTGCCTCGATCACGTGCGCCACGTCGGTGATCCTGTCGCTGCCGTCATCGCCCGCGAGGAACTCATCGCGTTCGAAGCTCTGGACCTCATTGACGTCGACTACGAAATTCTCGCCACCATTTCCGATCCGGAAGAAGCTCTCGCCACCCCCGAACCGCGCATTCACGAGTACGGCGAAGAGGGCAACATTCATAAGCGCGTCGCGCTGGAATTCGGTGATGTTGAGAAATCTTTCTCCGAAGCCGACGAAATCTTTGAAGACACTTTTTTCTACCAGGGAAGCACGCATCTCCCCATCGAACAACACGCCGCCGTCGCCACAAAAGACCCTGACGGAAAGTTGACCATCTGGTCCAGCACCCAAACTCCGCACTACCTTCATCGCGCTCTCGCCAAGGTTCTGCAAATGCCTCCCGCGCATATTCGCGTCAGCGCCACGCCCAATGGCGGAGGCTTCGGCGGAAAGAGCGATCCCTTCAATCACGAAATCGTCGTGGCCAAGGCCGCGCTCCTGCTGGATCGCCCCGTCAAGATTTGCCTCACGCGCGAAGAAGTTTTTTACTGTCACCGCGGCCGTCATCCCGTCCTGATGAAATTCAAGACCGGCGTCAAGAAGGACGGCTCCATCACCGGAATGCATCTCCAGACGTTGATCGATGGGGGCGGCTACGGCTCCTACGGTGTCGCCAGCACTTTTTATACCGGTGCGCTGCAGACCACCACCTACCACATCCCGCGTTATCGTTTCGAGGGTTGCCGCACATTCACCAACAAACCGCCCTGCGGGCCAAAACGCGGCCATGGCACCGTGCAGCCGCGCTTCGGCCAGGAAGTCCAACTCGACAAAATCGCCGAGAAGCTCAAACTCGACCCCGCCGACCTGCGTCTCCGCATCGTCGAATCTCCCAACACGGTGACCGCAAATTATCTTCGCTTGAGTACTGTCAATCTTTCCGAATGCATTCGCCGCGTCGTAAAAACCTCCGATTGGAAAGAGAAATTCCGGAAACTGCCCGAAGGCCGCGGTGTCGGAATCGCCTGTTCCGCTTACCTGACAGGCGCGGGACTTGCCATTTATTGGAACAAAATGCCGCAATCCGGAGTTCAGCTCAAGCTCGACCGCGGCGGCGGCGTTGCCATTTTCTGCGGCGCCACGGAGATCGGCCAGGGCTCCGATGATGTCTTGGCTGGAATCGTCGCCGAAGTTCTGGGCATCGACACCTTCGACATCCGCCTCTTTACCGGCGACACGGACTTGGGGCCTGTCGACCTCGGCTCCTATTCCAGCCGCGTCACCATCATGGCCGGCAATGCCGCCTTACAAGCAGCCGAGCGCGCCAGGGAATTGCTTGCCGAAGCGGTCGCCATTCGCCTCGAAGTGCCAAAGGAGCGTCTGCGTTTCGCCGAAAAATCTGTTTTTGATTCCGCCGCGCCGGAAAAGAGAGTGCCCTTCCACGAAGCCGTCTGCCTGGCCGAAGCTCGCTTCGGCACCATCGGCACCGTCGGCTCTTACACTCCCCCGAAATCTCCA
This sequence comes from Candidatus Acidiferrum sp., assembly GCA_049644365.1. Classification (GTDB taxonomy): domain Bacteria; phylum Acidobacteriota; class Terriglobia; order Acidiferrales; family UBA7541; genus Acidiferrum. The sequence goes on along the minus strand of JBARRT010000127.1, from coordinate 10,556 downwards.
GCGTTGTACAAAGGCGGCGGTGTCGGTCCATCCCCAACCTATTCTTATACCGCCGCTGTCGTCGAAGTCGCCGTGAATCCCGTGACGGGATGGATCACCGTCCCCAAGATCTGGATCGCCCACGACATCGGCCGCGCTCTCAACCCTCCCCTCGTCCGAGGTCAAGTCGAGGGCAGCGTCTACATGGGCCTCGGCGAAGCCCTCATGGAAGAACAGGAATTCCGCCGTCTTCCCAAAAGACTCTCCCACGCTCTGGTGCACAAATTTCCCTCTATGCTCGAGTACAAGAGCCCCACTTCGCTCGACATGCCCGACGTCGTCACCGAGTTGGTCGAGGAACCCGATCCTCGCGGCCCCTTCGGCGCCAAGGAAGTCGGTCAGGGCCCGCTTCTGCCCATTATGCCTGCCGTGGCCAACGCTGTTTACGACGCCATCGGCGTTCGAATCGATGAAGTTCCGATTACTCCTGAGAAAATAATGAAAGCGCTTGCGGAAAAGAGGGCAGGCCGCGATCCGCGCTACGGACCGAACCAATTTCCGCATGTCGATTGGCCGGAAGCTCTCCGCGTTCCTCCTCCATGGGAAGGCGGCGACGGTAATGCCGTTAACGATGTCCCGCGTCACTCGAAACCGCGCCCCAAGAAAGAAAAGGTACTCAGCTCATGATGCGGCTGCCTCTTTTCGAATTTCGCGCGCCGCGCACCCTAGAGGAAGCGGCTCGCATTCTCGACGGCCAAGGGCCAAACACCATGCCGCTCGCCGGCGGAACCGACCTGCTTCCCAACATGAAGCGCAGGCAGCAGGTCCCTCGCACGCTGATGAGTCTTCGCTACGTCGAAGGCTTGAACCGGGTTCACTGGAGCGATTCCGCATCGCGGCTCGGCGCCTGCCTCACGCTCACCGACATTGCCGAGGATCCTCGTTTTCGAAACGGCATGACCGCTCTATCGCAAGCGGCCGCCCTGGTGGCCACGCCGCACATTCGAAACATGGCCACCCTCGGCGGAAACCTCTGTCTGGACACGCGCTGCAATTACTACGATCAGAACTACGAATGGCGAAAAGCGATCAACTTTTGCCTGAAGAAAGACGGCACCATCTGCTGGGTCGCGCCGGGAAGCCGGAAATGCGTGGCAGTCTCCTCCACGGACACTGCGCCTGCGCTGATTGCCCTTGGCGCACGCGTCCGCCTGGTTTCGCGGTCCGGCGAGCGCGAAGTCGCGCTTTCCGAGCTCTACAATAATGACGGTATCAACTATATCCGGCGCCGTCCGGATGAAATCCTCGCCGAAGTCCTGCTGGATTCTCTCCACGGTTGGAAGAGCACGTACTGGAAGCTGCGGCGCCGCGGTTCGTTTGACTTCCCCGTATTATCCGTCGCCGCCGCTGCGCGCCTTTCCCGTCAAGGTGTGGTCGAGGATGCGCGAATCGTAGTAGGCTCTGCAGCGTCTCGTCCGCTGGTTGCGGACGGGGCTTCAAAATTTCTGCTGAGGCGCACCTTGAATTCGGAAACCATCGCGGAAGCTGCCGCGCTTGCGGCTCGCATTGCCAAGCCTTTGGACAACACCGATTTCGACATGACCTGGCGCAAGCGAGTCACCGCTGAATTTGTAACCTACGCGCTCCGCGAATTGCGCGGCGATGACATGCACGTCGAGCGCGAGAGTTTCACGCGTCACTCATTCGAATGAGAATTCTCTTGGTCACTCCATGAAACAAAAACGAATCGCATTCTTGTCGCTGTTCCTGCTTGCCATCGCAGTTCAGGCGGCATCCGCGCAGGATACTCAAAAGTCGCTCGCTGAAAAACTCGGCTTTTCTCGCGATGCAAAACTCTTAATCGTCCACGCCGACGACGTCGGCGTAACTCATTCCGTAAACGCCGCCACGATCCAGGGCCTGGAATCGGGCCTCGTCAATTCCGCCAGCCTCATGGTCCCCTGCCCGTGGTTCCCGGAAATTGCCGACTATGCCAAATCGCATCCCGACACTGACTTTGGTCTCCATCTCACCCTCACCAGCGAACGCGTCTACTACCGCTGGGGCCCGGTCGCTTCGAAAGACCAAGTCCCAAGCCTCGTGGATGAAAACGGTTATTTCCATCACGACTGGAAACCAACAACCCGCATCGACCCAAAAGAAGTCGACCTCGAACTTCGCGCCCAGATCGACCGCGCTTACGCGATGGGCATCCGCCCCACGCATCTGGATTCCCATCAATACCGCCTTTTCGATAACGGCAAAGAGCTGTTCGAAGTCGTCGTTCGAATCGCTCACGAGTACAAGCTTCCGGTTTTCGTTGCCCGCGACTGGTTCGCGGAACGTCCCTATCTGGAAAAAGGTCTGGGCCCCGCCGATATCGTCATCGACCATACAATTACGATCGCTCCCAGCGTCCCACCAGACAAGTGGGCCGATTTCTACAAGACCGCCCTCAAAAATTTGCAACCCGGCGTCACGGAATTTGTGATTCACCTCGGCTTTGCCGACGATGAACTAAAATCCGCCACGCGCGAGCGCGACACTTGGGGCGCGGCCTGGCGTCAGCGCGATTTCGATTTCTTTACCAGTCCGGAATTTCGCCAACTGCTCGCCGGGCAAAACATCAAGCTAGTCACTTGGCGCGAGATCGCCGCCACCGCCAAAAAGTGAATTCGAACGGCCGCCCGCACGCAAGTATTTCTTTCGAACGGCACGCGAGCGAGAATATTTCTTTCGAACGCCGTTTCGCGCTATTTTTTCAATGGAAGTTGTTTCATTCTTGGGGTGACCATGCCGGCTGAACCGGAAACGCAATCCAAGCCCTTTTTCAAAAATCCCACGCTGTACACCTCTGCGGCCCTCGTCGTCATTGTGTTTGTTGTAGGGGGGATTCTTTTTTCGCGCTGGTGGGAAAATCGCGCCATTGAAAACCGCGCGAAAGTGGAAAGAACACAAAAGCAACAGGAGCAGGATCGCATCACGCTGGAACAACTCGGCGGAAAGGAGCTCGCTATCCAGAATTTCTACGCCACCCCCGGCGTGGTCCGGCGAGGCGAAACCGTGCAGATTTGCTATGGCGTGGCCAACGCCAAAACCGTGACGCTGGAACCTCAATCCAATCCCGTTTGGCCCTCCTACTCGCGCTGCGTCGACGTAAAACCCCAAAAAACCACCACTTACGCGCTCACCATCGCGGATGCCTCAGGCAACACCAAAACGCAAACGCTCGAAGTCCAAGTCCGTTGAGAGAAGGTCAAACCACCTTTACCCAGGAGGCAATTCTACTCGTAAACCCGTGCCAAAGTCAGCGAAATCATGTCTTTACAGAAAATCTCTCGTTCCCCCTTGTGACTTCAATTCCCCCGCATCTATAATGTTGGCTTGAGCGGGGTCCGGGAAACCATCCTTACTTCCCGGGCTCCGCAGACTTTTTTAGTGAACTGACGGCCGACAATCATGTCTGATCCACTGGCGAAGATTAAGAAAAAGATTCAGGACGAAATCGACCAGCTTTCCCACGAGCTCAGCGTCGAGCTGCCCAAAGAAATTGCAGTGGCGCGCGCGCACGGGGACTTATCCGAAAACGCGGAATACAAGTTCGCCAAGGAGCGCCAGGGCTACGTCAACGCAAAAATCAGCCAGCTCAAGAAACGCATGGGCGACCTGGGTATGCTGAACCTAAGCAATATTCCCAAAGACCGTGCGGGCTATGGTTCGCGGCTCACCGTTCTGGACACGCAGCGCGACGTAAAGATCGAATACAAGCTGGTGAGCACCGAAGAAGCCGACGTCGAGAAGGGGCTCATTTCCACGACTTCTCCGATAGGAAAAGCGCTGCTGAACAAGAAAGTCGGCGACGAAATTGAAGTCGCAACGCCCGCGGGCAAAAAAGAATTTGAAGTCATGCGCCTCGTGACCATTCACGAGGGCGAGTAACCATTTTGCGGTTCCAGGCGTCTTAATCAGCAAGTCGTGTTGGCCGCCTGTGAGGGACTATGTATTGGGGAGCAGGCTCGGCACTTGGGGTTCTGACTTTTTTCGGCTATCTGCTATTGGCCATGGGAGCGCTGCTGGTGTGGCGCAATCGCGACGATTTCTCCGTCTGGTTTCAAGACGAAATTTCCGTCTTGCGCCGCGGCTTCTCTCGCTATACGCCGGTCGGCCCGTTTTACATACTTCGCGTGGAATCCCGAATAAAGGCCATCCCGACCTCGTTTATCCGCAATCTCACCCGGCTGCCGCACAGCCGTTTCAATGGCGCGGCGGCGCTTCTGATGGCCGGCATGATGCTGTTCCTGCTGGACTTTTTCCTCTGAAGATTCTCTCTTGCCTAGACAAACCGTTGGCCCTTTGCGATTCTCATCCCGATGAAACCAGCCCTGATCGTTCATGGCGGCGCGTGGGATATTCCTGACGAAGCCGTGGACGCTTGCAAGTCCGGCTGCCAGCGCGCACTGGGCGCCGGCTGGATTCTGCTCGCCAGCGGCGGCTCGCCCCTGGACGCCGTCGAAGCCGCCATCATGGTTCTCGAAGACGATCCCGTTTTCGACGCCGGTTACGGCTCGCATCTCAATCTCGATGGCCGTGTCGAGTGCGACGCCATCGTCATGAACGGCGCGACGCTCCGTTCCGGCGCGGCGGCCACGCTGCAGCGCGTCAAGAATCCTATTCAGCTCGCGCGCAAAATTCTCGAGAGTTGCCCGCATATGATGCTGGTCGCCGAAGGCGCCGAGCGTTTCGCCAAAGAGCACGGAATCAAGCTCTGCAAGCCGGAAGAACTGGTCAGCGAAGCCGAGCAAGAAGCCTGGATGAAGTGCAAGGCGGACAAACATGCCGCTGAGCATCATCGCGGGCACGAGCAGGGAACGGTCGGCGCCGTCGCCATCGATCGCGAGGGCCGCCTCTTCGCCGCCACTTCCACCGGTGGAACGTGCTGCAAACTTCCCGGCCGCGTCGGCGATTCGCCGCTCATCGGCTGCGGATGCTACGCGGACTCCGAAGCCGGCGGCGTTTCCTGCACCGGCTACGGCGAAGCCATCATGAAAATCGTGATGGCGAAGACGGCTGTGGATCTTCTTCGTTCGCGCGTGACTTGCGTCGATCCTACGGGGGCAGCCGATGTCTGCGATCTCTCTTCCGCCGATCTCGCGGCGCGCGAAGCCGTTCACCTTCTTGGCAAGCGCACGCACGCTACCGGCGGCCTCATCCTGCTCGACCGCCACGGCAACCCCGGCTTTGCGTTCAACACGCCGCGGATGGCCTACGGCTACGTGGCCATGGACGGCAACTTCGTTACCGCCGTGTAACGCTATTATTCTCCCTCCTTCCCAACGAGAGGCGGAATCATGTCGCCCATTTGTTCCAGCCCTTGTGAGATGCGTTCCAGAATGGGAATTGTTGGTACACACCCCGGTTGTTTTCGTATGAGTGGCAAATACAAGACTTATAGGTAACAAGTCTGTATGAGTGGCAAGGAAAGGACTTAAAGTGGTTTTGTTTTCAACGATTTGCGAACGACTCGTATGAGTGGCAAACAGAGGACTTACAGCGGTGGGGTTTTCGTCACCCTGACGGAAGTGGAAGCGAGGGTGATTTTGATTGGCAAACACGGGGGAGAATAGCATGGAAGTACATCGCTTGTCAATTACATTTTGGTTAGCATTCGAATGGGGTCGTAAATCGTTGAAACGTTGCACGTTAGAAAGTTAAGAGGTCTTGTGAGCGGCGTTCAGGGATGGGGATCCGGCGGGAGGACGGAAAATCTTGGGCAAAGAGGGTGCTAAGAAGGATGGTGGAAAGCCAAAATCCCCACACGCCAAAACCGCGTATGGGGCACCCGCCGCGCACCAACTTTTGGTAACCTGTTGAAGATTTTCGATCGACAATGAGCTTTGGGGGAGATCAGGGTGAAGGTCACATTGCAGGGCATGCGTTGCCTTAAGACGACGGAAAGCGACGGAGACGAAATCTATTGCGTGGTGACTACCGGCGGCGCGAACGAGCACGAGGTCGCGCGGTTCGAAGTCGGCAACTTTGAGGTGGGAACGACCCTTCATCCGGGGAAATTGCTTTGGGATGGAACGGGCGCGCCTGCGGTGACGATCACGGTCATGGAAAGCGATGAGAACGAGCCGGAACACGGCAGCAGCGATGACTTCATTGGAGAAGTCACGGTGAGTGCGGACGGTAACTGCAAGCCAGGGCACGCGACGCTTGACGAAGGAGTTGATGAAAGTAAACGATACCGGCAATTCAGCATGACGGGAAGCGCGGCACACTATGTTTTGCACCTGGAGGTAGGGACCTGATGGCTCCCACGCTGATGGCGCTATCTGTCTTTGTCGGCACCAGCGTCGACGGCTTCATAGCGCGGCGAAACGGCGATTTCGACTTTCTGCTGGAGGGCGGGGGCGAACCTCACGGCTACAACGAATTCCTGGCAAGCGTCGACACGATCGTGATAGGTCGTATGACCTTCGAGAAAGTTTTGACGCTTACGCCCTGGCCCTACGTGGACAAGCGCGTGGTGGTGCTGAGTAGCCGCCCCGTGGATGTGTCTACCGCCGGAGGCGTTGTTGAACTCATGTCCGGGGCTCCCACGGAGATCGTTTCGCAACTCGCTGCTAGTGGCGCCCGCCACGTTTACGTCGACGGCGGGATCACGATTCAAGGGTTCCTTCGCGCGGGGCTCATTCAACGTCTCGTCATCACGCGAGTGCCTGTGCTCATTGGAGACGGCATTCCTCTCTTCGGCACCCTACCGCGCGACGTTCGGCTCCGCCACGTAGCGACCCGGCAGTATGCGAGCGGCTTGGTGCAGAGCGAGTACCATGTTGGCGATTAACCATCGCTTCGAGCTGTCGCGGCGTACCCAGCAACCCGCCTGAAGCTAATCGTTTCTTTCGAGGTACGAGTGGGAATCCTCACCGAAGATATGAAACGCGTGGTCAACGAGCAGCGGCTCGGCTTCGTCGCGACGGTGTGTCCGGACGGAACTCCCAACTTGTCGCCCAAGGGAACGACCGCGGTATGGGACGACGATCACATCGTCTTTGCAGATATCCGTTCGCCCGCGACGGTCTCCAACCTAAGACGTAATCCGTCGACGGAGATTAATGTGGTCGATCCGATGGTGCGCAAGGGCTACCGCTTCAAGGGCGTCGCCACGGTGCTCACAGAGGGAGCCCTGTTCGAACGAATCCTAGATTTCTATCGGGCGGAACGAAACCTCGACGATAGCCGCATTAGGATTAGGTCCTTTGTACTGGTCAAGATCGAGGAAGCCCTGCCGGTCGTTTCTCCTGCTTACGATCTAGGCCTGAGTGAAGAGCAGGTGCGAGAGAAAATGCAGCGCTACTTTGATTCGCTGCAACGCGATATCCCACGCGCCGGCCGGGAGTGATTGGCCTGTACTAGGAACCCTGCCTGAACGCTCAAAAAAAAAATCAAAACCCACATCTATGAGGCAGCAACTAGGGGCCTGCCAACCCGTCCCCTAGTTCCCGGACGAGATGTGGGTGCTGTAACGGGGAAACTTCTACCGGACTTCGATGATCCGATCGCCAGCCTTCAGGCAGGACTCAATTCGCGTCCAAGATTTTTCGATAGCCGCCAATAATGCCGAAGTCCGGCAGTTGCCCAAACGGACCCAAATGACTTTGATTTTTGCGCCGGGCTGTTTGGCGAAGTAGAAAAAATCTTCATCCTTGCTGATGATAATGTGCCCTTGAACTTCGGCGTACCGGCAGATTTCGCTGTCGAGGGCATCACCCAGTCCGGCTTGCAGGACGTGCTGACACTCGAAACCGCGCTGGCGCAGAAATTCTGCAAGGGCCACCGGCAACTGGTTATCAACTATGAATTTCACGACCCCGAAAGGACGACGTGGTCCGTCTGATAGGCTGCGTAGTCCAAGGCGGCGAGGATGTCTTCGCGTTCCAGAAATGGATAATCCTTTAGGATTTCCTCGAACGAGGCTCCCGCTCCAAGCAGTTCGAGCACATCGGTAACACGGATGCGCTGCCCGCGAATGCAGGGGCGGCCCCCGCACTTGCCGGCTTCGACGGTGATTCGATTGAGGCGTTCCAGATTCATGGAATTTCCTGTTGTTTCGACGATACGCAATCTCTGGTTCAAAGGCAAGCGCAGTGCGGGCTGCGAAAAGCACGGGTCTGAAGACCCGCCACTCAGGGCCCAGGCTGTTGTATTATCCCTCGGCGCGGACGGCCAGGTTCTGGTGAGCGCGCGCTACAACTGGGGCATGAGAGGAATCATGAGGCAAAGGTTCAGTTTGATCGCGATTCTGTTTTTGGCCGCCACGGCTGCGGCGCAAACGCCGCCGCAGCCGCTGGTTTCTCCGGAGGTGCACGCCGACCATCGCGTCACGTTTCGGTTCCGCGGGCCTAACGTCAAGGAAGTGGCCGTCTCTCTCGAGGGCGCCGCGAAACCGTTCCCCATGCAAAAGGACGATGCGGGCGTGTGGAGCGTGACCACCGAGCCGCTCGCTCCTGATTATTACGGCTACACGATCATCGCCGACGGCGTGGGACTTTTCGATCCTTCGAACTACGCCATCAAGCCCAATTTTCTCTACCGGGCCAGCGAAGTGCACGTGCCTGGCCCGACGTCGCTTTCCTGGGAAACCGCCGACGTGCCGCGCGGCGAGGTTCATCATCATTTCTACAAGTCCGGAGTCGTAGGTGACGATCGCGGCTTTTTTGTTTACACGCCGCCGGGATACGATCCCCGCGGCAAGCAGTCGTATCCGGTGCTCTACCTGCTGCACGGCTACAGCGATGACGCGAATGCCTGGACGGCGGTGGGGCGCGCCAACGTGATCCTGGACAACCTGATTGCGCAGGGCAAGTCCAAGCCCATGCTCGTGGTGATGCCGCTGGGCTACGGCGCGCCGGAGGTGCTGCTTCCCAACTCCGGCGTATTCCACGATCGCGCGCTGACGGAGCGAAACTTCGATAAATTTCGCGAAGCGCTGCTGAAGGAAGTGATCCCGCGCGTCGAAGCAGCTTATCTGGCGGTGAAGGACCGCAACGCCCGCGCCATCGCGGGGCTTTCCATGGGCGGGGCCGAATCTTTGCTGACGGGGCTGAACACGCTGAACCAGTTTGCGTGGATCGGGGCTTTCAGCTCCGGAGGGATCACCGAAGAGTTCGACAAGGAATTCCCGGCGCTGGACGCCAAGGCCGCGCCGCAACCGCGCTTGCTATGGATTGCGTGCGGGACGGACGATCGATTGATCGAGATCAACCGCAAGTTTCGCGCGTGGCTGGCGTCCAAGAAAATTCAACACGTGGACATCGAGACGCCCGGGGGGCACACGTGGATGGTCTGGCGACGCAACTTGACGGATTTCAGTTCGCTGCTATTTCGCTGAGGGAGCGATGAAAATGAGGAACGCGATTTCTGCAAGAGCGACAAAGATGGTGCTCGGCGTCGCGGCGCTGGCGATGCTGCTTGGCGCCGTTGTTTCTTCGCGTGGGCAGACTGCTCCTCACGGAGTGGTTACACCGCTCGCGAGCGCCAATCTCGTTTTCGACGGCGAACCCGCGTGTCTCAAAGTGGCCCGCGAGAACGGGGACCCGGATATCGGCGCGTCCACGTTCCTTCTCGAAGCTCCTTCCGGGTGCGTGGTTCCCGCGCACTATCACACCGCGGAAGAACAATTGATGGTGGTCCGGGGCGACGTGCTCACCGGGATGGACGGCATGCCTGAAACCACGATGGGCCCCGGCGGGTTCGCCATGATGCCCAGCAAAGCGATGCACTGGTTCACGTGCAAATCGAAGGTAACCTGCATGATGTTCGTCACGTTCGACCGAAAGTACGACATCGTGTGGGCCAAGCCAGCGAAATAACAGGCAACGAAATTGACGCCGTTTGCTTCTGCTCTTACGATGAAGAAGCGCGCAGACTTCCCGCGGAGCAAGGTGAACGGACACTCCATGAAAGCTAAATCTCTCTGGTTCGCGATTTTCCTGCTGCTGCCGATCGCGGCGAGCGCGCAGACGGCGGACGAAATCGTGAATAAATCCCTGGCCGCACGCGGCGGCGCCGAGAAGATCAAGGCGATTCAATCGGAGCGCGTCACCGGCCGCGTCACGTTCGGACCGGGACTGGAAGGCTCGCTCGTCGCGGAGCTCAAGCGCCCGCACAAGCTGCGCGTTGAGATTGTAGTCGAGGACCAGAAAATTATCCGCGTGTATGATGGCAAGTCCGCGGGCTGGGTGGTCAATCCGTTCGCAGAGAAGAAGGACGCACAGCCCATGTCCGCGGAAGATTTGAAGAGCGTTTCGGAAGAATCCGATTTCGACGGGCCGTTTATCGATTACAAGGCCAAAGGCAATCAGATTGAGTTGGTGGGCAAAGAGGAGCTGCAGGGCAAGCCCGCCTATCGCATCAAGCTGACGAACAAGAACGGCAACATTCGCTTTTATCTTTTTGACGCGACTTCCTTTTTGCCGGCGAAGTGGGAAGAAACGCGCGTGGTGGAAGGCAAAGAGACGCCGTGGGAGTCGTTTTTCTCGGACTATCGCGAGGTGAATGGCGTGAAGTATGCG